>JAITOU010000019.1 GCA_031289755.1 Clostridiales bacterium
CTCGTGTCGGCGGTAAAAGAAATCCGCAATCTGCACCACTCTCCGCCGTTATTCAAAAGGGGTAACGTGGTGTGTGGAATGGTATTATCATTGTAAGTACGCGCGTGGTCAATCCGCATTGCGTTCCGCCGTTATTCAAGATACGACAAATAAATATTTGCATAGTTTATTTTTTGCTTTTAGGTTACATACTTGTATGTACGCGCTCTCGCGGAAGTTATGAGAAACAGTAATCCGCATCATTTGTTGTTGCGGATTTTTTTATTTTAAACGAGTTTTGTATTGCTTATGATGTGAGATAATACAAATAGATTTTTTTAAAGGGGTAAAATGATTTACGGTAACGTAGACGGTATCAAAAAGACCGTGTTGGACAGGCTCGAAGAACTTGTCGGTGAATATGACAAGGAATATGTCATTGACGAAGCTGTGTTGAATGAAATTGCGGAAATTTCTTTTAAGGTCAATAGGGAAGTTTGCGTATATATATCGCGCGGCGGTCAGCTTTTGTCGGTCGGTGTGGGAGACAGCGGAACGGTTTCGGCTGTTTCGGTCAATTTAAAGCGGTCTGCCGAGAAATTGACCGGAGTAAGGTGCTTTCATACGCACTTAAACGATTCGTCGGAGCTGTCTAAGCAGGATATGTCGGCTTTGCGCAATTCCAGAATGGATATGCTCGCCGCCGTCAATGTCTACGGGGGAAGACCTAAGGATATTACAATGGCTTTTTTGAAGGACGCCGAAAATGCAGAGATAATCAGGTACGCGTCTTATGCGCGCATTGACCATTCCGCCGTCTTTGCCGAAATCGCCGAATCTGAAAAGCTCTTTGCCGCTCCGGCTCTTTTAAAAACCGTCAAGGATGCGGAACGCGCTTTGCTCGTCTGCGTTTCGTCCGGCGACGCCGAAATATATTTGGAAGAATTGCGAAGTCTGTCCGATACGGCGGGGCTTGATACGGTCGGCGAAATATCCCAAAGCAAAGCCGTCGCGGACAAAAACTTTTGTGTCGGACGCGGAAAGCTCGACGAGATAAGAGCCGCCGTCAATGAAAAAAAAGCCGACATTGCCGTCTTTGACAACGAGTTGAGCGGAGCGCAATTAAAAAACATCGAAGAAGCTTTGGGTATAAAGGTCATCGACAGAGCCATGCTTATACTCGAAATATTTGCGCGTCATGCCGTGACAAACGAAGGCAAGCTGCAAGTCGAGCTTGCAAAGCTCAAATACACCTTGCCAAAATTACTCGGACAGGGAAAGGCTTTGTCGCGAATCGGCGGCGGCGCGGGTACGGCGACAAGGGGCGCAGGCGAAACCAAACTCGAAACCGATAGGCGTCACATCAAGAGAACAATCTTCGAGCTGACGGAGAGAATAGAGAAGCTGAAAAAAGAAAGAGATTTGCGGCGCGGCAACAGGATAGACAGCCGTATCAAGACCGCCGCAATAGTAGGTTATACAAACGCCGGCAAGAGTACGCTTATGAACGCTCTCGCTAAGTCGTCGGTAAAAGCCGAAAATAAGCTCTTTGCCACTCTCGACCCCGTGACGAGAAAAATCTGGGTCGATATAGGCAAGGAATATCTCTTGACCGACACCGTAGGTTTTATCGACCGCCTGCCGCATGAGCTTATCGACGCTTTTCGTTCGACGCTCGAAGAAGTACGGTATGCCGATTTGCTGATACACGTCGTCGATTTTTCGGGTACGTCCATGCTTCGCCAATACGACGTCGTGACCGAGGTTTTGGAATCCTTAGGTGCAGGCGGCAAGCCCGTCATCACGGTATATAACAAAATTGACGTTGCCGCCGACAACATCAAGCCCAAGCTGACCGACACCGTATCGATATCGGCAAAAACGGGGGAGGGCATAGACGGATTGAGAGCCTTGATAGCCCGAAAGCTTTTTGATATAAGTAATTAACGACCGTAATCGGGGTATAATTTATGAAAAAATTTATTATTGTCTTTGCCGTTTTTGTTTTTACATTTGCCGTTCTCATTTTTGCCGGAACGTCGGGCTATCTCGATATCGGAATAAATAAAAAGGGCAAGCTTTACATAAACGGCGAAAGCTTCGGCGGCGGTTTAAGAGAAGCGGTCGCGCTTGCCGGAGCGGGCGGCACGATAGAAATCGAGGGAACGGTATATACCTTTCCGGTCGGCGACCCGAGCCGCGCAGACGAACCGATATTGCGGGATATTATTATTTCCGGCAAAGGCGAAAATGCGGTAATCGCTTTGAAAAGCGGATACTATAAGGATATCTCAAACAAAACCGACATATTGACGGTCGCCGGTGAAAACGTCGTAATACGCAATCTGACCGTAGACGGCGGTTTTCGTGTCGATTTCCCGATACGCGTTTTATCTCCGGCACAAAACGTACGGCTCGAAAATGTCACGGCGAAGCGCGGAATGCGCGGCGCGGTAAATATTTTGTCCGATAAAAACATTTCCTTTTACGATGTGGAAGCAAACGACAGCGTGCAGGGCGGCTTCTACTTAGACGGCGGCTTAGACGGCTTCGGGATAACCTTTGCCGATTGTTCGTCACGCGGAAATTTCCGCACGGGCGTACTTATCCGAAATTGCTACGGCTACGCCGTCAATCTCGATTTGTCGGGAATAGCTTGCTATGAAGGAACATTTGCGGTCGAGGACCGTATAGGCGGCGGAATGGGGCGGAACGGCGTTCCGTATTCCGTCGAAATCAAAAAACCGCCGCTCGATGTGAGCGGCAAGCCGATAGACACAAGCGTAGCCGCTTATTTTAATGTCGAGAAGCAATACCATCATTACCGTTACGGTATCGCGCCTGCGGAATACGGCGGCGCGGCGGCGTATATAGACGCCGACCGGTACGGAATGCAAACGCGGTTTTATTATACGGACGCAAAGGTCGCGGACGCCGATGTGAAGGACGGCGAGATTGCGGTCATGACGGGAGCTTCGGCTTTTTCGTTTGCCGCCGTCAAGGGCGTTTTTGCGCGGTGGCTTCATACCGTGAAGAATTTTTTAGATTGATATCGTGATTGGATACGGCTTAGGTATCCGGAAGAGCTTTAAGAAATAAATATCGGATATCATCTGCCCTATAAATATTTTTTTTGGAAAATGCGAAAAAACATTTGACAAAGATGTGGTTTTCTAATATAATACTAAGGCTATCGTAAAAATTCCGGGACGATGTGGGAAGTGACACATAGTAGATGTGATAATTTTCGCGGACAATGGTCGGGGCGGTTGACTCCGGCGACTAACTTAAAAAGAGCTTAGGATAGGCGTAAAACGCCTTTTTTTATGAAGATAGCGAGATACACACGGACGTGTGTAAGAGAGTTAGGAGGCATTATCATGGCAGGACAAAGAATCAGAATCCGTATGAAAGCATACGACCCAAGTCTTATCGATTTGTCGGCGGCAAAAATCGTCGATACGGTAAAAAGAGCGGGAACAAAGGTATCCGGTCCTATTCCGTTGCCGACCGACCGCGAAATTATCACAATTCTCCGTTCGCCGCATAAGTACAAGGACAGCCGCGAGCAGTTTGAAATCAGAACCCATAAGAGAATTATCGACATTTACAGCCCTACGCCAAAGACCATCGATTCGCTTATGAAGCTCGATTTGCCGGCCGGCGTCGATATCAAAATCAAGCTCTGACGGACAGTCGGCGGATATTGATATTATTAAGTAAATATACATTATATAATATACAGAATTTTGGAGGTGAACTTTATCGTGGATAAAGCAATCATTGGAATCAAGCTGGGAATGAGCCAGATTTTTGCAGAGGATGGAAAGGTTATACCGGTAACGGTAGTAGAAGCCGGGCCATGTCCGATAGTGCAAAAGAAAACCGTCGCAAAGGACGGTTATGACGCCTTGCAAATAGCCTTCGGCGTCATCAGAGAAAAGAACGTCAACAGACCTATCAAAGGGCAATTCAAAAAAGCCGGCGTAACCGTCAAGAGATTTTTGAGAGAAATCAAAATCAGCAACGCCGCCGAATTTGAAGTCGGCAAAGAAATCAAATGCGATATCTTTAAAGCCGGCGACAAGATAGACGTCATAGGCAGCTCTAAGGGTCACGGCTTTACCGGTACTATAAAGAGATGGAATATGCACACAGGTCCTATGGCACACGGCTCGGGCTATCACAGGGGAGTAGGCTCAATGGGTGCGAACAGCGACCCGTCGAGAGTATTTAAGAACAAAAAAATGCCGGGTCAATACGGCAACGAACGTATAACGGTACAAAATCTTCTCGTGGCAAGGGTTGACGCCGAGAGAAATCTCATTCTCGTCAAGGGTGCTTTGCCGGGAGCAAAGGGTTCGCTCGTATTGCTCAGAGACAGTATAAAAGGCTGCAAATAAGGAGTGAACGCGGTATGAAACAGAACGTATATGACATAAAGGGAAATATCGTCGGGGATATCGAGTTGAACGACGCTATTTTCGGAGCCGAATATAACGAGAGCCTCATACATCAGGTTATCGTCGCCCAGCTTGCCAACAAAAGACAGGGTACTCAGTCCAATCTGACAAGAGCCGAAGTAAGGGGCGGAGGACGCAAGCCTTACAGACAGAAGGGAACGGGACGTGCAAGGCAGGGTTCTACGAGATCGCCTCAATGGACTAAGGGCGGAATAGTTTTTGCCAAGAAACCGAGAGATTTTTCGCAGAAGCTCAATAAGCGCGCAAAGGAAGAGGCGTTAAAGAGCGCACTCGCGGCAAAGGTCGCCGACGGCAATTTCATCGTTTTAAACGAAATCAAGCTGACGCAGCCTAAGACAAAGGAATTAGCCGCCGTACTCAAAGCCTTTAAGATAGACAAGAAAACTCTTCTTGTCACTCTCGACAAGGACGACACCGTCGTAAGGTCGGGCAACAATATCGAAATCCTTTTGACGACGACCGCCGAGCTTATCAATGTCTATGACATCGTCTCAAACACAAAATTTATCATCACGGCAGATGCCGTCAAAAAAATCGAGGGGGTCTACGCATAATGGATAATTCTTACGATATTATCATAAGACCTGTGCTGACTGAAAAGAGTATGTCCGGCATAGAAAACAAGGTGTACACCTTTGTCGTCGACAAAAAAGCAAACAAAACCCAGATAAAAAACGCCCTTGAAAAGATTTACGAAAATCTCGGAATCAAAGTAGAGAGTGTCAATACGCTCAACATACGCGGTAAAATCAAAAGACAGGGCAAGACGTCCGGCAGAACGCCGGCTTACAAAAAAGCCGTCATCAAGCTTACGTCCGACAGCAAGACTATTACCGAATTCGACAGTTTGAATTAGGAGGAATTATGGCGATTATAAATTATAAACCGACTACTCCGGGACGACGCGGTATGTCCGTATCTTCTTACGGCGAGCTGACCAAGTTCACGCCGGAAAGAAGCCTTATCGAGTCCAAAAACAGGTCGGGCGGTAGAAACAATACCGGCAGAATAACCGTGCGTCACATCGGCGGCGGCAACAGAAACAAATACAGAATAATCGACTTTAAGAGAGATAAAGACGGGATTCCGGCGAAGGTTGCGGGTATCGAATACGACCCTAACCGTTCGGCGAATATCGCCCTTCTCCATTATATCGACGGCGAAAAGAGATATATACTCGCTCCCGTCGGTCTCAACAAAGGCGATACGGTATTGAGCGGCGAAGGCTCGGACATCAAGGCTGGCAACGCTCTCAAAATCGAAAACATACCCGTAGGTACTTTTATACACAATATCGAATTACAGCCGGGCAAAGGCGGTCAGATAGCGAGAGCGGCGGGAATATCTGCGCAGCTCATGGCAAAAGAAGGCAAATACGCCACGATAAGACTGCCGAGCGGCGAGGTCAGACTTATACTTTTGAAGTGTAAGGCGACAATCGGTCAGGTAGGCAACATCGAGCATGAGCTTGTTTCTATCGGCAAAGCCGGAAGAAAACGCCATATGGGTATCAAGCCGACGGTCAGAGGCGTTGTAATGAACCCTTGCGACCATCCTCACGGCGGCGGCGAAGGAAAATCACCTATCGGTATGCCGAGTCCGGTCACTCCTTGGGGTAAGCCGACTATGGGCTATAAGACGAGAAAAAAGAGAAAGAGCGGCAAATTTATCGTAAAGCGGATTAATTAGGAGGACGGGTATGAGCAGATCGATTAAAAAGGGTTTTTTCGTACAGGAAAGCCTGATAAAAAAGATAAACCTTCTCAACGAAAAAAATGAGAAGAAGGTCATAAAAACATGGTCGAGAGCGTCTACCGTTACTCCCGAAATGATAGGGCATACGATAGCCGTACACGATGGCAAAAAGCATGTTCCGGTATACATTACCGAAGACATGGTGGGCTGTAAGCTCGGTGAGTTTGCTCCTACACGCACTTACAGAGGGCATTCGGGCGACAAAGCCTCAGGCTCTAAATAAGGGGGAATTATGGCTAAACGCTTAAAAGAAAAAACAGCTAAACGCAAGAGCGAAGCGGATACGCGTCCTTTTGCGATAGCAAAATATGTCAGGATTTCGCCTTCTAAGGTCGGCGTAGTCCTTGACCTCATAAGAGGCAAAGAATACAACGATGCTCTCGCTATACTCGAAAATATGCCGAAAGCCGGAAGCGACATCGTAAAAAAAGTTTTAAATTCGGCGGCGGCAAATGCGGAACACAATAAAGAATTGAGCAAAATCGACCTTTATGTGGCAGAAGCGTTCGCGGGACCGGGTCCTACTCTCAAAAGGATTATGCCGAGAGCAAAGGGAAGCGCGGACAGAATTTTAAAACGCACGAGTCATGTTACGGTAATTCTTGACTCCAAGACCGAATAGGAGGGGACATAATGGGACAAAAAGTTAATCCGCATGGGATGAGAGTCGGAATAATAAGAGGCTGGGACACGCAGTGGTATGCCGGAAAAAAAGATTTTTCCAAATATCTCGTGGAAGATTATAATATCAGAACCTTTTTAAAGAAAAAATATTATCAGTCCGCCGTCTCAAAAATCCTTATCGACAGAAGCGTCAATAAGCTGAGCGTGGTTATATTTACCGCAAGACCGGGTGTCATTATCGGCAAGGGCGGCGCAGGCGTGGAGATTATCAAAAACGAAGTCGCAAAGCTTTGCCAAAATAAAGAAACCAAAATCAGCATAAGCATTATGGAAGTAAGACGTCCCGATACGGACGCGCAGCTTACCGCCGAAAATATTGCGGCACAGCTCGAAAAAAGAATACAATTCAGACGCGCCATGAAGCAATCCATGCAAAGAGCCGTTAAGGCCGGAGCTAAGGGTATCAAGACTATGGTCGCAGGCAGACTCGACGGCGCGGAAATAGCGAGAAGCGAGCATTATCATGAAGGCTCGATACCGCTTCATACGCTCAGAGCGGATATAGATTACGGTTTCGCCGAAGCCCATACGACATTCGGCGTAATAGGCGTCAAGGTTTGGATATACAAGGGAGAAATTCTCCAAAAGACCTTTAACGTCAGAGAAGGAGGCGACCAAAATGTTAATGCCTAAAAGAGTAAAGAGAAGGCGCGTTCACCGCGGCAGAATGAAGGGTCATGCGCATTCGGGTACGATGCTGGCTTACGGCGATTTCGGTCTGATGGCGCTCGAACCGGCTTGGATTACTTCAAATCAAATAGAAGCTGCGCGTGTCGCAATGACGCGTTTTATAAAGAGAGGCGGACAGGTTTGGGTCGATATCTTCCCTCACAAATCCGTCACAAAAAAACCTGCCGAAACCCGTATGGGAAGCGGTAAAGGTTCGCCGGAATATTGGGTGGCAGTGGTCAAACCGGACAGAATAATGTTTGAAATGTCGGGTGTAACCGAGGAGACTGCAAGAGAAGCTTTGAGATTAGCTATGCACAAGCTCCCTATCAAATGTAAATTTGTCAAAAAGTCCGATCTCCGGGACCCGGATAAACAAAATATTTCGGAAGGCGGTGAAGCGTAATGGATGCAAAAGATTTTTTTGTTATGAACAACGACGAGCTTGTCGCAAAATTCAATTCTCTTAAAGCCGAGCTGTATGCGCTTCGTTTTAAGCATGCTACAAATCAGCTTTCAAATCCTCACGTCATCAACGACACGAAGAGAGATATTGCCAGAGTAAAGACGGTTCTCCGTCAGAGAGAATTAAACATTTCAGTAGAGCCTAAGGCGTCCGTTAAGAAATCCAAGTAAAGGGGTATTTGAAAAATGGCAGAAATAACCGAAACCAGAAATCTGAGAAAGAGCAGAACAGGCGTTGTTGTCAGCAACAAAATGGACAAAACGGCTGTCGTCGCTATACAGCAAAGCGTCAAACACCCGCTCTACAAAAAAATCGTCAAGAGAACCAAAAAACTCAAAGTTCACGACGAAAACAACGAGCTTAACATCGGCGATAAGGTGCTTGTAGCGGAGACCAGACCGATAAGCAAAGAAAAGCATTGGCGTCTTGTCGAAGTCGTCGAGAAAGCTAAATAATTTAAGGAGGCAGCTATGATACAACCACAAACACGTTTGAAAGCCGCCGATAACACCGGCGCAAAAGAAATAATGTGCATAAGAGTGCTGGGCGGTTCATTCAGAAGAAGCGGGAATATCGGCGATGTTATCGTTGCTTCCGTCAAGACCGCGACGCCCGGCGGAGTAGTCAAAAAGGGCGACGTGGTAAAAGCCGTCATCGTCAGGTCGCATAAAGGCATAAGACGTCAGGACGGTACGCACATCAAATTTGACGACAACGCCGCCGTCATCATCGATAATCAAAAACAGCCGAAGGGCACGAGAATATTCGGGCCTGTTGCGAGAGAATTGCGCGAAAAGGATTACATGAAGATTATTTCGCTCGCTCCGGAAGTGCTGTAAGGGGGACGACATGAAAGCTAATATAAAGAAAGGCGACGTGGTTATGGTTATAACCGGCGACGCACAACACAGAGACAAAACGGCAACGGTCGTCGCAGTCGATTATGACAAACAAAGAGTTACTATCGAGGGCGAAGGCGCAAAAAAAATAAAGAAACACATCAAGCCGAAGAGAGCGCAGGACAAAGGCGGCATAACCGAACAATCGGGAACGGTGCATATTTCCAACGTAATGCCTATTTGCGCCGCTTGCGGCAAGCCGACGAGAGTGGGTCACAAAGAAATCGATATAGACGGCAAGACCAAGAAGGTGAGAGTATGCGTCAAATGCGGCGCGGTACTCGAAACGCCTAAGGCATCTCAGGCAAAGAATGCCGGCAAGACAAAGGTCAAAAAGAAAATTGCCAGAAAATCCGACAAAGAGACTACCGAGGAATAATTGAGGAGGTTATAAAAAGTGGCAGACAATAAATCAAAGTCCGATAAACCGGCTGAAAAGAAAGCGGCAAGCCCTAAAAAGACTTCCGAAGCCAGAACCGCCGCTCCAAAAGCGGAATCGGTAAAAACTCCGCTCGCAAAAAGCGCGGTCGAAAACCGTTTGAGAGTATATTACAAAGAAACGGTCATTCCGGCACTCATGAAGCATTTTGCTTACAAAAACATAAATCAAGTCCCTAAGCTCGAAAAGGTCGTAATCAACATGGGTTACGGCGACATCAAGGACAATGCCAAAAGCGTTCAGTCGGCGGTGGAAGAGCTTCGTCAAATATCCGGTCAAAAGCCGGCTGTGACGACGGCAAAAAAGAGCGTAGCGAATTTTAAAGTCAAGCAGGGCATGAATATAGGCGCGAAGGTTACACTCCGTAATGACAGAATGTACGCCTTTGCCGACAAGTTTATAGCCGTAGTGCTTCCGAGAGTGAGAGATTTTAAGGGCGTTTCGCCAAAATCCTTCGACGGAAGAGGCAACTACTCTATGGGCGTCAAGGAACAGCTTATTTTCCCGGAAATCGTTTACGACCAGATTGAAAAGATAAGAGGCTTCGATATCTGTTTTGTTACGACCGCAAAAACCGACGAAGAGGCAAAGGAGCTTTTGAGGCTTCTCGGATTGCCCTTCGCCAAATAGGAGATTTGATATATGGCAAAGAAAGCTATTATAAACAGGCAACAAAAGAAACAAAAGTTTGCGGTTAGAGAATATACAAGATGCCAAATTTGCGGCAGACCGCATTCGGTTTTGAAAAAATTCGGGGTTTGCAGAATTTGTTTCAGAAATCTCGCCTATAAAGGTCAAATTCCGGGCTGCAAGAAAGCAAGCTGGTAATGTAAGGAGATATTATTATGACTATAACAGACCCGATCGCGGATATGCTCACACGCATAAGAAACGCTCTGCTTGCAAAGCACGAAACGGTTCTCATTCCGCTTAGCATTATGAAAAAATCCATCGCGGAAATTCTTCTCAAAGAAGGCTATATAAGCGGCATAGAGGAAGTGGGCGAAGGCATACAGACCTATATCAAGCTTACCTTGAAGTACGGACAAAAAAACCGTCCTGCCATCACGGGCATCAAGAGAATAAGCAAGCCGGGACTGAGAATTTATTCCGGTTACGACAAGCTCCCTAAGGTCTTGAACGGTATGGGAATAGCCGTCGTTTCGACATCAAAAGGAATTATTACGGACAAGCAGGCAAGAGCCGAAAAAATCGGCGGCGAAGTGCTTGCGTTCGTCTGGTAGGAGGGCGCATTATGTCAAGAATAGGCAGATTGCCGATAAGCATACCTAAGGGCGTGACCGTAAAGGTTTCCGACGAAAACGTCGTCACCGTCAAAGGTCCGTTGGGAGAGCTTTCGGAAAAAATATACGGTGCTATCTCGTTCAAGGAAGAGAACGGTATTCTCCAATTGAGCAGAGCCAACGAAGAAAGACAGAACGTCGCATTGCACGGTCTTTACAGGGCTCTCGTCTTTAATATGGTCAGAGGCGTCACCGTGGGCTACGAAAAGGCTCTTATCATTGCCGGCGTAGGCTATAAGGTGACCAAGCAAGGCAAAAAAATCATCTTAAACGTCGGTTTTTCACATCCTGTGGAGGTCGAAGAGCCGGACGGCATAACCTTTACTCTCACGAATCCTACGGAAATCGTCGTAAAGGGTATAGACAAAGAACTCGTCGGTCAAACCGCCGCAAATATCAAGGCTATCAGACCGGTAGAGCCTTATCACAATTACGGAGTACGCTATAAGGGCGAAAAGGTAGTCAAGAAAGAAGGCAAGACCGCCGGCAAAAAATAATAGCGGCAGATAAAGCCGGTTTGATTGTTATCGTTTTGAAACAATCCGTCGGCAAGACAAAAGGCATCAAAATCGTAATAAATATATAATGATTTGTCAGCCCAAGTAAGGAGTATATTAGGCTATGATTAACAAATTAGACAAGAACGCCGACAGAAAAATAAGGCACGCCAGAGTCAGAAAGAAAGTCAACGGTACTGCGGACAAGCCGCGTATCAACGTATACAGAAGCAATAAGCATATTTACGTTCAGATTATCGACGACGTAAAAGGCGTGACGATAGCGTCGGCGTCCACTCTCGATAAGGAAGTCATCGAAAAGACAGCGAACGTCAACAAGAGCGCAGCCGCCAAAACCGTCGGTTCTGAGGCAGCAAAAAGAGCTTTGGCTAAGGGTATTACCGAGGTCGTATTCGACAGAGGCGGTTATATTTACACAGGACGCATCGAACAGGTTGCGGAAGGTGCCAGAGAAGCCGGATTGAAGTTTTAGAAGGAGTATTTGATTTTATGGCAATAAGAGAAAGAGGTGGCAGACCTCAAAGAGAAGCCCAAGATGATTTGATAAAAAAACTCGTAGAAATCAGAAGGGTCGCCAAGGTTGTTAAGGGCGGACGCACGATGCGTTTTTCGGCGCTTGTCGTAGTCGGTAACGGCACGGGCGAGGTCGGCATCGGTATAGGCAAATCAGCCGAAGTACCTGACGCTATCGAAAAGGCTACTCAGGAAGCCAAAAAGAGAATGGTAAAAATCAGCGTTCTCGAAAGAACCATACCGCACGGCACGGTAGGTGTCTTCGGCAAGGGTAAGGTCATCCTTCTTCCGGGCGCATTAGGTTCGGGAGTTATAGCCGGAGGTCCGGTCAGAAGCGTTCTCGAAGCCTGCGGAATCAAGGACATCAGAACAAAATCTATCGGCACAAATAACAAAATAAATGTCGTCAGAGCGACTATGAACGGACTTATGAGCCTCAGAACCGCCGAAGAGGTCGCCGCTTTACGCGGAAAAGTTCCCGAAGAATTATAAGGGGTGGTAAAAATGGCTAAAATAAAAGTCACATTAAAAAAGAGCACAATAGGACTTGTCGAGAACCAAAAGGCAAACGTCGCGGCTCTCGGACTCAAAAAAATCGGTCAATTCAAAATTCACAACGACACTCCGCATATTCGCGGTATGATTAAAAAGGTATCGTTCCTTTTAGACGTCGAAAACATCGGTTAATTTATTCTAAGACAACAAGAGGTAAAATATTATGGATATTCAGACTCTTTCGCCGGCTCCCGGTTCAAAATCCAAAACCAAAAGAATAGGCAGAGGAATAGGCTCGGGTACGGGCAAAACGGCTACGAAAGGTCATAAGGGTCAATGGGCAAGAAGCGGCGGCGGCGTACGTCCCGGTTTTGAGGGCGGACAAATGCCGCTCACCAGAAGACTGCCTAAAAGAGGTTTTACAAACATCTACAAAAAAGAATTCACTGTGATAAACGTCTCCGATTTGGAGAGGTTTGATGACGGTACGGTCGTGACGGCGGAAGCCTTGCGCCATGCGGGAATTGTCAAAAAAGTCGAAGCTTACGGAATAAAGGTTTTGGGGAAAGGCGAACTCACAAAAAAACTCACTGTCGAAGCTAAAAAATTCTCTAAGTCTGCGATAGACATTATTGAGAAAGCCGGCGGTAAAGCTGAGGTGAAATAATGTTTGAGACATTAAAAGCCGCATTTACGACAAAAGAAATCCGCAACAAAATATTCATGACGCTATTTATGTTGCTTGTCTATCGTATAGGTTCTTATATACTTATACCCGGACTCGATACGAATGCGATACAGTCGTCCTTCGGCGAAAGCAACGACTTTTTTAAGCTCATGAACGCAGTCAACGGTCAAGCCCTGCAAAACGGAACGATTTTTGCTCTCGGTATATTGCCGTTTATCAATGCTTTCATCATCATGCAGCTCGTCACCCTTATTATACCGAGTCTTGAAAGACTGTCAAAAGAGGGCGAAGAGGGCAGAAGAAAGATAACTCAGATAACCAGATATGTAGCCATAGTATTGGCTATCGTTCAGGGTATCGGCATAGTGGCAAGTTGGAGCAGCGCGCAGGTAGACGCCGTACTTCCTTTCCTTCCGGGCAAGGTGGATAACGCGGCGGTCATGTTCTTTACAAAGGTGTTTATTATACTCATTCTCATCGGCGGCAGCACGTTCGTCATGTGGATAGGCGAGAGAATAACCGAATACGGCATCGGAAACGGTACGTCTCTCATAATCTTTGTAGGCATACTGTCATCGATTACGTCGGCTCTTTTAAACGGCTTTTCGAGTCTTACCGACGACGCGACCAAGATTTGGCAGATAATCTTCTTTGTAATATTGGTGTGCTTAATCTTCTTCTTTATCGTCTTTGTCGATTTAGCGGTGCGAAAGGTCAACGTCCAATACGCCAAGCAGGTCAAGGGCAACAAAATGTACGGCGGTCAGTCGACGCACATTCCGATAAAAATCAATGCTTCGGGCGTTATGCCTATCATCTTTGCGTCGTCGTTTTTGATGTTTCCGCAGATGATAATCAGCTTGTTTTGGCCTAACAGCGACGCCAATACCTGGTACACAAACAATCTCGGTATCAGCTCGCCGTTCTATATAGCCGCTATGGCACTGCTCATATTGTTCTTCTCATATTTTTATTCGCAGATACAATTTGACCCGGAGGACGTAGCGAGAAATATACAGCAGTACGGCGGATTTATTCCGGGTATCAGACCGGGCAAGCCTACTACCGAATATTTGAAAAAAATCAACAACAGAATAACCTTCTTCGGCGCAATCTTCCTTGCTTTGGTCATGCTTATCCCGACGGTAATATTCACGACGCTTTTTACCGAAATAGGTATGAACAACGCTTTCAGCGCGACCGGTCTGTTGATTGTCGTAAGCGTCGCACTCGAATTTAACAAGCAATTAGAATCACAGCTCATGATGCGGCATTATAAAGGATTTTTGAAATAAACGGCGCATAGTCCGGCGCGTTTCACGATTTTTTTCGGGGCTGTCCGTACGCACGGACGCCCCGAAGCAAATCTGTCCGCACTCTCTTTCGCCGTTATTTCAATGTATTTAAAGCTAATAAGCGGAGGACGCATGAGAATAATTTTATTAGGCGCACCCGGCGCAGGAAAGGGAACTGCGGCTGTCAAAATCGCCGCTAAATACGGTGCGGCGCATATATCGACCGGCGACCTTTTGAGAAAGAACATCAAGGAAGGAACGGAGCTGGGCAAAAAAGCCAAAGAATTTGTCGATAACGGTCACCTTGTCCCCGACGAGCTTGTAATCGCTCTCGTAAAGGACAGCGTAGGCAAGATAGAAAGCTTCTTGTTCGACGGATTTCCGCGTACTACGGAGCAGGCAAAGGCGGTAGATACCTTTACGGCCATCGATAAGGTGATAAATCTTCAAATAGACGAAGCCCTGCTTATGAGCAGAATTACCGGCAGACGTATCTGCAAGGATTGTGCCGCCGTCTATCATGTAGACCTTTTGAACGGCAAGGACAAATGCTCGCTTTGCGGCGGCAAGCTCTGTCAAAGAGCCGACGACAACGAAGCTACCGTAAAATCGCGCTTGGACGTCTACAAAAAACAAACCGCGCCTTTGATAGATTATTACAAACAACAAAATAAGCTTATAGATATCGATGCAGGCAGAGAGGCTGCCGCAGTGTTTGCCGACGTAGAGAAGATACTCGGATAAATTTCAGCAAACGCGGAAGGTGTGATATGTTTGAAGGCGTTTCGATAAAATCAAAAAGAGAAATCGAAATCATGAGAGAGTCGGGCAAAATTTTGCGGGACGTACATCTCTTGGTCGGCGAAAAAATACGCGACGGCATATCCACTCTCGAAGTAGACAAAATAGCCTTTAATTATATAACGTCGCACAAAGCCAAACCTTCCTTTCTCGGATATAACGGCTTTAAGGGAACGGCGTGCGTATCAATCAACGAAGAGCTTTTGCACGGCATACCGAAAGCCGATAAGATTATCAAAAACGGCGATATCGTCAAGATAGATTTGGGCGTATATTTAAACGGATTTCACACCGATGCCGCCAGAACTTATGCGGTCGGAGAATGCAGCGAAGAAAATTTTAAGCTGATAGAGTGTGCAAAAGAGAGTTTTTTTGAAGGCATAAAGCTTGCCGATACCGAACATCGCTTGGGCGATGTATGCCACAGAATAGGCGAATATATCGAAGCAAACGGCTACGGTGTAGTCAGGAGCTATATAGGACACGGAGTGGGGGCGCACTTGCACGAGTCGCCGGATATACCGAATTTCGGCAGTGCCGGACGCGGTATCCGTCTAAAAGCAGGTATGACGCTCGCAATCGAACCGATGATAACAAAGGGCAGCTACGAGGTCAAGGTCTTGAACGACGGCTGGACGGTTGTGACGACGGACGGAAGCCTATGCGCACATTACGAAAACACCGTTTTGATAACGGACAACGGCGCGGAAATATTGACGCTTTAACGCCGATACAACAAAGCGCGTTGCGACGGGAAAGGGATTTTTTATGGATATAGGTTCTGTTGTCTATTCTAAGGCGGGCAGAGACAGCGAGAGATATTATATAGTGACGGGTCTTTCCGAAAAACCCGATTATGTGTATATAATCGACGGAGAGCTTAGGCGGCTCGAAAAGCCGAAGCTCAAAAAAATCAAGCATTTGAGAGATACCGGCGCGGTCGTCGAAAAGCTTGCCGAAAAATTCAAAAGCAAAAAGCTCGTCCACAATGCGGAGATAAGGTCGGCTCTCAGACAATACAACGACAAGAGCGGACAGCTTCCGGAAGAGGAAAGACGATAACAAGATATAAAAAGATATTTTATATAATCATTTAAGACTTTATTTGTGCGTTTTAGGACGTGTAAAATGTAAAAGTCGGTAAATTTGGAGGTTTTTTGTGCCGAAAGACGATGTAATAGAAGCAGAAGGCAAGGTAGCGGAGCTTTTACCCAATACAAATTTTAAGGTGGAGCTGAGCAACGGACATATTGTCAACGCATATTTGTCGGGCAAGCTCAGACAAAACAACATCAAAATCGTAGAAGGCGACAGAGTGACGATAGAAATGAGTCCCTACGATTTGACCAAAGGGCGCATAACATGGCGCGCAAAAAATTAGCAGTCAACAGACGGAGCGCAACGGCTCAATTTGAGAACGAGTGCGTAAAATTTTAAATAATTACTTAATACAAGGAGTATACGGCTATGAAAGTAAGAGCGTCGGTAAAGAAAATGTGTGATAAATGCCGCGTCATCAAAAGAAACGGCAGAATCATGGTAATTTGCAGCAAGGACAAAAGTCATAAACAACGTCAGGGCTGATTTTTGCGGCGGTCTTTGACCGCCGACTCGATATCATAAGCTTAACGTCGGTCAAACAAAAGTGTGTTTTGACGGACGCAAAACGCTAAGCCTTAAAAAGCTTGCAGTTTTTTGATATTTCTTATCAAAAATGCTTGCCGAAAAGTGTCGTTTATGATATACTTAATAAGTTTTCTCTATGTAAAAGCGCATAGAGAATTTGTCAAGTTTAAGAGCCTTTGCCGGTATCGGCGGCTTTATCCGAAGCCGCAGCCGACAGGCGATATATATTTTAACTTATACGTTATTATATTTAATTTGAGCATATTCGCTGATATTAGGGAAGCGGCTGAATCGCGGGGCGCACATTCCAAACAGTTTTGCGGTTCTTTCCCGAAGCGTTAAGATAGATTAGTTTCATTCAAATGTTATGGAGGTAACATAGTTAATGGCTCGTATTGCAGGCGTGGATTTGCCGCGCGAAAAGAGAGTCGAGATAGGCTTGACCTATATTTACGGTATAGGCCGCTCGGTTTCTAATAAAATATTGTCCGCCGTTAATATCGACCCGGACATCAGAGTAAAGGATTTGACCGAAGACCATGTAAGTCTTATCCGCGAATACATCGACAGAAACATACGCGTCGAGGGTGACTTAAAGAGAGAGGTTTCGATGAATATCAAACGGCTTATGGAAATAGGCTGTTACAGAGGTATCCGTCACAGAAAGGGACTCCCCGTACGCGGACAAAATACCCGTGCTAATGCGCGCACCCGTAAAGGTCCTAAGCGTACCGTTAGCAAGGCGAAAAAGGTTAAGAAATAAGGAGAATAAATAACAATGGCTGCTCAAACACCCAAAAAAGTTGTTAAAAAACGCAAAGAGATTAAGCGTGTAGATAAAGGAGCTGTGCATATTCATTCTTCTTTCAACAACACGATAGTCACGTTTACCGACATCAAAGGAAACACCGTTTCCTGGTCGAGTGCCGGCAAATTAAAGTTCAAGGGTTCAAAAAAAAGCACTCCGTTCGCGGCGCAAGCGGCGGCAGAGGACGCGGCGAAAGTCGCGAAAGATTTAGGTATGAGGTCAGTTGAGGTTTATGTCAAGGGTCCGGGAGCGGGCAGAGAATCCGCTATCCGCGCTCTTCAAACCTACGATTTCGAGGTTACGCTCATCAAAGACGTTTCCCCGATACCGCACAACGGTTGCCGTCCGCCTAAGCGCAGAAGGTTATAGGAGGTAATGATTTATGGCTAAATATACAGGTTCGGTTTGCCGCCTTTGCCGGAGAGAGGGCGCAAAGCTTTTTTTGAAAGGTGATAGATGCTATTCGAGCAAATGCTCCTATACGCACAGAATGACGCCTCCGGGACAACACGGTATGTCCAGAAGAAAGAAGGATTCAGAATATTCACTCCAACTTAGAGAGAAGCAAAAGACCAAAAGAGTATACGGCATTTTGGAAAAGCAGTTTAAACTCTATTATGTAAAGGCAGACAAAATGCGCGGCATGACCGGCGAAAATATGCTTGTACTCATAGAGAGAAGGCTCGACAACGTAGTTTACAGACTCGGTCTCGGTATTTCCAGAGGTCAGGCGCGTCAGCTCGTCAATCACGGACTCATATGCGTCAACGGCAAACGCGTCAATATCCCTTCATATCTCATCAAGGCCGGCGACGTTATTTCCGTCAAAGACAACAAGAAGGAAAAAGCCGTATTTACCGACATAAAAGCCGGCAGGTCGGTTAATCTCCCTAAATGGCTGACGTTCGACAACGAGTCCTTAAAGGGCAACGTCGTTGCACTTCCGCAAAGAGACGATATCGATTTCACAATCGCCGATCACCTGATTGTCGAATTGTACTCAAGATAAATCTTTAATCAATTAAGATTTATTCAAATTTGGAGGACAACGATTTATATGGAAATAATAAAACCTAAAATAGTTTTTGAAGAAAACGCCGACAAGGCTTATGCAAAATTTGTCATCGAGCCGCTCGAACGCGGTTACGGCACGACGCTCGGCAATGCCCTTAGACGGATACTTTTGTCATCTCTTCCGGGTTCTGCGGCGCAGGGCATCAAAATCGAAGGCGTCAAGCATGAGTTTTCGACGATACCGGGAGTGAGAGAAGACGTTTCGGAAATTATTTTGAACATAAAAAGTCTTGCGCTTAAATGGGAGGACAACGACGTCTATGCCAAAAAGACTATAACTCTCAGCAAAAGCTCCGAAGGTCCTGTCTACGCATCGGACATCACCGAAGACCCGGAGGTCGCAATACTTAATCCCGACCTTTATATCTGCACGCTCGGCGACAACGCAAAAATCGACATGACACTCACTATCGGCAACGGCAGAGGCTACGTCAGCGCGGTAAACAACAAGGACAAAAACGCTCCGATAGGATATATCGCGATAGATTCTATCTACACGCCGGTCGAGAAGGTAAATTATGCAGTAGAGAATACCCGCGTAGAACAGAGCATCGACTATGACAAGCTCACTATCGAGGTTTGGACTAACGGCACTACAAGCGCAAAGGAAGTCATAAGCCTGTCCGCAAAAATAATGAACGACCACTTAAATCTCTTTGTCGACCTCATCGACACGATGAAGGACAACGACGTTTTGGTCAGCCGCGACAGCGACAAAAAGCATAAGCTTTTGGAGATGAGCATAGAGGATTTAGACCTTTCCGTGCGTTCTTACAACTGCTTAAAGCGCGCCGGTATTCATACGGTCGAGGATTTGACAAAGCGATCGGAGGACGATATGCTCAAAGTGAGAAATCTCGGCAGAAAATCACTCGAAGAGGTCATCAAAAAGCTTCACGATATGGGGCTGGGACTGCTCAGCAAGGACGAATAATTTTACAAACACGCTGTTTTAAGACAGATAAAGATTTTAAAAGAGGAAATATCTATGGCTAACAGAAAATTAGGAAGACCCACAGACCAAAGATTGGCTGTTTTAAAAAATCAAGTGACAGACCTTTTGTGGTACGGAAAAATAGAAACGACCGTCGATAGGGCAAAGGAAGTCAGACGTATAGCCGAGAAGCTTATAACGCTCGCAATCAAGACCTATAAGGACGAAGTAGAGGTCTCGAAGACCAGATACAATCTTAGCGGAGACGCCGTCGCGGTAAAATTTAAGAACGACGGTCCCAAAAAATTGAGCGCAAGACGTAAGCTCATGTCGTCGCTCTACGATATCCAAGAACAAAGACAAAAAGGCGAAAAAAATTCGACTTTCAGAGACCGTACAAAGGATATCAATCATCCGCTGATTGAAAAAATCTTCAACAACTACGCTCCTACCTACGCCGATAGAGCCGAAAAGCTCGGTCAGGGCGGCGGTTATACCAGAATAATCAAGCTCGGAACACGCAGAGGCGACAACGCCGAATTAGCTATTCTCGAATTGGTGTAAGTGTTTTTATCGAAAAATTAAAGACCGTTTCAAGCGTTTGAAACGGTCTTTTTTTAGGTTTGCACTAAAAAAACAATAAAATTATTTTCTTACTTATAAATCTTGAAAAATCTCTCAAAATTTGGTATAATGATAAAAGGAAAAAAGTATGATGTTTAATGATTTTTCCGTTTGCCGCAGCGAGGTTTTATAATGCATCTTAGCAAAGAACTCAAAGACCCGATATATCTCTTTCATAAAGGCGTAAATTATGAGGCGCATAAGCTTTTTTCACCTAAACAGGCAGTCGTCGACGGCGTGTCGGGTTGGGTTTTTAGGGTATGGGCGCCAGACGCGGTAAGGGTTTCGGTGACGGGGGACTTTAACGCTTGGGACAAGGACAAAAATCCTGCGGAAAGAATCTCCGACGAGATATTTGAAGCCTTTGTACCCGGATTGAAAGAATTTGACACTTACAAATACTGCATAACAAGCAAGAACGGCAAGGACGTATACAAAGCCGACCCTTACGCCTATCATGCCGAAACGTCTCCCGCCAACGCTTCCAAGCTCTACTGCATAAACGGTTACAAATGGAAGGACGGCGCATGGATGAGCCGCCGCGAGGCCTTTAATCCTTATTCCGAGCCGATAAATATTTACGAATTGCATTTGGGTTCGTGGCGTTTGAATGACGACGGCTCTTTTAAAAGCTATTCTATGATAGCAGACGAGCTTATTCCGTATATAAAGACAATGAATTATACCCATATCGAGCTTTTGCCCGTGACGGAATTTCCTTTCGACGGCAGCTGGGGCTATCAGGTGACGGGAATGTTCGCGCCTACTTCCAGATTCGGCACGCCTAAGGACTTCATGAGCTTTGTAGACAGGCTGCACCGCGCAAAAATAGGCGTCATTTTGGATTGGGTCGCGGCTCATTTTCCAAAGGACGAACACGGACTCTTCGAGTTTGACGGCAAAAGCCTTTACGAATACACCGACCCCTTAAAGAGAGAGCATAAGGATTGGGGAACGGTAGTCTTTGATTACGGCAGAAAGGAAATCAAAAGCTTTCTCATATCATCCGCCGAATATTTCGCCGAATATTATCACATCGACGGTATAAGAGTAGATGCCGTCGCCTCTATGCTCTATCTCGATTACGGCAGAAAGGACGGAAAATTTGCAAGGAACAAGGACGGCGGCAATTACAATTTTGAAGCGATAGATTTTTTGCGTTCGTTAAATACCGCGCTCCTGTCGGGACACAAGGGGCTTTTGATGATAGCGGAGGAGTCTACGGCTTTTCCTATGATTACAAAGCCCGGCTACGACGGCGGATTGGGCTTCAATTTTAAATGGAATATGGGCTGGATGAACGACACTCTCAGATATGCTTCTCTAAATCCTTTTTTTAGAAAGGACAATCACAATCTCTTGACCTTTCCGATAACCTACGCGTATTCGGAGAATTATATTCTTCCTTTTTCGCACGACGAGGTCGTTCACGGCAAGTCTTCTCTGATAAACAAAATGCCCGGAGAATACCCCGAAAAGTTTGCCGCTCTCAAAGCTCTGATGAGCTATATGATAGCCGAGCCGGGCAAAAAACTGCTTTTTATGGGCGGAGAGTTTGCTCAATTTATCGAGTGGGATTACAAAAAACAGCTCGATTGGCAGCTTTTGGAATACTCTCAACACAAGGAGTTTCAAAACTACGTCAAGACCTTAAACAAATTATACAAACAGCTCAAACCCTTGCACGAGCAGGACTGCTCGTCGGGGGGCTACAAATGGACGGTAGTAGACGACAAATCTCAAAACATAATCGTCTTTAAGAGATACGCTCTCGACGGCAGCTACATAATCGCCGTGATAAATTTTTCGCCGATACAACGGCTCAAATACGAGATAGGCGTATCGGGCGACGGCACTTACAAGGTCATATTAAACAGCGACAATGTAATATTCGGCGGCAGTACCTTGAATAACGCTTCGGTCAAGGCACGAAAGGCAAAAAACAAAACGCATGGAGAGGATTTTGTAATACGGCTCAAAATTCCCGCAAACGGAGCTATGTATATACGTTACAACGGATAGATTAACGGCGTCAAGGTTACGCAAAATTTTATATAAGACACGGAGGTAGTATGAAGCATAAAAA
The DNA here is from genome assembly GCA_031289755.1 of Clostridiales bacterium. GTDB lineage: Bacteria > Bacillota > Clostridia > Christensenellales > JAISNN01 > JAISNN01. The sequence goes on from JAITOU010000019.1 coordinate 22,142, forward strand.
AGAATGTGTGGCGATGTTGCTCGCCGGCGGACAGGGAACAAGACTCGGAGTCTTGACAAGTCAGGTCGCAAAGCCTGCCGTTCCTTTTGGGGGTAAGTACAGGATTATAGATTTTACGCTTTCAAACACGATTAATTCGCATATAGATACGATAGGCGTTCTCACTCAATATCAGCCTTTCGAGCTAAATACATATATCGGCAACGGTCAGCCCTGGGACTTAGACAGACTCAACGGCGGCGTATTTGTCTTGCCGCCCTTTATGAGAGCCAAGTCCGGCGAATGGTACAAGGGAACGGCTAACGCGATATACCAAAACATCGCCTTTATCGACAAATACAATCCCGAATATGTCCTGATACTCTCCGGCGACCATATTTACAAGATGGATTATTCGCTTATGTTGGACAGCCATATCAAAAACAAAGCCGATTGCACGATAGCGGTATTTGAAGTGCCGATAGAGCAAGCGTCGAGATTCGGCATAATGAATGCCGACGCGTCTAACAGAATAATCGAATTTGAAGAAAAGCCAAAAAAGCCTAAGAGCAATAAAGCGTCTATGGGTATCTATATCTTTACATGGCAAAAGCTCAAAGCCTATCTCGTCGCCGACGAAGAGGACAAAAATTCTCAGAACGATTTCGGAAAAAATATCATTCCGAATATGCTCAAAGCCAAAGAAAATATGTACGCTTATTCCTTTAACGGATATTGGAAGGACGTCGGAACAATTTCCAGCCTTTGGGAAGCGAATATGGATTTGCTCGACAACAAGTCGGGGCTAAACCTAAACGACGCAAATTGGAAAATATACGCGAGAAATTCCGCCGAACCGCCGCATTATATCGGCGCGGACGCAAGGATAGAAAAAAGCCTTGTCAGCGAAGGCTGCGAGATAGACGGCTCACTCAAAAATTCCATATTATCTCATAGCTGTACGGTCGGCAGCGGCGCATTGATAGAAAACTCTATCGTCATGCCGGGAGCCGTCATCGAAAGCGGTGCAGTCATAAAGTATTCTATAATAGGTCCGAACGCACGCATCGGCAGGTCTTCAAAAATCGGCGAGGATTTGACCGCACCGACCGAGAACGGCGAATGGGAAATTGCCCTTATCGGACCGGACGAGATAATAAAAGAAAACTCCGTCGTCAAAAAAGGACAAATGGTTTAGTTATTCTCACAATATAAAAAATGGTTTAATAATTTTAAACAAGGTAAAAAATAGATATAATAAGGAGAAACCGTATGAGCAATATTATGGGCGTATTGTTTGCCAGCGAGAACGAAAGCAAACTCAACGAGCTTACCATTCATAGAACGGCGGCGTCGCTTCCTTTTTGCGGAAGATACAGACTCATTGATTTTGTTTTGTCAAATTTTGTAAATTCAGGCATAACGACAATCGGCATTATAGCCAGAAGCAATTACAATTCGCTTATGGACCATATCCGCATGGGCAGAGATTGGGATTTGAACCGCAAAAACAGCGGTTTGGCGGTCTTTCCGCCCTTTGTCACGAGCGCGTCACGCGATATGTACAAGAGCAAGATAGAAGCCGTTTACAGCATTGCCGACTACATCAAGAGAGCAAAGGAAGAATACATCATCATAAGCAACGGCAACGTAGCGTACAATTTTGATTTCGGCAAGCTCTTTGAAGAGCATATCTCAAAAAAAGCCGATATAACAATGCTGACCTGCAAATCCGAAACGACCGCAAGGCGCGTTCTCCCCGTTATCGGCAAGAACGGCAGAGTTTCGGAAATAATTTTCTCCAATACACAAGGGCGAGTACCCGCCGACGTTTCGCTCAACGTCTATCTCATGAACAAAAATCTGCTTTTGGAGCTTGTCGAAGCGGCGTTCAGCAGGGGACAGTTAGACTTTGAAAAGGACATCATTCTCACCAAGACAAGCGAGTTAAAAATACACGCTTACGACGTCAAGGGCTATGTCGCCGTCGTGGACGACATCAAAAGCTATTATTACGAAAGTATGAAGCTTTTAAACAAGCAAGCGAGAGATAATCTCTTCGATTCTTACGGCGATATCTACACGAAGGTCAAGGACAGCGTTCCGACCGTCTACGCCGAAAAAGCCGTCGTCAAAAATTCGCTCATCGCAGACGGCTGCTGCATAAACGGCTATGTTGAAAATTCGATTTTGTTCAGAGGCGTCAATATAGGCGAGGGCGCACGCGTGGTCAATTCTATCATCATGGAAAACGGTCAGATTATGAGCAACTCCAACATGAGCTACGTCATAACCGACAAAAACGTCACGATAAAAGAAAACCGCAATATTTCGGGTTTTGAAACCTATCCTATCGTCATAGTCAAGGATAAGGTCGTATAAGCTTACCGATTTTGGCAAGCTTTGCCGTATCGGGGGCGCACCCTTACATACAAATAAAAGCAAGAGGTAATGATAAAAAATGGCAAATAACAAAAACGCAAAAAATGAAAAGGTCTTAAATAACATCGGCAAGGACGATACCGCCGTAAAAGCTTCATCGCCCCAAAAGCCGTCGGCGAAGCCGAAAGAGCTTGCTGTCAAAAATAAAACGGATATAGACACGGTATCGGCAAAAAAAGCTGAAACCGCCGCCGCCGCGCCAACAAAAGCCGCGTCGATAAAAGCCGCGCCGTCTGCGCCGCAAGCCGCCGCCACGCCGATAAAAGCTACGCCGTCTGCGCCGAAAGCCGCCGCAACCGCGCCTATAAAAACGCTTGACGCGCCGCAAGCCGCCGCACCGCAAGCCGCCGCACCCGTAAAAGCCGCGACGGAAGATAAGGCGAAGGAAAAAGCTAATGTAGTTCAAGACAAGACGGTCAAGGAAGCGAACGGGTTAAAGATTTTGTTCGCCGCTTCCGAAGCCGGACCTTTTATAAGGTCGGGCGGATTGGGAGATGTGGCTGCCTCCTTGCCTAAGGCTCTCAAAAAGAACGGAAACGACGTAAGGGTCGTCATTCCGCTTTATCTCGATATCGATTGGAATCTCAAAGCCAAAATGAAATATATCGGTTCGATTTATGTTCCGCTCAGTTGGAGACGGCAGTATTGCGGAGTTTTTGAGACCGAATATGACGGAGTGATTTATTACTTTATCGACAACGAATATTATTTTAAACGCAACGGTATATACGGACATTTTGACGATGCGGAGCGGTTTGCATATTTTTCAAAAGCCGTCATTGCGGCTATGTCGGTCATGAATTTTTATCCCGATATTCTCCACGTCAACGATTGGCAGACGGCATTAGCTCCGGTATTTCTCGACGTCTTTTACAGATACGGCGAATATAAAAATATCAAATCGGTATTTACCATTCACAACATCGAATTTCAAGGCAAATACGGTCTGAATATCGGCGAGGACATCATCGGCATAGACAAAAACGCTCAAAAGCTTATCGAATACGACAAATGCGTCAATTTTATGAAGGGCGCAATCGAAGCGTCTAATGCGGTGACGACGGTGAGCGAAACCTACGCAAACGAGATTTTAGACCCCTTCTATTCCTACGGGCTCGAAGGCATTTTAAAATCCAGAAAATACAAGATTTCGGGAATAATCAACGGAATAGACACGGATTTTTACAACCCCGCGACCGACGCGTCGATACTCAAAAATTACACCTACGCCACTATTGCGGACAGAACCGAAAACAAACAAAATCTATTGGAAATGTTACATCTTCCGTATGACGAAAACCGTCCGCTTATAGGTATGGTCACGCGCCTTACCTCCCAAAAGGGCATGGACCTTGTGTCTAAGGTCGCGGAAGATATATTGGGCAAGGATATATCGGTAGTCATACTCGGCAAGGGCGATTGGAAATACGAAACTATGCTCAAAGATCTCGAAAGCTATTATCCTAACAAGCTGAGAGCAATAATAGGGTTTTCGTCCGATATAGCCTCTAAGATTTACGGCGGAGCGGACTTTTTGCTCATGCCGTCCAAGTTTGAGCCTTGCGGACTGAGCCAAATGATAGCCATGCGCTACGGCGCGATACCGATAGTCAGAGAAGCCGGCGGGCTTAAAGACACGGTCTGTGCATATAATCATATTGTAGGGAGCGGCAACGGCTTTACCTTTAAGAGCTATGACGCAAACGATATGCTCGACGCGGTCAACAGAGCTTTGGACGTGTTTTACAATAAAGCCGACCTAAAAAAGGTCATCAAAAACGCTATGAGCAGTGATTTTTCGTGGGAAGAATCGGCGAGAAAATACGAAGCTCTATACCGCAAAATCAAATAAAACGCGGCGATATAACGATTATAGCTGAAAAATGTGAATAACCGGATATTAAGGTAAAAATCGAAAGCGGTTTTTACCTTAAAATGCCCAAAACGGCAACGCAAAAATCCGTGTGATATTTTGCCGTTCGGTCTTCACATCATATACATAAAAGAAAAATCAGGAGAGATTAAATGAAAAAAATTGCAGACCAAGCGATTGCTAAAACCGACATAGAAAATACCACGAAAGGAGAAATATCCGCCCCTGCGGCGACGCCGCGTACGGGCATTCGCAACGAAAAGGACAAAAAAACAAAAAACGAGCCGGAATACACTTGCGGCAGCTATAAGACCGATTTTGATGCGGCAAGGTTTTTGGAAGGGGTATCGGGACAGACGCGAAAAATGTTCGGCATTCGTCCGTCCGAAGCCGAATCCGAACAAATGTACAAGGTGCTTTGCAGTATTATCAAGGATATGCTGACGTCGAGAAGGGTTTCTTTTAAAGAAAAAATGAGAGCCAAAGGAGCAAAACAGGTTTACTATATGTCCGTAGAGTTTTTGCTCGGCAAATCTCTAAAAAATCATTTGATGAATCTCGGAATAACCGACGGTGTTTCGGGAGTTTTAAAGAAATTAGGCTTTGATCTCGACGCGCTTTGCGCCGTCGAGCAGGATGCGGGGCTGGGCAACGGCGGATTGGGGCGGCTTGCAGCCGCATATATGGACGCGCTGACATCGCAAGGGTATGCGGCGACGGGCTTTTCGATAAGATACGATTACGGGATTTTTAAGCAAAAAATCGTAGACGGCTGGCAGCTCGAACTGCCCGACGAATGGCTCAACGAAGGGGGAGTATGGCTCTCGCCGAGAGTAGAGGACACCTTTGAAATCAAATTCGGCGGACACGTCGAGCAGGAATGGGTGGACGGGAGATTGCGTATCAATCACAAGGATTACACGCCGCTTCTCGCCGTGCCTTACGATATGAACGTATCGGGATATTTGAGCGGAGCGGTCAACACGCTCAGGCTTTGGAGTGCAAAAGCTCCCGTCGATATCGATTTAAAGCTCTTTTCGCAGGGCGAATACGTCAAGGCTCTCGAAAGCAAGTCCTATGCCGAAAGTATTTCAAAAATACTTTATCCGGCGGACAATCATTACGAAGGCAAGTCGTTAAGGCTCAAACAGCAGTATTTCTTTGTTTCCGCATCGGTGCAGAGTATTCTAAAAAAACACTTAAAATTTAACTATCTATCTAATCTCCACGAAAAGGTAGCTATACACATCAACGATACCCACCCGGCATTGTGCATTCCCGAGCTTATGAGAATACTCTTAGACGAATATTCATATTCTTGGGAGGACGCGTGGAATATCGTCAGACAGACGATTTCTTATACAAACCATACGGTCATGGCGGAAGCTCTCGAAAAATGGCCCAAAGAGCTTTTTCGCACGCTTTTGCCGCGTATCTATCAGATAACCGAAGAGATAGACAGGCGTTTCAGAGAAGAATTGAGCGGCTTTTTTAGCAACGACCACGCCGCCGTAGCGCGAAACGCTATCATACAGGGCAACGATATCTATATGGCGAATCTTTGCGTCGCCGCGTCTTATGCGGTCAACGGCGTTTCGGCATTGCATTCTAACATTTTGAAAGAAAGCGTTTTTCGCGATTATTATCTCATGCGCCCTAAGACCTTTACAAACGTCACAAACGGCATAACTCACAGACGGTGGCTGCTCATCGCAAATCCTAAGCTGTCGTCGCTCATCACCGACTTGACGGGTAACGGCTTTATCACCGACGCGGCACAGCTCAAACAGCTCGAACGATACAAGGACGACAAGACCGTTCTCAAAAAGCTCGACAATATCAAGCTCTCAAACAAGCTAAAACTCGCCGAATACATCAAGTCGGCAAACGGCGTTTCGGTCAATCCCGACGCGATATTTGACGTACAGATAAAACGCCTGCACGAATACAAGCGTCAGCTCCTAAACGCCTTGCACATTCTCGACCTTTATCTCAAACTCAAAGAAAACCCCGATTTGGACATCAATCCGCGTGTGTTTGTCTTTGGGGCAAAGGCGGCGTCGAGTTATACTATGGCAAAGCAGATAATAAGACTGATATATCAGCTCGGCGTACTCATCAACAACGACAAGACTATCAAGGACAAGCTCAAAGTCGTCTTTCTCGAAAATTACAGAGTGACGCTTGCCGAGCTTATCATACCTGCCGCCAACGTCAGCGAACAGATTTCGGTCGCGGGCAAGGAAGCTTCGGGTACTGGCAATATGAAATTTATGATAAACGGCGCGGTGACTATGGGTACTATGGACGGCGCAAATATCGAGATATACGACAATGTAGGCAAGGACAATATCTTTATCTTCGGTCTGCACGCAAACGAGATAGAGGACCTGAGACAGTCGGGCTACAATCCGGCATTTTATTACAATCACAACGCCGCTTTAAAGCACGTTATAGACACACTCGCCGCCGGTATCGCAGGCGTAGGTTTTCGGGATATAGCCGACAGCCTGACTATCGGCGTTTACGGCAAAGCCGACCCGTATTTTGTCATGGCGGACTTCGATGCATACGCATCAGCCCAAGCCGCTCTCGATAAGACCTACAACGACAAGACGGCATTTAACAAAATGTCGCTCATGAATATCGCCAACGCCGGCTTCTTTGCCGCCGACCGCAGTGTCAACGAATACGCCGAAAGGATTTGGAATCTGAAAAGGATATAAAAAGGATATACAATCGACAGAAGACGAATAGACATTGTAGGGACGCCGCTTGCTGCGCCCGCAAATCAATGAAAAACGGGCGACCACATAGGGTCGCCCCTACACTGTCAATCTGTGATTGGGTTGTAAAACAAAACGGGCGGATATGGAATCCGCCCCTACACCGTTTTTTTTAATATGCCGTATCGGGGTCATTCACATTCGCCGTTGTCGGCAGGCAGAGTGCCGCCAAGCTCGATTAGGATTACGTCGTCGCCGATTTTGATTATGTTGCACCAAGGCACAAAGATATTTGTGTCCGAGCCGCTTTTGAATAATTTGCGTTCGCCCGGAGTGACTATTCCGATTATTTTGCCTTTGCCGCTCATTACTATGTCGGTTATCCTGCCTAATTTTTTGCCGTCGGTAATGTTTATCACTTCTTTTTCTCTCAAATCAAGGAAGGTAAGCTCCATTTTTTTTTCACCTAAAGAAAACATATATCTAAAATTGCGCTTTGTGCCGTATAATATATCTATTCGGAAAAAACAAGAATAAAACCGAAAAGTTTTGAAAGCCGTATTTTAAGTGTTTCTGTAATATCTAAAATTGCGGTTTGTGCCGTATAATATAAAAACAAGAATAAAACCGAAAAGTTTTGAAAGGCTTTTAAAAGATTTTTTTGAAAACTTTTTGCAAATTGTATAAAAAGAGTTGATTTTTTCCGATTTTGTGGTATTATATACATAAGTATATACGGTGAAGTGTATATTATACAAAATAATTATTGGAAGGTGAAACTATCATGGGTTTGAAAAAGATTCAAAATACTTATTTTAACGTATTCCAAAAGGACTATTTTAATTTCAGCGGAACGGTAAGCAACTATGTTTATGCCGTCTTTGCCATTGTCAGCATTATTATTTGGATTGCGTTAGGTACTTTGACAGGGATTCTTAGGAACATTTCTGTGTTGGGATGGATTCTTAGTACGTTAACGATAGTAGTGTTTATCTTTTTAGCAATTCCTTTTGTCGCGCTTACGGTTAGACGTTTGCACGCTTTTAGATTGTCGGGACTTTGGGCGTTATTGCTTTTGATTCCGTTAGTCAATCTTGTTATGGTCATTTATCTGATTGTAGTCAACAATACGGTTTCTACATCTAAAAAACGCAAAAAGCCCGTAAAAAAATCCGCAAAAAAATCGTAAAAATTTTGCGGTTGTAAAAAAAAATTACTAAAAGTATTGTTTTTTTAGCTCGATTATGCTATTATATATGTAGCTAAGCATAAGCGGCTTTTATTTGAATAATAAGTAATATTTTTAGGAGGTTATTAATTCATGAAATGGTACTTCAATGTAATCAAAAATTACGTCAATTTTAAGGGCAGAGCCAGAAGAAAAGAATATTGGATGTTTTTTCTTGTAAACTACCTTATTAATATGGCTCTCGGTATCGCTATTTCTTCTGCCGTTTCACAGGTTCTTGACTTTGAAGCCTTACTTGCGCAAGACAGCGCAAATGTGATTCTGGACGCGATTGTGGCTGCTTATTCGACAGGAGTGGCAGGTGTTATTTACAAAATAGCAAGTCTTTATTCTTTGTTTATCTTCTTGCCTTCGCTTGCGGTTCTTGCCAGACGTTTGCACGATACGGGAAAGTCTTTCGCCTTTATCTTGATTAACATCATACCTGTTATCGGTTGGATTATCTTCTTTGTAGCTTTGGTAACGGAAGGGCATTCGGGCGACAACAAATACGGCGCAGACCCAAAAATCGAATAGTTACGATTGTACATAATTTTAAAAAGAGCTGTCTTATTGAAAGACGGTTCTTTTTTTTTGATACCGCATCGGGCGGATAAAACGGAATAGGGGCGACCGCCTCCGGTCGTCCGCAAGCCTATAATTATCCGAATTGTAGGGGGCGGATTCCATATCCGCCCGAAAATAATGATATTCCTATTGTAGGGGCGCCGCTTGCTGCGCCCGAAACCTATTAAAAACGGGCGCGGCAAG
>JAITOU010000020.1 GCA_031289755.1 Clostridiales bacterium
TATTTTTATATCAGGGAAAATATACCTGCAAAATACGCGGGACGTGTCTTTCTCGGACTTGCTTATCCTTACTTCGGCGTGAATATCGTTTATACGGTTTTTTTGTTTGTTACCGGGGGTGCGGTAATATGAAGATGAAAATGACAAGATTATTGATAAGCCTTTTGCTTTTTATTTTGATATCGCCGTTTGTTTTATCTCTCGGCGCGTCTGGATTTTCGGCGCAAGACGCTTTTGCCGCCGCCGATACCGAAAAGGAAAAGCAAGGGAGCTTGTCCTACAATTATTTTATCGAATTTGCCGAAGCCTACAAGGACAGAACGGCGGGAACGCCCGAATGCGAAACGGCGGCGGAATATCTCATCAATTTTTTTCTCTCTAAGCTGCAAGCTTACGAGCCTTATGATTTTGAAACATCAACCGATTTGGTCGATGCCGACGGCAAAATGAGCTTTACCTTTAAGGACACCTACAACGCTTCGTCCCAAGAATTTACTACGGCGAATATTGTTTTTGTCCAAAAATCGTCTAACAATCCGGGCAAAAAGCAAGTAATAATAGGAGCGCATTACGACAATTCCTTTGGAATAAGCGTCGGCGGTGTTCTTATGGGCGGAGAAGGCGCGTCGGACAATGCGTCGGGTATCTCCGCAATGATGGGTCTTGCACATGCTTTGGACGGTATGCCGCTGCCCTTTGACGTGGTTTTCGCGGCTTTTTCTGCGGAAGAGTACGGGCTTTTGGGAAGCCAACGCTTTGTCGAGGCTATGTCGCCGAGCGAAATCGCAAATACGCTTTTGGTCGTCAATCTGGACTGCGTGAGCGGCGGCGATTATCTCTATCTCTATACGGACGAAACAAAGAGAAAGCACGGCGAATATTTGTACGGCATTTCTCAAAATCTCGGCTTGGAAATCAAAAAAATGCCGAACACAAGGGTGTTGCTTTTTAAAGACGACTATTCGGGCTTGCCTTATACGACCTACGCGATGACGAGCGACCATGCTCCGTTTTATAAGGTCGGCATGAACGTGGCGTATTTTATGAGTGCAAATTTTGAAATCACAAGCTCCTTCGAGCTGCGCGAATCCAAATCGCACCCGAATATCGTCAATACAAAGGACGACACATTTGCCAAATATATGGAATATTACGGCGATACCGGCTATCAAAAAACCGAGACTATCGTTGAGCTTTTCTCGGAGGCGTTTACCGACGGCAAATTTACCGCCGTCATGGAAGAGAGCCGTTCGAGCGGGCGTTCCTTTGCTTTTTGGAGTAATGAGACGGCTGTCTTGATAACCTACGCCCTTGCGGCACTCTTGCTTCTCGGCTTGGCTTTTCTCATATATATCAAGCTAAAAGGCAAGGACGGTCGGGACGAAGACGATATTTTAAAAGCGCGCCGCGCCGCCGCCGAAAAAATCATCGTTTTTGAAGATTTTAATATCTAAAAACTATGAAGCGCAAAAAAAGCGGAAAATAAAAAAATTTAAAGGAAGAATTTTATGAGTTTTCATGATTATTTAATTGGAATCAATCTGTCTATCGTGATAGACATTTTGATAGCGGTCGGCTTAGGCTTTCTTATCTTTTTTTTCTTTTACAGAAAAAACAGTCTGAGACTTGCCGTCATTTTGGGCGGAATGTTTTTGGCATATCTAATCGTTTCGGTAATTAACGCATTTTCCAAGAACAATTCGCTGTATTTGTCTAAGGTCATGCTTCAATTTGTGATATTTTTTGTTTCGCTCATAATTGCGGTCGTTTATCAGTCGGAATTTAAATCGGCATTATCGAGAATGGGCAAGCCGCTCGAACACGAGCAAGCCTACCGTTCTACCGACGACGAGCTTTTAAAGGTCGTCGGCGAGATAGTCAAGGCGGCTCAAAAATGCTCCAAAAACGACATAGGCGCGCTCATCATACTTACAAGGTCGGCTTTGCCGGAGATAATTATCAACAGCGGCGTTTTGCTCAACGCCCTTGTTTCCGCGCCGCTCATAGAAAGCATTTTTAACAAATACTGTCCGCTTCACGACGGCGCATTGGTAGTTAAAGGCAACCGCTTGATAGCGGCGGGATGTTTTTTGCAAATTTCTCAGGAAATAAAATTGGACAAAGAGCTGGGAACGCGCCACAGAGCGGCTCTCGGCATAACCGAAATCAGACCCGACGTGCTTGCCGTTGTCGTCAGCGAAGAGACGGGCATTATCTCGGTCGCCAAAAAAGGACAATTAAAGAGATACATTACAAGCGAAATTCTCCAACAGGAGCTGGAAGCCTTTTACGGAATAGCGCGTATAGCAGCTCCGGTCGACAGAATCAAAAAGCGGTAAAGGGCTATACTGTACGGACAAGAGAAAGTACAAAACACAACGTGAGGTTGCAAAATGAATATAATAAAAATTCCCGAAATACTTTTACCGAAAGACGGAATCGATTATCAAAAATGGGCGAGTATAGCCTGCGACCAATTTACGTCCGAGACGGATTATTGGAACGATTTGGAGGTCTTTACAAAGGACGCTTACAGCGCGTATCACATTACTTATCCCGAAATATATTTGGGAAAGGACGAGGACGCACGCATACGGCGTATCAATGACACAATGAAAAAATACCTTTCGGACGGTATTTTTGATACCGTCAAGGACAGCTTTATCCTTGTCGAGCGTACCACACGCTATTCCGCCGTGCCGCGCTTCGGGCTGATAATTTCCGTCGATTTGGAAGCGTACGACTTTAAACCCTTTAACAAATCCTATATAAAGGCGACGGAAGGGACGATTGTCGAAAGACTGCCCGTTCGCGTCAAAATACGCGAAAACGCTCTTTTGGAGCTGCCGCATATACTTTTACTTATAGACGACGCTCAAAAAAGCGTCATAGAACCTATCGCCGCCGATAGGCAAAAGCTCGTCAAGCTGTACGATTTTGAATTAAATAAAGGCGGCGGACATATAAAGGGCTACAAGGTCACGGACGCGAAGGGTATCGCGGACAAAATCTACGCGCTTGCAGACAAAGACGTATTGACGGCAAAATACGGCGCGTACGACAACAATTTTCTTTTTGCCGTCGGTGACGGAAATCATTCTCTTGCCGCCGCAAAGGCTTTTTGGGAGCAATTGAAGCCGGCCTTGACAGCCGAAGAACGGTCAAATCACCCGGCGAGATACGCGCTTGTCGAGCTTATGAATCTATATGACGGCGCATTAAAATTCGAGCCTATTCATAGGGTCGTCTTTAATGCCGAAGACGGATTTATCGGCGGACTTGTCAAGCTGAATCCTTTCGGCGCAAAAAAAATAAAAGCATTTTCAGCCGAAAAGGAATACTATATAAATGTAGGAGCGGACGCTGCCGTAGCTATAAAGGATATACAAACCTATATCGAAGAATATATAAAAAATAATCCAAAAACTATCGTCGATTATATTCACGGCGAAGAGCATTTAAAGGACGTCGTATCAAAGCGCGGCGGAATAGGCATAGTCATGCCGTCCATAACAAAAGCCGAGTTATTTCCGTTTGTGGTAAAGAACGGAGTTTTGCCAAAGAAAGCCTTTTCGATGGGCGAAGCCGAAGAAAAGCGATATTATCTCGAAGCCAAGCCGATACGATAAGAAACGACCGATAAAAAAACAAAAGGAAAACAATATATGACAGCAGGAAGCCAAATAAAGGTATGTAAATTCGGCGGTACGTCTATGGCGGACGCCGCCGCTATAAAAAACGTAGAAAATATTATCCGTGCCGACTCATCGAGAAGCTACATTGTCGTGTCCGCTCCCGGCAAGAGATTTAAAGACGACGACAAGGTGACGGACCTTTTGTATGCCGCCTTTGAAGCGCGCGGCGACGGAGTGAAATTCGGCGAAATCTTCGGCAAGATTAAGCTGCGTTTCGACGGGATTATCAATTCTCTCGGTATAGTATATGATTTAAAAAATATCTATTCGGAGATAGAAAAAGAAATAAAGCTATCTTCGACGCCCGACTATGCGGCGTCGCGCGGCGAGTATTTGAGCGCGCTGGTTTTGGCGAAATACTTGGGCTTTGCTTTTGCCGACACAAAGGACATTATCAAATTTAACTCTAAAAAGGTTTTCGATATGGAGCTGACCGACACGCTTGCAGGCAACGCTCTGCGCGGCAAAAAATACACGGTCATTCCGGGCTTTTACGGCTCAGACCCCGACGGCAGGATAACGACCTTTTCAAGGGGCGGTTCGGACATCACAGGCTCTATCATATCGAGCGCGGTCGGAGCGGATATATACGAAAATTGGACGGACGTCGACGGCTTTTTGACAGCCGACCCGAGAGTGGTCAAAAATCCCGAGCTTATCGACGTACTTTCTTATAAGGAATTGCGCGAGCTTTCGTATATGGGCGCGAGCGTGCTTCACCACGAAGCGATTTTTCCCGTAAAAAAAGCCGGAATACCTATCAACGTCAAAAACACCTTTGACAAGGAAAAAATCGGAACGATGATTATGCGTCATGTCGATTTGCCAAAGGACGGCGGCAGGACGATAACGGGAATAGCCGGAAAGAAAGGCTATTCGGTCATCAATATAGAAAAATCTCTCTTAAATAACGAAATCGGCTTTGTACGCAAGGTATTGTCGGTGCTGGAAAAATACGGCATTTCTTTTGAACATATGCCGACGGGTATAGACACGCTGAGTATCGTGCTGTCGGGCGGAGAATTTAAAATACCGCCGGAAAGGCTTTTAAAGGAAATTTCAGACGAGGTAAACCCGGACGCGATATCTCTGACCAACGGGCTTTCGCTTATAGCCATAGTCGGACACGGAATGCTTCACAAGCAAGGCACGGCGGCTAAGGCTTTTGCCGCGCTGGCAGAAAAGGGAATCAATATAATGATGATAGACCAAGGCGGCAGTGAATTAAACATCATCATAGCCGTAGACACGAAGGATTATGAAAGAGCCATAAACGCCATATACGGTGCGTTTTTTGGCTAATCGGCGGCAAAATGAAGATAAACGACTTAGCGGAGCTTGAAATAACCGCGATAGGCTGTAATATGGAGGGCATTGCTAAGCACGGCGACATAGTGACGTTTGTGCCTTATGCCGATGTCGGAGAAAGGGTGTCGGCAAGGATAGTCCATGTCAGCAAAAGCTATGCCTTTGCCGAAGAATGCGGAATATTGCGCGCATCGGCATACCGCCGTAAGCCGCCCTGCGAGCATTTTGGCAAATGCGGCGGCTGTGACTGCCAGCATCTCACTTACGAACGTCAGACGGAGCATAAGGAACGCATTTTAAAGGATACGCTTGCAAAATTCTTCGACATCTCGGATATTACCTTTTTGCCTATAAAGCACGGCGAAAATCAACTTCATTACCGCAACAAGCTTCAAATGCCGATAAGTCAAGGGCGCGACGGAGCTATCATAGGCTTTTTTGAAAAGGATTCGCACAGAGCCGTCGATATCGATAATTGTCCTTTGCACGGCGGCTGGGCGGAAACCGTAATAAAGTGCGTCAGACAATATGCCGAAGCCTGCCGTATATCGGCTTACGACGAGCGTTCTCACAAAGGTATATTAAGACATATCGTCGCGCGGAACGTCTGCGGACACACGTCGGTTTTAATGGTCATCAACGCACGCGAGCTGCCGAAGTATTCTGCATTAATCGATATTTTAGAGTATTCTATCCAAGACTTTTCTCTCCATATATCCGTAAACACAAAGCAGACAAACGTAATTCTCGGCGACAATATCAAAACTCTCTACGGAAACCCACGCGCACAATGCCAAGCCTTCGGCATAAAAGCCGACATATCACCGCTGTCCTTTATGCAGGTCAACGACGAAGTGCGCGATATTATTTACGCGGACGTCATGTCTTGCGTCAAAAGCTCAGAAGTGATAATAGACGCTTATTCGGGAGGCGGACTTTTGACCGCGTTGCTTGCGCGGAATGCCGACAAGGTTTACGGAATAGAAATAGTCAAGGAAGCCGTGTCGGACGCCGACCGCCTGATGAAGGACAACGGGATAACGAACGCCGAAAATCTTTTGGGCGATACGGCGGAGCTTTTGCCGCCGCTCATAGATAAGCTGAAATGCGAGAGTGCGCAATCGATAACGGTCGTTCTCGACCCGCCGCGCAAGGGTTGCGACAAAAAAGTCATAGACGCTCTCTTAAAGGCTATCCCCAAAGGTATAGTATATGTTTCGTGCAATCCCGCCACCTTGGCGCGTGATTTGGCATACTTAAATGCGCGGTACGACATAAAGACCGTCACGCCGTACGATATGTTTCCTAATACAAGACACATCGAAACGCTTGTTTCTCTTTCGTTGCGCCCTTAAAGGTCAATATATTTTCATTAATTCACACAAAAAATCACCTAACGATAAATATGCTTTATAAAATATGTATTTTATGGTATAATCTATATATATTTATATCGTCGGACGTTGTTTTTTTACAGCGTCACGGATACGGAGTGAAAAATGCTTGTAGCGGTTACGGGCGGAATAGGCAGCGGAAAATCCGAAATTCTCAAAATCTTAAAAGAACATACGGACAACGTCTTGTCGGCGGACGAAATCAACGCCGCACTTTTGAACGACCGTTCGTATATATCCAAAATCTCGGATATTTTTCCCGAAACGGTAATAGACGGCGTTATAGACAAAAAGCTTCTTTCGGCGATAATTTTTGGTGACAAAGAAAAACGCGAAGAGTTAAACGGCGCCGCTCACCCCGTCATAATGCAGACGATTTTTAAAAGAGCCGCCGCTATGAAGGGTGATGTTTTTGCCGAAGTGCCGCTCCTTGCCGAGACGGGAATGCGCGGCTCATTTGACAGGGTTTGGCTTGTTGTTTCGCCGATAGAGGTCAAAACGGCAAGATTAAAGACCACGCGCGGTATGTCCGACGGCGAAATCTTATCTATAATGAACGCGCAATGCAATGACGAAAAACGCGGGGCAATCGCGGACGATATCATAGAAAACGACGGAAATCTGACCGTGTTAAAGACAAGAGTCGAGCTATTGTACGCCGCCTTACATACTTAGACTTTGGGCGAAGACTTAAAGCAAGGCATGACGGTGAAATTTTGAAAGAAAAGCTAATCAAAATAGTATCTATAATATTGATAATCTGTATCGGCGTAATGTCCTTGTATTTTATTTACGGAATTTACGAAAAGACGCGCTATCCCGTGAAGTATCTCGGCGAGATACGCACGGCGGCAACCGAATTTGCTGTCGGAGAAAACGTCGTTTTGGCTGTAATCAGGACGGAAAGCGGCTTTGATGCCGACGCTGTTTCAAGCAAAGGCGCGTTAGGGCTTATGCAGATAATGCCGTCCACGGGGGAATATCTCTACGGCAAGCTTTACGGCGGCGGCTTTGACAGTCAAAAGCTCTTGGAAGCGCAAACAAATATCCGTCTCGGCACTTACTATATAAGCTATCTTTTCGAGCGATTTGACAAGGACATTCTTTGGGCGGTCGCGGCTTACAATGCGGGAGAAGGCAACGTCGCACTGTGGCGCGAAGCCGGAACGGGTTTGAGCGATATTCCGTACAAGGAAACACGCGAATACGTTTTGAAATTTCAAAAGGCATACAAAAAATACGTTAAAATCAACAAGGTATAAGGAAACACAATGGAAATTTGCGCGCCGGCAGGAAATATAAAATCATTCAAAGCCGCCGTTGCCTGCGGAGCGGACGCCGTTTATCTCGGACTTGACAGGTTTAATCTGAGAATGAAAGCCGACAATTTCATGGTTGAAAATCTAAAAGAGCATATAGATTATGCTCATTTGTTCGGTGTTAAGGTTTTTTTGGCTTTGAATGCCTGCGTCAAGCAGGACGAATATTTTGAGCTTCTCTCGGTCGTAGACGCGACAAAGGATATGAACCCCGACGCATACATAATAACCGATATAAGCCTGATAGAAAAAATAAAGAACAAAGCTCCGCGCTCCGACGTTCACATCAGTACACAAGCCGGTATACACAATAGCTACGGCGCGGAATTTATCCAAAGGCTCGGTGCGGACAGAATCATTTTGTCGAGAGAAACCGATTTGGACAATATAAAAAGAATAAAAGAAAGCACGTCGCTCGAAAT
This sequence comes from Clostridiales bacterium, assembly GCA_031289755.1. Lineage (GTDB taxonomy): Bacteria > Bacillota > Clostridia > Christensenellales > JAISNN01 > JAISNN01. The sequence continues at coordinate 8,139 of JAITOU010000020.1, forward strand.
CGAAATTTTTGCGCACGGGGCGTTGTGCGTTTCTTTTTCGGGGGCGTGTCTTTTTGGCAGTCTTACGTCCGAAAGGAGCGGAAACCGCGGACTTTGCCCCCAGCTGTGCCGCTTGCCTTATACAAAGGACGGCAAGAAAGGTTATTTTTTGTCGCCGAAGGATATATGCCTTGCGGACAAAATCGGACTGTTAAAGGGCGTAGACGCGATAAAAATCGAAGGCAGACTCAAACGCCCCGAGTATGTAGCGGAGAGCGTCGGCATTTACAGAAAGGCAATTAGCGGCGCGAAGATTTCAGAGAGCGATATAAACGCTTTAAAGAAGGTATACAACAGGGGCGGATTTTGCAGCGGATATCTCAACGGCAGCGATATCATTTCTCCGTCGATGTCAAATCACGCGGGCATGAAAGCCGGAGTCGTCGGAGAAGTGAAAAACGGCGTGTGGTATTCCGAAATAAGCGTTATTCCGGAATACTCTTATCAATTCAACGACGGTGACGGCTATAAAATTATCCGTGACGGCAAGGAAATTTGCGGCGGCGAAATTGTAAAAGCCTTTAAAAAAGCCGACCGATATTTATTGTCGCTCCAAAAAAATCTTTCAATAGCTTCGGGCGACGCAATACACATCACTTCCGATACCAAGCGGCTCGCCGAATTGAACGGCATCACGAGAAAAATACCATTGACGGTAGCGGCTTCCTTGCGTCACAACGAGCCTGTCAGGCTTACCGCGTCGGCGAACGGTCTTGCTTTTACGGTATGCGGCACAGCCGCCGAGAGAGCGGACAATGCGCCCTTGACCGAAGAAGCGGTGTCGGCGCGCCTTATGCGCGTCAACGAAAAAGAAGACGTCTTTAAAGCCGTTTCGGTCGGCGTTGACATAGACGGCGGTGTTTTTTATCCCTTATCCGCGCTCAACAATCTCAGGAGAGCGGCGATAGACGGACTCAAAGAGCTTTTGCTTAGCGCTTACGCCGATAAAATGTGCAAAACAAAAACGTCCGCGCCCGTGCCGCCGTTGAGCGGTGAAATCGCGTTTGCGGACGATAACGACGGGAAAGACCGTAAGCTTTCCGAAAGGTCAACGGTGGAAATTCAGGAAGAAAAGCAAATTTGCGCCGAGCTGAATCTTTGCGACACGATTATATACGCGCCGTTTGAATATACGTCCGACGTATTTGACGCTTTTTTTAAGGGCTTGAAAAAAAATGGCATAAGGTCAAAAATTTATTTGAAGCTTCCGCTGCAAGCCGACGAAAAGGATTTGAAGATAATCGAAAAGCTGCTCAAAGAGTTTAAAGCGGAATTGAGCGGAATATCCGGCGATAACTATTACGCCTTTTATCTGTCGTTAAAATACGGTCTTAGTTATTTTGCAGGCTTGTTTCACAATGTGTACAATAAGGAAATAATGCGCACCTTAAAAGGCTTCAATCCGCATACGGAATTTTTGCTTTCGGCGGAGCTGAACGCAAAGGAAGCGGCGGCGGTTTCCGATAGCGATACATATTTGTATGCTTACGGACATCTTCCGCTTATGAATTTTAAGCATTGTCCGTCGCACACCTTCGGCGGCTCATGCGCCGCCTGCAAAAAAGAAACGGTTTTGGGCGACGAAAAATATCGGTATTCGGTATTGCCGGTAAGGGTCTTTAATTGTTATAACGCCCTGTACAATCCTTTCGCGGTAAATTTATCGCGGTATGCGCCCGGCGGCAACTTATTTTTTAATATGCTCGGCATGACGGCTGCGGAAATCGCGGCGGTTATAGGCGCGTTTGCCGACAAAAAGGAATACATCTCGCCGACAATCAAATTTACTTCGGGACATTTTAAAAGGGGCGTCATTTAAGACGCAATAAGCGGCAAGTAACGCTCGGCAATGCCGAACGACCGGAAAAGAGTAACAAAAATATGATAACGAAAAAAGTTTTGAAAACCTTAGAATATGACAAAATTTTGGAGCAGCTAAAAAAATTTGCAGGCTCCGAGAAAGCAAAAAACGATATCGACGGATTGCAGCCGGCGGTCGTTTTCGGCGAAGCGGAAAGGTTGCTCAAAGAAACCGCCGAAGCCGACAAATTGCTCTACGAATACGCTTTAAATTTGTCTTTCAGCTTTGACGATATCACGTTCGTCTTGGAACGCGCCGAAAAAATGTCGCTTCTTACTATGGACGAGATTTTAAAGGTCGGACGGTTGCTGCGCGTTTCGCGCACAATCAAAACCGCGCTGTCAAAGATAGACGATGCGGACATAACGCTGTTAAAAGAGAAATCGAATTTGCTCTTTACAGACAAGGCGTTAGAGGACAAAATATTAAATTCTATCATAAGCGCGTACGAGATGTCCGACAACGCTTCTTACGAATTAAAGGCGATAAGGCACAGAATCAAAAAATGCAACGAGGATATCCGTGCAAAATTGAGCCACTATATTACTTCGGCGGCATATCAAAAATATTTGCAGGACAACATAATCACGGTGAGAGATAACCGCCACGTCATTCTCGTCAAGAGCGAATTTAAGGGCATGATACCCGGTCTTGTTCACGGTCAGTCCGCTACCGGTTCGACGCTGTATGTCGAGCCGATGTCGGTCTTCGAGATGAACAACCGCTTAAAAGCCTTATTGTCGGACGAGGCTTTTGAGACAGAGAGAATTTTGCGTGAATTTACCGCGCTTATCTGCACAAACTGCGGTTTTATCAAATACGGCTTCGAGCTTACCGCCGCACTCGATACGGTTTTTGCCAAAGCCGCCTACGCCAAGAGTATAAACGCCGTCCGTCCGAATATCAACGGCCGCCGTTACACAAGCATCATCAAAGGTCGTCACCCCCTGATAGACGCGGGTAAGGTAGTGCCTATCAGCCTGTCGGTCGGTAAGGAATATAATATTCTCATGATTACCGGTCCTAATACGGGCGGAAAAACCGTCACGCTCAAATTGACGGGGCTTTTGACGCTCATGGCGCAAAGCGGTCTTTTTATTCCGGCGCACTGCGACAGCGATATAGGGGTTTTTGAAGGCATTTATTCGGACATCGGCGACGAGCAAAGCATAGAACAAAGCTTGAGTACCTTTTCGTCGCACATAACAAATATCGTCAATATTCTCGAAGCCTTCGACGACAAATCGCTTTTGCTGCTTGACGAGCTGGGCGCGGGAACAGACCCTACGGAAGGCGCGGCGTTGGCTCTTGCCGTAACGGCTCATATCAAAGAAAAGGGCGCGAGAGCCATAATCACGACGCATTACAACGAGCTAAAAGAGTTTTCGCTGACGGAAGATAAGGTGGAAAACGCGTCGATGGATTTTGACCCCGAAACCTTTGCGCCGTCCTATCATCTCATTATCGGAGTGCCGGGAGCGTCCAACGCCATAAAAATCGCCGAAAGACTCGGGTTAAAGCCGGAAATAATTGCGCGTGCGGACGGCGCGGTCGGCGGCGACCGCAAGCAGTTTGAAAACATAATTATTTCTGCGGAAAACGCGAGAAAAAAGGCGCTCATCAATCTCGAAGCGGCGGAAAGAGAGAGAGCGGAAGCTTTGAAAATTCTTGCGGACGCGGAACGCGAACGCAATAAGCTCGAACAGGAGCGCGAGAAATTTAATCAAAACATCAAAAGTCAAGCCAAACTCTTGATAGAGAACGCAGCGAGTGAAGCCGCCGAAATCATCGAAGAGATGAAAATACTGCAAAAACGCAACGACGAAGCGGCAATCTTTGAGGCGAGAAAGCTCAAAAAGCGCATTGTTCAAACGGATATAGAAAGCGAAGCCGCGCCGAAGAACCGCGAGATAGTCAGAGAAGAAGGGGAAATAAAGCTTGGCGACCCCGTCTATGTAATCTCTCTCAAAACGACGGGAACGGCGGCGGAGATATCGAGAAACGGCATTCTCGTCAAAATAGGCGCGTTAAAAACGCATGTAAAAAAGGACGACGTATACAAAATTAAGCCCGAAAAAGTGTCCGAACCCAAAAAAACGGCGTCGGTCAATCTCTCAAAGCCTTTAAATACGGAAATCGTTCCGTATGAAATAAATTTGTTGGGAAAGAATATAGACGAAGCTTTATATCTTGTAGAGAATTTTATCGACAGAGCGGTCACGGGCGGTCTGAGCGAAGTGCGAATCATTCACGGAGTCGGGACGGGAAAGCTCGGACGCGCAGTACAGGAATATCTGAAAGGTCACAGAAATGCCGCGTCATACCGATTCGGCAGGTACGGCGAAGGCGAAAGGGGCGTAACAGTCCTGACGTTAAAGTGATTTTAAAAGGAGATTTATGATATATTTGGACAATGCGGCGACGACGGCGGTTTATCCCGAGTGCGCTGAAATTATAAATAAATACAACACGGAAAAATATTTCAATCCGTCGGCTCTTTATTCGCAATCAGCCGAAGTTGCAAAGGATATCAAAAAAGCCAGAGAAAATCTTTTGGAACATCTCGGCGGTAATAACGGGTCTTTGGTATTTACGGCGTCGGGAACGGAAGCCGACAATATAGCGTTTTTTTGCAAATCATTCAAAAAAAATTCGAGAATAGTAATATCGGGAGCGGAGCATACCGCCGTCTACAATACCGCCGTATATTTAAGGAGCAAGGATTATGACGTTGCCGTGTGTCCTGTCGACGCTTACGGACGGCTTGACCTAAAAGAATTTGAAAAAACCGTCGATGAAAGGACGGCGTTTGTTTCGGTCATTCATGTGAGCAACGAAACGGGCGCGGTCAACGATATCGAAAAAATCGTTGCAATAAGCAAAAAAGCCAACCCCGATTGTATCGTGCATAGCGACGGCGTTCAGGCATTCAAAAAGACCGCCGTAAACGTCGGACGGTTCGGAGTAGACTTGTATTCGATAAGCGGACACAAGATACACGCCCCAAAGGGCATAGGCGCGCTCTATATCAAAAAAGGCGTCAATGTCAACGCCTTTGTACACGGCGGCGGACAGGAATACGGCATACGTTCCGCTACCGAAAACGTATCCGGAATAGCGGCTTTTTCGCTTGCGGCGGACATCATCGGCAAAAAGACCGTGAATAAAGACCTTTTGATATCGTTAAAGGATTTTTTAACGGAAAATTTTGACATTATGGTCAATACGCCCAACGGCGGCGTCGGCAATATATTGAGCGTGGCTTTTGCCGGAATCAAAGGCGAGGTGCTGCTGCGGTGTCTTGAAGAGCAAGGAATAATAGTCGGAACGGGCTCGGCGTGTTCGGCAAAAAAGGGAACTAACAGAATAGCGGCGGCACTCGGACTTCCGTCAAAATACAGCGAAGGTATTCTGCGATTCAGCATAAACGAGAATACTCAATCGAGTGAAATAGAAGAATTGAAGAAGAAAATCACTGCGGAAGGCTCTAAGCTTTTGAAATTTAAGCCAAAGCATTCTTGATAGATAAATATTAAAAATAAATATACAATTTTCGATAAGCGCGGTATTTCGGCTCAACCGAATAACCGACGCTTGCGGAAAAAATGAGGACAAAATGGAAAACAAAATAGCCGTGCTAATAGACGCGGAAAACATCAGTTACAAAAATGCAAAACAAATTATCGACACCTTGACGGTCAAAGGCGATATCCTGATAAAGGAAATCGTCGCGGATTGGACAAAAATCAGCCGCTCCAAAGCCGTCGGTCACAACGACAACAAAAAGATAATAGCACGCGAAGAGCAGATTGCCGGCTGGCGCAAGGAAGCGTCTAATTATTCGATGACCGCCACACAGCAATTCACCTACATATACGGCAAAAATACCAGCGATATCGCGCTGACTATACGCGCTATGAAGATTTTGTATGAGAAGCCGTTCATATCGGTTTTTTGTCTTGTGTCTAACGACAGCGATTTTACAAGGCTGGCGCAGGAATTGAGAGAACACGGCAAGGAAGTCGTCGGAATGGGTGAAAAAAATCACGCCATTCAAGAATTTATCAACGCCTTTACCGAATACGTCTATCTCGATAACTTGTTGGAAAAAGACCAAGACGTCAAAGATGTCAAAAAGCCCGACGGCAAGGACGGACAAAGCTCAAAACACGAAGAAGCAATCAACGCGGCGTTAAACGAAGCCGAAGCCAAAAATAACAATGAAGAAAGCACAAAAAAAGACGAAAGCAAAGACGAGAACAAGGATTGCATATTGGACAAAATCAGATTGGATATTTTGGAAGGAATAATCAATCAGATTTTGGAAGAATACAACGGCATAGCTCATTACAGTCTTATACTTGAAAGAATGAAAAATCAGTACTCGGATTTTCTCCCTGCAAACTACGGCTGCAAAAGTCTCGGGCAACTGATAGATAAGCTCATGCCTTATCTGCCGAATTTTGAAAAGAGCAAAAAGAAAAATCCTAACGGTTATCATTTAATGTTGATTAAAAAAGTTGGGAAGACACCGCGCTAACGCTTTCTTTTTTGCTCTTTCTTGCAAAACCTTCCTTGATAGGGTCACCTTATCTTCGGTCGGTTTCGCAAAAAATAGCTAAAAAATAAAGGCGTTATCGCTGTCAACGTACATTAGCATATTTTAATATGCGTTCATCACAGCTAACATAGATGAGAATGCGGCGAGTAAACAAAGGATATTGATAAAAATAAAGCAAAGGATAAATGGAAAACAAAGAAATTGACAAAGGGAAAACAGAAGTTTAACCTGACAGTTTTCATGCGTTTGCACTTGAATTTTTTAGCGTCTATTTATTGTAATAGACTTGTATCATAAATTAGACGGCGACATCTATTTCGTCTTTTTGGGTTATACATCGTTGCATTATCCTTATGTCGCTTACGCTACACGTCGTCAAATGCGCCTCGTCTAACCCAAAAATCTGAAAAATCTGCCGCCGTCTAATTTAGGATACAAGTCAAATATTCTTTACAATCAAGCTTCAATGTGATAAAATTATATAAATTAAACTCAAAACAAGGATAATATGAAGGTTTTAATCGACAAAATATTGAACGACGCAAGGTCGGAGATAGCCGCTTCGGGTTCTTTGAAGGATTTAAACGATGCAAGGGTAAAATTTCTCGGTAAAAACGGAGAATTTACCGCCGTCATGAAAAATCTCAAAGACGTTCCGGCGGACGAAAGACCGCTTGTCGGTAAGCTTGTAAACGAAGCAAAGGAAAAGATAGAAAAGCTTATTGCCGAGAGCGAAAAGCTTCTTTCCGAAAAGGAATTAAAAGAGAAAATTTCCGCCGAAACGATAGACATAACGCTTCCGGGCAAAAAATCCGAATACGGTTCTTTGCACCCGATTTCGCTTGTCATCAATGAGATTTCCGATATCTTTATCGGTCTCGGCTTTGACGTTACGGACGGGCCGGAGATAGAAACCGACCTGTACAATTTTGAAATGCTCAACACGCCCAAGGATCACCCGGCACGCGATATGCAGGACACCTTTTATATAAGCGAAGACATAGTATTGCGCACCCAAACGTCGTCAATGCAGATAAGAACGATGCTAAAACAAAAGCCGCCTATCAGGATAATCAATCCGGGCAAGGTTTACCGCTCCGACTTCGACTCTTCTCACAGCCCCATGTTTCATCAGATAGAAGGGCTTGTCGTCGATAAGCATATAACGCTTTGCGACCTTTTGGGCTTGCTCGGCGAATTTGCAAAGAAGCTTTTTTCCGCCGAAACAAAGACGAGATTCCGTCCGTCTTATTTTCCGTTTACCGAACCGAGCGTCGAGGTTGACGTAACCTGTTCGGAATGTCACGGCAAGGGCTGTCCGCTTTGCAAGCACACCGGCTGGATGGAGATTTTGGGTGCCGGAATAGTCAATCCTAAGGTTCTCGAAAATTGCGGCATAGACAGCAATGAATATTCCGCTCTCGCATTCGGTATGGGCATAGAGAGAATAGCCATAACGAGATACGGCATATCCGATATGAGAATAGTCTTTGAAAACGATAAAAGATTTTTAAGAAATTACAGATGAGCTTTGCGCTTCGGCTTTAAGTATACGGCGTGTAAATAAAATTGCGTATTATTCAAGCTTTTGACGCTCACAGTCGTGTAAACGTACAATCCCTAAATTCAGTATATATAAGAGGATAAAAATGAAGCTTCCGATTTCGTGGCTAAATGATTTTGTAACCGTAAAGGACGTTTCCGTCGATGATTTGAGCGCGAAGCTCGTCAACGCCGGATTTGAAATAGAAGAGATAATCCGCCAAAGAGATATGCGCAAAAATATCTTTACGGCAAAGGTTTTGTCTATCAAAAAACACCCGGAAGCCGATAAGCTCGACGTGTGCGGAGTCGTCTCGAAGGACGGCAAACACTTCGTCATAGTGACGGGCGCAAAAAACATCAAAGAAGGCGACACCGTGCCGCTTGCCTTAGACGGAGCGGAGCTTCCGAACGGCAAAAAAATCGGCGACACCGTCTTTCGCGGAATAACGTCGCAAGGTATGTTTTGCGGCGGCGAAGAGCTTGCTATTACCGAATCGGATTATAAGGGCGCGTCAGTCAACGGAGTATTGATATTCGACAAAGACACTCCCGTCGGCGCGGATATAAACGACGTATTGGGTTTTGACGACATTATTTTGGACGTAGGCGTCACGCCTAACCGTCCAGATTGCAACAGCATTATCGGTCTGGCGAGAGAAGCCGCAGCAGTTTTGAAGCGTCCTTTTACATTAAAGGAATTAAAATACAAAACTATTCCTTTAAAGATAAAAGATTATATAAATGTCGAAGTAAAGGACGACGTTCTCTGTCCGAGATACATGGCGGCATACGTCAAGGACGTCAAAATCGCCGAAAGTCCTATCTACATCAAAAAGCGTTTGAGAAGCGTAGGTATCAAGAGTATAAACAATATCGTCGATATAACCAATTACATTTTGACCGAGATAGGTCAGCCTATGCACGCCTTTGATTTGAGCTTTTTGGCTCAATCAAAAATCATCGTCAGACGCGCCGCAGAGAATGAAGAAATCATCTCTCTCGACGGCAAGTCAAATATACTTAACGGCAATATGCTTGTCATCGCCGACGCGGAGAAGCCCGTCGCAGTCGCCGGAATTATGGGCGGCTTAAAAAGCGGTATCAATGCCGATACAAAAAATATCGTCTTTGAGTCGGCGCGCTTTAAAAGAGACAGCATACGCAAGACGTCTAAGGCTCTGAATCTCAAAAGCGATTCGCAGGCGAGATACGAAAAGGGCGTTGATTTTTTGAGTCAGGAGCTGGCGCTCAAAAGGGCTTTGAGCCTGATAGACGAGCTTAATGCCGGAGTCATAGCCGAAGGCTTTGTCGATACCTTGGCACATCCGCTAAAAAAGACGGTCGTCAAAACGACGGCAAAAAAGATTAACGACATATTGGGCATAACCGTGCCTGATAAGATTATATCGAATATACTTAATTCCTTAGAAATAGCGACAACGATAGACAAAAACGGCAATTTGACAGCCGAAGCTCCGCTTTTTCGCGAGGATATCTTAAACGCCAACGATTTGAGCGAAGAGGTCATAAGGCTGTACGGCTACGACAAAATCGTGCCGACACTTTTGAACGACGCACATCAGACAAGGGGCGGCAAAAGCACATTTCAAAAGACCAACGAACGCTTAAAGAATGCTTTAATTGGCTGCGGTTTTAATGAAATAATTTCATTTTCTTTTATAACGGGCAAGGCATTCGACTTATTAAAGTTAGAGCAAGGCGACATACGCCGCCGCGCTATCAAGCTGTTAAATCCTTTGAGCGAGGATTTGTCGGTCATGCGGACTACATTGACGCACAGCGTCCTTAATGCCGCCGCTTACAACATCAACAAGGGTAACGCCGAAATAAGGCTCTTTGAAAGCGCGGTCGTTTATTTGCCCGACATCTTGCCGCTCAAAAAATTGCCGAACGAAAAGACGCGGTGCGCGCTTGTAATCGCCGGAGAAAAAGAGGATTTTTACACCTTAAAGGGTATAATAGAGAATGTTTTCGACATATTCGGAACTGCCGCCGCATATGTAAGAAGTAAGGAAGCTTATCTCCACCCCGGCAGGAGCGCGGATATTTATGCCGGAGCTATCAAGATAGGCTCTTTCGGAGAGGTTCATCCCGACGTACTCAAAAATTACGGCATCAAGGACAAAAAGGTATTTATCGCCGAATTGGATTCGGATTACATAATAAACAGTGCGGTTGTCATCAGAAAATTCCGTGCCGCACCGAAATTCCCGTCCGTCGAAAGAGATTTGGCTGTGATAATCGACGATACGACCGACGCGAGTACGGTCGTAGACGTCATCAAAAAATATTCGGGAGAACTGCTCGAAAAGATAAACGTATTCGACGTATTTAAGGGCAGTCAGATACCCGAAGGCAAAAAAAGTCTTGCGCTGTCACTCGTCTTTCAGTCCTACGACCGTACCTTGAACGACGCGGAAATCAAAGCCTGCACCGATAATATCATCGGCGGCTTAAAAAAAGAAATCAACGGAGAATTGAGATAAACATTTGGAAGAAAAAATATTTATAACAGGAGAATTAAAATTATGACTGAAACAAAATGGACGTCTTTTGACGGTTCGGAACGTGAATTACTCGTATGGGACGAAGGTCTCGGCGACACCGAAATAAAGGGTGTCGTTCAAATCATACACGGTATGGCTGAATACGCCGAACGTTATGATGATTTTGCGGGATTTTTAAACAAGAACGGCTATGTTGCCGCCGCCCTTCAAGACAGGGCGCATAAGGGCGCGCTAATACGCGGCTATGAGACGGGCGATATCTTTGAAGATACTATCAGGGACAACCTTTTTCTTACGGCATACCTTGCGTCAAAATACGACGCGCCCGTTTCCGTATTGGGTCACAGCTACGGTTCTATGATAGCGCAAGGCTACATACAAAACGCTCCGGCGATAAAGTCTGTCATATTGAGCGGTTCTGCCGCCAGAACCGACGTTCTGTCAAAAATCGGCTACCTTGTCGCCAAGATACAAAAATTCTTTTTGGGCGGCAAAAAGACCGCAAAGCTTATAGGTAAGCTCAGCTTCGGGGCATTCGACAAGCCTTACAAAAGCGAAAATCAGAAATATGCGTGGTTGAGCCGCGATAACGCCGTGAGCAAGGCATATGATGACGACCCGCTCTGCGGCTACGATATGTCGATAAATTTTCAGGTTTCTTTTCTCGGCGCGCTTCAAAGACTGCCGAAGGACGAAAATGTCGAGAAGGTCAGCAAGGAATTGCCGATAATGATAATCAGCGGCGATGACGACCCTGTGGGGGGCAACGGAAAGTTTGTCGAAGAGCTTTACGGTATCTATCTCAAAAACGGATTGAAAAAAATAAAATTCAAATTATATAAGGGTGCGCGGCACGAGATATTGAACGAAACAAATAAGGAAGAGGTCTACGGCGACGTTTTGGACTTTATCAATACTGTTTCTTAATTTGTCACGGATTGACGCGAAAAGTCTGCCTTTATGTATTTAAATATCGCTTTGTACCGATAATTTACCCGAAGCCGTTTTTGTCGCAAGCCGATAGATACGGTATCTATACTCCTAAAAAAGTCACAGGGGAAATATGCTTGAAGTTTTTTTGGACGTCATATTAGATTCGGTAAAAATTTTGCCTTTTCTATATATCGCATACCTTATTGTCGAATTGATAGAGCGAAAAACAAATCTTTCAAAAATGATATCGGGAAGCAGATTCGGGAGCTTGCCCGGCGCGGCATTAGGCTTGATACCGCAATGCGGCTTTACTCCTGCGGCGGCAAATTTATTTTCGTCGGGATTGATTTCTTTGGGTACGCTCGTAGCCGTTTTGATTTCGACGTCGGACGAAGCGATAATAATACTTTTCAGCAGTCCGGGGCATTTGCCCGACGTACTCTTTCTCATCTTATCAAAATTTCTCATAGCCGTTGCCGCCGGATTGATTATAGACGTCTTTTCAAAGCGAAAAAAGGCGGCGGACGGCGACGCTCTTGCCCTTCATGACAAGGGGCATTGCAAATGTTGCCATGAAAACATTTTTTATGCGGCGTTAAAGCACACGCTTGTCATCTTTGTCTATATCTTTGTTTTCTTTCTCGTCTTTGAATTTCTCATTTATTTTATCGGCGAAGATAAGCTGGCGGCGATACTTTTAAAGGACAGCTTCTTTCAGCCCTTTGTCACGGCTCTCTTCGGCTTTATCCCGAGTTGCGCATCGTCGGTTTTATTGACAAATCTCTATATAGACGGCACTCTTTCTTTTGCTTCCGTGCTTGCCGGACTTATAACAAATTCGGGAGTGGGCTTGCTCGTCTTATTTAAAGTCAACAAAAAACATATCGGGCAAAATTTTAAAATAGCCGGAATACTTTATCTTGTCGCGGTGCTATCGGGAGTGATTTTTCAGCTTTTTATATAGGTTATAGGACTAATCTAATATTTGACATTATGTAAATATTTCCATATGATTTTTTAAAAGGGTCTTTCAAGACCTTTTTATTTTTGCAAAATTTTCCGTATAAATTTATAATTATTCATAATGATGTATAAATGTACTATATGTACATTTTTTATTTCAAATAAACGGAGCGAGATGGGCGATTTAGGGCGTTGAGATGATGTTTTTGATTAAAAAAGCTATAAATTGCCTTAAAAATTGCAAAAAAAGGTATTATATCCTTTGTTTATCATTGCAATAAAATCGCTCTTCTTTGTGTCTAAAAATGGAAAATTTTAGAAAATTTTAAAAAAAATGTATAAAAACGCTTGTATTTTTTTGCAAATCTATGTATAATTATAAAAAATATGTTTCCGGGCAATGCAGGAGAAAAATGAAAAACAGCAGTGAAACAAAAAAACAAAACGCGATAAGACGGTATTCCGGCGGTCTTATTTGTCTGTTAATCGCCGTCGCTTTGACGACGGGTACGCTCTCGGCATATTTCAGCGATATTGTCAAGGGGAGCGGCACTGCGACTGCCGGAAGCTTGGACTTGACGGGCGATTATTTATTTTATATAAACGGCGGCGGCGTACCCATAGCGTCGGTCGGGAATTTAAATCCCGGCGACGTCGTAGTCGTCAAAGCGACGATTGCTAATGTGGGCAATAAGAGCGCGTGGGTCAGAGAAGTAATAGATTTAGGCATTTTAGATATAGATTTAGAACCTTTTATTCAGTTATATTCGGGCGAAAAAACCGGCGCGGCACTGATGTCGGACAGAATTACCGACCGTCTGATTCCGACAAACGGCAGCTTTGCTACTGCTCCTTGCATCATAGACGGCTCGGGGGCGGACGCGGAAACGGAGTCGGTAGCCGGTGTTTCAATAGGCGCGTCATTTTACAGCGTCGTATTTTCTATTTACTTTTTGCAGGAAGCGCCTAACAAATCGCAAGGCAAAACATTTGTCATTTCGGCATATACTCAGGCTTTACAGTACAGGAATAATCATTCGGCTACGCCGGACGAAAACGCTTGGAGTACGGTAGTTACATCACCTTTCGGCAACTAAGACAAAGGGCAACGCCGCGTATTTGCGCGGAGCTTCCTAAACTAATCCGTCGGCGAAAAAAATCGATTGCGCCGTATAGGAAATTTTTTAAAGGTGTTAATATGAAGAAACAAATCAACGGCAAAAAA
>JAITOU010000007.1 GCA_031289755.1 Clostridiales bacterium
TAATACTTCCGCTTCCGCTCTCGACACTCGCCGTTATATAGTAATAAGTAGGCGGCGGCGGACTATATGTAAAGCATGCCACTATCGTATGGCTTGTTTGAACATTGGTAAATTGATAACTACTACTGTACGAATAACTACTGTTGTCTATAATAAAGTAATTAAACGCATAATCCGTACCGGCATAAGCCCGATATATCGAACTATTACTTCCTTGCGTAACATACTCCGTTCCGCTTGGGGATATACTTCCCGTTGAGCTTCCGCTCCCGACACTCGCCGTTATAGAATAGGTAGGTATCACCTTAAAGTATGCCTCTATCGTATGGTTTGCCGTGACGTTTGTAAATTGATAAGTCGTGCTATAGCTTTTTGTCGAGTTGTCTATCAAAAAATAATCAAATGTATAATTCGTAAGTAAATACGATATATAGTATGTCGAGCTATTGCCTCCTGATACTATTGTTTCAACCGCTGACGGATATATACCGCCGCCATACGTTGAACTCGGTGTTATCGTGAATGTTGGAATCACAATTATTTTCAATTTGAAATACGCGACTATCGTATGATGGTCAACCACATTGCTAAATGTATATGTGCTTACAGCGCCTTTATTAGCTCCGTCTACCAATACATAATCTATCTCATATCCGCTGCTTGGCGTGATAGTGTACGATTGACTTCCGCCTGAACTCACTCTCGTCAATCCGCTCGGTGAAATCGTTCCGCTGCCTGCGCCAACACTTGCCTCTATATAATAAACTATATTAACTTTTAAAAAACTCACGATTATCGCATGATCGGCGGTCACGTTGCTAAATGTATATGTGCTTATAGCTCCTTGAGCAGCGCCATCTACCGTAACAAAATTAATTTGATATCCGTCGCTCGCCACAATAGTATACTTTTGACTTCCGCCATGAGCTACCGTCGTCGTTCCGCTCGGCGATATAGTACCGCCTAAACCGCCGCTGCCTATGCTCGAATCTATGTTGTATGTTTTTGCCACAAATGTTACCGTGATATTATGGTCTTTTATAACATTTATAAAGGTATAAGACCCACTCGATACCGCTGCCGTGTTATTGACTCCGTCAACGAACACTGTACTTATTCTGTGTCCGGAGCTTGGAGTGAAAGTAAATGTCTGATTAGTTCCGTATTCGACCAAAAGTGCAACAAGACCATTAAGCGCTGGCAATATAGTACCGTTCCCTATTGCACTCGTAGTTATCTCTTGGTACACCTTTCTTGGGGGGATATTAGCCACTGTCGTCAAGTTTAAAGCAAGAGTCGTAGGTGATGTACTTACGGTAACTTGCGCTCCGACATCAGCACTCGAAGTATAATCAGCACCGTTATATGTAAGTGCTTTTAATACTACAGTGCTGTCCGCTACATGACCTTCAATACCCAAAGTATAGCCGGACATCAATTTTATAGTCCCGGTATGCGTACTATCATCACTGCCTCTTATTGTTAAAGAACATATAGTATCAGAAAGATAATAATCAGTTGCCCAAATAGTCATTTGGGAAAAATCTATCGCTTTCGGATAATGAAGTGTCAAAATTCCGCGAGGTTCGACGCTAACATTAATAGTAATCGTAGCGGCGGCGGCATAAGCCGTCTCCGACTCCGGCTTATCTATCACTCCCCCGACTTTACCGGGATTTATCGACAGTGACACTGCCGACGTAAGTATCACGGCAAATAATATCACCGCTAACAATACAACCTTGATTGCCGATGCTTTCTTTAAAAAAGCTTTTACTGCTAATGTGCCGGGCTTCGCCGACGCTTCTTGATTTTTGTCTCCAACCATAATTAATCCTCCTAACCTTACAGCTGCATAATAACAGTCTGTATAAAGAATCTCCTTTAAGCGTATAGTACACCGATTAATTTAACTTCATTATATACCCCTATTCGCCATTTGTCAACAGTTTTTTCATAAATTTTTTAAAAAGTTTTTTATATCATGTGTAAGAATAAATAAAAATTGTGTTATAAAATTATTTTTTTCGCAAGATATTGTAGAAAAACTATCAAAATCACAATAAATTACTGTACCGCAACTCTATATCTTTTTTTAAAAAGCCCCTAAAACGTCCTTTAAGCCTTGATTTTTGACGATTTTAATAAAAACAACCTTTTTGTTGCATGCACCGTCCGCCCTGCGATTTTGACAAGGCGTTAAAATTTTGCCACACCCGACGGAACATATATCTCACAAAGTATACTACATTAGACAACAACAACAAAAAGCCATGTGTAACACATATTGATACACATAGCGTCTTGTTAAAATAACGGGCTTTTTCTTAGCGTAAAAGGTCGATTTGGCGGTTTGCGGCTGATTGTTTAAAATGAAAAAAGATACTAAGTATTATAAAAATATTTAGTATCTAAAAGTATCGTTAAATTATTAATATTTTTTCGGCGTTATTTTAGCCGAAAATCGGAGGTATAGAACCTTATTTTTTGTTATAAAACCGACTTTTTTTGTCAAAGATATAGAACCTTATTTTTTTACGTCAACTTTCCCCGCTTAATAGAGTAATTGTCCGCTGTCGCTGTCGATTACACGGAGAATATTTACTTCCTTGCCCGTCAAGGCATCGACATAGACAAAATAAAGAGCGTTGTCGTATTCGCAATAAAATTCATAACAAAACTTCTCTTTGTCGTCGATAGGGATAAGTGCAAGACGGACATAATTTATGACAAGCTTTTTTGATATCCCCGAAGCCGCCTCCGCTTTGTCCACCGTCGGCTCGCCTACGTTTCTCTCCGTATGATTCAAAAAATAGTTTGCCGTCTCCGCACCCAAAATGTCGCCGTTATCCGACGCGACCTTTACCTTTATCATGTCAGGATAACAAATCACGCCGTCTTTTTGATAAGCAAAATTGACATAAATAATGCCGTCATAATTACTCACCCACACGTTCTTCATATCATCGAAGCCGAGCAGAACCACAAAGCTTTGCGCCGCTTCTATACACTGCTCTTCCGAAAGCTTTTGCTCCCCCGTCAAGCGGTTTGCATTGATACAAAGTATTCTGCCGCCCCGCTTTGTCACCGATATATAGCCCTGCTGTCCGTCTATATCTACCATAAAATTGTACACCGGTATCACTCCGCCCGTCTCGTTCAAAAAGTCGGCTTTTACCGTCTTTCCGGAGTATATCGCGAGTATCGCCGACCCGGCTTCTTCTACCGTAATGTCGCTCCCCTGTAAGCCCTTCGCAGTAGACTTATCAGCACTGTCGCTGAAAGGTCCGTCATATATCATCTGCGGATACTCTACCGTCGTTTCGTTCAGTCCGTCAAAGATATCCTTCAAAAAAGTGTCCTTTCCCGAATAACCGTTGATGAGCTTATACCCTTCTCCCATTTTGTCCGAAACGGAAGAAAGCTCCGCCCCCAACTTTTGAACCATCCTTTGTATCTCGCCCATTTTATCGATATCTTCATCCGACAACGCTTCGCCGTTTAAGACTTTTTTGTAAAGGTAATCGGCATAGTCGCCTAATTGATTTAGAAATTTTGTTATACGGTTTTCTCCGTCGATGTTTTGGAGAAGATGACTGAGATGACTTATAGATACCGCCGAAAGCTTGTTGACGTCGTTTAATAGCCGCTCTTGGGTCGCCGTTCCCGACGACACGCTGAGCTTGCCCAATTTGCCTTCGATATCGTTCACACTCTGTATAAGCTCATAGAAGGATTGCTGATAATTATTTTCCATATCTCGCATATAAGAATCCCTGTCATTTACGACAACTACATTATACAGCACAAGTCCTACTATTCCGATAAGCATGACGGAAGAAATGACCGCCAGCAGTCTTGTGGATTTTTTTGTGTCATAGACCTTAGTTTTTTCTTTTTTTGCTTTTTTCATAATTTATCTCCCATAGACAATAGAGAACATCGGTTATATATTTTATTTAAATATCCGCTAAAATATTTTACAGTAAATTTTGGTCATATATTATATCTTTAAAACCATATATTATATAACCGCTTTTTAGCGTTTATAACATAATTATATGGATTTTGACGGTATAGAACCGCGTTTTATTTATTTATCAATAATTTTATAATTAGCATAGGTTATATCGTTTAATTTCAATTCAAAAATGTCGTTTAAATTAACATTATAATACATAGCGCGTAATGCGTCGTTCATATATTATACGCAAAATTTGTGGTTTCCTATCGTAAGTTTTACTTCGCGGCTAAAAATCCACTGACTTGTAGCGGTCTTAGGATTATAATAGTAAACACAGCCGTATGTCGGGTCCCAGCCGTTCAATGCGTCTTTTGCGGCGTTGTAGGCATTCTGGTCGGGTGTTAGGTTTATCTGCCCGTCATGCACCGCAGTAAACGCCCACGGCTGATATATCACACCGGCTATGGTGTTCGGGAAATTTGAATTCTTAACTCTATTCAAAACTACCGCCGCGACCGCGACCTGCCCGGTATACGGTTCGCCGCGCGCTTCGGCATAAACGCACTTTGCCAACAGGTCAAGGTCCGATGACTTATATCCCCCCGTCGAGCTTGCGGCAAGAGTTATCCCCATAGCGGCGGCGGTTTTTGCGCCGACTATTCCGTCTACGGTAAGCTTATTTTTCTTTTGAAAAAGCTTAACGGCGGCGGTTGTCGCCGACCCGTATATGCCGTCCACCGCACCCGAATAATAGCCCCAATTTTTAAGCTTTTTTTGTATCGTCTTTACTTCTTCGCCCTTGCTGCCCTGCTTTAAAGACGCCGCCGCGACGACTTCTCCGTCATATTCAGACTCCGAAATCCCGGTAAAAAGTGTGCCTGAAAAAACAAAAACGTATGCTCCGGCAAGCGCGATTACACAGCATACGGCAAAAATTTTTACGGATTTACTCATATATATTTTGCTCCTTTTTTATAGACATCTTTATATACTCTTGCGTTACAGTGCCGCTGCGGCACAGAAGCCTATGCGGTTTTTGAGAGCGCAAAACAGCCTGAACATAAGAGAGATAAAGACGCTCGGTTATAGAAATAGTCTTTTATATTTTGCAATCTTTATTCTTTAATAAAAGAAGTTTTTTATTATTTCTAATATCTTCGATTTGTATTTTATCATTCCGCTGCCGTCGTCTTCCGACGGTATGAAGCAGAGCGGCGGAAACGCCACGCACCACCAATTATCCCCCGCCGCTTCTCCCAACTCCACGATGAGCGCGCTGTAAACCCCTTGTTCGAGAGTATATTCTCCGTATATTTTTGTAGGAAATTCTTCCTGCCTAATATCCGCATTGACCCCGTATGAATAGCCGCCTGCTACAAGGATTTTTTCGGCGAGATTTTTGATATTAGCGATATTTTTTTCTATTTTGACTATCGCGTCTGCGCTATCCCTTGAATCGGCAAGCAAAGGAGTTAAAAACCTTATCATCTCGTCCTTGACAAGATATTTCACGCTTTGGTCGCCTGTGGAATTGCTGTTAGCCCTGATATGAATGCGCAGATAGTCCGTCTTTGACGCGCTGCGCCCCTTGTCTGAAAACAACACGTTGCCCCATATAACCGCCGCCAGAACAAAAACAGCGACCGCTGTCACCGCTATGTAATTTTTGTTTTTCATATCCTTAACTCCTATCG
This sequence comes from Clostridiales bacterium, assembly GCA_031289755.1. Lineage (GTDB taxonomy): Bacteria > Bacillota > Clostridia > Christensenellales > JAISNN01 > JAISNN01. Next base: position 5,659 of record JAITOU010000007.1, read on the forward strand.
GTATTTTTTTGATTGCCGATAGATTATTTACACTAAAAAATTTTTTATACCGTAAGGCAAAAATTTCGTCCGACAATTTTATTTTGCTTATAAAAGTTTATTAAAATTTACACAAACGGCATTTATATTCAATAAAACGCGTCTATAATTACAGTACGGCTAAAAACATTTTTTTACTCATTTAGCCCTATAAACTATATATGTTATAGAAAAATCAAGGGATAGAACCGCGAAAAATGAAGATTTTTGATAAGGTGCGCGATATAGCGCGTGCAGTCTTGTATACGGTTACGTTCAGACTTTTGTTTTTGCTGCTCAGGTCTTTTTTTCGCTTGTTTATAAACGTCTTGTATATCGGGTTTTTTTATCTGTTTTTTTATGTCCTGTTCGGAGCGGCAATCTTTCTTTTTTTGGGTTTTAAGCCGGTCTTTTGGGATATGAAAACGCAATTATTTGCGGCAGGATTTGTCTTTTGGACGGTTGTCAGCATTGTTACGGCGATAAAGAATATTCAAAAAAAGATGTACGAAATCAATCTCCGTCAAGAAGAAGAAAAAATGCGCAAGTACCGCCAAAGACAAGAACGTGAATTTTACAGAGAAATGTCGCTTTGCGAAAAAGCCGAAAAAAAAGCTCTCCGCGCGGAGAAAAAAGAAGCGCGCAAAGAGCGTTTGAACAGTTATTTTTATGACGAGAACGGCGACTTTTAATCAAGCCGCCGTCGCCGCTTATATCAAAACTCTCTCTTAATAAAAAAAAGAGAGAGCTTATATTGTTGTAAAAACCGTCTTACGGCTTGTTTGAAGTGCCGAAAGCCGTTTTATTTTTTGACTATTTGTTTGTAGAGCGGATGCTTTTCGCAGAGATTCTTGACTTCTTTTTTGACATAATCTTCGGCGGCGGTTTTTTGACGGAGAGTTTCGGCGATACACTTGCCGATTACCTTCATGTCGTCTTCCTTCATGCCGCGTGTCGTGACGCTCGGAGTTCCGATTCTGATTCCGCTTGTGACAAAAGGCTTCTCGGGGTCATTCGGCACGGTGTTTTTGTTGACGGTGATGCGCACGTTATCGAGTAAATGTTCGAGTTCTTTGCCCGTCGTTCCCGTTCCGATAAGATTTAAAAGCATAAGGTGATTGTCCGTGCCGCCCGACACAAGCTTGACGCCTTCCTTTAAAAGCGTGTCGGCTAACGTCTTTGCATTGTTTACAATCTGCTTCTGATAGATTTTAAAATCATCGCTCAACGCTTCCTTTAAGGCTACGGCTTTTGCGGCAATGATGTGCATGAGCGGACCGCCCTGCGTTCCCGGAAAAATCGCTTTGTCTATCGCTTGCGCGTATTCGGCTTTGCAGAGAATAAGTCCGCCTCTCGGTCCGCGCAAGGTCTTATGCGTCGTCGTCGTCACTATGTCCGCATAGGAGACGGGGCTTTCGTGAAGCCCGGCAGCCACAAGTCCGGCTATGTGAGCCATATCAACCATAAGCAGCGCGCCCACTTCGTCGGCTATCTCTTTGAATTTTTTAAATTCGATGGCACGCGGATATGCGCTCGCGCCCGCGACAATCAGCTTCGGCTTATTGGCTTTTGCAATCTTTCTAAGCTCTTCGTAATCTATGTAATGAGTTTCGGAATTTACACCGTAAGGCACGACGTTAAAATATTTGCCCGAAACATTGACCGGACTGCCGTGCGTCAAATGACCGCCGTGCGCGAGATTCATACCGAGAATGGTATCGCCCGGCTTTAACAGCGCGAAGTATACGGCAAAATTTGCGTTTGCGCCGCTATGCGGCTGTACGTTTGCGTGGTCCGCGCCGAAAAGCTTTTTGGCGCGTTCTATCGCAAGACTTTCTGCAATGTCCACATATTCGCAGCCGCCGTAATATCTTTTTCCGGGATAGCCCTCGGCATACTTATTTGTCAGGTGCGTTCCGGCAGCCGCCAAAACCGCTTCCGAAACAAAATTTTCGCTTGCTATAAGCTCGATGTTGTTGTGTTGTCTGTCGAGCTCCGACACCAAAGACTCGTACAACTCCGGGTCGACGCTCTTAATAATGCTAAGGTCTATCATTTAATAAATTCCTCCGAATGTATTTTTATTCATTAGGTATAACTAATCTATTATAAGTGTTTTTCGAGAAGCTCTTTGAGCTTGGCTTTTGAGGCAAGCCCGACGCTTTTTTCGACGGCACTGCCGTTTTTGAAAACATAAACCGTCGGCACTGAAAACACCTTGTAGGCGTCCGACGTTTTGGGATTTTCTTCCGCATTGATTTTGCCTATGACGGCTTTATTTTTAAATTCGTCGGCAAGCTCGGCTATCGACGGCGCAAGCATCTTGCACGGTCCGCACCAATCGGTATAGAAATCCACCAATACCGGCTTGCTGCCCCTTATTAGTTCTTCAAAATTCTCATCGGTAATTTTTAATAAATTTTCACTTGCACTCATTGTTTTCTCCTTTTGATGCCGATTATTAATTATTGTCGCCGTTTGCAAAAAACTCTAAAATACCGCTTTCGCCCGTTGTGAAGCTTTCGTGGGTTTTCATGTTTTTTACCGTGTAGCTGTCGTTGGATATTTCGTCGCCGCCTACTACCACCGCGTATCCGCAGGAGATTTTATCGGCGTATTTCATTTGTGCTTTTAGGCTTCTGCCCGAAATATCGGTTTCAGCCGAAACGCCTTTTTCGCGCAAGGTCTTGACTATCGTCAGACATTTTACCACCGATTCTTTCCCGATAGGCGCAAAATATACCTTTGCCGTTTTGTCGGAGATATTTAAAAGCCCCGCGTCGTCTAATGTGAGCAGCAATCTTTCAAGCCCCATGCCAAAGCCTATCGCCGGAATTTGCGCGCCGCCCAAATCTTCGGTCAGCTTGTTGTATCTGCCGCCGCCGCACACCGTGCTTTGCGCGCCGATATTTTTGTTGATAAATTCAAAAACTATTCCCGTGTAATAGTCAAGCCCCCTGACGATATTCGTATCGACTTCAAAGGCGACACCGAGAGTCGTCAAAAGACTCTTGATTTCTTCAAAGCGTTGCTTGCAAGCTCCGCACAAATAATCGGTTATCTTGGGCGGCTGCAATTTTTGACAATTTTCGTTTTTGCAATCGAGAAGGCGCAAAGGATTGCGCTGCAATCTGTCCTTGCAATCGCCGCAAAGCTCTTTCTCGTGCGCGGTATAGTAACGTGTAAGAGCCTGATTGTAGAGCGGTCTGCAATCGGGACAGCCTATGCTGTTGATGTTGACGGAAATGTTTTTGAGTCCTAATGCGCCGAAGAAGGTTTTTGCTATAAGTATGGTTTCGACGTCGCATTCGGCGGTGTCCGCTCCGTATATCTCGACGCCGAATTGATGATGTTCTCTGAGTCTGCCCGCCTGCGGCTTTTCGTATCTAAAAATAGGACTGATATAATACATTTTGAGCGGAAGCGTTCCGGCACAGAGCGAATTTTCGATGACCGAACGCGCTACGCCCGCCGTTCCTTCGGGTTTGAGCGTAATGCTTCTGCCGCCCTTATCGTCAAAGGTGTACATCTCTTTGTTGACGATGTCGGTAGTGCCGCCTACGCCCCTTAAAAATAATTCCGTATGCTCAAAGACCGGAGTGCGGATTTCTTTAACTGAAAAAAGCTCTGCGGTTTTTCGGACGGCATTCTCTATATAATGCCATTTATACGATTCGGACGGAAGAACGTCCTTTGTTCCCTTAGGTACAGTATACATTCAAACCCTGTTATTAAAGAATATATTTTTTGAGATTGATTTCTTTTATAGATTTTTTCATATTTTCTTTGATATAATCCTTGTCTATAAGCACGTCGATGTCGTCATAAGAGCCGCCGTCGGCATTAAAGGATATATCCGTCAAAAGCTGTTCCATGACTGTATGGAGTCTGCGTGCGCCGAGATTTTCGCTGTTTTCGTTCTCCAATGCGGCTATTCTCGCGACTTCCTTTATGGCTTCTTCGGTGAAGCGAAGGCTGATTTTGTCTATCTTTAAAAGCTCTGTGTATTGCCGCAAAATAGCGTTATCCGGTTGCGTCAATATGCGCGTAAAGTCCTCTTCGTTAAGGCTTACAAGCTCCACGCGGATAGGAAATCTGCCTTGAAGCTCCGGGATAAGGTCTTCCATTTTGGATACATGGAATGCTCCCGCCGCTATAAATAGTATATAATCCGTCTTGATAAGTCCGTATTTTGTCGAAACGGTACTGCCTTCTATGATAGGGAGAATATCGCGCTGTACGCCTTCTCTCGATACGTCCGGTCCGCTTCCGTGTCCGCCGCCCGCTATCTTGTCTATCTCGTCGATAAAGATTATGCCGTCCTGCTCGGCGCGTGCAAGAGCTTCGGCATTTATGCTGTCGCTGTCCACAAGCTTATCGGATTCTTCTTGAAGGAGAATATTCAAGGCTTCCTTGACGGTGATTTTTCTGCGCTTTTTGCGCTGCGGCATAAGACCGCCGAAGATGTCGCCGATATTGACTTCGTTGCCGCTGCCGGGAGCGACCTGAATATTCTTCGGGGCTTGCACAAGCTCGATTTCGATTATCTTTTTGTCTAACTTGCCGTTCTCTATTTCTTTGATAATTTCTTCTCTTATGAGCGGCTCCGGAGTCTCCGTCGCCTTGCGCTTCCATTCGGCGAGAAGAATATCGACGACTCTTTTGCGCGCCGTTTCGTATGCCTTCGGCTGAACGTCCTTAAAACGCTCTTCCTTGACAAGCCTTATCGCGACCTCGACCAAATCTCTTATCATAGATTCGACGTCGCGTCCGACGTAGCCCACTTCGGTGTATTTTGTCGCTTCGACCTTGATAAAAGGTGCTTTGACTATTTTTGCAAGCCGTCTTGCTATCTCGGTCTTGCCGACGCCCGTCGGTCCTTTCATGATGATATTTTTAGGCGTAATATCTTCTTTTAGCTCGTCGCTTAACTGACTCCGTCTATAACGGTTTCTGAGAGCTACTGCGACGGCCTTTTTTGCTTGCCCTTGTCCGATAATATATCTGTCCAATTCCTGTACAATTTGTTTTGGCGTAAGTTCCATAATTTTTGTTTCCTTATAAAAATTTTCTCTTGAATGCGGTTGTTTACCTTAATCTAAAAAAATTATTGAGCGACGCTTTGCTCGATTATCTCTATCGTCAAATTATTGTTGGTAAAAACGCAGAGATTGCTCGCGATTAAAAGTGCTTTTCTCACTATCTCGTCTGCGGAGCAATCTGTGTTTTCGGTCAAGGCTCTCGCCGCCGCAAGCGCGTAATTGCCGCCGGAGCCTATCGCGCACACTCCGCCTTCCGGCTCTATAACGTCGCCGGAGCCGGAAACGATAAAGAGATTTTCTTTATCGGCGGTTATCAGCATCGCTTCGTATTTTCTCATAATCTTGCCGTCGCGCCACAATTCGGCTACCTCTACCGCGCTTCTCATGAGATTTCCCGAATATTTTTGAAGCATAGATTCAAGCTTTTCGGACAATGCAAAGGCGTCCGAAACAGAGCCTGCAAAGCCTATTATCACCTTGTCTTCGTATATTCTCTTTACCTTGACGGCATTGCCTTTCATTATGACGCTTTCGCCCATAGTGACCTGACCGTCGCCGCCTATTGCTATCTTGCCGTCTCTCTTGACGGCGCATATTGTTGTTCCGTGTAATTCGGGCATATCTTCACCTCTTGTTTTGAGTATAGTATTTTTTATTCGTTTATGACCGTCAAAAATTTTGCCTTTTCGCTCATGGCGTATTGCGCGTGCGGCGTATTAGGGTCAAAATACACGCCGTCGCCCTGTCTGAGATAATACTCCTTGTCGCCGATAATCACTCTGATTTTACCTTCCAAAACGTAATTAAATTCTTGACCGCCGTGCACCAAAAGCTCCGTCGTGTCATTCGGCTCTATCGTGACTATCATAGGCTTCATCTGTTTGTTTTTGAAGCCGTCGGCAAGCGACATATAGCGATAGCCGGGGTATCTGTTGATGACCGTTCCCGCGCCGTCATAAAAGACACAGCTTACGGACTCTTCCGGGTATTTTCCCGTTATGATGACCGTCGGCTCTATGTCGAGAATTGTAGCGAGATTGTAGATAACGCCGATAGGTATATCGCGACAGCCGGATTCGTATTCTCTGTATTCCGCTTCGGAAATGCCGAGTTTGAGCGCGATATCCGCTTCCGTTATATCGTTAAAGGTTCTAAATTCTTTGATTCTTTCGGCGATGACCTTTATCTGATTGTCCACGCTTTTACCTCCGTTACGGTTATTCCGGTTGTTTTAAAAATGTTCCGATGAGAGTCTTTCTCATATCATAAAGCTTATCGGATAGGTCAACCTTATAGATATGCGGATTTTGAAGTCTTTTATACGCGTCATAAAACTCCGCGAGAGAGGTCAGCGCGTATTCTCTTATATCGTACAGCTTAGGCAAAGCATAGATGAGCTTGCCTTTTTCGATTATCTTTACGGTTATGTTTTTGACCGTGTAGCCGGTCAAGGTCTTTTTTTGCCATGTGATATCAGGGTCGAATATTGTCAGCGGCTTGCTCTCGTCTATCTCTTCGTCATGAAGCATTACAAGGTCGGCTTCCGCCATATTGTCCTTGTTGTAGATTCTGTATACCTTTTTAAAGCCCGGATTTGTCAGCTTTTCTTTGGAATTAGATATCTTCATTTTGGGTATTATCTGTCCGTTTTCGACTATTCCGGCAAGCTTATATACGCCGCCGAGCGAAGGATTGTCATAGCCGGTTATGAGCTTTGTGCCTATTCCGTATGCGTCTATTTTTGCGTTCTGTGTATTTAAGGACGCGATGACGTTTTCGTCTATGTCGCCGGACGCAAAGATTGTCGCGTCGGTATGTCCGGCTTTGTCGAGCATTTCGCGCGCCGCACGGCTGAGATAAGCGAGGTCGCCGCTGTCTATCCTTATACCGACAGGCTTTTTGCCTATGCTTTTGAGATAGTCAAAGACCTTTATTGCATTCGGAACGCCGCTCCCGAGCGTATCGTAGGTGTCCACTAATAGCAGACATTTGTCGGGATACATCTCGGCGTATTTCATAAACGCCTCATATTCGGAGTCAAAGCTCATGACAAAGCTGTGCGCGTGAGTGCCTTTGGGCTGTATTCCGAAGAGCTTGGCGGCATATACGTTAGACGTCGAGCGGCAGCCGCCTATGACGGACGCCCTTGTGCCGTATATTCCGGCGTCGGGACCTTGTGCGCGTCTTAGCCCAAATTCGACGACGTCCTTTTCGGCGGCAACGTAATTTATCTTAGCCGCCTTTGTGGCGATTAATGTCTGATGATTGATTATATTGAGTATCGCCGTCTCGATGAGCTGGGCTTCAAAAAGCGGCGCGGATACAGTCAGGATAGGTTCGTAAGGAAAAACCACCGTTCCTTCCTTTACCGCGTACACGTCGCCGGAAAATTTGAGCGTTTCGAGTTTTTTCAAAAACCTTTCGTCGAAAGCCTTTTGACTTCTCAGATATTCTATATCTTCGTCGGTAAACTTTATATTCAAAATATAATCGATTACCTGCTCCAAGCCTGCCGCGACCGAATAGCTTGTTTCGGCTTTGCCGCGAAAAAAAACGTCGAAGATACCTATCTTGTTTTCCGTTCCCGAATTTAAATAGGTATTCATCATCGTGAGCTGATAAAAATCCGTCAATAATGTCAAATTACGCATGACTTTTTTTACCGAACGGTCTTTTGTGCGCCGCATAAGGGTACAAGTCGTTCAGTTCTTTTCTCCCTATTTTTTCTTTTTATTGCTCAAATATTTTTTTCTAAAATCCGCAAGCCTTGCAGACGCCGTTTTTTCGCGGTTTTTGACGGGCGCGGCTTGCTCGTCAACGGGGACGGCTTCCGCTCCGGATTCTTCGGGCGTAACCTCTACCGTTTCGGGAAGCTTTTTGAAGCTGAATTTTTTGAAAGTGCCGTTCTGAAAATATACGATACCGAGTACGATTGCTATCGGTATGATAATTATGCTTATCAAAACGCCGAGACTAATCTTCATACTCCCGAAAAACACGGCGTCTACTCTGATAGACTCGACAAGAGCTCTCGAAATAAAGTACCACGTCAGATATCCGAACAAAACCGTTCCTTTGCGTTTGACCTTCCTAAACAGCAAGAATAGCAAGACAACGCCTATGACGCTCAGTATACTCTCAAAAAACACGGTGGAATAATGCCAGCCTGGAACTGTGTCGTTTAAGACGGCGTGAATATCGTCGATATACACTCCCACGGGAAAGTGCTGAAAAAACGTCGCACCTTCCGGCACGGGCGGTCCGAAAAGCTCTTGATTAAAGAAATTGCCCCAGCGTCCGATAGCCTGCCCTAAGAGAAGCGGCACAGCCGCCGTTCCCAAAAGCTCTAAGAATTTTATCTTCTTTTTCTTGGCGAATAAGAATCCGCCGAAAAAGCCGCCGGCTATTCCGCCGATGATAGTGACGCCGCCGCTTCTGATATCCAAAAGCGTCCAAAAGTCCTCCGCCGTGTATAAAGGAAAAAACTCCGAGACGTGCGATACGATATAAAAGAGCCGCGCAAAAATAAGTCCGAGCGGAACGCATATCAAAAAGAAGGTAATCCCGTCCTCTTGCGACAGCTTGATAGACTTAGAGAGATAAAAAAACAGAAACAACGCCAAAACCATTCCGGCAGTGATAACTATGGCATACCAATAGATATCCAATCCGAAAACCGTAAAGGCTACGTTGTCGACCAACTTTGGCGCGTCTGCGGCAAGCGCAAACGAAAAATTATTTATCATATGAACCTCATTTCAATTATCCGTTTTGTTAATTTCAAATATTAACCGCTCTCGCTCCGTCGGCTCTTATACTCAATATGTACACGTTATTTTCGCCGTAAAATTTTGACATATACTTATAAAAATCATGCTTTTTTTCCATATCGACGAATGCGAGCATTGTTCCGGCAAAACCGCCGCCGTGTACGCGAACGGCTCTCACTCCGTCAAAGCGTTTTGCAAGCGCGACCGCTACCGGTATAGTCTGCGCGACGTCGGACTGCGTATAATAATTTTGCAAAAGCATATAGGAGCTTTCGCCGGAATCGTTTATTTGCTTCAAAAACGCTTCCTTGTCGCCTGCCGATATAGCCGCTATCGCATTGTCAACCCTGCCGTTTTCTTCTATATAATGAACGGCTCTCAAATAAGCTCTTCCCGATATGTCTTTTTGAAGACGCGCGGTGTTTTTGAATATCAAGGACGGAGTGACAAACCGCAGCTTGTCCTTGCCGAAAAACTCCGCTACGCTCTCCATTTCCGTCCTGATAGCCTTGTAGTCGCCCGTCAAATCGGAATGGTCGCCGCCGCAATTGACGACAAATATTGATAAGTCTTTAAAATTCCATTTGATATTTTTTATTTTAGGATTTTTGTCGTCCTTAAAATCTATGCCGCTTATACTGCCGAGCGAAACCGCCGTTTGGTCCATAAGACCGCAAGGCTTTTTGAAATATACGTTCTCGGCATATTGAGAAACGACGGCTTTTTGTATTTTTGTTATCTTGCCGTTGTTAAACAAGACGTTGATTATCTCGGCGACAAGTACCTCAAAAGCCGCCGACGACGACACGCCCGCGCCCTTAAAAACGTCGGACGTCGTGGTCGCGTTGAAGCCGCCGATTTTGTAGCCGAAATCTTTTAGCTTTTTTAGAATGCCTTTGACAAGCCCGTTTGTATTGACCTCGTCGTCGCGCTGCGAAAGGTCGGACAAGCCGACGTTGATTTCGGGAAAGCCGTAAGACGCGATGTTTACGGTATTGTCGTCGTTTAGAGAAACGCAAGCGAGCGTATCGATAGTCACTGCCGCCGCCAAAACCTTTCCGTTATTGTGGTCGGTGTGATTTCCGCAAATCTCTATTCTGCCCGGAGAAGAAAAGAAAGTCACTTCTCCGTCAAATCTTTTTGTGTGCCGCTTGTAAAGGTCCGCATATCTTTTGGCATATTTGTCAATATCGGTGCTGCCGTATAAATCATAGACAACCTTTGTGAACCTTTTGTTACCTTTCAAAGCGGAAACGGTATAATTTTTACCCATAAGCCCTCTTTTAAAATCGCGATTGATTACTGTCGCAGTAATCGGTGTAAATAAGTATACCATATTCTTGAAATTTTTACAACAAAAGATTATCCATTTCTCTCCCTTTTGAATTTTTTGCGACAAATAATAACTTTGCCGATATTGTTGACAAAAAATTATCTTTATGCGATAATAAACCTGCCACACAATTTCATTAAAAAAGTAACGGAGAAGTATGCCAAAGTCATGCCTTCTCTCCTTTCCGTTACTTGGAAATTGTGTGGCAACAATTAGGAGAAGTGCAAATTTGGGATGCGCCTCTTAATTGAGGCGCATTTTTTTTATGGAGGTTTTTTTATGAATGCAATCAAAGATTTTTTCAAAAAGATTATCGGAAAAATCAAAACATTGCAAGTACCGTCGGAAGCCTAAAACCAAATGAGTACCTGCTTGTCGGCGGAAAAATCTATCTTGCAAATGATAAAGCATCAAACAGCTTCTCGGTCTATGATATCGCTTCGGGTGTCTTGACAGATATTCGTACCTTAGGTATTTTTCCGGAAGCAAGAAGCTTCTTTGTCATCGGTAATTACATTTACTTCTATGTGAACACGGCGGCAACTACGTCTTTAAAGGGTCTATACCGTGTCGATATGACTGCGGCGACACCTACGGCAACATTTGTGAATGCTATGGACGACTACAATATTTCAAGCGCAACGGTTCTTAACGGCACGGTATATTTCCTTGACGTGTGGCTTGCGCAAGGTACTATTCCCGTTGGCAGTACCGGTAAGCTTTGCACATTAAACCCTGCAAACGGTGCGGTAACCGTTGTAAAAGATTAAAAATTCCAAAATCTAAGCCGTTATCGGCATACTAAAAAAAACGGGGCTGTCTTATTTTCTTTTAGACAGCCCCGTTTTTTTTATAATGTAATATAAATTTTATCTTATTTCCTTAACGACCTTGTTTTGTAAAGCTCCGATATTCGCTATCTCTATCTCGACGGTATCGCCTATATGTATCTCGCCTATGCCGTCGGGCGTTCCCGTCAATATGACGTCGCCGGGATATAGGGTCATGACTCCGCTGACAAATTCTATCGCTTCAAAGACGCCGTGAAGCATATCGCGCGTATTGCCGCGCTGTCTTATCTCGCCGTTTACGATAGCTTTAAGCTCCAAATCATGCGCGTCTATACCCGAAGCGATAAAAGGTCCGAGCGGACAAAAGGTATCGAAGCCCTTTGCTCTGAGCCATTGTCCGTCTTGCTTTTGAAAGACTCTCTCCGAAACGTCGTTGGCACAGGTGTAGCCCGCTATCACGCGGTGTGCGTCGCCGCGCTTTACATTTCTGCATTTTCGGCTTATAATGACTGCCAGCTCCGCTTCATAATCGACCTTTGAAGCGCAAGCGGGATATACTATGTCGTCCCCGTGTCCGATGACCGACGTCGGCGGTTTGAGAAATATCACAGGCTCTTTGCCTACGTTAAGCTTCAATTCTTCCGCGTGCTTGACATAATTCGCGCCGAGCGCGATGATTTTGGACGGTTTTACGGGCGGTAATATTTTTTTTGCTTCGACGGTTTTTGAGGTCTTGACAAAACCGCCCGACAAGCCGCCCTTTAAGGCAAAATATTTGCCGTCATTATATTCCGCATAAATTATTCGCTTGCCGTCTAAGCCGTCGGTTAAGATTCTCGCAATAAGCATTTTTTCTCCGTCATACATACAATCGCTCGTTGGTTATGTCAAGGACGCCGCCGTTATTTTTAAAGGCGAATATCGTACCGCCCCTGTTTCCGTTATCCCAATCGCGGCTGACGTAGATATCTCCCGTTTTGACGACCGACGTATAGGTTATTCCGTCAAACCTTACCGTATAACCGTCGCAGTGATTATGTCCGCTAACGACATACTTTGTGCTGTCAAGGTCGGTTATCAGTTTAAAAAAAGCGTCGTTGGCTTTGTATTCATAATACCCTTCTACCGTCAGGATATCGTACCCCTTATCGCCTGCCGCCTTGTAAGCTTCGCGAAAAAGCGCGTACTCCGCCGTCACATATCCAAATTCGCTTTCCGTATCGAAAGGGTCGGAGCCGTTGATATATTTGTCGTCGGCTGACAAGGTTTTTCCGGCTTGAACAAGCTTGGCGGCATAAGTAACGGCATGAAAAGGTATGTGCGCAAGCAGCATTGTTTCCACAGGCTTGCCTGCCGCCGCCGTCAATCCGTTGATGACCCATTCGTACCAATAAAGCTGCATATCGGTCACTCCGGCATCGTATGTGGAGTACTGCTTGTCCGGGTTTTTTCGGAGCTGCCAATCGCCGAAGTCCATAAGCACAAAGGCGTAAATAATCCTGCCTCCGCCGTCCTTTATCGGTATGACGGTATTGCCCAATCCGTTGAGATTTGTAAAGCCGATATCGTATACGCAATACTCGGCTGCTGTGAGTATCTCGGCTATCTTCGCCTTATCGGCACGGTGTTCCGCATCGTGGTTTCCCATCGTCAACGTCCAGGGGATTTTGAAATCCGCCATGAATTTGCAGAATTCAGTGTAAACGATATCGCTCATCGACGCCGTATGCAAATCGCCGGTTATGTATATAAAATCGGGGTTTGTTTGCTTGATAAGTTTCTTGATATCGCCGTAGACGGCTTTATTTAGGGCTTCACCGAACCAAAGGTAATTTGCATACCAGCCGCCGTTGTTAAAATGCGTGTCCGTGAGCATAAGCACTTCGAGAGTCTCGCCGTCCTTGACGGTAAGCGAATAATAGTCGCCGGCATCGAAAGCAAGAGCGTCGCTCCACTCGTTCGGCGTGACATAGCCGTAAATATTTTGGTCTTTGAGAACGGATAACTGGATTCTCGAAACACCGTAAACACCGCCGACGGCGATGATTACCGATAACAATACTATGGCGGTTACTTTTAGTTTAAAAAATTTTTTGTGTGCGGCAGACATAAATACTTCTCCGTTTTATAATTATTTTTGATACGGCTTTATTTCATTTATCATTTCTTTTCGTTATGATTTTTTTTCCACAATCTGTCGTCTTTGTCTATGCTCTCTTTTTTTACGCTATTTTGCGACAAAAAGGCGCGTAGCTTTTCGGCGTCGCCGACGGCTATATATTCTCTTGCTATTGTGAGCCGCTCTATCATTCCGTCCAATTCCGATATGAGATTAGAGCCGTTTTCGGTAAATAATTCCGCCCACATTCCGGCACTCATTTTTGCCACACGCGAAATGTCGCGAAAAGAGCCTGCCGAAAACCCGCTGTGAAGCTCGGCAGTCGGACTGCCGATATAACACGACGATATGACGTGCGGAAGCTGTGACGTATAGGCGATGATTTTGTCATGCTCCTTTGCGTGCGTAAAACGCACATAGTCGAAGCCTACTTCTAAAAAAAACTCTTTGATTCGTGCAAGCGTTTCTATTCCGGCTTTGACGGGAACGAGCAGAACGGACGCGTGTTCAAACAACGCCGCCGAAGAATACTCGATACCCGAATTTTCCTTGCCTGCCATAGGGTGAGCCGAAACAAATTCGATTTGCGGATACTTTATCGCAAGCCGATTCATTTCATTGACTATGACTGACTTTGTTCCCGCCAAATCCATGACTACCGCGCCATCTTTTAAATGAGCGGCAATCTTTTCCGCGCCGTCCGCGCCGACAAAAGCTACTGGCGTGACGGCATATATCAAGACGTCTAATTCGGGATAATTGCTATCCGTCAGCCGTCCGTCTACCGCACCGACAAGCTCCGCCTTTAAAAAGGCTTGCTCCGATATATCCCTTCCCAAAACTCTGTGCGCCGTCTTGGCTTTTAAAGCCTTGCCTAAGCTTCCGCCGATAAGTCCGAGTCCAACTATTCCGATAACCATTTTTTCTCCCGTATGCCGAATAAAACGGCGGTGTGATTTTGTCTTGACCGATTGGTTTAATCGGTATTATTATGATTTTTTTACATTGACCGAATTATTATGATTTTGTCTTGACCTCTTCATTCATTCGGTATTATTTTGAAAAAGCCTTGCCGACCAACGGTAAAATAACCGAAACCTTTTTGACTATCGCGTCAAAAATATCCGGCTTTATACTCTGTGCGCCGTCGCATAAGGCTTTTGTAGGGTCGTTATGCACTTCGATTATCAGTCCGTCGCTCCCTGCCGCCGCCGCCGCCAAGCTCATAGGCGGCACAAGCCGCGAAAGCCCCGACGCATGGCTCGGGTCGACTATCACGGGCAGGTGCGTAAGCTCCTTGACGATAGGTATCGCGGACAAATCGAGAGTATTGCGCGTAAAATGCTCGAAGGTCCTTATGCCGCGCTCGCAAAGTATGACTTTTTCATTGCCTTTCGACATTATATATTCCGCGCTCATCAGCCATTCTTCGATAGTGTTGGCAAGACCGCGCTTCAAAAGCACAGGCTTATCCGACTGCCCAAGCTCCTTTAACAGGTCAAAATTTTGCATATTTCTCGCGCCTATCTGTATGATATCTACGTCTTGAAACAAGCTCAAATAATTGATATTCATTATCTCCGTCACTATGCCAAGCCCCGTAGCCTTTTTGGCTTTTTTTAACAGCTCTAAGCCTTCCGCACCCATGCCCTGAAAGGCATACGGAGATGTTCTCGGCTTAAACGCGCCGCCGCGCAAGAGATGTGCGCCGGATTTTTTGACGGCTTCGGCAATTTCGATTATCTGCTCTTCCGATTCGACCGAGCAAGGTCCGGCAATGAGTATAAAGTTGTTTCCGCCTATCTTGACGCCGCCCGCGTCTATGACGGTATCGGCAGGATGAAATTTTCGGTTGGCTTTTTTGTAAGGCTCTTGAATACGCTTGACCGCTTCGACGATATCGAGCGACGATATAAGGTCGATATCGAGCTTAGACGTATCGCCTATAAGCCCGACTATCGTAGTATTTTCGCCTTCGCTCATATGCACGTCAAGACCGCGCCCCTTTATCCAATTTATCAGCTTGCCGACCTCGTCTTTTTTGTCGTTTTTGATTATCAAAATCATAATTAGCTCCCTTTATTTGTTTGCGTTGCGGTATTGCCGTTGTCCGCATAGCCGCCAAATCTTCCTTAATACATACTATTATAATCAGTTCCTTTTAAAAAGTCAATCTTTCGCATTATCTATAATAGCCGCTCAAAAGGCAAAGAGAGACACCGTGCAAATAAGGATTCTTAGTCTGCACGGTGTTTTGCTAAGTCAAAAAAAACAAACGGCGGTTTATCGCCGCCGATTAGCTTAAAGTGCGGTAACCTATCTCACTCCGGCACGGATTCGGCGGACTGCTCATCGGTCAAGGCGTCGGAAATGTCCGGCAGCGGCTCTATGAGAGCCGCTGCAGCGATTGCGCGGCGGACGACTAACTCCGATTCGATAAGCTCCTGTTGTTTTTTGTTGTATTTGATAAAGAGCAACGGAACAATGGCGAAGAGCGACCCGACCGCCGATGCGAGAATAAAGACCGGCCATGCGTATTTGACAAATATCGGAGATATTTGTCCGGCGTCGAACTTTTCGGCATCATAGTGCAGCAATGTAAGCGTCACTCCGGCAAAGAAAATCTGCAAGGCGCGCGTCAGCTTGGATATGAGATTTTGCATGGCAAAAACCGAAGCTTCATTGCGCTGTCCCGTTTTCCATTCCATATAATCTAAGCTGTCGCCCCAAAGCGCGGTCATCGCCGTACCTACCATGTTATTCGGTATATTTGCGACGGCAAGCAAGACAATGACGATAATGATACTCACGCCGCTAAATCCGACAAAATACGCAAGCAAACGGCAAACGATATTGGCGGCGACTGAGAGTATAAGGATATTTTTCATGCCGCCGAGCTTCTTTGAAAACCACACCGTAAACATTATGGCTATCGCGCCGGGAATGCCGCAAACCAATCCAAAAATAAAGCTCGAAGTCATGCCGTCTATCACGAAGCCGAAGATTTGAAAGCGTACCAAATATTTAAAGAAAAATATAGCTTCGAGATTGAGCGTAACCGAGCCTAAAATCTGACTGATGACGATGAGCATTACAAGCTTGTTTTGAAGCACCAATTTTAAAGCGGACAGCGGATTGCCTTCGACCTTTTTGACGGGCGCACGCTCCTTTGCGGAGTAACAAAATGTAGCCACAGCCATTCCGCCGAACCCGAAGACTATACCCAAAAGCAAAAAGATAGTTTTTTCGGTTGTGCCGAGCTTGCCGGCATTGCCTAAGATGACGGTTATGAGTCCCGGCAGCCAACTGCCTATCATGGCGGCTACACGGGCGGTTTGAGCTACACGCGACCGTTCTTTTGACGACGTAGCCATGACCGACGTCATTCCCCACTGTGCAATATCCTGAAAGGAATACATAAGGTCATAAAGAAAGTAAACTATGACAATCAGCACGAGCATACCGGTTTTGCCTATGCCGAAATCCATAAACATCGCAATAGCACACAAGCCGATAGGCAGCGGTGAAAATAAGAGAATGCGCCGCAGTTTTTCGCCGTTTTTAAAGAGATGCTT
>JAITOU010000003.1 GCA_031289755.1 Clostridiales bacterium
ACTTTGCAATAGACCTTTAATCAAAATTTGACCGAATTTCGGACATAAATTACGCGCCCCGACAGGGGTGTGTGATATGTGTCCGCTCTTCGGTCTTTTTTAATCCGTTTTAAATTGCCGATAAAACGGCAAAGAAGGCAAAAGAAAGCGTTAGAGCGAACGGCATTTAAAATTGCATATAAAAAATAGTTGCTTTTTTTGAAAAATGGGAGTAAAATACTAATGTTTTTACAAAATAATAATGAAGCTTATCGGCTTTATTATTTAATCAATCAGAAGAGTGAGCTTGAATATACGGAATTATCCGCATATTCGGTAAGCGGAGTTTAAAAGATGGACAGTAATTTATTGCTTGCTTCGGAGAACGGTATTTCGGAAGCGCTCGGTAAGGCTCTCGAAAATGTCGAGGTGGATATTTTCGGTTTTAAGGTCGGTGCCGGAGTCATAAGTTCATTTATCGTTACCGTAACCGTAATCATTCTGACGCTGATTATCCGGTTTGTTTTTTTAAGGGAGTACAAAGCCGTACCGAAAGGAGTCCAGCTTGTTCTCGAAAAAACCGTTGGTTTTTTTGAAAACATAGCAAAGGGTGCTGCGCATTCGTCAAAGTATGTCGCGCCGCTCATCTTCGGTGTGGCTATTTTCATTTTCTTTGGGACACTTATCGAGATGTTCGGTTTAAGACCCGTTTTTTCCGACTTGAATGCCGGGCTTGCCGTAGGTTTGGTCGGATTTTGTATCATACAGATACTCGGCTTAAAGGAAAAGGGCTTGGGCGGCAGATTGAATGCCCAATTTAGAAGCATGAAAGGACCGTTAGGTCCTATCGTCGGCTTTTTTAAGACGCTGAGCGATTTGATATTGCCGTTCTCGATGTCGCTAAGACTTTACGGCAGTATATTGAGCGGAATGCTCATTATGGAGATAATTTACGTCTTTTTGGAAGGACTGTGGCTTCCGTTAGCCGCCGTCCTGCCTGGCTTTTTTAGCCTGATGTTTACGGTCTTTCACGCGGTGATACAGTCCTACGTCTTTGCCTTGCTCGTATCGTTGTTTACGGGGGAAGCGGTAGAATAATAATAATACAAATCATATACGGCACGGTCGGTAACTAAAAAAAATCGGAGGATTCTGAACAATGTTAAATTCACTATTGGCGGCGTTAAGCTATCTAAGCATATTGGCGGAGACGGACGTAGGCACGGGACTTCTCGCGGTCGGCGCGGGTCTTGCTATACTCGGCGCGCTCGGCGCGGGTCTTGGTATCGGTATTGCTACGGGCAAGGCCGTAGAAGCTATTTCGCGTCAGCCCGACGCCGAAGGCAAGATAAGAAACACCTTGCTCTTTGGTATCATCTTTGCCGAAACTATCGCTATTTATGCGATTTTTGTCGTCATTTTGATTTTGTTCGTTCTGTAACTCGGAAATTCGCAAAAAAACGTAAGGATAAAATTTACGGTATCATGTAAGGTGAAAAATGGGTAATATAATTTCCGCAATGGATGCGCTCAATATAAGTCTAAAAAATATTTTATTGCATTTTGCAAGTCTTGCCGTACTCGTCACAGTCGTCTATTTTTTGTTGTTTAAGAGAATTAAACAATTTATGAAAAGACGTTCCGACGAGTATCAAACGGCGCAGGACAGCATTTCCGCAGAAAAAAAAGACGTCGAAGAAATGAAAGCCGAATATTCGGTGCTTCTGGACAAAGCCAATAACCAAATAGCCAGAATCAACGAAGAAGCTGCCGTCGCGGCGGAATTGCAGGCAAAGGTCATTATCGAAGAAGCAAAAAACAATGCCAAAACCATTGTGGAAAAAGCTAACAAGGATATGCAATTTGAAAAAGCAAAGATGAAAGCCGAATTTAAAAACGAGGTCGCCGATATCGCTGTCGATATCGCGGGAAAAATTCTTATGAGAGAAGTCAAAAGCGCGGATACCGAAAAGGTAATCGAGGACAGTCTCAACGAATGGGTGAAATAATCTGATATGGCGAGAATTATAACGGTAAAATCGGCGGCTCCGCTCGATGACGCTAAACAACGCGGAATTATAGACGCTTTAAAGGATAGATATGGGACAAACACCGCATATTCCTTTGTCACGGACAAAAACGTAATAGGCGGTTTTATGATAATCGACGGAGAACAGGTCTTTGACGCGACTTATTTTTCGGCATTGTCAAAGATAAAGGATTCGCTCAAAGGCTTCGGCGAGAACGACATGGAAGCCTTAGGCGCAAAAAACTTTTTTGACGGCAAGGATGATTTGGGTGCGTTGAAGAGCATACTCAAAAGCTATGCCGCCGAAAAGCTCGACCCCGTGACGGGAACGCTCAAAAGCGATGCGGCAAGCAACGGAAGCATTGCGGCGTTTAAAGATAAAATCAAAGAATATGTACGCGATTACGACGTCATTCACGGCGGCAAAATCGTTTCTTCGTCCGACGGCGTTATCAAAATCTCGGGGCTTAATAGCTGTAAGTACGGCGAGCTGCTGAGAGTAGAAGGCGACAAATACGCCATCGCTTTGAATCTCGAAGAAGAATACGTCGGCGCGGTGCTGCTCTGCAATCAAGACGAGGTCAATCTCGACGATATAATATATTCGACGGGAAAGGTCGTCGAAGTGCCGGTGGGCGACGCCTTGCTCGGCAGAGTGGTAAACCCTCTCGGTATACCGATAGACGGCAGGGGCGATATCTATACTTCAAAAAGACGCCGTATCGAATTTCCGGCTCCGCAAATAGTAGACAGGGGAACGGTGGACGAGCCTTTGGAAACGGGGATACTCGCTCTCGATTCTATGATTCCGATAGGTAAAGGACAAAGAGAGCTGCTGATAGGCGACAGACAGACCGGCAAGACGGCTATCGCTCTCGACATCATATTGAACCAAAAAGGCAAAAACGTCTATTGCGTATATGTCGCGATAGGTCAAAAAGCTTCCGGCGTCGCAAAAATCGTAAAGGATTTGGAGGATTACGACGCTCTTTCTTATACGATAGTCGTCAGTGCAAATTCCAACGACACCGCTCCGCTCCAATACATCGCGCCTTTTGCAGGCTGTGCTATGGCGGAAGAATTTATGTACGGCGGTAAGGACGTTCTGATAGTATACGACGACCTGAGCAAGCACGCGGTAGCGTACAGAACACTGTCGCTCCTGCTCAAACGTCCGTCGGGAAGAGAAGCCTATCCCGGCGATATATTTTATCTCCATTCCAGACTTTTGGAGCGTGCGGCAAAGCTCTCTCTCGAAAACGGCGGCGGCTCTATGACGGCGTTGCCTATCATCGAAACGCTTGCCGGCGACATATCGGCTTACATTCCGACAAACGTCATCTCTATAACGGACGGACAGATATTTCTCGAATCACAGCTCTTCAATTCGGGTATAAGACCGGCGGTCAACGTCGGACTTTCCGTTTCACGTGTCGGCGGCTCGGCGCAGGTCAAGGCCATGCGTCAGGTCAGCGGCAAGCTCAGATTAGACCTTGCGCATTACAGAGAATTAGAAGTCTTTTCTCAATTCGGCTCCGACCTCGACCAGACGACGAGAGAGGTTCTCGAACACGGCAAGCGAACGACCGAAGCCTTGAAGCAACAGCAATATGTTCACATGAGCATGGATAAGCAAATCATCTATCTCTACGCCGTCATCAGCGGACATCTCAAAACCATCGAGCCGGACAAAGCCCCGAAATTTCTCGACGGTATGTACAAATACACCGAAACCTTATTCCCCGAAGCGGTCGCAAGGCTAAAAGAAACCAACAGACTTACAAAGGACGTCACCGACAAGATAGACGAAGCGTCGCAGCAGTATTTGACGTATTTTAAAAGCGGAAATTCAAAATAATATGCTAAACATTGTAGATATCAAAAACCGTATAAAAAGCATCGAGGATACTGCAAAAATCACAAAAGCCATGCAGTTGATTTCGGTCGCAAAAATGAACAAGGCTCTTGTAAAATACGAAAACAATCAGGCGTATTTTAAAAAGGTCAAGGATACCATTTCGAGTATCTTGACGCAGAGCAATCTCTCTCACCGCTATATCGACAAACGCGCGGGCGAAAGGACGGCGTTTATCGTCATAGCCTCCGACAAGGGCATGGCGGGGGATTTTAACAGTCAGGTTCTCAATCTCGCATATTCGCATATGGGCAAGCTCAAAGAAACCTATGTCTTTACTATCGGTATTATGGCGAGAGATTTTTTTGTCTCTAAGGGCATAAATATCGATATAGAATTTCTCCATACCACCCAAAACCCCACCATGTCCGACGCCGCAAAAATAACCTACGATATTTTGGAGCTGTACGACAAAAATCTCTTCGATAAGATTTTTGTCGTCTATACCGAAAAAACCTCGGTCGTCAAGCAATATCCGAATATCATGCAGCTTTTGCCGCTCCGCAAGGACGTCATAAGCGGCGGCGAAACGGACAACGGCAAGGACGGCATTTTTAAGGGCGGCTTCTTTTTTGAGCCGGACGAGCAGAGCGTTTTGGACGTATTGATTACGGAATATCTTACGGGCGTTCTGTACAGCACGCTCATTCAGTCCGTTGCGGCGGAGCATTTTAAGAGAATGACGACCATGCAGCAAGCGACCGCGAACGCCAAAGAAATGGTCGACGATTTAAAGATAAAATACAACAGGGCAAGACAGGAAAATATTACGACAAGTATCTTGGAAATAGTAAACAACAACGGCTTGCAATGAGCCGCCGACGATACCTTAAAAGGTGTCGTGTCATTATAATGAAAGGGAAAATTTCATGATAGAAAAAAAAGAAAAGGGAAGTATTATACAAGTCATCGGACCGGTCGTAGACGTAAGATTTACCGACTACACGCCGTTTGTGTACGAAAGACTCGACGCAAGACTCGGCGACGGCTTTGTCGCGCTCGAAGTGCTTTTGCTCAGGGGCAACGGGGTCGTCAGAGCTATCGCGCTCGGAGCTAACGAGGGTATGATGAAGGGCGCGGACGTCTTTGCTTCCGGTCAGCCTATAACCGTTCCGGTCGGAGAGGCGACGTTGGGTAGGGTACTAAATATTCTCGGCGAACCGATAGACAACAAGGGCGCGATAGACACGGATTTGCGCTGGTCTATTCACCGAAATCCCCCTGCCTTTGACGACCAGATAAGCACGACCGAAGTATTCGAGACGGGTATCAAAATCATCGATTTGCTCATACCTTTTCCTAAGGGCGGAAAAATCGGACTCTTTGGCGGCGCGGGCGTCGGCAAAACCGTTTTGATTTTGGAGCTTATAAGGAATATCAGTGCCGAACACGGCGGTTATTCGATATTTACCGGAGTGGGCGAGAGAAGCCGCGAAGGCTATGACATGATACAAGAAATGAGCGAATCGGGAGTAATAAAAAACACCTCGCTCATCTTCGGACAGATGAACGAACCGCCCGGAGCAAGAATGAGAGTGGCGTATACGGGGCTTACCGTCGCGGAATATTTTCGCGACGTCAAAAAACAAGACGTCCTGTTGTTTATCGACAATATATACAGGTATGTACAGGCAGGCTCGGAGGTCTCCGCGCTGCTCGGCAGAATGCCGGGCGCGGTCGGTTACCAGCCGACGCTCGCCAACGAATTGGGCGAACTCGAAGAGCGCATAACGACAAACAAAAACGGTTCTATAACGTCTATACAAGCCATATATGTTCCGGCGGACGACTTGACCGACCCTGCTCCGGCGACGATTTTTACACATCTCGACGCCACCACAGTTCTGTCGAGGAAGGTCGTAGAGCAAGGGATTTATCCGGCGGTAGACCCGCTCGCATCCACATCACGAATACTTGACCCGCGTATCGTCGGAGAACGGCATTATGCAGTCGCGAGAAGAGTCGTCGAAACGCTCCAAAGATATAAGGATTTACAGGATATTATCGCCATTCTCGGCATGGACGAATTGGGCGAGGAAGACAAAAAGACCGTGTTCCGTGCGAGAAAATTACAGAGATTTTTTAGCCAGCCGTTCTTTGTCGCAAGCATCTATACCGGCAACGAAGGCAAATATGTGCCTTTGGCAAAAACCGTCGAAGGCTGCGAAGCGATATTAAACGGCGAAGCCGACAATCTGCCGGAAAGCGCGTTTTATTTTATCGGCGAATTTAGCGAAGCCTTCAATAAAGTAAGCAATAATTAATCGGAGCAATAGAAATGTATCCTGCTTATTATGTGGAAATCATCACCCCCGAAAGAGTTTTTTATAAGGGAATGATAGAAGAAATGGTCGTCGAATCTATCGACGGCTCAGTCGGGATACTCAAAAACACTATGCCTATGGTCGTCGGACTAAAAGCCGGTATAATGAGATTTTTAAACCCGGACGGCGAATGGAAAAACGCCGCCGCAAGCTCCGGCTTTGTCGTCGTCAAGCCCGGCGAAGTGACAGTTCTCTGCGATACCGTAGAATGGCCCGACGAAATCGAATTGGTCAAGGTTCAAAAGGAAATCGAAAGAGAAGAAGAAAATATGCGCCACAAAATAAGCTACCGTGACTATATGCTCAGCAAAGCCAACCTGGCAAGGGCCTTTGTCGAAATGAAACTGAAATCCAAAGAGTAAATTTGTTTTTAATAGTTTATTAAAAAACAAAAAAAGCGTCAGCCTTGTACTGCTTGCAGTAAATCGCTAACGCTTATTTTTATTTTATCTTATCTTTTGGGTTTTTCCACAAAAAATCATTTTGGTGCTTTTTTTGTTCCGTTAATTGTTTTTATGAGAAATTTTGTGATGCCGGGTGAGAGCATTCCCGCACTTCTGATAGGCATACTCGGAGCGGTTTTGATAATCATATCCTTGTTTTCGGATTTTATCGATACTATTTTTGCGCCGAGTATGGTTGCGTGATACAAAAAATTGCCTAAGAGAGTTACCTTGATGTCGCTCAATGTGGAGTTTTTGTCAAATTCTCCTTTTTTGAACGGGAGATTAGGGTCGATTTTTCTTCCGGTAAGCTTCTCGAAGTCGCTGTCAGGTATGGCTAAGACAGAGCCGATTTTGTAATAAGACGGAGCGGATTTTCGGTAATCGGGGTGTTTTATATTGGTATACTTAGATACAAAATGCACCTTACTTTTTAGACGGATATCGCGGCTGCTTGCGCCGACGAGTATTTCAAAGTCGCCGCTCTCTACCGCCCAATCGGAGATGTTTACGTTGTAATAAGCAAAAGCCCTGCTGTCGAGAACGCATTCGACGGTTTTTGTTTCGTCAGGGTTTAGGTAAACTTTGTCAAAGGCTTTCAATTCCTTTTCGGGACGAAAGACCGTCGATTCGACGTCTTTTATATAAAGCTGAGCGACCTCGCCGCCGTAGACCTTTCCCGTATTTGTTATGTCAAAGCTCACTTTGAGCGTGTCGTCTTCGTTGATTTGTTCGCGGCTGACTTTTAGATTGCCGTATGTAAAATCGGTGTAGGACAAGCCGTAGCCGAAAGGAAAGAGAACGGCTTTTTTTGCCGTGTCAAAATATCTGTACCCGACAAAGATGTTTTCTCTGTATTCGACGGTGCGCGGTCCCATAGGAAAATATTTGTTTGCCAATACGTCGTCGAGAGAAAGGGGATAGGTTTCGGAAAGCTTGCCGCTCGGATTGACGTCGCCGAACAGGACGTCCGCCGCCGCTTCGCCGCCGGCTTCGCCGCCGAGATAGAGATTGAGTACGGCTTTGACGTTGGCGATAAACGGCATTTTGACGGGAGAACCGCCGAGAAGTACGACGATAACGTTTTTGTTGACGGCGGATATTTCGTTTATGAGATTTGTCTGTCCGTGCGGAATATTGAGATGCTTTCTATCGTAGCCTTCGCCTTCAAATTCGTCGGTCAGTCCGGCAAAGATTATAACCGTTCCGGCTTTTTTGGCGGCTTCGCGCGCTTCGAGCAAAAGCTTTTTGTCGTAGCAGTCTTTTTTTATCTTGTAGCCTTCGAGATAATTGTGTTTTATTCCGGCATTATTGAGATAATCGATAAAGCTCACGGCATTGAAGGCATTGATTTTGGAGCTGCCCGCGCCTTGATATCTTATCTTTTTTGCGAGAGTGCCGACGATAAGGCAGTCGTTCAAGTCCTTTGCCAAAGGAAGTATTCCGTCTTCGTTTTTTAAGAGAACCGCGCCGTCTGCGGCGATTTTGCGCGCAAGAGCGCGGTTGGCTTGTATATCGGCTTTGTAATCGGTATAGACGTTCTTTGCACGGTCAAAAGCAAATTTGACCATTCTTTCGGTCGTGACGTCGAGCAGGGCTTCGTCCAAATCTCCCGTCTTGACCGCATCTTCCACGAGCTTGTCGTCGACGGCGGAGTGGGGCATTTGCAGGTCTAAGCCTGCCTCTATACCTTTTACTCTGTCGTTGACCGCCCCCCAATCGCTCACGACTATGCCTTGATATCCCCATTCGCCGCGCAGTACGTCGGAGAGATATTTTTTGTTGTCGGAGAGATGCAGACCGTTGACCCTGTTGTAAGAACACATGATTGTCTCAGGGTTGGCTTTTTTGACAACCGTTTCAAAGGCGGAGAGATATATTTCGCGTATCGTACGCTCGTCGGACTCGACGCTGACAGTCAGTCTGAGATGTTCTTGATTGTTGGCGAAGTAATGCTTTAAGGACGTTCCTATACCGCGGCTTTGAACGCCGTTGACAAAAGCCGCACCCATTTCGCCGGCGGCGTGGGGGTCTTCGGAATAGTATTCAAAATTTCTGCCGCAAAGCGGTGAGCGTTTGATGTTGATGCCCGGACCGAGTACGGTGGATACGCCGAGAGTCTTAGCCTCTTCGGCGATAGCCGCGCCCATCTCATAGGCAAGCTCTCTGTTCCATGTGGCGGCGACGGTGACGGCGGTCGGGAAGCAGGTCGCCTTATGGCTTATCTGCATGACGTTGTTTTTGCGGGTTTCGTCGACCTTGCGGATTCCGTGCGGTCCGTCGGTCATGACAACCGACGGTATATTTAAACGCTCTATCGCTCTTGTTTCCCAGAAGCTTTTTCCGGAGGCGAGAGAGGCTTTTTCTTCCGTCGTCAATTGTGCTACTATGTCTTTTGCACTTGTACAGGGAGCGACCGCTGCGGACGCTTCGTCTATATTCAAATTCGCTTGCGGCGAGGTGTCTTTCGGATTTTCGCTGGACATGAAAATATTCTCCTAAGATATTTATTCTTGCTTTATATTATAACCTTAAATCGTGGGCGTGTCAAGCGGCGTTTTGACTAATGAATGCCGCAGAAACGTGTTTTTGAATTTTTTTTGCAATAATTTTCTCAAAACGCGCTCATCGGGCGAAAATTTTGCAAAAGTTGACGTTTACATTTTATTTCCGTAAAAATCTTGAAATTTATTTTTTTTTATGGTATGATAATACTATCAATGCGGAGCATGATAAAATCGCGGTTCGGCGTGCTTAAATAATTATATGCTAATATCCGCCAGGAGACAAAAAATGTTTGAAGAAATCAAAGAAATGATAGCTAAACAATTTAAAATCGACAAAACAAAGCTCACGAGAGAAACAAATATATTGAGCGATATAGGTGCGGATTCTTTGGACCTTGTGGATTTTTTGATGAAATTAGAAGACAAATACGGAATACAAATCAAAGACAGCGAGCTTGAAAAAATCAAAACGATAGGCGACATCGAGGATTATTTCAGTAAAAAATAAATTACGTCAACAAAACCTAAGGCAGCACCGCCCAAGTACAAGTATATCGGAACGGCGTAGATTTTACAAGAAATCTACCGCCGTGTTATGTGTTTTGCCTTGTGCGGTTTTTCTATCTTAATATATAAAAGAATAAATATATGCGGTTATAAATGCCGCTTATTATTTTACATTTTTTTTTATATATAGTATAATAATCACGAAAAGCGTAAATCATACGCGGACAGGGGCGCGGCATTGTATTCATTTTTTTATTATGTAAAGCTATATAAAAAACATTTTATTTTAGGCTCGTTTTTTAAGATGATAGAAGCGGGCGTAGAGCTGTTGATTCCGTTTATAATGGCACTCGCTCTCGAACACAACGATACGTCATATACGTTAAAGGCGGGCGCGGTAATGCTTGCGATTATCGTATCAGGCTCGGTATTGGCTACGCTCGGACAGTATTATTCGGCAAAGGCGGCGACGTCGGTCAGCCGCAAGATGAGAGAGGATATGTACAAAAAGATAAACTCTCTCGAATATTACGACATCGACAAGCTCGGTACTTCATCTCTCATCAACCGTCTGACCGCCGACGTCAATGCCGTCCAAAGTGCCGTCCTGATATTTGTCAGAATAGCTATCAGAGCGCCGTTTTTGGTCGTGGGCAGCATTGTTTTTGCCATGCTGATAGACCCCGGAATTGCGCTTATCATCGTCGCTTGTCTGCCTTTTTTGATAGCGTCGTTTTACATTATCACGCGAAGGCTTATGCCAAAATATACGTCTATTCAAAAGACACTCGACGGTATTACGCTTGAAACAAAGGAAAATCTCGACGGCATAAGGGTAGTCAGAGCCTTTAACAAGCAAGAACAAGAGGTTTCCGAATTTAACAAATACACGGGACGCTATGCGGATATGTCCGTCGAAGCCGGAAAAATGTCGGCAGGGTTAGGACCGCTCAATACCTTTATTATCAATTGCGGAGTCATTGCGATTTTGTATTTTGTCGGCAGAGCGGTCAAAGCCGACAGGTTTGACGTCGCGAATATTTCGGCATTTATATCGTACATGGTTCAGATAGTGACCGCGCTCAATATGATTACAAACCTAACCTTAAACTTTGTCAAAGCCAGCGCGAGCAATAAGAGAATAAAGGAAGTGTTCACAGAGAAGTCGGCTTTGAATACTTACGGCGCGGAAATCGGAGCCGTTGCTCCGAACGAAAATGCCGAAAACATTTTGGAATTTAAAAATGTCAGCTTCGGCTATGAAGAAAACGGCTTTATCCTAAGCGACGTGTCGTTTGAATTAAAAAAAGGTCAGACGCTCGGTATAATAGGCGGTACGGGTTCGGGCAAAACCACGCTCATCAATCTCATTCCGAGATTTTACGACGTCAAGAGCGGCGGCATTTTATTTAAAGGAATAGACGTCAAGGATTATCCGGCGGGGCGGCTGAGAAAGGAAGTCGTCATCGTCGCGCAAGAAGCCGTCGTCTTGTCGGGAACAATCATAGACAACATACGGTTTGCGAGTGCAGACCTGTCCGAAGACGGTATAGTAACGGCGGCAAAAATCGCTCAGGCGCATGAATTTATCATAAAAATGCCGGAAGGGTATTACAGCATTGCGGAGCAAAACGGAAGAAATCTATCCGGCGGACAGAAGCAGCGGATATCGATCGCAAGGGGGATAGCGCGCAATGCCGATTTGCTCATTCTCGACGATTCGTCGAGCGCGCTCGATTATCTGACCGAATCCAAGCTCCGAACCGCTTTAAAAGCTCTCGAAGCCACGACAAAAATCATTATCTCCCAACGCACCTCGTCGGTCAAAAGCGCGGACAAAATTCTCGTCATGGACAAGGGCAGAGCCGTCGGCATAGGTTCGCACGAAGAGCTGCTTCTCTCCTGCGGTCAATACCGCAATATACACGAATCGCAAAATATCTAAGTTACTTATTTAAAGGTCAAAAATATGAAAAAAGAACCTGCTTCAAAAAAGAATTCGTCTATAAGGATTTTTATCAGGCTTTTGTCTTATTCGTACAAATATAAGACGCTTTTTTTTGCAGCCGTTATCTTTTCGCTTATATCGGTAATGTTTTCGGTTTTAGGACCGTTGATAGTATCGGATGCGGTGTCGGTCATGACGGGCAAGGGCGGATTTGAAATCAGCGATTTATACGGCTTTATCGGGAAGCTGCTGCTTGCATATTTTTTGGCGGCGGCGTTTAACTATGCCTACGCTCTCTCGACAAATATACTGACGCAAAACACGGTAAAAAATATCAGGAACGAGCTTTTTTGCAAATTGACAAAAATGCCCGTCAAGTATATCGACCGGAATAAAACGGGCGTGCTTATCAGCAATATCATAAACGACGTCGAGACGGTCGGCGAAGGCTTGATAAGCAATATCACGCTGCTTTTTATGGGGGCTTCCACTATCGCGGTCACTCTCGTCTTTATGTTTATACTCGATTACAGGATAGCCTTACTCGTCATTTGCCTGACTCCGGCGGCTCTCGCCGTAGCCTACACGCTTTCTAAGCGCGGCAAAAAATATTTCGGACGCAATCAAAAAAATCTCGGTACATTAAACGCCGTCGCAAACGAGATGATATCCGCTCAAAAAACCGTCAAAGCGTATATGTACGAGCAAACGGCTGAGGAGCGGTTCGGAACGATTAATTCCGAGCTGTACAAGTCGGGAATGCAGTCGCAGTTTTTGTCGTCTATGGTCAATCCTATCGTCAGATATATAAGTATCTTCACATACGTTTTGGTCGGCACGGTATCGGTATTGGCAGGCGTTCCCGTCAACGTCATAACGGCGTACCTGATGTATTCAAATCAATACGCCCGACCGTTTATGGACATCACGTCGGTCATCACGCAGCTTCAATCGGCTATCGCCGCCGCCGAAAGAATTTTTGCCGTGCTTGACGAGCCGGGCGAGAGAGATGACAAGCCCGACGCCGCCGTACTCAATACCTTCGGCGGCGATATAGTCTTTGACAACGTAAGCTTTTCTTATTCGGCTGATAAGCCGCTGATAGAAAACTTTTCCTTGCGCGTCGCTAAGGGGCAAAAGGTAGCCATTGTCGGTCCGACGGGCAGCGGCAAGACCACCCTTGTAAACCTTCTGATGCGCTTCTATGACGTGGACGGCGGAGCTATATATTTGGACGGCTACGATATAAGGGACATTACGAGAGCTTCGCTAAGGCGCGCTTTCGGCATGGTATTGCAGGACGCTTATCTCTACACAGGCACGATAAGAGAAAATATCGCCTACGGCAAAACCGGCGCGAGCGAGGACGAGATAGTAACGGCGGCAAAGAGAGCTAATTGTTATGATTTTATCGTCAATCTTCCCGAAGGCTTCGATACCGTCATAGCCGACGGACTTATGAATATATCTAAGGGGCAGAAGCAGCTGATATTTATAGCGAGAATAATGCTCAGCCTGCCGCCGCTATTGATACTCGACGAAGCGACGAGCAGTATAGACACCTATATAGAAACAAAAATAAAGGACGCCTTCGACGTCATGATGAAGGGCAGAACGTCCTTTGTCGTCGCGCACAGATTGTCTACGATTATCAACGCCGACCTGATACTCGTCATGAAAGACGGCAACGTCGTCGAAAAAGGCACTCACGGCGATCTGCTCGATTTAAACGGATTTTACAGTGAAATCTATCACAGCCAATACAATTAGAGCAACACCGTGCGGAGCTGCCATAAAGGATTTATATGTCATACTTATATTTTGATACCGAAACGACGTCGCTTATTCCGGGGCAGATATGCCAGCTTGCCTACATCATAGACGAAGGCAGCGCCGTTCACGCCAAAAACTTTTTTTTTACGGTAGACGCCGTAGACCCCGGCTCATACAGAGTACACAAGCTAAGTATAGAGAGATTAGCCGAGCTGTCGGGCGGCCGCAGGTTTAAAGACGACGCCGAAGAGATACATACCGATTTTGCAAGCGCGGATATCATTACGGCGCACAATTTTAGATTTGATTACAAATTTATCGCGAGAGAATTTGAGAGAATAGAAACGCCTTTCCGTTACAAACAGAGCTTCTGCACAATGAAGCATTTTATATCGCGCTGCAAGCTCGGCGGTACGGGACGCAACGCCTACAAATATCCTAAATTATCGGAGGTGGGCGAGTTTTTAAAAATAGACGGCGGCGAGATAGCAAGCCTTACAGCCGATATATTTCTCGAACCGACGGCGGCTGCCCACGATGCGAGATACGATACCGTTCTAATGTATCTATGCGTCAAAAAGGCTCTTCAAGCCGAAACGGATATCGCGCTTTTGGACAAGTTTACAAAGGGGATATAATGAATTTTTCTAATACGCTTATAAACGTGCTTGTTTTGATGGCTCTCGCCGTGCCGGGCTTCATTTTAAAAAAAACCAAAAAGCTGGACGAAAACGCCACTAAATATCTCGTCAATATTATCTTTTACATTTGCCAGCCGATGATAGTCATCGCGTCCTTTCAGCGCACCGCATACAGCGGCGATATGCTGCTCAATATGCTTTACGCTTTTTTGATAGGCTTTGTCGGAATAACCGTTGTCGGCATAATAGCTATGCTCATCGCCGGAAAGGTGTTTAAGGACGGGCGGGAACGCATAATATCCTTTGCGGCGGCATTCGGCAACGTGGCGTTTATGGGAATCCCCGTCATAAGCGTATTGCTGCCTAATAACCCCGAAGCCATTATTTATCTTACCGTCTTGACGGTGGCTTTCAATATGCTCAGCTGGACGCTCGGCGCATATATGATGAGCGGCAAAAAAGAATATGTGACGGTCAAAAAAGCCTTGCTCAATCCGCCGACAATCGCGGTCTTTATAGCGCTGCCGCTCTTCTTTTTGAACGTCGCCTTAGACAGCAGGGTAGTGACGGGCATAAAATATTTGGGCGACATGGTGACGCCGCTCTCGATGACGATACTCGGCATACGCTTTGCGGACATCAAGCTCAAACAGCTGCTAAACGACGTATCGGTGTACGTTATAAGCGCGGTCAAGCTCGTCTTGATACCGGCGTTGCTCTATGTGTTTTTGCGCCTTGTCAATCTCGACGTCATACTTGCACAGACGCTATATATCATATTTTTGATGCCTTGCGCCAACAATCTATTGCTCTTTGCCGAACACTTTGACGGCGACACCGCGCTTGCCGCAAAAACCGTTCTTTTCTCCACAATGCTATCTGTGGCCACTATACCGCTGATGTTGCTGCTGCCGCTTTAACACGGTATTTTCTTTGCAAATTCGGCGGTTCTATACCTTATTTCCGTTCTCTCCGCCTGCGGCATTTTTTGTAATTGCAAATTACAAAAAAACACGGCGAAAAAATTTCGCCGTGTAAAGCTTTACATAAATGCAAAGCTTTTTGCCGCAGGCGGTTATCGTTCCGTCCGCATTTACGTTTTAAATTCAAGCCGTTGTTTTCAAGTGAAAAAAATTAAATTGTTTTTTACCCTTTATATACTTTTATTACCCTTTATGTATGCGCGTATAGACGGCTCTAATATCGGGGGAGCGAGCTTCAAAAGGATTTTGACGCCTTGATAGAGAAAGTCGTTACCTACAAATGCCTTGGCGAGAAGCGATATATTATCGCAAATGCCCTTGCCGGACGGGGTAGACGACTGATACACTCTTATGCCGCGTTTTTTAAATTTAAATACAAAGGTTCTTGTTCCGGCGGACTCCAAAAGCACGCAAAAAAGCTTTAAGCGCGACGGCGTTTCCCAAACGGCGTGACTAACCGTAGTAAATTCAAAGGGCGCAAGAGATATCTTGCCGTAACGCCTGCCGCCGTCCAGACCGAAAGGCACTTCGTTATATATATCATGCTCGTACCATTTTAAGATAAGCTCGCTTTCTTTAAATTCAAAGGAAAGACCGTGTATAGTGCCGTGCTTGTTCGGCGACATATATGTGATAATGAGCGGCAAAAAGCTCGTCGGCATTCCCGTGAGATTCAAAAAGCGTTGCTTAGAGAAGTCTATAACGCTTCCGGAGAGAGTCTTTTCGAGCGGACTTCTGTCGGATACAGGCGGTGACGGCAGGCTAAACGTTTCGGATAGGTCGCGGAGCTTTTGATTGTACTCCCCGTCTTTTGGCGAATCGTCAAAGCCCTGCGGAAAATGACGGAACAGAACGTCCATCGGCAACTGTTCGTCGGGGTGCGAGCTTGTATAAAAAACGCCCGCGTCATAATCCTTAAAGATAACGCCCTGCTGTCCGAACATACCGCGGGCGGCAAAGGTATTCGGTACGCTGCACATCCAAAATTGATAGCCGTAACCGGCTTTTGAATCGCGTTTATAATTTTCATCGTTTTTTACCTGCGGCTTGCCGCATTCTTCCACCCACCGTTCGGGGATTATCTGCTTGCCGTTGAAGCGACCCTTATCTATGTAGCATTGAATAAATTTTGCTCCGTCTTCCGGCTTCAAAAACAGCCCCCAGCCTCCGGCTTCGATACCGTTTCGGTCGGTTTCCCAGACGGGGAAGTCTATTCCGAGCGGCTCGAATAGGCGCGGTTGCAGGTATTCCCTGAGAGATAGACCCGTCAGGCGTTTGATGAGCGCGCTTATAATGTAAGCGTTTTCGTTGGTGTAGTGAAAGTGCGTTCCAGGCTCATATTTAAACGGTGCTTTAAAGAAATCTTCCGTCCAATCGATTTTGGACTTATCCCTTGCGACGTTGATATTTTTGCCGGTGGTCATTGTGAGAATGTGGCGTATAGTCAGGGTAGGGGCATACGGACTCTTGTTACGGTCTGCAAATTCGGGAAAAAATCCGTTGATTTTTGAATCCAACCCAAAAAGCCCTTCTTCGATAGCAAAGCCTGCGGCGGTTGACGTGACGCTCTTGCTAAAAGAATTTACCGCGTGCGGCGAATCGGGGTTGTAAGGGGAGCGGTAAAGCTCAAAAGCGACCTTTCCGTGCCTTAAAACTATCAAGCTGTGCAATTCCTGTCCGCTTTGCTCGAAGTCGTCTACGAGTCTGTACAAGGTCTTAGAAGATACCCCGACTTCTTCCGGATAACTTGCTCTCTCTATTTTGATTTTATCCATTGTGAAACACTCCGTACAAAACCCGTTTTATCAAATATTTTGTGCCAAATTTACGGGCAATGCTAATATAATACACAAAAAGGATTTTTTTTGCAAGAGAAACATTCGGACATAAGTAGATAAATTTAAAACAGTGTCTTTTTTGCCGTAAACCGTGCGAATAAGCATTTTAAGCAAAGCAGAAGCGGACGCAATACTCGCCGACGGATATTACATCTTTGAAAATGTAAGCGGTAACCACACGATAGAGATAGCCTTTGAAGAGGCGAACAACTTTAAGAGTATATGGCTCTGGTCGCTCTTCGGCTCTGCCAACGTCATAGGCGCATTGATGATGGTTGCACGCAAAAAAAATAAAACAATTTAAGATAAAACAATATCAAATTTTAAAAAAAAAATTAAATACGCCGTCAAAACAGTTTGATATCCTAAGCGGATTGATGTAAACTATTGACGGCGTATTTTTGTTTGCATAAAGGGCATTGTTTTTGATACGGCTCTTTAAATCGGGGTGAAAATGATTTATTTGGATTATGCAGCGGACACTCCGGTAGACGCGGAGGTCGCGGAGATATTTGACCGTATACGCGGCGAGTATTTTGCCAATCCTAATTCCGCACACCCGGCAGGCAAAGCGGCTGGGGATAAGCTCCGCGAATATATATCGGGTTTGCAAAAATTATTCGGCGTCGAGTCGGGCGAATACGAGTTTATTCCCGTTTCGTCGGCGAGCGAAGCCAACAATCTCGCGATAAAGGGCATTGCCGAAGCCTACCGCGAAAACGGACGGCACATCGTCTCCACCTGTTTGGAGCATTCGTCCGTAGGCGGAGCTTTGACCTACCTTCAAAGCAAAGGGTACGAAGTTGAGCTTGCCGACATCAAGCGCGACGGCACGGTCGATTTGGAGCATTTGAAGTCGCTGATGAGAAAGGACACGGTATTGGTATCGGTCGGATATGTGGACAGCGAGGTCGGCGCGATACAGCCGATAAAAGAAATAGCGTCAATAATATCCGCCTATCCGTCCTGCCGCTTACATACCGACGCGACGCAAGCCGTAGGCAAAATACCGGTCACGCTAAGCGGCGTCGCTTGTATGTCCTTTGCAGGGCATAAGATATACGGAATAAACGGCGCGGCGTGTTTGATACGCCATAAGGGGACAGTTTTGACGCCTTTAATTCACGGCGGCAACAGCCTGTCGGTATACCGCAGCGGCACGCCGTCAACCGCCCTTACGGCGTCCTTGTATAAGGCGGCGGAAATAATGTACGCAAACGCGGAAGCGCGGTTGCCGTATGTAGGCGGTCTGAATAAGCTTTTGAGAGAAAGATTGTCCGCTATGCCAGGAGTATTTATCAACAGTCCGTCCGGCGCGTCGCCGTACATTCTCAATGTAGGCGCGGAAGGCATAAAAGGCACGGCTATGAGAGATAAATTAGGGGAGCTTGGAATATGCGTATCGGTCAAATCCGCCTGCTCGACCCCAAACACGCCGTCAAAAGCCGTTTATGCGGTGACGGGCGACAAAAAGAAAGCCTTGTCGTCAATCAGAATAAGCCTTTCGCATCTCACGACAATCAACGAAGCGGAAGAATTTGCCGCCGCATTTGAAGAATGCCGCGCACTGCTAAAAACAAACGGTGATATTCAAAAAATGTAAAACGGAGCGGAAATATGGAGAGATACAAGGATATTGAGAGAAGTATTATAACGACCTATCGGGCGTCCGTTTGGAAAAAATTTATCTCGGCAATCAACGAATACGCACTGATAAAGGACGGAGATAAAATCGCCGTATGTATTTCGGGCGGCAAGGATTCTATGCTCATGGCAAAATGCTTTCAGGAGCTAAAAAAACACGGCAAAAACAATTTTGAAGCCGTCTATCTCGTCATGGACCCCGGATATAACGAGATAAACAGATTGACGATAGAAAACAACGCGAAGCTTTTGAATATACCTGTCGAGATATTTGAATCGAACATATTTGAAACCGTAGCAAACACGGAGGAATCGCCTTGCTATCTCTGCGCCCGAATGCGGCGCGGCAGCCTTTATGCAAAAGCCAAAGAGTACGGCTGCAACAAAATCGCGCTCGGTCATCACTTTGACGACGTGACGGAAACGATAATGATGGGAATACTCTACAACGGACAGATACAATCCATGATGCCCAAGCTAAAAAGCGACAATTTTGAAGGTATGGAGCTTATCCGTCCGATGTACAAGATATCCGAACGCGACATCATAAATTGGCGCAACTATAACGATTTAAATTTTATACAATGCGCCTGCCGCTTTACGGAAAATTGTTCGGTATGCGACAACGGCGGCGGCGGTTCAAAACGTCAGGAAATGAAATATCTGATAAAAGCCTTAAACAAAAAAAATCCCAACGCCGCTCTGAATATTTTCAGGAGCGTTTACAACGTCAATCTCGACACGGTAATAGGCTACAAAAAGGACGGAGAAAGACATTACTTTTGGGAAGATTACGACTCGATTTGAAATGTCGGGCAGGGAACGGAAATGAAGATTTGCAAAGTAGTTATAATACTTACTTGACAGTTTGTTGACAATTAATTATTTATTTGTTAGAATAGAAGACGTTAAAAAAATTCGGGACGGAGATTTAAAATGAAAAGTATAGGAATTTTGACAAGCGGCGGCGACGCTCCCGGAATGAACGCGTGTATAAGGGCGGTCGTCAGGTATGCTCTCGATAAGGATATGAGAGTGTACGGGATAGAAAGGGGTTATGCGGGGCTTATCGGCGGCAATATCGAGGAAATGAACCGCAGAAGCGTTTCGGATATAATTCAGCGCGGCGGAACGATTTTAAAGACGGCTCGCTGCAAAGAATTTACCACTATGGACGGCATGAAAAAAGCCGCTTACAATATGAAGGTTTTCGGAGTGGACGGGCTTGTCGTCATAGGCGGAGACGGGAGCTTTCGCGGAGCTAAGGAGTTTTATGACAATTTCGGCATTCCGTCGGCGGGAATACCAGGCACTATCGACAACGACCTTGCATATACCGATTATACCTTAGGCTTTGACACGGCGGTCAATACCGTCCTGTCGGCTATCAATAATCTGAGAGATACGATGACCTCTCACGACCTTGCAAATATCGTCGAGGTCATGGGCAGGCATTGCGGCGACATAGCTCTTTTTGCCGGACTTGCCGGCGGCGCGGAGATTATTCTCATACCGGAGAAGCAAATCAACGAAGAAGAAATATGCGAAAACATCAAGCTCAATCAAGCCAAAGGTAAGCTCTCAAACATCATTATTTTGGCAGAGGGCGCAGGCAACGCCGAAGCGCTTCAAAACACCATTATCGAAAAAACCGGAGTGCAGATAAGAACCACGCGTTTAGGTCATATTCAGCGCGGCGGCACTCCTTCTATGGCGGACAGAATACTCGCGGCACGCTTTGCCGTCCGTGCGGTAGACCTGCTCTTTGACGACAAGGACAAGAAGGTCAACAAGGTCGTCGGTATCAAAAACAACAAGATAATCGACGAGGATTATGCTACGGCTCTCGCCAAGACAAATAAAGGACACGAAGATTTGTACAACGTAGCAAAAATTTTATGTACCTGATACGTTGTTTTTTAGAGCAGGGAAGATTCGGCATATTATTAAAATACTTGAAAAAGCAAAGCAGATAAAAAAAGTTTATATACAATATATTTGGAGGTTTCTATGAAAGATTTAAAAGGCGCGTTAATGTTCGGTCAGTCGGGCGGCCCGACTTCGGTTATTAACGCCAGCGCGGCGGGCGTATTTATCGAGGCGCTCAAACACCCCGAGTTTATCACCAAGGTTTACGGCGCGGCGCACGGTATCAAGGGTATTTTGGACGAAAAGTTTTATGATATAGGTCAGGAAGACCCGAAGGAATTAGAGCTTTTGAAATACACGCCGTCGTCGGCTTTGGGTTCGGTCAGATATAAGCTCAAAAAAGCCGCGGACGACGTAACCGATTACAACAGAATACTCGAAGTTTTCAAAAAATACAATATTCGTTATTTCTTTTATAACGGCGGCAACGACAGCATGGATACCTGCAACAAAATCAGCAAGTATCTCGCGTCAAACGGCTATGAATGCAACATCATCGGCGTACCTAAGACCATCGACAACGACCTTTGCGGCACGGACCACTGTCCGGGCTACGGAAGCGCGGCAAAATATGTTTCGACGACCCTTATGGAATTAAATCTCGACGCAAAGGTGTACAATACCGGTCTTGTGACTATCGTCGAGGTAATGGGCAGAAACGCCGGCTGGCTCACCGCCGCGTCGGCTCTCGCCGTACATAAGGGCTTAGGCCCAGACCTTATTTATCTCCCGGAGACGCCGTTTGACATCGACAAATTTGTCGGCGACGTCAAAGCCGTCTGCGACAAAAACAACAATAAGTGTATAGCCGTAATCTCCGAAGGCATCAAAAACAAGGACAAAAAATACGTCGGCGAATTTATGTCTTCGTCCACCGACCTTTTCGGTCACGCCCAGCTCGGCGGCGTATGCTTCTCGCTCGCAAACATTGTCAAAGAAAAATTGGGTATCAAGGTAAGACCTATCGAATTTAGCCTTTTACAGCGTTGCGCGGCGCATTTAGCGTCAAAAACCGACGTCGAAGAAGCCTTTAAAGCCGGCTCTGCCGCCGTCAAATACGCCTTGCAAGGCAAGACCGACAAGATGGTCGCGTTAATCAGAGAGGACAAGGACGGCAAATACAAATGCAAGGTCAAGCTTGTTCCCGTCTCAAAAGCCGCCAACTCCGAAAAGACCGTTCCTAAGGAATGGATAACGAACGACGGTACGGGACTTTCTAAGGAATTTATCGACTATGCCCTTCCTCTCATACAGGGCGACGCAAAAGCTCCGTTAGAGGACGGACTGCCGAGATTTGCGCGTCTAAAAAAGGTTTTGGCAAAACAATAACGATTATCGGAGCCGTTTCTTGGAGATTAAATACAAGAAACGGTTCTTTTTTATTGCAATACAGCTGTGTCTATTCATTATTTTAACGGCGGATAACTTTTTTTTGATTTTATAAGCATAATAATTTTTATTATTACTTGAAAAAAATCCGATAATATGATATTATTATTATTGTATATATATGCAAGGCGGTAATGCCGCAAAAAACGGACACGAAACGCATTATGAGCATACCGGCTAACTTGCAAATAGAAGAGGGATTATGGCAAAAAAAGAATCTAACAGCGCGGCCGACAAAAAAAACACCGCGCCGCAAAAACAAACGGAAAACGCCGCAGGACAGCCTAAGAAGAGAAAATGTCTTTTTCGCAGAAAACCGCGTCCCGTCATATACGAGGTCAACCTCATTCCTAAGCCGTATGCTTATCAGCCGCTCAACGGTTATTTTGTCATAAACAAAAACACCTTGCTCATCGTAGACCCTAAGCGCAAGGAGCTTGCCGAGTCGTTTCAGGATTTGTTTTTTAAGGCGTTCGGACACAATCTCTTTATCCACTATAACAAGCCCGGCTACAACAACATTTTGTTTGAAGAAAATCCGGCTCTCGATATAGAAGGGTATATGATAGAATGCTATCCGGACAGAATGAAAATCACCGCAGGCGGCACGCAAGGCTTTTATTATGCCATGCAGTCCCTGCGCCAAATACTCAAAATGGATACGCTCTTATACGAGGAATATATAACCTTTCCGTGTATGGTCGTTTCGGATTTTCCTAAATACCGTTACAGAAGCTTTATGCTCGACGTGTCGAGACATTTTTTTGACAAGACCGAGGTCAAGCGGTATATCGAGCTGATGTCGTTGCTCAAATATAATGTCTTTCATTGGCATTTGTCGGACGACCAGGGTTTTAGATTTGAGATAGACAAATATCCTTTTATCAATATGACATCATCTCAAAGACTGCGCGACGTAGTGGGCCGTCCGGGCGCGCATCTCTCTTATGTAGACGGAACATACAAGGGACATTATACAAAGGAAGACATCAGGGAAGTAATAGCCTACGCAAAAGAAAGATTTATCACGGTCGTGCCGGAGATTGATATGCCGGGTCACGTTCAGGCTCTCATAGCCGCATATCCGTGGCTGTCTTGTTCAAACGAGAGAGTCCCCGTCATGGAAGAGTACGGCGTAAGCGAAGAAGTGCTTTGCGTCGGAAAGGAAACGACTTACGGATTTTTACAGGACATTTTGGACGAGCTGTTCGAGGTTTTTGACGGACCGTATTTTCATATAGGCGGCGACGAGGTATTGACGAAGCATTGGGAAACCTGTACTTACTGCAAAGAATTTATGGACAACAACCATATAACCGATTACCGTCAGCTCCAAACGGTCTTTATCAATAGGATAGCCGCTTATTGCCGCAGCAAGGGCAAGACGGTCATCGGCTGGAACGACGGCATCAAATCGAATGCCGATAAGAACATAATTTCTCAATTTTGGATGGAAAACAAAGACAAAAACGCCGAGCTTGTCAACCAAGTAGCGTCCTTAGACCGAAAGATAATCATATCGAGCGAAAAAGCCTTTTACGGCGATTACCCTTATGCACGGACGCCTTTGAGAGATACCTATTTTTATAAAATTCCGGCGGAGCTTGCAGGCGCGGAAAAAAACATTTTGGGCTACGAGCTTCCGCTTTGGACCGAATACGTTTTGAGCCGCGACAAGGCGGATATGAATCTCTTTCCGAGAGCTCTTGCGGCGGCTGAGCAATGCTGGACAAGACAATACAATCCCGAAGAAAACGTCCGCTGCAAATGCAAGCGCAAAAAACTGATAAAGGCGAGATACGGGAGATTTTTGACGCGCGTCAAGCAATACGAACCGATACTCGATACCTTTCACGTCAATTATGCCGACTTAAAGATAGCCGACCCGACCAACAAAAAATACCGCAAAACCGAAGCGAGAAAATGGTCGTCGACAGACCAATATTCCGAGCTTAAAATGAATAAAAACCTAAAAGAACAGGCACAGCAATTTAAGAAAAATCAAATCGCCTTAGAAAAAATCAACCGCGAACAAGCATTACAGCAAACGCTCGGCAACGTCAGCGCATCTCCTATCAGAGATATTACCGTTGAAGTGCCTTATGACAAAGACGTTTTGAGTTAGAACACGCGCATTGCGGAGGAACAAATGATAGACTTTCACGCTCACATATATCCCGACAGTCTTGCGGGGGGCGTCATCGAAAAATTAGCCGCCGCCGCAGGAATAGACGGAGTAAAGCCGGCTACCGACGGTACAAAGGTATGCACGGTAAAATATTTTAAAGACAACAATGTAGACAAATACGTCATCTTGAATATCGCTACGAGAGAAAAACAACACAAGAATGTCAACGATTTTGCGATAGCTTTAAACGGCGAACCGGATATCATCTCCTTCGGTTCGGTCTATCCGACCGGCGATACCTTTGAGCCGGAGCTTATCAGGCTCAAACAAGCCGGGATAAAGGGTATCAAGCTTCACCCCGAATATCAGGACTTCGAGATAAACGACAAGCGCGCTTTCCGCGTGTACGATATGTGCAGAGAGCTTGACTTGATGATATCCTTTCATGCGGGCTACGATTTGGCATATATGCACCGTCTGAATTGTCCGCCCGACAAGGCGAGAGAGGTCGTCAAAAACTTTCCGCATAATACCTTTATATTCGCTCATTTCGGTGGATATATGGTGTTTGACGGCGTACTCGAATATCTCGCCGGAGAGCATTGCTATATCGACACCTCCTTTGTCAGCGCGTCCGAAAAAGCGCATATCGGCGTCATCAATAAGATTATCAAAAAGCACGGCGCGGAAAAGTTTCTCTTCGGTTCGGATACGCCGTGGATGCACGTCAAAAAATCCGCCGAGTTTATCGATATGCTCGATTTGACCGACGGAGAAAAGGAAATGATATTCGATACAAACGCCAAACGGCTGTTAAAGCTTTGAAATAAAAAAGATAAAAAATATCACCGTGTAAATAACCTTACACGGTGTTGCTTTAATTTCTTTTGGAATGAACAGGCGCAGGGATACGTCCGCTAATTTTTATTGGAATGAATAGGCGCGGGAATGCGTCCGCCGCGTTTGATAAATTCGTCGCTCTTAAAGGGCGACGTTTTCATTATAGGGGCAGTGCCAAAAAGTCCGCCGTATTCGACCGAGCCTTCGCTTTGACCACATACGGGGATAATGCGCACCGCCGTCGTCTTGTTGTTGACGACGCCGATAGCGGCTTCGTCCGCGATAATAGCCGATATGACTGCGGCGGAAGTGTCGCCGGGAACGGCTATCATGTCGAGTCCGACGCTGCATACCGCCGTCATCGCTTCGAGCTTTTCGATAGACAGCGCGCCGCGTTCGACGGCTTCTATCATGCCGATGTCCTCGCTGACAGGTATAAATGCGCCCGACAAGCCGCCCGCATAGGACGTCGCCATAACTCCGCCCTTTTTGACGGCGTCGTTTAAAAGAGCGAGAGCGGCGGTAGAGCCGTGCGCGCCTACCGATTCCAGACCCATTTCTTCTAATATCCGCGCCACGCTGTCGCCCCGTTTTGGAGTAGGGGCGAGCGACAGGTCAATTATCCCGAAATTTGCATTGAGCAGCTTGACGGCTTCCATAGCTATAAGCTGACCGGCGCGTGTGATTTTGAACGCTGTTTTTTTGATTGTTTCCGCGACGACGGAGAAGTCCGCGCCCTTGACTTCTTCAAGTGCGCCGAGTATGACGCCCGGACCGCTTATCCCCACGTTGATGACGCAGTCATTCTCACCGCAGCCGTTAAACGCCCCCGCCATAAAGGGGTTGTCCTCGACGGCGTTGGCAAAAACCACAAGCTTACTGCAACCGACGCTCTTTTTGTCGGCGGTCGCACGGCTTATTTCCTTTATGACCTCTCCCATCAGAGCTACGGCGTCCATATTGATACCGGCTCGTGTGGACGCGACGTTGATAGACGCGCATACTCTCTCGGTCGAGCTCAAAACCTCGGGCAGGCTCAGTATGAGCCGCCTTTCGTAGTCGGTCATACCCTTGTGTACAAGGGCGGAATATCCGCCGATAAAGTCAATGCCGATTTCCTTTGCGGCGCGGTCAAGCGCGCGGGCTATCTCGGCAAAGCCGCCGCCTGACGCTCCGATAAGGCTGACGGGCGTGACGCTGACTCTCTTATTGACTATCGGTATTCCGTAGCGCGAAGCGAGAATATCGCCGGTCTCTTTGAGCTTGCCGGCTTTTGCGACGATTTTTTTGTATACCATGTCGGCGGTCTTTTTCTTATCGTCGCTTATGCAGTCAAAGAGAGATATACCCATAGTAATGGTGCGTATATCGAGATGACGGCTTTTGACCATCTCTATCGTTTGTAAGATTTCGTTAATATTGAGCATAATACCCCTATTCAGACTATGCGTATCCAAAAGTTAAAGCGTATCGCGACAAAACCGCAAGCGTCCTGACGGTCGTCAAATCTTGTGCATAGAATTGAAGATTTCCTCGTTTTGCAAACGGATTTCGACTTTCATGTCCGTTGCGGTTTTTTGGAGCAGGTCGTTGACGTGTCCGATATCGGCGGACGACTCCGAAAGGTCTACCATCATTATCATGGTAAACAAATCGCCCATAATGGTCTGTGAAATGTCTTCGATATTGACATTGACATCAAAAAGACAGCCGCTCACTTTTGCTATAATTCCTTTTTTGTCCCGTCCTATGACGGATATAACAGCTCTCATCTCGTCTCTCCGCTTTTTATAATTAATTGTTGCCGCCGCCGTTGTGAATCACGTTGTCAAAGGCGATGATTGCACCGCAGGCGGTTTCGGGGGATATACGGGTTTCGTCTATCTGTATCTTGTAAGTGTCGCCCCAAGTAAAGTATTGTTTGCTCACATCGGTCAAGACATTGCCGACTGTGTCGGTTATTTTAAATGTGTAGCCCAATAAAGAGCCTTCTATTTTGAAATCGCCCTCCGGAGTAAAGATATCAAAATTTTTGTGCAAAGAAAATTTGCCCCTGATATAGCCGGCATCCGCGCCTGACGGCAGCGAAAAAAATCGGAATTGCGGCATAAAAGAAAAGATTTTTCTTTCTATTTTAAATACCGGCTCGTCGTCCTTAAAAAGAGTAAAGCTTTTTGGAATTTGAAAAAAGCTGCCCTTTGCGCTGTATACTACGTTTTGATTTTCGTCAAAAAAATTAAATTTTTCGACGATAGAAAAGACCTTTTGTTTTAGATAAAGATACATTCTTCTTCTCCTTCAAGTATAAATCGATATGTTTTTTGTCATTCGAGCGTTTATTATATTATAATATATAATCGAAATTTTGTACAGTGATAAAGATTAAATAATAAACAAAAGAAGCATACGATAAACAAAACGGGAAAAAATATCCCGAAAGAAAAAATACTTTTTTAAAATTATTGAAATTAACCGTTTGTTGTGATATAATATAAAAAGCAAATTGTGAGTTCAAATAGCGGCGGCGGTTTTGCGTCGCATTTAAATTTGATATTATACGGAGGGAGCGGTTATGAATTGCTTTATTCATGAGGACAGGACGGCTGTGGCTACCTGCATGAATTGCGGAAAAGCCATGTGTTCCGATTGCGTTTCTTTTTTTGATACTCCCGGCAGTCAAAATTACGGCTTTTGTCCGGTCTGCCGCAAAAACGACGTAGCTAACGAGAAGCTTACGTTGGAGAGAATAAGGAACGACTTTTGGATAAAATCAAAGGTCGAGCTTAGAAAAGCCAAAAACAGAGCCTTAGCGGTTTTGTTCTTCGGTATCATCATAACGGCGATATGGCTCACCTTGGAGCTTGCTTTCGATGTCGTGCTTTTGGAGTTAATCGGTCTGACAACAGAGCCGATAGCCATTCCTTTGATAGATGCGTCCGTCACTTGGAACGCGCTTTTGTCTGTGCTTCCGACCTTGATATGTATTGTCTTATTTATTCTCATACTCGTCAAGGCCGACAAAAAAAGCTACAAAATCACCCTTCAAGGCAATGCCTACGAGGTGTCGCGCTTCGAGCTTGACAAATCGCTCCAATCAATCGACACCGCTCTTGTAAAAAACAGAAGCAATGTTAAAAGACTATAAAAAATATAGACTGCGGCATTACTCAAATTATCCGGTTTCTTTTAAGGGGCGTGTTGACAAAAAAATATAGTCGGCGCGCTCCTTTTGCATTTTTTTCAACACAGATTAAGGACATAAGGATTGTATTATGAAAAAGATTTTTGACAAAAAGAAAATTATCGTGACGACCGCGCTTTTGCTGACGGTGCTTTTTTCCG
Organism: Clostridiales bacterium; assembly: GCA_031289755.1. Classification (GTDB taxonomy): domain Bacteria; phylum Bacillota; class Clostridia; order Christensenellales; family JAISNN01; genus JAISNN01. The sequence goes on from JAITOU010000003.1 coordinate 28,160, forward strand.
CCGTTTTGCTTTCGGGGTGCAGAGCATGGAAGAAGCTGCCCAAAAGGGTTACATTAGACCTTACGGGTATGCAGCTTGTTTTTTTGGACGAGTTTGACGGTACGGCTCTCGACCTTACAAAATGGAAAATCAACACGATGCCCGATGACGACGGTATTCGCCGTGCAGGAATTTATACCGACACACAGGACATCATCTTTGTCAAGGACGGCGCGCTGACTATCCGCACGAAGTTTAAAAACGGCGAACGCGGACAAGGTTGGTATACGTCTTGGGTCGAAACGAGTAAGGACGTCTCTAAGGAGATAGACGTCAACGCGGGCTACAACGGCTTTAACGCCGTAACGGGGTATTTTGAAGTCAATTGCATCGCCCCCGAAAGCGTGGGGATATGGTCGGCGTTTTGGCTCATGCCCGATAACGATACGGCTTTTGGAGACGACGATATACAATGGACGGCTAAGGACGGACTCGAAGTGGACGTCATGGAATCTCCGTATATGTATCAAAAAGCTATAAACCGCTACGGCGTCACCCATGTACTGCACAGCGACGGCTACGGCGACAAATTAAAAACGTCTCATTCAAATACCTATCATGTCCCTAAGATGTATTCCGAGTTTCACAGATACGGAGTTATGTGGACGCCCGACGAATGGATTTTTTATATCGACGGCGCGGAAACGTGGCGCACAAAATATCTTTATAAGAATGAAAACGGCAAAGACGTAGTCTTGGGCGCGGCAGAAGTCGCCGAATATATGATTTTGTCCGTCGAAGTCGGCGGAAGCCAAAAGGACGGCAAGCTCTATCCGGGACAGGTCTTTAACGACGACGGAACGTCTTCGCCTTTTTGGGCGGGCAATCCAGACTCAAACGACAAGAGCAAATCTTACGATTTTATCATCGACTATGTGAAGGTGTATAGTTTAAAATAGATAAAGCAAACACCGCGCTAAGCCGCTCTTTTTTGAAAGGTTATTTTTTTTCATAGGGAGATAGGATAATGAAAAAACATAAGGGCTTGATAGCTTTAATCGTCTTTGCGGTATTAATTCTGCCTATATTTTTGGCTACCGTTATTCCCGTCATAAATACCGTAGAAACGGTCCATGCCGACTCAAACTATGAATATAATAAGACTCTGTATCAGCCGACAAATTACATATATAATCAAAACGATTATTATTTTTGGAAATTCGGACTGACGAGCTTTGACGGAGTAGGCTGCGAAGTCGTTTCCGTTTATAACATCATGCTTATGATAGACAGACCTCGGCCCCTTGCCGAAATTATATACGACTTCGAGAAGAACGGAAGTGAAATGTTTCTCGGTTTTGGCGGCTCTAACCCTTTGAGATTAGGCAGATATTTTGACGGTCAAGAGATACGGTACGCAAAGTATTTTTCTATGAAATCATTGCAAGATGCAGCCAACGCCTATGATGATTGCAATATAATTATCTCGTATTGGAATAACAATCCCCCTTGGAACGGCTTACATACTATCGCCGTAAAAAAGACGGACGAGCTGTACTGCGCCTATAATAAATACAGTGTAATATTGACCGGCAGCTCATTAAAAGACTTTTCAACGGATTATTTTATCATAGGCTACATAATCGGCGGTTGATATTATGTCAAATAAGTCAAACGGAAAATGTTATTATAATTTGACAAGCAAAAGAAAATATGTTAAAATATAAAAAGTGAGTTAGCCGGATGGTCGCATCGACTTGTTCGATGAGGAAAGTCCGAGCATCGTAGGGCAGAGCGCAGGATAACGTCCTGTAAAGGCGACTTTAAGGAAAGTGCAACAGAAATAAACCGCATAAATTTATTTATGTAAGGATGGAAAGGTGAGGTAAGAGCTTACCGGCGTTTTGGCGACATTACGCGCTATGTAAACCCCGCTTGATGCAAGAGAATAAGAACACATAAGGCTGCCCGCCTTGTTTTTATAAATCGCTTGAGCGTTCCGGTAACGGCGCGCCTAGACAGATGACCGTCTAAGACAGAACTCGGCTTATAGACTAATCTCACTTTTTTTAATAATTGACCGCTTGCAAAAAAATATCTTATCGGGTTTGCTTTTGCAAGGGGTTAGACATATATAAGCCATATCTTTTCTTATCGAGTTTGGTTTTGCGGGAACAGACATATTAAGATAAATCCTTATGCAAATTTAATTTTTTTTATAGTCACATACCTACCTTTTTAAAATCCGAACGCTTAGATTTTTTGCAAAATTAACTTCGCACATCTAAGGCATATATTCTTGCGTCTGCCGCGCCTTTCAAAACAGTTACGCAAAGCAGGCTGTGCGCCTGTTTTGCAAAGTGCGGCAGACACAAAAATCTATACCTTATCTATACAAATTTAGTTTTGCAAAAAGTCTATTGTTTTGGTTTAAAAAAAGGTCTTTTTTGTATCATAATACCCAAATCGGCGTGCAGATTATCAAATGGTCTTGACATAAGAAAAAAAATAGTATATTCTATTGTAAAATCAACATATAAAAGGGGTAAATTATATGGAAAAATATTATATCTTAAAGAAAATGCCGAATATTTTATCTGCTTTGAGAATTGTGCTTGCATTGCTGTTGTTGCTTTGGGCATATCTCGACCAGCCGATTGTATTTGTCATCAACTACCTTGTATGCGGTGTGAGCGACGCCATAGACGGACCTCTTGCACGCAAATACAACGCGACGTCCGACCTCGGCGCAAAGCTCGACAGCTTGGCTGACTTTACATTTTTTTGCCTGACCTTTGTCGCCTTGATATTTGTCATGAAATTTACAATCGATACAAATACGCTTTTGTGCGTATTTATCGCGGCGGCTTTTAAGCTGTTTAACTTTATCGTCACAAAGGTAAAATTTAAACAATACAACATCATGCACACTATCGGCAACAAATTCGGCGGACTGTGTTTGTTTTCTTCCGTTCCGGTCTTTGTTCTCCTAAACGGATTTAATATAATAGCCTTGATTGTCTTGGCTTCGCTCATGATACTCCCCGCAATAGAAGAAAGCATCATACTGTTTACCACAAAAGAATACGACGTCAACAGAAAGAGCCTTTTTGTCAAAAAAGTCCATACGGAAGAATAAACAAAGCTTATAGCTTTTTGAATAGGCAAAATATGTGAAAAAAACGGGTATTAGCGTTTACTGCGTACGGCAGTACGTCAAGCTAATACCCGTTTTTTTATATGCAAAAAACACTATTTTAAATTTGAGTTGTTTTTGTCTATATTCAAGTCTTCGGCTATGTTGAGCAAGTGTCTGATTTTGTCGTCGTTGAGCTTTTGGGAAGCGGCGATGAAGTCGTTTAAAAGGGTAGGGTTTTTGACTTCGGTATCAAAAAATTCTTTCGGGGTAATACCGAAGTAATCGCAAATATAGAAAAAAGACATCATAGACGGCAGATTTTTTCTGTTCTCTATTTCGCGTATATAGCTTCCGTTTTGACCCAGAGCGATACTCATACCGTGTGCTGAAACACCTTTCTCTAATCTTAAATCAATTAGGCGTTGGACAAAAAAATCGTCAAACATATATCATATCTCCGAATATGTATAGTATACCCCACAAAATTGCGTCAAATTAAGGAATAGTTCAGCAAAAGTATTAACTATTGGGAGTAAAATCATTATAATAATATAAAAAGCAAGATTAAAACCCATAAGGAGATTAAAATTATGACCGATTACAAGACAATGTATTACACATTATTCAAGGAAGTAAGCAAAACAATCGAAGATTTAAAGGCGATACGGCAAAAAACCTAAGAAATGTACATTAACGGCTCTGAAAGCGAAAGTGCAAAAAGCTGTTCCGATAGCTGCAAAGCGGCACAATAAAAGATATAAAGGGTTGAAAACGTCGCGTTTCAACCCTTTGTTTATAATATGCCGCGTTTAAATATATGGACGCTAATGACGTTAAAAAAATTTCATAGCTCTATTAGTTGCCAAATTTTAAAAAAAGATGTATAATACTTTTTACTATTTTAATACTAATCTCTTATAAAAATGAACGAAGTCGCGGTGTCTTTTCGTCTTCAAATGCGCTCTGTTCCTTGCCCGCAGTTCCGCTACGGTCGTCGTCTGCAAAAATCCACTCGCTCATTTCATTCGTTTTTATAAGCGGTTAATATAATAATTATTTTTTTACAAAGGAGCGGTGTAAAATGAATAAAATTATGAAAGAAGGTTTGACATTTGACGACGTGCTTTTGATTCCGCAAAAGTCGTCGGTTTTGCCAAAAGACGTCAATCTTAGCACAAAGCTTATCGATAAGCTTTCTCTGAATATTCCTTTAATCAGTGCTTCTATGGATACCGTTACCGAGTCGGAGCTGGCGATAGCGATAGCGAGAGAAGGCGGAGTGGGAATTATACATAAAAACCTTTCGGTAGGGGAGCAGGCGGCGAACGTCGATAAGGTCAAGAGAAGCGAACACGGCGTTATAACCGACCCGTTTTATCTCAGTCCCGACCACTTGGTCAAGGACGCTTTGGCTCTCATGCGCAGATACAAAATCAGCGGCGTGCCTATCACTACCGGCAGCGACGGCAAGCTTGTCGGTATCATTACAAACCGCGATTTGCGTTTTGAGACCGACGAAGAGCGTCTGATAAGCGAAGTGATGACAAAGAAAAATCTCGTCACCGCACCCGTCGGTACGAGCCTTCCGCAAGCGCAAAAAATCCTTGCAAAATACAGAATCGAAAAGCTTCCGCTTGTTGACGACCAATACTGCCTTAAAGGGCTTATAACCATTAAAGATATAGAAAAAACCATACAGTACCCAAATTCGGCTAAGGACAAGAACGGCAGACTGCTTGCAGGCGCGGCAGTCGGCGTCACCGAAAACACTTTGGAGCGCGTGGCGGCCCTTGTCGGCGCAAAGGTCGATATCATAGCCGTTGACACCGCTCACGGTCATAACGTCAACGTCATCAAGACCGTCGAAAAAATCAAAACGCAATATCCGTCAATCTGCCTTATCGCCGGCAACGTCGCCACTGCTGAAGCGACAAAAGCACTCATCGGCGCGGGCGCGGACATCATAAAGGTCGGCATAGGTCCGGGTTCTATCTGTACTACGCGTGTAGTCGCCGGTATAGGTATACCGCAGATAACCGCGATAATCGATTGTGCGGAAGAAGCCGACAAGAGCGGCAAGCGCATAATTGCCGACGGCGGCGTGAAATATTCCGGCGATGTGACAAAGGCAATCGCCGCGGGAGCTTCGGCGGTCATGATAGGCTCGCTTTTTGCCGGAACAAAAGAAAGTCCGGGCGAAATCGAGATTTTTCAGGGCAGGAGCTTTAAGACGTACAGGGGTATGGGGTCGATTGCCGCAATGGCAAGCGGCAGTAAGGACAGATATTTTCAGAGCGAATCGACCAACGCAAAGCTTGTTCCCGAAGGCGTCGAAGGAAGAGTGCCGTACAGGGGCGCGCTTTCGGACGTCGTCTTGCAGCTCATAGGCGGATTGCGTGCCGGAATGGGATACACGGGAATGGCATCGGTCGAAGATTTGAGAACAAAAGCGCAGTTTATCAAGATAACCGGCGCGTCGCTCATAGAAAGTCATCCGCATGATATAACGATAACGAAGGAGTCACCGAATTATTCCACAAAACCGGAATAACGGCGGAATAACGGCGTATAGCGGCACATCTTGCGGATTTTTTCACCGCCGCCGCTCGGTTACGTACGTTTGAGTACGCGCACTCGTGTCGGCGGTAAAAGAAATCCGCAATCTGCACCACTCTCCGCCGTTATTCAAAAGGG
>JAITOU010000016.1 GCA_031289755.1 Clostridiales bacterium
CCCGTACCTACTTTCTCGACGTGTGGAAAGGCACAAACGCTCTCCGCTCCATGCTGATAGCCATAGCCTTTAACGACTTCTTTTTGCACAAAAAAAGCTAAGGGATAATTTTTTAAGGAATATATTTTTAAAGGATATACGGAGAGCCGTCTTGGTGTAAGACGGCTCTTTTTTGTTGGGTTTTGGGGTGGTGAAGCAAGAAGTAAAGAATTTTAAGTGGCATTTTAAACGCCAAAATGATGTGCATAGCAAAGAGCCGTCTCGAAGTGAGACGGCTCTTTTGGTTGTTTTTGGACTTAGAGTAATAATAAAAGCTTTAGCGATTACTTCTTGACCGCGTATATTTCCACATAAATTGCGTGCCGATACCAGTTATTTGACTGCGCTGCCCCGTCATCCCATGCGTCATATCGTATATAAAGATTTGTTTGAGGCATCTTGGCTCCGTCGATTTCAATGTAAAGGTCGTGCTGATATATGTTTGTATCCAATTTACCGGGTCCGTGCTGGAAGTAATCAAAACCAAGCCCTCCTAAAGTAGCCATGGTATAATCCCATGTATAGCCCAATGATACTTCTTTTGTTATTGTTGTGTTCTTACTGTACAGATAGACAGCTTGAGTTCCGTTTTGTATTTCGCTTACAACCACATAAATATAAAATATAAACTTGTATCCTCCTTTTTGCACGAATACTGCAAACTGGGACACATTGATAGTGTCTATTACCGTACATTCTAAACCATGTTGCCCGATAGAGGTAATCTTTTTTTTGTCTGTTTCCTGCCAATGTAGATGGCTTTTCGCCCAGACGGCATATAGGGTTATATCTGTGGCTACTTTTTCCCATACTCCGATATTTTGTTTATCGGAGTATGTCGAACCATCGGTTGACCAGCCCATAAATAGGTGCTCTGCCACGCTGTATTTCAATGCCGGAAGCGTTATCGTTTCGCCGTATGTAAAGTATACGCTATCCATACTGCCGGATAGAGTATAGCCGCTTGGGGTGTTGCTATTAAAAGTGACTTTCGTCTTTATCGGTGTCCATTTGATATATACGACATTTACTTTTTCTATCACGACATCATGTATAGAGACTGGGGTAACAAAATCTTCGTCCCAATAATAAGCGACGAAAGTTTTGCCCATCATCTCCGGCGGCTCAGGCAACAGCCCTATCGTAGCGCCCGTCTGGTAGTGCATGATTTCAGATTTTCCGTCAGTGCCGTGACCTACCCCTTGGTTTTCTTCATGATAATTCTTGTATTCTATTGTCGCATTATTTGACGAGAACTTTACATACAGCCTTATGTTTTCCGTGACCACATAGCTTGTATTGGTGAATTGATGAATAAATTCCGGCTCCGTAAACCATCCGGCGAATTCAAGACCTTCCGGAATAGTCAGCATAGCTTCTACACTGCTAATGGCGTCGTCCGCCACTTTGCCGCATTCATCAGCTCCTCTTACATACTCCCAAGCCGAATTGACAAAGGTCACCTGATGCTCTTCGGTTTTGATTGTTATTTTAAGTTCGTATTCGCATTTATAAGCGTCGTTATCCGTATCTACTTCGGCAAAAATAGTAATTATTTCACCGAGACCCGATGCGTACGGATTTATTATCAGATACCAATCGTTGCCCTCTCGCTTAATCTCGGCGATGTATCTAAAGTTGGCGTCATAGGCAACGGTCCATAATTCGTTGATAATATCGGTGTTGTTTCCTATCAGCGAATATTTGATATCAAAAGCCGTCGCCGTAGTCGGATTGATATCGGCGTTCAGCTTTATTTTCGTTCCCCATTGCGCGGTAGACAGAGTCTCTCTCTGCGTAGCAAAGCGCAAGGTCTTCACCGTTATCGGCGTAACATTCTTGACATAATATTCCGACGTAATGCCTATTTTTGCCAAGCTTCCGTCATCGAGATACGCGAGCTTATAGGCGATAGGTAATCCCGCACAGTCGGAAGCTTCAAAATTATCTAATTCATATTGTATAGAATCCTGACTTATCTGCCCCGTAGACTTGCCGCCGTAAACAAAATAATTCAATTCGGTATTTTGCAAGGTTTCTTTTAGTGATTTATTTAGCTCAACTTTTGAATCAACAGGTCCATAGCTTACGCTCGCGTTTACAGCCGTTTTTATCTCTTGATAGCTTGAGTTGGATTTTAACGTCATTACTATGGTTCTGCCGTAAGCAACCGACGACACATAAGCCGGTATATCTCCCGTTTTGATTACACTCTTTATCCGGTCGGCAGTTGTGCCTGCTTCAAAAAAGCCCATAGCTCCGAGATTCGTCGGATAGTCGAAGTCTATCGTATAAAAAATCTGTGTGAGCATAAATAAAGCATATGTATCGTGTGTTTTTTGATTGAAGTCAAAAGTCGCTTTGACCGACGCGGAAAACCCTCCGATACCGCCGCTCACGCTTGCGCCGACGGCAAGGTCAAATTCCTGTTCGTTTTTGATTTCAACAAATTTCGCGACATAGCGCGGAGGTATGGTCGCTCCTTGTACGATGTTTTGACCGACAAGGTAGCTGACGCCGTCTCTGTATGACGACAAGCTGATATCGTTTCCCATGCTGTATGACTTGACGCCCGTTCCCGGCGCACCCTCTAAGCCGATAGAAATTTTACCGGAAGCACGCGGCAAGCCCGTTATCTGCGTAAGAGTTTCTTTTCCGCTCGTGTCGCCTATTTTAAATAAATTACCGGCATAGATAATTTGGTCGTTCGCTCCCCACGAAACTATATCGCTTATACCCATGCTCGTCTTGTATTTTTGATAAGTGAATTCATAACCGCTGAGAGCGTTATATGTAAACGGGTCGCCGTTATTTGCCGCCTCATCTATTGCCGCCTGCCCCGTATAACTCTCTACTTCGTTACGCGCAAAGTCCAAATCGGTTAAATAACTCTCCGCGACGTTGTTCACTTGGCGGTCTGCAAGATAATCGTTAATGCCGTAATCCGGCGTATTTCCTTCTTCTGTATTGTTCCCGTTGTTTTCGCCTTCGCCGCCGCCCGTTGTTCCGCCGCCGTTATTGTTACCTTTCGGCTTACAAGCCGCAAACATTACTACCAAAATCAAGCTAAACGCAAGAAGCCCCAACCATTTTCTTTTTGCCATTTTTTTTGACCTCCTAAGGGTTTTTTGTTTATTTATTTATTATAAAGTATAATCGCACAAATATATTGCACACTCAATATATCGAGTTATAAAGCTTTCACTCAATATTTTTAGTAAAATATTTTTATGAAGATATTTGCGGAAAGACTTTTGGAATTGCGTCAGGAAGCTAAAATCAGCCAAGCGCAGTTGGCAAAGGCTATCGACGTGAGCTTTTCTGTCGTCTGCTATTGGGAAACCGACCGCAGCGAGCCTACCATTGTCAACCTTTTAAAGCTCGCAAAATATTTTGACGTTTCTGCCGATTATTTAATCGGTCTTTCCGACGACTGATTTTTTTCGGGAATAAAACAAAAAGACCGTCTCTTTTTTTGAGACAGTCTTTTTTGAACGGCTTCATATCAATTCCATATGTAGGGGCGGATTCCATATCCGCCCGTTTTGTTCGTAATGATTTTGTTTTTTAATTTTCTGTTGTCGTATCAATCGGGCGGATATGGAATCCGCCCCTACAATATCGTCGGCGTTTGCATAATTCCTACGTTATCCGCATTTGCCGTAATTCCCTGTGCCGTCGGCAATTTCTACGTTATCCGCATTTGCCGTAAACCGTATTATTTTACGCTTTTTTATCTCGGCACGTTTCCGAGAGTATAAAACTTTATATTCCCCGTCAATACGTCCGAGTACGAATAGGTTTTTATTGCATCTTCGTTTGATTTTACGGTAAAGACCGACGCATAGAGATTTTCTACCTTGCCGTTATATTCGACGATTTTGTTGCGTCCGAGATTGACTCTCAATAGCACGTCTATGCCTTTTAGATAATTCAATCTGTTTTTTGCATCGTTTATCGAATATTTAACTTCTTTCATCAAATTTTATTTCCTTAAAAAAATACGGAGCGTAAAGCTCCCCCATTCACCGCAAGAAAGTATACGGAATGACAACAACCATAAAGGTTCTTTGGCAGGGCTTCCGTACTTTGTACAATAGCTCTCAAAATTTTATTACATTTTAGCGGTGTTTCGCGCCAATAAGAAAGCCCTACCTTATATATATGATTCCCCGAAGTCGGTATATTTATTCCTTTTTTTTACATTTTGACGGATAATAGCCTTTATATAGAGACCTTGACTGCACGAACGGGCGACCACATAGGGTCGCACCTACAACTTTGCATAGCAATATAGAGTACTAAAAAGCTCTCTCTTTTACCTTTGCTATCGGGTCACCCTACAACTTTGCATGGCAAAGTTCATTGACTGCACGATATAGCAAGCCAAGCTATTGAAAATCGCGGCCGGAGCTGCAAGTAAAATATATTATCTGATAATATTCCGATAAAATCTCCAAAAGCTCTTTGGCATTGACGAGCTTCCCGTCGTCGAGATTGACAAAAGGGTCGTCCAATATCACAAAAGGCTTTTCGTCCTTAAATAGCGTTTCGATAAGCGCAAAGCGCATCGCCGTGTTTACGACTTCCTTTACCCCCGTACTAAAATATCCGAGCCGTCTGAGCTGTCCGCCGCGTTCGATATTTATATCCAACTCCGTATCGACCGAAAGGCTTTCTTTGCCCTTCGTCAAAAACTCCATGTATTTTTGACAGCCGGCGGTAAGCGGCTTTAAGTACGCCGACGAGAGATTTTCTTTGGCTCTTGCGAGCATTTCGCGCGTCCTTCTCAAAATCTCTAATCTTTTGGCTACCTCCGCATATTCTTCCTTTGCTTCTCCGAGCGCAGACTCGAAGTCGCTTTCCCCTGCCGCCTGTCCGTCGGCTTCGCACAAGCGTCTGTCCGTGACGGCTATCTCCGCCGCAAGCGACGACATTCTCATCTCGGCGTCTTTTTCGGCGCGCTTCAAAGCGGCGGTATCGGGCGGCATTATATCCGCTTGATACTCTACGGCGTCGCCGCCGTCCAAAAAAGCTTCGAGCTTGTCTAAGTCGCTCTCATAGTCCGAATAAGCTTTATTTAGCGCGTCGAGTATCCTTTCGAGTCCGATTGCGGCTTCGGCATAATCCTTGCCCGACGCCTTAGCCGGAACGTCTGTATAGTGTCCGAAAAAGGCTTCTAAGCCGCGTCTTATCCGCGCCGCTTCTATACCGTCCGCCGTGTCGGCAATGTTCCGGTCGTGCGGCACTGCTTCCCCGCTCTCTTCGCCCCTTTGCCTTTTGGCATAATACACGGTAAATACAGTAAAGACCGCCGACGCTACGGCAATTATAAGACCGACCGTAAGATTGAAGAAACAGATAACGATACCCGCCGTCAATAGAATTATTCCGACGGCTGTCAAATATTTGATTACAGGCGGAATGCGCCTTGCCGTTGCGGCTTCGTCTAATCCGCTTATTGTCGGCGGAACGCGCTTTGCGGTCGCGGCTTCGTCCGCGCCGCCGCTATAAAAGGCATTGCTTCCAGAACGGTTTTCGGCTTCCATAAGCTCCAAGCTTTTTTTGTAAGCCGCTTTGATGTCCTGCGCGGCAGGTGGCGCGCCGTTTTTGAACCGCTTACCGTATGCGGCTATAAGCTCCGCTCCGTGCGTCACCCTGTCCTGCAAATATCTGTAATGCTTTTGCTTCTCGGCTTTGAGAAGGAGCGCGGACGACGCTTCTATACCGTTTTTTACGGCGATAAGGCGGCTCTCGGTCTCAGCCGTTTCGCGCCGTTTCTTTTTTAATTCATCACCGAGAATCGCCGCCGTTTTTGCGGCGTTTCGGCAGGCGTTGATTCCCGTTTCGGCTTCGGCGATACGCCGCAAAACTTCGTAGATATATCCGCGGTTGCCCGTCGTACTCAAATTCCGCTCTTCGGTCTTTAAGGCTTCGGCGGCATTGTCGTAGCTGTGAGCGTCGTCGGTATTGTTGATGAGATTATTCAGACGCGACAGTATGTCGGTATTAACGTCTGCGGACAAAGTTTTTTGCGGTATGTAGACCGTCCGTTCGAAGCTGTCGGCATTTATGCCGAAAAGCTCTTCGCCTATACGCGCCGAATAGTCGGAGCTTTTTTTGTTGTACGTCAAATCATAAAGCCCGAACGTGTCGTCGCCGCCGCTCGTTTTCGCACCGAAAAATCTCTCTATCTTATACCGCTTATCGTTTATTGCAAACACAATGTTTCCGCCGAAACCGCCGCCCTGCCACGGCAGATATTTTATTCGGTCGTTTGAATCTATGTCCTTTTTTTTGGTTTCGGGCAAGCCGTAAAACATACTCTTGATAAAAGCCGCCAAGGTGCTTTTGCCGCCGCCGTTAGGCAGGAGAACGGTATTTAATTTGCCGTTGAAATCAAAATGAAAGCCGGACAGCATTCCGAAGTTTTCGGCATAGCAAGAAATCAATTTCATATCGTCTTCCCCCTTTTTTTATAACGGTTTTTTATATCTTTGCCGACGTTCTCTGCCCTTTTAAGCATTCGGCATAAGCTCAAAACATCTCAATTAAATATTTCGTTTAACCAATCGGCATTTTATTTCAAATATGCCGACGCGTTTTGCAAAGCCTTTAAGCCGCAGTCTATTATATCGGCTTTGTCGTCGTCGCTTAAAATTTTGTCGGCGAGTACAAGCCTGACAAATTCGCCTTTTAGAGATATATCTCTGAGATAATCCGCCGTCTTGACCGCCAGCTTTGATTCGTCCTTGACCTTGCAAAAAAAGAACCTGCCGTTGAGCGCGTCCGAAAGCCTTTTCAAATCCTTATGCAAGCCGCCGTCATAACGCCCCGTCAAGACGACCTTTACAAGCCCCGACGGCGCGATATCCTTTAAAGCTTCGTCAACGGATTTTTCTACCGCGTACATACTCGACGCTTCGGATATGTCGACGGTCACTTCGGTCAAAAGCCTTTTTGAAAAAGGCACAAAGCGGCTGACGATTTTTTTGTCCGCCGTATCTATATCGAGCAAAACAAAGCCCTTTGCGCCGCTTTCGTCAAAGCCTCTCCCTTCCAAGCAGCCGCTGTAACAATACGTTCCGCGTCTGTCGAGCGGCGCTTTAAAAAAACCGTGAAAATGTCCGAGCGCGAGATAATCTATATATTTGTCTTTGAGCTTAGGGAGCAGCACCGTTTCGGAGCTATCGTCCTTATTGTAATTAGACGCTTCGCCGTGCATTACCGCGATATTGATATCGTGCGCATTTAATATCAGGCTGTCATAGACTGCCCGACGTATGCCGCATATAACGACGCCGCCCAAGTCATAACGCGTCCAGCCGCCGTCCTTGTACAAAGGTTTAAAATTTTGCGGAGCGTCCCCCGCGTCGAATAATGACGGACTTTTGTCGTGGTTGCCCGTCAAGACAAAGAAGTCGATGCCGCCGTGAGCCCTTATAGCGTCCTCAGTGCTGCGTTTTGTCTTTATCGAAACCTTAGGCGAGTCAAAAAGGTCGCCCGCTATGATGACGGCATCGACGGAATTTCTCTCGGCAAAATCCAGCATACCCGAAAAAGCCGCGAAGATTTCGCCGCGTCTTATGCGCGCCTTATCCGCAGGCAGATTTGCTTTCATCGCCGAATCGAGATGTATGTCCGAACAATGTATAATTCTCATTTTTTAAAGAACTCCCTTCGTCAACTACATTTTAACATATTTTTGCATAATCTTCAACGTCCTTAGTGTCTTAATTTTTCTTTTCTGAAATGCCCCGATAATATAACGAGAAAAATTGGCTGTTGACTTTAAGTCCGCGTCAATGTATAATAAAGTCGGACTTCTTGCAAAGCTTTCGCAAGGCACAATTAAAACAGGGGTAATTTGTCATGAAAAAAAATTTTAAAATCACAGTCGCCGTCATAGCTGTAACCGTGCTTGCCCTATTCGCGGCATATAACGTCATAATCCTGACAAATAATTACAAAAGCTTAAAGCTCAAAACCGACCCGTCCTTAGCCGTTTTTACAAAAACAGGCGGCTACCTTACGCTCGGCAACGATTATCTTTCGTTGCTTTACGATTTAAATAAAGGAACGTACGACCTTTCTTATAACGGTATTACCTTTACGTCTTCGGCTTATTTCTCCGCAAGTGTCAAAATAGGCGGCAATACCGATAAAATTCAATATGACAGCTTGTCGGCAATAAGCCATACCTTTACTTCCCTAAATATCGCCGACGCTTTTGGCACGGGCATATTGCTGTCGGTGACAAATATCTTTTCCGAGCTTGCGATGACCCAACGCTTCTATCTGTATGACGGAGCGGAATATCTGATAACCGATACGGAGCTTACTTCCCTATTAGAGATAGCCACCAACGATATGCGCCAAATACTCGCCGGTGACGGAGCTTCGACGGTACTCGGCAATATGAAGAAGCTGAGTTTTTTGGAAACGCCGTACGATAATAACGAATACGAAGAATTTTCGCCGCGTATAGTCGGCAAAGGCATAAATTACGGCTACGGCGTTTCTATGATATACAGCGAAAGCGCAATGGAAGCTCTTATCATAGGCGCGCTCGACAACGGCGTCTTTAAGACCGCGCTCGTCGCCGACAGCAAGTCGGACATCTTTTATAAAAGCAGCTTAAACAAGCTGTATCTGCACTACGGCAAGCTTAGCTACGAGTCGCGCGATTATGACAACGTAACGCGCACGGCAGACTCTATCGAACACGGCTATATACGGGGCAATACCCTTACGTCTCCGAGAATGTTTTACGGCTATTACAATGATTACCGCGACGGACTCGAACAGTACGGCGATGCGGCAAAGATTGCCGAGCCTATTCTCGAATGGGAAGGCGCGACCCCCGTCGGGTACAATTCTTGGGCTGCGCTCGAATTTAGCGTCAATTACGGCTTGCTCACGCAAATGAGCGATTATATCAAGGACAATCTCCCGTCTTACGGCAAGGATACAAGCGTCTATATCAATGTAGACAGCGGCTTCGATTGGCTCTCCGACGCCGAAAAAGCCGCCTTTGTCAGTCATGTCAACGGCAACGGTCAAAAGGCCGGAGCATATTGGACGCCGTTTTCGTATTGGAAATCTGATAAAAGCGACCTTAATATGCCAATGACCGATATCGACGACAATGTCATAACCGACGGCAACGGCAAGCCCTACACCTACGCCGACGCGGTTTTAAAGGACAATAACGGCGAACCGATAAAATACAACGGCTTTTGCTTAGACCCTACCCACCCTGCGGTTTTAAAGAGAATAGACGCGTTTTTGCTCAAAATACTCGATATGGGCTATGAATATCTCAAACTCGATTTTGTAGTAGACGGCGCAGTCGAAGGCAATCATTTTGACCCGTCCGTCACGACGGGAACAACGGCTTATAATTACGGTATGAAATATCTGCATGATTATATCGAAAATTATACTGCGGCTCACGGCAAAGACCCGTTCTTTTTAAATATCGCAATATCGCCTGTATATTCGGGACGGTATGTGCATTCGCGCCGCCTAAGCTGCGACGTCTTTGAAACGATAGGCAGCAAGCAATACTATCTGAATACTCTCACATATGCTTGGTGGATGAACGGCAGAATAATATCGGTAGCCGACCCGGACCACATGGTCTTATACCGCCACAAAAGCTCGACCGAAGCCCCCGCTTCCTACAACGAAGCGTTATCCACGGTAAATTCGGTCGTCATATCGGGTTCGCTTCTCATGTGGAGCGACGACATAGCGCATGACGAATCCCAAATCCGTGCCGAAGCCTTGTTAAACAACACAAGGCTGACCTATCTCGCATCACGCAAAATATCGTTCCGTCCCGCGGCTTCGGGACAAATATCCGAAGCTTATTATTGCTTTGACGGCGACGACCTATATATCGCTCTCTTCAATTTTGACTTCCTGCGTCCGCGTACGGTGACCTTAGACCTAAAAGCCTACGGACTTTCCGCTAAGGAATATCTCGTCGAGAACATCAATACGGGCGAAACCTTCAAAGCCAAAAACGGAAAGCTTTATTTAACTCTGCCAAAGGAAGGGTCGTATATCGTCAGGGTGGACGGGGCAAAATAGCCATATGCTTTTATAAAACCTGCCGTCCTTTCTTCGGCACATATCCCCCGACCTTACACACTTCTATTCTGTTTATATAAGGCTCTTTGCGCGATTGCTTTATGCGCAATATCAGATTGTCTGTTTCCGTCCGCTCAAAAACTGCTATCTTGCAGAAGCCGACTACCGTTCCGATATAAAGGCTTTTTAATTCGCCGTCTAAGTCGGTCAACAGCTCGAAGCTTTCTATCCGTTGCGAATAATCGGTATTCTCCGATAAGCGGACTCTGTCTATCGCGCTTTTATCGAATTTTAAGACTATATCATAGCTTTCTCTCTCCGCGCTTGACGGCGAAAAGGTTTTGCCGTCGGCAATATTTTGCACGCCGAAGCCTTCTTTTGTTTCTCCGTCATAGCCGTACATGATGCCGCTTATTTTAAGCTCCCGCTCTTTTCTTATCCATTGCCCTATTTCTTCAAGCCGTTTGACGTCCTTTGCACAAAAGAGTCCTTTCTTGTCGGGCGGAATATTGAGCAGCAAAAGGCTATTTCCCCCTACGGAATTATAATAAATCTTCATAAGATTATCGACGGAACGGACGGTAAAATCTTGCAGCTTATGATAAAACCAGCCCTTTCTTATCGAAACGTCCACTTCCGCCGGATACCAAACAAATTCTTTGTATCCGCTCAAAAACTCTCTGCTGCCCATGTCGTCCAAAAAGACGTCGGTACAGCGTTTCTTAAATTTTTCGGCATCGCCGTCCTTTTGAGCGTCCGCAATGTTTTGTGCGGCGGAATCAAATTTCGGAACGACGTTCCACTCCGATTTTCTGGCTTTTCCGCTCTCGTTGCCCACCCACCTTATGTCGGGCGCGCAATTTGACAAGGCTATGTTCGGTTGATATTTGAGAGCCGTCTTGTATATTCTTTCAAAATCATATACCTGCGCCTGCTTGCCGTCGAGATGCGCGCCGCACGCGCCGTCTAACCAAAGCATAAATATATCGCCGTATCCCGTCATAAGCTCGGTTAGCTGTCCGATATAAAAATCCATATAACCGTCCGTTCCGTAACATGGGCTGTTTCTGTCCCAAGGCGACAGATAGATACCGAGTTTCAGCCCGTATTTTTTGCACGCCGCCGCAAGCTCCGCCACTATATCGCCCTTGCCGTTTTTGTACGGAGTGTTTTTGATGCTGTGTTCGGTCGTCTTTGTCTGCCACAGACAAAATCCGTCATGGTGCTTTGCGGTCAAGATTATGCCCTTCATTTCGGCGGCTTTTACGGCGCGGCACCATTGCTCCGTGTCAAGCTCTTTCGGATTAAAACGCTTCAAATTTTCCTTTCCGTTTCCCCACTCCTTATTTGTAAAGGTGTTTATCGAAAAATGAACAAAAGCATAAAAGCGCATATCCTGAACAATTTTTTGCCTTGCGTTCGGCACGGCGGAATTGTATAAATCCAATCTGTCCACAGCTCTCTCCTTATTTAAAAGATTTATTTGTATTTATTTCCTTTTGAATGACTTAACGCCGATACATATTTTTTTTGGCGGCGTCCATAATATTAGCGTCAGACCTCCCGACCTGCCCGATGTGTGTAGGATAAGCGGTCTGTTAAGATAAGGATAATATGAATAATCATTTTGACGACGAAAAAAAACAAGACGACGCCGCAGGTAACAAAACCGAAAAAATCATACGCCTTGACAACCTGTCCGACTACATCGGCTCGGGCGGCACGCCGATAGCCGCCGCCGCTCAATCGGTCAAAGACGGCTCAACGACCGCCTACGGCGCAGCAACGCCGTCAAACGACGGCACTATAAGACACTCCTCTCCCAAAAAGGCGGAAATCGCCGCCGTTTTCGATTCGGGTTCGGGCTTCACCCAAGACGGTGTATTTGCTTCGGCAACCAACGATGAAGCTTACAAAAACACCGAATCGATATTAAACTCTGGCTCGGGCTTTGATACGGCGGTGCAGTCCGAGTCTTCTTCGGGCTTTGATACGGCGGTAAATTCGGCGTCGTATGACGGTTCGGTCAAGGATACACAAGCCGTCTACGGCTTTGACGCCGCAACGCGTGCAAGCTCGTTTACCGATGAAGCGGTATCGGATTATGATACGCCGAAAGGCATAGATACGGCGGCGCAGTCGGTCAAAGAAAAGCCGAAGGTCGTCTTTATCATAGGCGCGTCCGACGGCATAGGCGAAAAAACCGCCGAGCTTTTTTTTGATAAAGGCTATACCGTCTACAACGGTTCGAGAACGGTATGCAAGACCGCCGGTATCAAAAACATCACGGTGGACGTCGTAAACGACGATACGATATACGACGCAATAGCCCAAATCATTACTGCCGAAGCCAAAATCGATATCTTTATATATTCGGCGGGCTTTTCGCTTTCCGCGCCCGTCGAGAACACTCTCGAAAAAGATTACCGATATCTGTTTGACGTAAATTTTTTCGGCTTTGCAAAGACGGTAAAAGCCGTCACGGCATCTATGCGCGATACCGGCGGCGGCAAAATCATAGCGGTCAGCTCTATGGGCGGCATCTTCCCGATAGCCTTCGACGCCTTTTACAGCGCGAGCAAAGCCGCGCTCAATATGTTTGTTCGCAGTCTTGCAATCGAACTTGAACCCTATAATATCAAGGTTATATCGGTCATGCCCGGCGGCACGGCGACGGGTTTCACCCGAAAACGCAAGGTCTATCCGCCCGATATGACCGGAATATACGAGAAACAGCTGATGAAAGCCAACAGCGCGCTCGCCGAAATGGAGCAAAACGGTATGCCGCCGGAGAAGGTTGCCCAAGCGATAGCCGACGCCGCCCAAAACGACACTCAGTCAGGAACGCACGCCGTCGGCTTAAAAAACAAGGTTCTTGCCGCCGCCGACAAGGTATTGCCGGAGAATATAACCTTAGCGGCAATCAAAAGCCGTTACCGTCAAAACGGCAATATGTAAGGCAAGCAAAGCAAAATAATTATACACGCCGCAAATATTTTGCGGCGTTTTATTCGCGGCAAAGCTTTTTGATTCTATCTATATCGGTATCGCTGTAATTATGTTCGGCTTTAAAATACGCTTCTATACTTCCGTATTTGTTATATACGGCGTCCAATGCCGCCGCCAAATATTCGGCTTCGACATCAAAGAGCGGCTGCATTCTCTTGCCGACAAAGCCGCGCAGCAAAAAATTGACGTTACGCAAAATCGCCGCCTTTATCAAGGGTACGGCTTTTTTTGTTTCCAAATAATCCTTTAAGATATCTCCCCTATCCGCTCCGAGCAAGGCGAGCAGGAGTGCCGCCGATACGCCGGTTCTGTCCTTACCGGCAGTGCAATGAAAAAGCAGCGGAAATTCTCCGTCCTTTATTATGCCGAAAAATTTCTCGAAGCCGGGATTTGAAAAAGGCAATTCGGCATATATTTCGCATACGTCGCCGCCGTTTAAGGACAGGAGCGTTTTTAGGTCGGGCTTTATCCTGAGCTTGACTATCTTTGCATTTTCGGCTCTTATCGGTACGTTATAATATTTCACTCCGAGCTTATCGTATATCTCTGGATTTGTCTTTTCGCTTTGGTCTCTAAAATCAAATATCGCTTTTAAACCGAGCTTTTTTAGCTCTTCAATATCGTTTTCGCTTGCAAAATCCAATTCGGCTGCACGGTAAAAAATGCCGTTCTTTACCGTTCCGCCGTCTTTGAGCGGAATACCGCCGAGCTGTCTAAAATTGACTACCTTTTCCATTTTTTACGTCCTTTGATGTTTTACAGTCTTGATATTCTTATATAAAAAGTATAAACGAATTGTGAGTAAATGTAAAGATAATAGCGGTGCATAAGGACAAAAATAACCTTTCTTCTCTTCCTTTCATATAATATCGTATAAAAACTAAAACGAAGTTATGAGGTTTATTATTATGAAAACAATAGTTCTCGACCCCGGTCACGGCGGCTATGATTACGGAGCTGTCAACGGCACAAGATACGAAAAAAACGATAATTTGCGTATAGCGCGCCTTGTGGCGGACGAGCTGCGGCGTCAGGGAGAAAAGGTTATAATGACAAGAGACAGCGACGTTTTTATACCGCTCATAGACCGCAGCATTATTTCCAACAACAACAACGCCGATATTTTTGTCTCCTTTCACCGCAACGCCTACACAAATCCCGATGCAAACGGCGTCGAAAATTACGTCCAAATCAATTCGCCGCCTTATTATACACAGTACGCACGCAACGTACTCGACGAGCTTGACTTGGTAGGCGGTTTTTTTGACCGCGGCGTCAAACAAAACAATTTTTCGGTACTTAGAAACACAAAAGCTCCGTCAATGCTCTTAGAGCTGGGCTTTATAAGCAACGCTCACGACAACGAAGTCTTTGACAAGGATATAAACGCCAACGCCGTAGCAATCGCAAAAGGTATTATGGAATCTCTCGGCGAAGTCTACAATCCCAATCCCGGCTCGACCGCCCCGTCGGTCCCAGCTCCCGGCAACGCCACCGCAAAAGCCATACAGCAAGGTCTAAACGATACATACAAAGCCGGAATAGCGGTAGACGGATATTACGGTCCGCAAACCCAAAAAGCTCTCGTGCGCGCCCTTCAAATAGAATTAAACGAGCTTTACAACGCCGGACTTGTCACCGACGGCGTCTTCGGCGCAAAGACAAAGGCGGCTGTGCGCGCCGTCAAGCGCGGAGCGCGCAACAATCTCGTCTACATACTCCAAGCCCTTCTCTTCTTTAAGGGCTACCCCGTCGCCGTCGACGGCGTCTTCGGCCCCGCTACCGAAGCGGCAGTCAAGGAATATCAATCAAATCAAGGCTTATTGTCGGACGGCATAGCCGGTATGAATACGTTTGCGGCACTTTTATCATAACACCTTTCTTTTTTTGTTTCGGACTTAATCCCCTATCCGTCACACCGATACCGAATTAAGTCCGAAAGCAAAAATAAAGCTCTTCCACTCCCTTACTCCACAAGCTCAATTATTTAATAAAAACATTATATCAAAAATTATGCGTCTTGTCTATGCCATGCTCAAAAAAACTTATCCTTAGTTATTTTAAAAAAATTTTTTTATACCGCTCTCTTTCCTTGAAACAAAGCGTAAATTTTGATATAATGATAAATATCATATTCTTTCACGTTTGTCATGTACGCGAAACGATATCAATTTCGGAGTTTTATCAATGGATTTAATCAGAAAAACATTAGGACAGGTTTTGAAAGAGACGGCGGACAGATTTCCCGACACCCTTGCCGTCAAATACACCGACAGAGATTATGAGCGCACCTACCGCGAGTTTGACGACGAATGCGGACGTTTGGCGCGTGCCTTTATCGCTTTGGGCTACAAGAAGGGCGACCATATGGCTGTGTGGGCGACCAATACTCCCGAATGGATAATGACGCTTTTTGCCGCCGCAAAAATCGGCGTCGTTCTCGTCACCGTCAATACAAATTACAAGATATTTGAGCTGGAATATCAGCTCAAACAATGCGATGCGAGAGGCATAGTCTTAATCGACGGCTTTAAGGACAGCAACTACACGGAGATTATCCGTACGCTCTGCCCTACTCTCGGCGACGGCAAAGAATTGCACAGCGAAAAATTCCCTTTTTTGAAGCATATAATATATGCCGGAAAAAACCGCTTACCGTCGGGAATGCTCGCTTTTGATTCGCTCTTGGACAATATCGCTCCCGTTGAGCTTTTAAAAAAAGCCGAAGCTTCTCTCGACCCTGACGACATCATCAATATGCAATACACCTCCGGCACTACGGGCTTTCCTAAGGGGGTCATGCTCTCTCATTACAATCTCGTCAACAACGGCAAGAGTATAGGAGATTGTATGAAGCTCACGGAGAAGGACAAGTATTGCATATGCGTTCCGTTTTTTCATTGCTTCGGGCTTGTGCTTAGTATCTTTGCCTGCGTGACGCACGGCTCGTCGATGATACCGATAGAATACTACCGTCCCGTCAGCGTCATGTCCGCTCTGTCTAACGAAAAATGCACGGCTATAAACGGCGTACCGACCATGTTTATAGCCATGCTCGAACACGCGGACTTTCTCAAATACGATTTTTCACATCTCCGCACCGGCATCATGGCAGGCTCTCCCTGCCCCGTCAAAGCCATGCAGGACGTTGTGGACAAAATGAATATGAAAGAAATAACGATAGTCTTCGGTCAGACCGAATCATCTCCCGGCTGTACGCAGACGACCGTCGACGACCCGTTGGAGCGCAGAGTTTCGACGGTCGGCAGGACCTTGCCGCACGTCGAAGCAAAAATCGTCGACCCCGACACGGGCGCGACGCTTCCGCCCAATACTCCGGGCGAATTTTGCGCTAAGGGCTACAATATCATGAAAGGCTACTACAAAATGCCCGAAGCTACCGCGTCGGTCATCGATAAGGACGGCTGGCTTCATACCGGCGATTTGGCTTCGTGCGACGAACACGGCTACTACAAGGTCGTCGGGCGCATAAAGGACATGATTATACGCGGCGGCGAAAACATCTACCCCAAAGAAATCGAAGAATTTCTCTACACCCACCCTTTCGTCAGCGACGTTCAGGTCATCGGCATTCCCGACAAGCAATACGGCGAAGAGGTCATGGCTGTCGTCGTCAAAAAGCCCGGCGCGGACATCACCGAAGACCAATTAAAGGAATATTTAAAGTCGCGCATATCCCGTCACAAAGTGCCGCGCTATGTCCGCTTTGTCGATTCTTTTCCCGTGACGGCGAGCGGCAAGATTCAAAAATACAAGCTCCGCGAAGAAGCCATCGAGATACTCAAACTCCAAGAGGACGCATCTATCGAGACGGCATAAAACAACTATCGAATATCAAATCAAAAACGGCTTTTTTTACGGTACTATACCGCCAAAAAGCCAAAAAATATTATCGGTTATATTTTAAATTCTTGCTTTTGCGCGCATTACTATACCGCCAAGAACGCGTTACTCCGACGGCTTTTATCAGCTAAGGAACGCATTCTTAATAATTGAAAAAAACGAGGTCAAATATGAAACTATCTTTTTCCACTCTCGCCTGCCCCGATTGGACGCTATCGGAAATCACCGCCGCCGCAAAGGATTTGGGCTATGACGGCGTAGAAATACGCGGTCTCGGCGACGAAATGTACGCCCCTAAGCTCAAAATCTTCGATACGGACAATATAGATAAAACCCAAAAAAAATTCAGGGATTTAAAGCTTGCTATACCTATCCTGTCATCGGGCGCGTCCTTGGGTCTGTATACCCAAAAGGACTGCGCTCCGACGGAATCCGCAGATTATATCGCTTTGGCTCACAAGCTCGGCGTCAAATACGTCCGCGTACTTTTTACCCATGACGCCTACCCCGACGGCGGCGACACGGAGCTTTTTAAGTCCGCTTACTCCAAGCTTTGCGCCGAAAGCGCAAAATTCGGCGTCACCCCCCTTATAGAGACAAGCGGTATGCTCTCCGACACGAAGCTGTTAAAAAAGCTTATCGGCGGTATAGATACGGACAACAAGGGCGTGCTTTGGGACGTCAATCACACTGCACGCTACAATAACGAAAGCGTAGATACCACTCTCTCAAATATCGGTCAATACATTAAGCACGTCCACCTAAAAGACAGCCTGATAGAAAAAGGCAAGCCGGCATACAAAATGCTCGGCTTTGGCGACATTCCCGTCAAAGAAGCCGTCAAGAAGCTAAAAGCATCGGGCTACGACGGCTACTATTCTCTCGAATGGGTCAAGCGTTGGCATTCCGACCTGCAAGAAGCGGGGATAGTATTATCGCATTTTATCGAAACAATAAAAACTTACTGATTTTAGCTTCTTTTAGCGTATGTCTGCGTTAATTTCTCCTTGTGTATATTAAAATACACGTCGTCAAAATTGCCTTGACCTACGCTAAAATAAGCTAAAATTTTCTTATTTAAGCGTCAACGTGCATTGTTATATTTCGGTTTTTTAAATGTATGTCCTGCGTTAATTTCTCCTTTCGTCAAAATTATCTTGACCTACGCAAAAATAATCTGAAATCTTATTTAAATGTCAACATATAAAAAATTTAAACTGCCTTTTATTCGGCTCTTATTCGGCTCTTAATCGTATATCAAAAAAAATCGTAGGGCGTCCGCAGGCACGCGCCCGAATACATCTTTAAACGGTATGCAAAAAAACGGGCGTAGCAAGCGACGCTCCTACAAATATAAGTTGTTTTATCGTTAATTATTTTATTCGCTTTTTACTCTCTTTCGGTTTTTTGTACCGTGAAATCGTTTTTACTCTCTTTCCGTTTTTTGCGCGGTGTTTTTTAACCGCTTATTTACGTTGTCCAAACTCGGCATAGACGGAATCGCGCCGTAACTTTCTACACAAAGGCTTGCGGCGGCGTTGGCAAATCGGGCGAAGCTTGCCGCTTCTTGGAGTGTGACGTCTTGCGGATATTTACGGCTCTCGGCTATCTTAAAGAGAAACGCTCCCAAAAAAGCGTCGCCTGCTCCCGTCGTGTCTACGGTGTCACAGGCAAAACCCGATGCATACACGCCGCCTTTTTCTCGGCAGCTCAGATATGCGCCTTTTGCCCCTAAGGTCACTAAGGCTATCCTGACGCCTTTATCGCAGAGTATCGCCGCCGCTTGCTCGGGATTTTGCGTGTCCGTAAGCAGTTTTGTCTCCTCTTCGGAGATTTTGATTATATCGGCAAAGGGTATTAAGCTTCGCATTTCCCGCTTTGCCGCCGCTTCGTCCGTCCATAGCGCGGCGCGGTAATTCGGGTCGTATGAGATAATGCTTCCTTTGTCCTTTGCCCGTTTCACGGCGTACAGCGTCGTGCTTCTCGACGGCTCGTCCGTCAAGGATAGTGAGCCGATGTGAAAGATTCTGCTGCCGTCTATCAAATCCGTACACAACTCCCCTATCTCGATTCGCGTGTCCGCGCCCGGCTTTCTCGCAAAGCTAAAAGTCCTTTCGCCCTTGCCGTTCAAGTCGACAAATGCCAGCGTCGTAAAAAAATCCTTGTCAAAGACCAAGCCGCGTGTGTCTATACCTTCGCTATCGAGTATCTCTTTGAGAAACCTTCCGTGCATATCGCCGCCGACCTTCCCGACAAAAGCCGTGCGCGCACCAAGCCGTCTCGCCGCCGACGCCACGTTCGCCGGCGCACCGCCGGGATTTTGAGCAAACAGCGAAATCCCCTTCTCGTTCTTGCCCTGATAAGTAAAATCAATCAGTATTTCCCCGAACGCCGTTATATCGGTAAAGGGATTTTTTGAGCCGTTTGTAGACAATTGAAGCTTCTCCTTTTGTTTTTTTGTATGGGTGAAGTTAATTAAAGGTCTATGTCGGATAGCCATTCTTCAAAGGGGGTTGAGATGTTTAGTTTTTCGTAAATGGCACATAAATTATTACTTACAATTTGCGTATTCGGGTGATTTTCTCCTAATACCTGAATAAATATAATAACCGCCGCTTTACAATAAGGTGCCGCTTTTTCGTATTCTCCTTGACTATCATATACTAAGCCTATATTGTTATACGATTGAGCCGTATCGGGATGTTCCTTTCTTAATACTTTTTCTCTTATCTCCAAAGCCCTGAAATGATACTCTAAGGCTTTCGGGTAATCTCCTTGACTTCTATATACTTCGCCTATATTGTTATACGATTGAGCCGTATCAGGATGTTCCGTTCCTAATACTTTTTCTCTTATCTCCAATGCCTTGAAATGATACTCTAAAGCTTTCGGGTATTCTCCTTG
>JAITOU010000002.1 GCA_031289755.1 Clostridiales bacterium
GGCAACTACATATATCGTTCCGAGCGGAGTTATCTTGCCGCCTACCGTTGCAGTCGATACGATTTTGTAGGTTGTCGCCGAATCGAATACAAATTCTACTATAATAGTGTGATTATCCGTCACGTTTGAGAAGAGATATCCGTTATTTATCGCGTCTGTCAGGTCGCCGCCGCTCAAAGAGTTTCCGTCTACTATTATACTCAATACCCTGTGGCTGCTATCCGGTATAAAGGTATATAGGCGGTTACTGCCCGACGGTACATCCATTGTTCCCGGCAGGATAGTGCCGTTGCCTATCGTTGTAGCCGTGATTGTGTACGGCGTTGCCGAATTTGGCAGGAAGGTCACTTCTATCTCGTGGTCTGACGTTATGTTTAAAAACCAATATCCGTTGCTTTTCGCCGTCGCAAGCTCCGACGCAGTAAATGCCCTTCCGTCTACGACTATGCTCAAAACCTTATTGCCGCTATTCGGGACAAAGGTGTAAAGGCGGTCAGTACCGGCAAGTACGTCCATTGTTCCCGGCAATACTTTACCGTTGCCTTTGACAATAGCCGTGATTGTATAGGTTGTTGCCACAATCGGTACAAAAGTCACTTCTATCGTGTGATTTGCCGTTATATTCGAGAATTGATATCCGTTGTTTATCGCCGCTTCAAGCTCCGTTACACTCAAAGCCGCTCCGTCTACTACTACGCTCAATACCTTGTAGCTGTTATCGGGTACAAAGGTGTAAAGGCGGTTACTGTTAGACGGTACGTTCATCGTACCCGGCTTTATCTTTCCGTAGCCTACCGCTGTGGCTGTGATTTTGTATGTCGTTGCTCCGTTTGCTACGAAGGTCACTTCTATCTCGTGGTCTGACGTTATATTCGAGAATAAATATCCGTTGCTTATGGCATTACTAAGAGCCGTCGCGTCAAGCGCATCACCGTCTACGACTATGCTCAAAACCTTTTGTCCGCTTCCCGGTACAAAGGTGTAACGGCGGCTGCTGCCCGACGGTACATCCATTGTTCCCGGCAAGATAGTGCCGTTACCTACCGTTATAGCCGTGATTGTGTACGGCGTATCTCCCGCCGGTAAGAATGTTACTTCTATCGTGCGGTCTGACCTTACGTTTGTGAATTGATAGCCGACGCTTATTGCCGCCGCAAGCTGAGTTACGCTCAGAGCCGCTCCGTCTACTACTATGCTCAATACCCTTTGTCCGCCGCCCGGAGTAAAGGTGTAAGTCTGACCCGAACCTTCTTCGACAATAGTTGTTCCGCTCGGAGATACCGCTCCGTTGCCGATTATCGTTGCCGTTATCGTATATGTAGCGATAAAGGTTACGCTTACCGTTTGATTTGAAGTGACGGTATTCGGTACGATATAATATCCGTTGGCTTTCGCCGCAGCATTCGCTATTCCGTTTACATTGACTTCTAAGATATTAAATCTCGTATTCGCTCCGAAATTTATCCTCACATTCGAGCCGCTGCTGTACGTTATCGTCGTATCGGGGTCTATCCAACCGCCTGCTCCGGCAGTCGTATCTATCGTGTAGGTGGCGAATTTGAAATGCGCTTCTATCGTGTGACCCGTAATGACGTTTGAAAACGTATAAGGATTTTCAGTGTATTTTGTTGTCGTTCCGTCTATCGTGAAATAATCGAAAACATATCCCGGATTTGCAGACGCCGTATAAGCCGAGCTACTGCTGCCGTGGTTGACCGACCCTGCCGTTGACGGAGATATCGTTCCCCCTGTCGTAGTACTCGGCGTTATCGTGTATGTCTTTATACTAAAATACGCCGTTATAGTATGACTTCCCGTGACATTATTGATTGTATAAGGATTTGCAGTATATTGCGTACCGGCTCCGTCTATCAAGAAATAAGCAAAGTTATATCCCGTACCCGGAGTTGCCGTATATGCCGGACTGCTTGCATTATAATTCACGGTAGCCGCCGTCGTCGGAGATATCGTTCCCCCCGTCGTCGTATACGGCGTTATCGTAAAGGTAGCGACTTTAAAGTAAGCCGTTATCGAGTGAGTCGCTGTGACATTATAAAAAGTATATGTACTGCTTGAATTATCAGTGCCGCTGTCTACCGCAAAGTAATCAAAGACATAGCCCGTACTCGGATTTGCCGTAAACGATTGATTTGAATTATAATTTACCGCCGTCGTTCCGGGCGATATAGTACCGCCGCTTCCGTAGTTTGCCGTTATCTGGAAGGTTTGAATCTTGAAGTAAGCTACTATGGAGTGATCCCCAGTGACTCCGCTGAAATTATATGTGCTGCTTGCCGTATAGTTACTACTATTATCTATTCTGAAATAATCAAAAAGATACCCCGTACTCGGATAAGCCGTAAATGATTGACTTCCGCCCGAATTTACCGTCTGATTTCCGCTTGGCGAAATACTTCCCCCCGTTCCTGCACTCGCGCTTATTGTGTATTGACTAAGCTTAAAATACGCCACTATCGTATGACCGGTCGTGACAGTGTTAAAGGTATAAGTGCTGCTTGACGAATAGTTACTGCTATTGTCTATTCTGAAATAATCAAATTCATATCCGCTGCTCGGATTTGCCGTGAATGATTTATTTGTCCCGGACGGTACATCTACGCTTCCGCTCGGAGATATACTGCCGCCCGAGCCTGCGCTTGCATTTATCGTGACGCTGGGTGCTGGAGCTGTATACACAATGATATAATAATCAGTTTGCAGATTAGTGTAAGTTAATATTCCATTACCATTAGCATCTTTTGTTGTATACGCTTCCTGTGTCCACCAACTTGAATTCATAGATCCTGTTGAATAGTCGTACCATCGCGCATCAAAAAAATCAAAAAGGACTCCGACTGCCGGATAATGGGTCAGCTTAAAAGTTTGCCCTCTTGGTGCTTGGACATTGATAGGGTCTCCTCTGGTTGACCCGTATTCAACCGTTCCACCATCGGTACTGCCGTAAGTATCAGGACCCCTGACAGCAGCCATTACCTTCTGATAACCGGGCGATATAAACTCCGCTGTTATAGTGGTGGTTTTTGTAATAGTCAAATTTTTACTAAAGTTCAATTTTTGAAAAAAGTCAATATAATTATTGGAATCCGTAGCAACTTGCGTTGTTTCACCGTTTACTGTATAGCTACCTATTCTATATCCGGCTACTCTTGAAGATATATAATAGGTTATTTGAGAGCCGGATTCAACCGAACCACCTGACAATAAAGTAGCACTATTGTAATTTGCCGATATCACTCCGCCTGTGTTGCATGAAAACGTCACCGTATATGAAGCGGCGTGTGACGTATCATCATTTTTGCCGTCAAATACAAAAAAAGCCGCAGAAGTAATTACGGCAAATAATACCGCAAGGACTGCGACCTTTAACAATGAAACTTTTTTAATAGCTTGAAACAGCGCTAATATAGCGCCTTTTTTGTTTTCTCCAACCATACTTTCTCCTACTCTTTTTGGTTAAATGAAATTAAATTTTTGGATTTTGATTATTTAACACCCTTGCCGACAACCCCAATTTCACACAAAAAATAAGGTTCTATACTGCAAGTTTAACAATATTATAAAGTCATATGTTTGTTTTGTCAAGTGTTTTTTGAAAAAAATTTGAAATTCGGGCAACTTTCGGCGGTTCTATACCTCGAAAATTCTTTTTGTAAAAAAATAAAAAAACGCCGTAAAAATCGGCTTTTATCGTTTTTTTGACGCTTATATAAAAATAAATTTGTTCAATAATTTTAAAAAATCCTTAAAACAACTTCTCGATATCTTCTCTCACTTTGCAGACTATATCCATAGCTTCCCCCGTTATCGGATGAAGAAACTCCATGCGGTAAGAATGGAGAGCCTGTCTTGTGATATCGGCGGACGGTTTTCCGTATTTTGTGTCGCCGACTATGGAATGCCCTATCGCGGCAAAATGAACGCGGAGCTGATGCGTGCGTCC
This sequence comes from Clostridiales bacterium, assembly GCA_031289755.1. Classification (GTDB taxonomy): domain Bacteria; phylum Bacillota; class Clostridia; order Christensenellales; family JAISNN01; genus JAISNN01. The sequence continues at coordinate 3,962 of JAITOU010000002.1, forward strand.
CGTTACGGCTTCGGCAAGCACTCCCGTCATGGCTTTGCCGTATTTGACGGGCGTATATCTCGTGCAGCTCTCCGCGCCGCCGTCGCATACGCGCCTTTTTTTTAATTCTTTGTCGTCGCTTATCGGCAGGGTTATCTCTCCGGCGTTCTCAATTATTCCGTCGGCGGCGAGAAAATAAGTCTTTTTTATTTTGCCCTGCAAGGCGTGCTGTACAAAGTTTTTTTTGGCGACGGCGAGAAGCCCCGACGTATCGGCGTCAAGGCGGTTGATTGCGCGAAAAATAAAGTCTTGCACGCCGTTCCTTTGCATATACGCCGCGACGCCGTTTGCGAGAGAATTGTTATAATGCTTTTTTGTCGGCAAGGTCGCAAGATAGGGCGGCTTGTCTATCATCAAAAGGTATTCGTCTTCGTAGACGATAACAAGCGGCATATCTATCGGCGTCACCGAGCTTGCATTCGTTTCGGCTTCGCTAATCTCCAATATGTCGCCGTTCTTTAACAAAAAGTCGGCATACGCCGGAACTCCGCCGACCGTAAGCTGACCTTTATATTTTTTGAGCCTTTTGACGGCGGTATAAGAATATCCCTTTTGACGGAGATATTCTTTGATTTTGAGTCCGTCGCCGTTTTCGGTTATTTTGTATATCATTCCGGTAACCTTACCGGAAATATTTTCTTATACGTTTTATTTCGGTTTTGTCTTTGAGCATATTTTTGCCCTTTGTAGTGCGGTTTTCTATCTTGATATCTTCCGTGTTAAAGCTTACAACCGCTCCGTTTTCTTTGACGACGGCGATATCGTAAGGCTGTTTGACGTATGAGGCGTGGTACAGTATGCTGCCGTTTTGCGCGCCAAATTCGATAATCTTTACGCCTTTTCTGTATCTCTTCATCGGTTCGATTTCGGCGACAAGCACGCGTTTTGCATAGCCCTTGTCGGTGAATAATACTATCTCGCCGCTGTCGTCAACCTGCGTCATCATGATGATTTTGTCGCCGTCGCCGAGCTGTATGCCCTTGACGCCGCCGGAACGTCTGCCTTGCAGGGGAACGTCGTCCGCCTTTGCATTTAAGCACAAGCCCTGTTCGGTGACAAAAAAGATGTTTGCTTCGTCAACGACGTTTTCGCATGCCGTCACGCAATCGTCGTCCTTTAAAACCACCGACTGATAATATGCTTTGCCGATGTTGTATTCGGACCATTTTGATTTTTTTATCATGCCGTTGGCGGTGAATTGATACAGGTCGCCTTCCGGAAAGGTATCGTAAGCAAAGATTTTGATTATATTTTCGTTAGGCTGAATATCCGTGAATAAGTCGCCGAATGCAATCCCCTTGTCCTTCATCTTGACTTCCGGCAACGCGTCTAACTTAAACCTGAATATATTGCCGAGAGAGCTAAACGCCATAAGCTCCTTTCTGTTGTCGGTAAACAGAGAAAAATCTATAAAATCGTCGTCTCCGATATTTGATATATCCTTTGTATAATAGCCGAAGGATTTTGCCCCGACACATTTAAGCGTTCGGTTTTGCGCGACCAAAAAGCCTTCTCTGTAAGGCAGTACGTCGTCTACAATCTCCGTCTGTATTTCGTCCTGTGAGCCGACCAAGACGGTCAGGCGCGGAGTTTTGTAGGCTTTTTTTATCTCGTTTAGCTCGTCCTTGATGACCTGCATTTGGAGCTTATGCGACTTTAAAATAGCCGTTAGCTTCTCTATAAGCTTTCTTATCTCTTCAAGCTCGGCTACGAGCTTTTCGATTTCCAAGGCAGTAAGGCGTGCGAGACGCATATCGAGAATTGCCTGCGCCTGCAAGTCGTCTAATAAAAATCTCTCTTTGAGCCGTTCTCTCGCCTGCGTGGTGTTTTTTGAGGATTTTATAATGGCGATAACCTCGTCGATGTTTTCGATGGCGATGACCAAGCCTATCAATATATGCTCGCGTGCTTTGGCTTGTTTTAAGTCAAAATCCGTGCGGCGGCGTATGACCTCTAACTGATAATCGATATAATACCTAAGCATCTGCAAAAGCCCCAGCTGCTCGGGCTTGCCGTTGGCTATCGCGACCATGTTGATACCGAAGGTCATTTGAAGGTCGGTATGCTTGCAAAGATATTTTATTATCTCGTCTGCGTCGGCGTCCTTTTTGATTCTGACTACGGCGCGTATGCCCGTTCTGTCCGATTCGTCTACGATTTCGGTTATTCCGCCCAAAAGCTCTTTTTTGTCTTCGCGCAGATTGAGTATCTTTTGAAGCAGCGCGGATTTGTTGACCTGAAATGGCAGCTCGGTCACGACTATGGCTTTTTTGTCGTTAAATTCTTCTATGTGGATTTTTGCGCGCAGAGTGACCTTACCGCGTCCCGTTTCGTATGCCGTTTCCAATTCTTCGCCGCATATCAAATATCCTGCCGTCGGAAAATCCGGACCTTTGATTATCTTCATCATCTCTTTCAAGGTAATATTCGGCTTGTCCATCATGGCAAAAACGCCGTCTATTACTTCGGTAAGGTTATGAGTCGGGATATTTGTCGCAAGTCCGACGGCTATACCCGACGCGCCGTTGACCAAAAGGTTCGGATATCTGCCCGGCAAGGTATCGGGTTCTTTTAAGGTGTCGTCAAAGTTTAAGCTCCAATTGACGGTGCTTTTTTCTAAGTCGCGCAGCAGCTCCATTGCGAGCGGAGTCAGACGCGCCTCCGTATAACGCATAGCTGCCGCGACGTCGCCGTCGATAGAACCGTAGTTTCCGTGTCCGTCTACGAGCGGCATACGCATATTAAAGCTTTGAGCCATTCTGACCATAGCAAAATAAATAGACGTATCGCCGTGCGGATGATATTTACCCAGACAGTCGCCGACGATTCTCGCCGACTTTCTGTAAGGCTTTTCGGACTCCAAACCGAGTTCGAGCATGGTGTACATTATGCGCCGCTGAACCGGCTTCAAGCCGTCCTCTACTCTCGGCAATGCTCTGTCCAAAATGACGTATTCCGAATACGGCATCATCGAATCGTGCATGACGGTTTCGATGGATTTTTCATGTATATTATTACCCTGAGGTGTGATTTCTTTATCTGCCATAAATTTTTCCCTTGAAGTTTTTTGTTTCCGTATATTTTTCCGTATGTGTTATGGATTATTTTATCTGGTCAAAGAGCGTTGTCTTGTTAAAATCCGCGTATTCGTATATATAGCGTTTTCTCGGCTCAACCGCATCGCCCATCAAGACCGTTATTATCTTTTCGGCATCGGCGGCGTCCTCGATATTGACTCTCATGAGCGCACGCTTAGACGGGTCCATAGTCGTATCCCAAAGCTGTTCCGGGTTCATCTCGCCCAAGCCCTTGTAGCGTTGAAGCTGATACGACGCTTTGCCCATTTCTTGTATGATTTCTTTTAGCTCCTCGTCGTCGTAGGCGTATCTTACCGAATCTCTTCGCGCGACCTTATACAAGGGCGGCATTCCGATATAGACGTGTCCGTCCGTTATCAATTCTCTCATGTACCTAAAAAAGAACGTCAGCAATATCGACCTGATATGCGCTCCGTCCTGGTCGGCGTCGGCGAGTATAATAACCTTGTCGTACTTCAAATCGGTTCTGTCGTATTCTTCCAAAATGCCCGTGCCGAGCGCGCTTATCATGCTTCTTATTTCGTCGTTGGCAAGTATCTGGTCGACTCTCTTTTTTTCGGCGTTTAACGGCTTGCCCCTGAGCGGCAGTATCGCCTGAAAGCCCCTGTCTCTGCCCTGCTTCGCGCTGCCGCCCGCCGAATCGCCTTCGACTATAAACAGCTCGTTGTGCGAAGCGTTCTTGCCCGTGCAAGCGGCAAGCTTGCCGACGAGATTAGAATTGTTTATGCTGTTTTTTTGTCTTGCGACTTCTTTTGCCAGACGCGACGCTTCTCTCACTCTGGCGGCTTGTATCGCCTTTTGGAGAATTTTATCGAGAACGGGTTTATTCATATTGTCCGCAAAGTATTCTTCGAGCCTGACTGTGACAAGGTTTTCGACCAACGCCTTTATCTCGACGTTGCCGAGCTTTGTCTTTGTCTGTCCTTCAAACTGTACGTTTTGCATACTCACGGCAAGCACCGCCGTTATACCTTCGCGGAAGTCCTCGCCTTGCAAATTTGCGTCCTTTTCCTTTAAATATCCTTTCTTGCGTGCGGCGTCGTTTAAGACCTTTGTAAGGGCCGATTTAAAGCCCGTCTCATGCGTGCCGCCTTCCGTCGTCGGGATATTGTTGACATAAGAAAAAACGCTTTCGGTATATCCGTCCGTATGCTGAAAGGACATCGACATTTTAAATTTTGCCGTGCTGTCCTCGATAAAAATCGGTTCGGAATAAAGCGCTTCCTTAGCGTCGTTCAAAAACAAGACAAAATCTTTGAGACCGCCGACGTAACAATATTCGTACACCTTAAATTCGTCGTCGGGGCGCACGCGCCTGTCGGTCAGAATGATTTTGATTCCTTTATTTAAAAAGGCTATTTCTCTCAACCGTTTGGATATATATTCTATCTGAAATTTCTCGTCGAGAAAGACGCGTTTGTCCGGCAAAAATCTGACGTAAGTGCCTTTTTTGTCGGTGGTTTTTACGCATTCTATCTCCGTCTTTTTGATACCGCTTTTGATTTTGCCGTCGATATTGGGAGAATGGAATTCCTGACGGTAAAGCCTGCCGTCCTTGTGAACCTCTACAAGCAGCCATTCCGAAAGAGCGTTGGTCACCGACGCGCCGACACCGTGCAGACCGCCCGAAAAAATGTAGCTGTCGTTATTAAACTTAGCTCCGGCGTGAAGCTGCGTAAAGACGACCTCGACGCCGCTTATCTTCATCTTAGGGTGAATGTCGACGGGTATTCCCCTGCCGTTGTCAAAGACGCTCGCGCTGTTGTCCTCATATATAGTGACCTCGACGGTTTCGCCGAAACCGTTGACTACTTCGTCTACGGCATTGTCGACTATTTCCCACAAAAGGTGGTGCATTCCCTTGCTGCCGGTCGTGCCGATATACATACCGGGACGCACCCTTACGGCATCAAGTCCTTCTAATACTTCTAAATCTTTTGCCTTGTATTCATTTTCTGACATTTTTTCTTCTCCGCACGCATAAAATATTTGTAGATAGTAAATTTTGGAAACGCCGTTTAAAATTTATCTGATTTAAGCGGGGTTTCCGTTAGGAAACACCGCTTAAAGGAGATGAATTTTAAGCAAGTATTTTTTAGACGGAAAGCGGCTTGTTGTCGTAGGTAATAGCAGAGCTATTATCAAGACAAGAAGGCGTTTTACGGCAAAAAAGACGCCGTTTAAAATTTATCTGATTTAAGCGAGGCTTCCGTTAGGAAACACCGCTTAAAGGAGATGAATTTTAAGCAAGTATTTTTTAGACGGAAAGCGGCTTATTGTCGTAGGTAATAGCAGAGCTATTATCAAGACAAGAAGGCGTTTTACGGCAAAAAAGACGCCGTTTAAAATTTATCTGATTTAAGCGGGGCTTCCGTAAGAAAACACCGTATATAGTGTTACCATGAGATATTATACTACAAATTCTATAATAATTAAAGTGTTTTTATACAAAAAATCAAACTTTTTTTGTGTAAAAGTACGAGAGTAACAGTTCCATGAATAAAAATACATGACAATGAATATTTATACCAAAAACAGCCGTTAAAAAGCCTTTTACTACATATAAATATGCCTTGAACCGTCGGTTACGGTATCATTCGCCGTGAATTTCAGTCATAGCGTAAAGGGATTTTTTGAGCGCAAGATATTCGCTATTAAAATGTTATTGATAAAAAATGTTTTTTGTGGTATAATAAAAAAGCAAAAAGAGTTTAATTTTCTTTTTTCGCTTTTAAACCGTCCTGCCTTGTTCGTTACGCGGTATTCATTTAAACCCACAATAAATGAAAGGGAATGCGGGTCGGAAGGTAAGGTGCATGCCGTTTTCCTTTACGGAATTTATAAACGGAAGCCGAAATACCCTCCGCAGCACGACCATCCTGCTAAATAATAGCGGGTTATTAATGTATCGCGGACGGCAAAGGTGGGATTTTTTTTATTAGATTAGTCCTAACCTATCCGCCGACATATTTTGTCTCTTTTAGGTCAAAAAACGCCTACTTGTTTAATATTTATCTCATTATGAGTGAGCGTTTCCTATCCCCTTACAAACGCCTTGTCAAACAAAAAACCGACGGATAAAATCCGTCGGTTTTAATTTTTTGATTACATTGTTTTTAAGCGTTAAACAAACCGTAAAGCGTATTCCCCGTCCAATCGAGAATAATGGCAAAGATACCGACTGCGACCGTCAAAGCCGCTATAACCAAGCCGACGTTTGCGTAGGCATAATTGTTTTGCTTTTCTATCAACGCCGCAAAAAGCGCGACTATGCCCAATACCGTTCCGGCATAGTGCAAAAAAGGCACTCCAAAAAGATTAAGCGCGCAAAGTATCAAAGCCAAACAGCCGGTCAAAAACGACACGACGGCAACCTTTTGATAATCTCTGTGCAAGGCGGGATTTTTTATTCTTTGGGTCTTAGCTCTACCGGCGGCTATCGGCGGCTGAAAATAACTTGCCTCCGGTCCGTCGCTGTTTATGGCTACCTGCGTAAAGGAATTCCATCCGCCGACGGCGCGTCTGCCGCCAAAAGGCGTACCCGCGCCTTGAACCGCATCCCAAAACTCGCCGCTATCGCCGGAATAATGGTAATAGTAGTCGCTTGTATAGACGTCTTCATAAGACTTGCCGCGTGTCGGGCTGCCTTGTTTTCCGCAGTGCTTACAAAACGTGGCGGCGGCGTCTATCGTCTTGCCGCATTCATTACAAATCATGGTAATCCTCCAAAAAACCGCAAAATCCGGATTTTTGACATAACGAACATAGTGAACACCGCGCATACGCCGTGTATCTCCGATTATTAGTTTAGCTCATTATGACGGCAATGTCAATATTTTTTTGTTTTTTCATTGAATTTATTTTTATTAAAATTTTTTTGAAGTTAAATAAAAGCGATACGCCGTGTGTTAAATTATCACAAAAATATAAAGGCTTACCGCCATTAAGACCATACCGCCCACAAGTCCGTAGACCGACCAACGATGCTCGCCGTATTCGTCTGCGGACGGAAGCAATTCGTCTACGGATATAAAGACCATTATTCCGGCGACTGCGGCAAAGACCGCACCCATTACCGCCGCATTCAAAAAAGGCATGAGAATAAAATACCCGATAACCGCCCCCAACGGCTCGGTCAGCCCCGACAAAAAGGAATATCCAAAGGCTTTTTTCTTGCTGCCGGTGGCAAAATATATCGGCGCGGAAACGGCTATCCCCTCCGGGATATTGTGAACGGCGATGGCAAAAACTATCGGGATAGCTATATTGATATCTTGGAGCGCGGACATAAAGGTGGCAAGCCCTTCCGGAAAATTGTGAATACTCAAAGCCAGCGCGGTCAAAAGCCCCGAACGCAAAAGCTTTGACGGCGCGCCGCCTTTTTCTTTTTTTGCCAATTCTCCCGAAAGCTCTTTGAGCGCACGCGGACTGCCGTCAAATTCACCGCTCTTTTTTGCTCCGCCCTTTAAGGGAATGAGCTTGTCTATCAGAGCTATGAGCAGCATTCCGCCAAAAAAAGCCGCCCCCGTGACCACAGGACCGGTCTTAACGCCCAATTCGGCGTCGAGCAGGCTCTTTGCCTGCGCAAATATTTCCACCATAGAAACATATATCATCACCCCCGCCGAAAAGCCGAGAGCGACCGAAAGAAATTTCATATTGCTTTTTTTTGCAAAAAGCGCGATAACGCTGCCTATTCCCGTCGACAATCCGGCAAGCAAGGTAAGCGCGAACGCAAAAAGAATTTTTTGATTGAACATAATCACCGTTTTTTTACCGCGCTTATAAGGTTGTCAAAGCGTGCTATTGTCAGTATATTATGCGGCTATCAAAAAATGTGATTGAAAAATTAAATAAACACCGCGTATGTCAAAATAATCGTAGGGGCGACCCTATGTGGTCGCCCGAACAGGGTCGCCCCTACTACTCTGTAAAGCCTAAACCTTGACAAAAAGCCTAAGATATTATTAAACAAGTCCAATGACAAAATAACTTTTTTTGAGCCTATTCAAAACGGCACGAAGCGGCGCGAACGCCGCCGCAAACAAGACGGTATTCGATACGGTATGAACTACAAAAAATATTAAGCCGCTCATATAGCGCGCCGCAAAAAAAGACGGATTTAGACTCCTTGCGAGAAAGAGCATATCCAAAATAACCGACAACACGCCGAAAAAAATCGTCATGCCCGCGGCATAGAGAACAAAAAATAAAGCCTTTTGAGTCTTTTTGGAAAGCAAAAACGCCAAGACCGCAAGTAAGGGCCAATATAAAAAATACAGTACGATAAAATAATTGAACCCGTACAAAAAGCCTTCGATTATACAAAAAATCAACGCCGCCGAGTACGCCGTGTTCAAACCGAACACAACCGCGTACAAAACTATAAAAAGTGTAACCACTTCGACGTTAGGAATAAACGACAGCGCAAGCTTGCCCGCCGTCAAAGAAGCGGCGAGCATAGCCGTTAGCACTATATTTTTTGTCGTTTTGTGTCTCATATGTTTTCAGACGCTCCAATTTTGCAACCGAACCGGATTTATCAATATTTTATTTTGGTTACGATAATTTCCATTCCGTCCGCAAGCGCAAAATATTCGACGCCGTAATTAGCGGCATAAAAGATTTTGCCGTTATAGCTTAGCGGAGCGGTGAAATCCTTATCCATCAGTTGTTTGTCAAATTTGTCGTTTTGCAATCTGATATAAAAGTAAACAAATTCGCCCGTTCCGAGCGTCAAACCGCCGAAGGTATCAAGATAAAAGCCGTAAGAGCTTGAAGTCCCCCCAAAGGTTATCCTTTCAAGGTCTTGCAGCTCTACAAGCGCGGAATAGAGATATAAAGCTTCCGTACTATGTCCTATTGTGGCTACGTTGACGCTCAAAGAAGTATAGCCGTCGCCGTCGTCATCGGACGGAATTGCGTCGGCGATGTACAGCACGATATCCTTGACGCCCGCGTTCGGCTTCGGTTTAAAAAACGACTCCAACCAATTGCAGGACGCCATGCTGACGACGACCAAAAGCAGCGTCGCGATAAGAATTGAGGTTTTTGCATAAAAACCTAATCTTTGTTTGTTTCTCATAAAAAAGAATCTCCTTTTGTATTTTTTTATCACTGCGGCGGTATCTCCGCCGTATGTAACCGAATTTAAAAAAGCCCTTTCCCCGATTAAGAGAAAGAGCCTTTTAAACATAACCAAAAGAAGACCTTTTAAAGTCGTCAAAAACTCATGCCGCTTTCCCGTCGAAAACCGAGTCAAACAAAAGTACGGTTCGGGTATCCTGACTTAGAAGGAATAAACCCCGCCTGCCTTCCCCGACAAAATGCCAAGTGACAAAATCTTCGGAATGACGCTCCCGAAAACGGCGGAATAACCTTCGTACAGTAGCGAGGGCTGTGCGGATTTTGACCGACTTCCCCGACTCGCGCACTCGTATTCTTGAACCGGCGAAAAAATCTCCGCCGATTATTGTAATTTAATGTAATTATACAACGCACTCTATCAAAAGTCAACGGTTTTTTGTAGCCGCTTTTATTTTGTTCTTAGGCAGCCCCCACGCATAAGCGGCAGCAACTCAAAATTTCATCTGATTTTCGCAGTGTTTCTCTATTTTATTTTGTCTATTATTTCTCTCATTTTCCTTTTTTGTTCTTCGGTCAGCATAGGCGCGGCTTTTGTATAAAAATTTTCCAATTCAAGAGAAGAAAGCGTACCGTCCGCCTTGCCCTTTTCGACGGCTCTCATAAGCTCGGTCATGACGTCCTCTTGACTTTTGCCTTCGTATTTTTTTAGACGCTCCTTCAATGCCTCTTCTTTTTGCTTATCATTCGCGGAAACCTTTCTGTTTTTTAAAAAGCTTTTGAAATCCATGATTTAATACCTCCAAGACGTTTCTAATCTACATTTCCGATAATATTTTATTCTCCCGTTCACAATCATAATATGCGGTCATATAATATTATAGTACAAAATATAATTAAACAGACAGACGGACAAACGCCCGTTAAGGGAGTACATATGGACCCTATGACAATGTTGAATCTTTTTAACAGCATGAATCAATCCAAGCCTGACGGCACAAAAAACGATTCGGGCGCGCAAAAACCTATGAACGGAGATATGATGAAATTATTAGACGGCTTTGACAAGGACGGCTCTATGAAAAATATGATGGGCTTATTTAATATGCTTCCAAATATGATGAAACGCCCCGACTCGAACACCCCGAAGGAGACTCAAAAAGATACCCCCGAGCGCAATAGCGACTACGAAGCCTATCACGCCCGTCCGCATGACAACGCATCTTCCTTTCAAACGGCGGCGGCGCGAGAAAGCCGCATACATACCCGGCGCAATCCGCAAAACGCTCAAACCTTCCAAAACCCTTCCCCTGCCGCCGCAGCAAGCGCAAACGGAAGCGGAAGTGAAAACACACCGCGCAGCTCCTACGACCAACCCGACCCGAACCGTGATGTTTCGGACGAGAACGGTCTACAATACATAAACACCGCTCCCAAATACAAAAACACAAGAAGAAGAAATAACGTAAATTACCGAAAATACGACTAAGCATTTTTTGAATCTATTCGCTAAAAACAAAAAAAGCGTTACCGCCTTACCGCTCAATGGCAGTATACGTTAACGCTCATTTTTTGTCATCTTTTTTTGCCGATACAAAAAAATCAAATTTATTTTTCAGAAACAAATTGCCGCACGGCGTCTTTGATTTCGTCTTTTTTGACTACGCCGTTAAAGCGCGGCGTTTTTAAATCAAGGTCTTGTAAACCGTCGGGAATATCCAATCCCGTATAGGCATTTAGCTTTTTTAGGGCGTTAAAGTGGTCTGTAACGCGAGTAGATGTCAAGGCATAATAAACATCAACGGCAAACTTGTAAGGGCTGGCGGTAGACACAATGACGGTCTTGGCATCGTCCGAACAAGAATTTATGTAGTTTTCGTAGACCGAAACGGCGACGGCCGTATGGGGGTCGAGAAGGTATTCGTAGCTGTTGTAAAAGTTTTCGATAGTAAGCGTCGTTTCTTTTTCTTCGGCGTAGCCTGCCGCTATGAGCGAGTCGAGAGCGGCGAGCATACTGTGGCTTACCGAAAATTTGCCGTTTTGTTTTAGGTCCTTCATAAGCGACGAAATCATTTTGTCGTCGCCGCCCGAAACGTCGAAGAGCAGTCTTTCGAGATTTGACGACACAAGGATATCCATAGACGGCGATGCGGTTTTGTAAAAGGTTCTGTCCGTATCGTATTCGCCCGCGCTGAAAAAATCCGTCAGGATATTGTTTTTGTTGGAAGCGCAAATGAGCTTATTTATAGGCAAGCCTGATTTTTTGGCATAATATGCCGCCAAAATATTTCCGAAGTTTCCCGTCGGAACGACAAAATTTACGGCTTCGCCCTTTTCCGTCTCCCCCGCTCCGAGCAGGTCGACATAAGCGGAAATGTAATAAGCGATTTGCGGTATAAGCCTGCCGATATTGATACTGTTGGCGGAAGAAAGAGCAATGCCCTTGTTTAAAAGCTTTTCGCCGAATTCCTTGTCGCCGAAGATATTTTTTACGGCGGTCTGGGCATCGTCAAAATTTCCTTTGACGGCGGTGACGCAAACATTATTTCCTTCGGTCGTAGTCATTTGAGCTTTTTGAATTCCGCTCACTCCGTCAAAAGGATAAAAAACCATTATATCTATTCCGTCCGCATCCTTAAAGCCTTCGAGAGCGGCTTTGCCGGTATCGCCGCTTGTCGCGACGAGTATGAGCGTTTTGTTCTTTTCGTTGAGCTTGTCTTTGGCGGCTTTCATGAGATAAGGCATGACGGAAAGCGCCATATCCTTAAAGGCACTCGTCGGACCGTGAAAAAGCTCGATAATATAAACGTCGTCGTCAACCTTGACCAAAGGACACGAATCACCGTCAAACTTTGCGTCGGCGGCAGTAGCATAATCCAAAAGCTCTTGATAAGTAAAGTCCGTCAAAAAACGGCTCAATACCGTAGCAAGGCGTTCGGGATACGGCATTTCCGCCATACCTTCAAAGTCCGAGTCCGTAAAAAGCGGAAAGCTTTCGGGTACATACAATCCGCCGTCGGCGGCTATTCCGTCCAGAATAGCCTTCGACGGCGGTACTTTGTTATTTTTGTTTCTTGTGCTGATATAATTCATTTTACCGACCGTTTCTTTAAAAAATTACCGATGCGAACCGCAAGCCGACATTATACGGCATAATAGTTTTGCAATCCGCATTTATTTGTATGTATTTTTATTCAACAAACGAATTTCTCCGTTATTTCTCGGTGCCAGTGTATTTACGGAGAAACTTAGGCAACTCCGCTTCGTCCAAGCTTATTGTAAAAACCACCGTCGCCTTTTCCGTTTCGGCGATAAGGTCGATTTTTTTAAAAAATCCGCCGAGCTTCGACACTTCCTTTCGGGTTATTCTGGCTATACCGTCTATATATATAGAGCCAAGGTCGTTATTGCCGGCAAAAAGTCCGCCGAGAAAGCCGAGCAGCGTATCGCTGTTTTTTATGACGTCGTATTCCGTGCTGTTGACAAAACGCACGTTGTGATTGATATCATAAACATATCTGTTGGTATCGGTTATAAAAACCACATTGCTTTGTTCCGTATCAACGGAATTTGCACAATCGATAATTTTTTTGGTCTTGCCCGACCCTTTCGAGCCTACAATCAGTTTTATCATAAAAAAATCCTCCGTCTTGTGTTGTAATGTTGTTGTCAAATGAAAAATCAAACGACGCAGTCTAAACGGCATTCATTTGTTTTACACAAATATTTTAACACAAAATCGCGCCGTATTCAATACGATTTAGCAAATTCTTGCCGTTTAAGAAAAAAATTTAAAGCTTTTTGCGCTTTTTTCTTTCGGTGAGCTGCTTTACAAACTGCTTGTGCAAGCCCGAATCGCTTTCTTTAAACATAATTTCCAATTCGCCGTCGCTCATGCAAGTGTTTCTGCCGGCGGCATAAACCTCGTCGACCTTTTGCTTGATGCCCGATATCACCGCGCTTTTTTTATCTACTTTATTCCCGTCTTCGAGTTTGTAGAAGTTATTCATCCAAAAAGCTATACCGGCAAGCCCCGAAAAAGCGTCTATCGCCACTATCGGCGGTCTGCCCAAAATCTTGCCCGTATTAAAGATATTATATATTTCCTCGTCCTTTAACAGTCCGTCCGCGTGTATTCCGGCTCTTGTCATATTAAAATTTCTGCCGACAAAAGGCGTCTTTTCGGGGATAGTATACCCCATCTCGTTTTCAAAATATTCCGCTATCTCCGTAATGACGGGAAAATCCATACCGTCAAAAGTTCCCCTTATGCCTGCGTATTCTATCGCCATAGCTTCGAGCGGCGTGTTGCCCGTCCGCTCGCCTATTCCGAGCAGTGTGGTGTTGACCGAAGCGCAGCCGTACAGCCATGCGGTCGTGGAATTGATAACCGCCCTGTAAAAATCATTGTGTCCGTGCCATTCGAGCTGCTCCGACGGCACTTGCGAATAGTGCAATAATCCGTAGATTATCCCCTGTACGCTTCTCGGGAATGAGCTTCCCGCGTGGGTTATTCCGTAGCCCATAGTGTCGCAAGCGCGGATTTTGATAGCGATACCGCTCTCCTTAGACAGCTTCATAAGCTCGTTTGCAAAGGGTATGACAAAGCCGTAGATGTCGGCTCTCGTGATATCTTCAAAATGGCAGCGCGGCACTATACCCTTATCCAAGGCTTTTTTGATGATAGCGAGATATTTTTCGAGAGCCTGCTTTCTCGTCAGATTCATCTTTTTGAAGATGTGATAATCCGAACAGCTTACGAGTATTCCCGTCTCCTTGATGCCCATCTCCTTGACCAATTCAAAGTCCTTTTCGTTGGCTCTTATCCAGCTCGTTATCTCCGGGAAACGCAGACCGAGTTCTTGGCATTTTCTGACGGCAAGCCTGTCTTTTTCGGTGTACAAAAAAAACTCGCTCTGTCTGATAATGCCGTTATGACCGCCGAGCTTGCTCAACAGACCGAAGATATGTACTATCTGTTCGACGCTGAACGGAAACATCGCCTGCTGTCCGTCGCGGAACGTGCTGTCGGTTATCCATATCCTGTCCGGCGGATTCATCGGCGCAATTCTGTTGTTGAAGGTCACCTTAGGAACGGTATCGTATTCAAAAATTTCTCTGAACAGCTCCGGCTCGCCGACGTCTTGAAGCTCCGGCGCATAAATGTGTTCTTCTAAAATGTTTCTCTTTTCGTTAAAATATATCATACTCAGCCTTCTTTTTTGTTTTGCGGTATAATTTTTTCTTTATATAGTTTTTTGATTAGCAAATAGCCGAATGGCGGTTATACATTAATTATATTTAGTCAAAACCCAGTCCGGTCCGCCGCCCACGATTTTGCCTTTACCGACGGCATAGCCCGACGCCGTAAGTGTACCCGACGCGGAATATTCGCGTATAGGGTCGGTCGCTACGTTGTTTTCCAGCGAATGCGCATAGCCTATCAAACCGCCGGCGTAAGCTTTGCCTGCGGCATTTCCGATTTTACTCGCGGTTACCGACCCTGTCGCGGATACGTTTTGTATAAAATGATATCTCTTATCCGACAAGCCGCCGCCGGAATATACCGCGTCAATATTGTATTCGCCTATTAGTCCGCCGGCTTTGACATTGCCGACTCCCTTAGCTTCCACATTCCCCGTCACCGATACGTCCGTCGCCGCCGCCGTAAAAGCCGTCTTGCCGGCAAAGCCGCCTGCATAAACGTCAAACGGCGACGCCGACGTCGCCGTCGATTCGACCTTGACGTTTATCGAAGAATAGACTTCTTTTATTATATATTCGCTGATTTCGCCCGCGATACCGCCGACGTATGCTTCTTCCGTCGCTTTGACGTCCAAATTTCCGCCCGATGCCGTCAATTTTGTTTGCGTATTGCTTCCTTTTTCCATTCTGCCGACAATTCCGCCGGCATAAACATTTTTGCCTGAAACGGTTAAAACGATGTCGGACACCGACACATTGTTTATCGTCAAAGCATATGCTTTGCCGACAATACCCCCGACATATATGTCCTTATCGGTTTCGGTAATTTTTATAATAATGTCAAAAACCGCCAAATTTTCTATACTGCCAGCCTTGATATTACCGCCCTTGACTTCGCCGAAAAGCCCTGCGTATATTTTTCCGTCCGCCGTCCTTGCCGTGCCGATGACGTTAAAATGCGATATATCGAAGCCGTTTCCGTCAAAATTTCCCTCAAAATTCTTATTGTAGCCTATCGGCGTCCAATTCGCATCGCACAAATTTATATTGTTTTGCAATTTAAAATATTCCGTTCCGTAACCGCTTTCATTGTAGCGTCCGGTGGAATGCTTATTTATCAAAAAAGCCACGAGAGCGAGCTGTTCCTTTGTCTCTATCAGATACGGGTCGCTTTCCGTTCCGCTGCCGGACGGTCTTTCTATACCGGCTTGATTTGCTTCGGTAACGATTTCTTCGCCCTTTAAGGACTTATAAAAGACGGCTGTGACATCGTACGCCGCTCCCGGCATACTAAGGTCATAGATAGCGTCGGCGGAAAGCCTTGTACCGCTTGTATTGTACCACCCTTCAAAGCCGTAGCCCTGTTTAGGATTTGCCGTCAATTTTATCTTTGCATCTTCGTTGATGCTATCCGAAATCTCTTCCTTACCGGCTTTCTTAAGTGTTCCGTTTACGGTCAGCGACAGCGTTCCGGCCGTTTCGCCGTCAACCTTGTCGGCGGTTGCCGAAAATTCGTAACGTATAAGGACAAATACCGCGAACAATGTCCAGCTTTTGTACGGCATTTTGGTTTCATAATTTGCGTCGGTAGAGACATATTCTTTGCCGTCATACCAACCGGCAAACCTGAAATACCGAGCCGCTTCCGCCGTCAATTTTATCTGCTTGCCCGGTCTGATTTCCATGCCGTTGACAAACTCCTTGACTCCCGCGACTTCCTTGCCGTAAGTGCCGCCCGTGACTCCGTTAATTACCTTGTTTTCGTCCAAAACTACAACACCGAATGCCAAAGGATATTTTTCTACGGAGTTTAAAATTGTGCCTACAAAAATCGGCGCGGCGATGGCTATTATCAAAATAACTGCAATAATAGCGATAGCCCTTTTTTTGTTCTTTAAATAAACGGCTTTAATTCTGCCGAAAAAGTAAGAAAATTTTTCCGCTATTTTTTTGCCTAACGGCACGGTGTCGGCTTTTCCGTTTTCTTTCGGTGCGGAAAAATCCGTATTCTCTTCTGCGGCATTATTTTTGCCGTCCGAAAGCTCGCCGTCCGTCATAGGATTTTCATTTTTTAAATCTTCGTTTTCCATAACAAAACCTCTTTAAAGCCGTTAAAGTAAAATTTTGACGTTTTTGATTTTAGCTTAATTATTCGTTACCGCCCGTCAGCTTTTCGTTTCGGTCGGCTATTTGCAAGGCTTCGAGCATAGAGCCTATATCGCCGTCCATAAACACGTCTATCGAAAACACCGACATATTGATTCTGTGGTCGGTGACGCGCCCCTGCGGAAAGTTATAAGTCCTTATCTTTTCGCTTCTGTCGCCCGTACCGACCTGAGATTTCCGCTTCTCCGAATAATCCTTATCGGCATTTTGGCGGCTGATTTCGTACAGGCGGCTATACAGAACCTTCATAGCGCGTTCTCTGTTTTTTATCTGCGATTTTTCGTCCTGACAGGTTACGACGGTGTTTGTCGGCAAATGCGTTATTCTTATAGCCGATTCGGTCTTATTGACGTGCTGTCCGCCCGCTCCGCTCGACCGATAGGTATCTATCTTCAAATCCTTTTCGTTTATCTCGACCTCGACCTCCGACACTTCCGGCAGAATTGCCACCGTAACGGTAGAAGTATGCACGCGCCCCTGCGATTCCGTTTCCGGCACGCGCTGTACTCTGTGAACGCCGCTTTCGTATTTGAGCTTGTTGTACGCGCTCTTAGAATTTATCACAAAGACGGCTTCCTTGATACCGCCGAGTTCGGTGTCGTTGATGTCGATGTCCTCGACCTTCCACCGCATTCTTTCGGCGTAGCGTTTGTACATTCTCATCAATTCCGTTCCGAATAATCCGGCTTCGTCGCCGCCCGCTCCGGCGCGTATTTCGACGATTACGTTTTTGCCGTCGTTCGGGTCTTTGGGTATCAGCAGGGCTTTCAATGCGTCAACGACGTTCTCCGCCTTTTCGGACAATGCGCCGCTCTCTTCTAACGCCGCCGCTTCAAGCTCCGCGTCGCCCTTAGACGCCGCGACAAGGCTTTCGCATTCGTCGATTTCGGCTTTGAGTTTCAGATATTCATAATATTTCAAAACCGTTTCTTCGAGCGCGCTTCTCTCGACCACAAGCTTTTTCCATTCCTTTTGGTCGGCAATGACTTGCGGCTTGCCTATCTCTTCCGACAAAAATTCGTAACGTATTTTTTGAGCTTCCAATTTGTCAAACATCAAAATTTTCCTTGCTGATTTTTAATTTTTATAACGTGTTTTTATAGTCTGTTACTTTATGGCGGAAATAACCGCTATCCGTTCTATGCCGCCGTAGTCTTTGACAAAAACCGTTTGATAACCGTCAAACAGCGACTCTATATCGCGGCTCTGCCCCGCTCCGGCTTCCAAAAAGATTTTGCCGCCGTCCGTCAAATATTCCGAAGCTACGGCTCTTATTTTTCGGTAAAAGTCAAGTCCGTCCGCGCCGCCGTCAAGAGCCGCCAACGGCTCAAAATCCTTTACTTCGGTATCGAGATTGGCTATGTCCGCCGTCTTGATATAGGGCGGATTGGAAACTATTATATCGAACGTGCCGGAAAGATTTTCAAACATATCGCTCATGACAAAGCTTATTTCCGCGCCGTTATTCTCGGCATTTTTTCTCGCCGTAGCAAGCGCGTCGGGGCTTATGTCGGACGCCGTTATATCGAGACGTCCGCCGCAAAGACAGCCGAGTGCAACGGCTATCGCGCCGCTTCCCGTGCATAGGTCGAGAACCTTGATTTTTTCTCCGGCAGGCAGCGTTTCTATATATTTTTTTGCTTCGCCGACGAGTAATTCCGTTTCGGGACGCGGTATCAATACGCCGTCTACGGCGATTTTGTAGCCGTAAAATTCCGTATAACCGAAGACCTGCTGCAACGGCATTCCGGTACTTCTCTTTTCGGCGAATTTTTTCATTTCTTCAAATTCGTTCAGCCTTACATAGACGGTCACGGGCAGCGAAGCTCTGCCGCACTTCAAAGCCGTACACATAATCCAATCGGTCTCGTCCGACGGATAGTCCTTCATCCTTTCACTTATAATATCTCTCGCGTAAGCGTAAGGATACACGGTGTTTGTGAAATTTGACGGCGGAAAGCTCTTGTCCGCCGACGCATCCATAGCGAGAACGGTTTTAAACGCCGCAAGCGATACTTCCAGCATAGAGTCGTCCGGTTCTCTCGTCGTGAGCTTTTGCAGCCACATTCCCGGAGCGCGCAAAATGCGGAAAAAGATATTGTCGTGCTTAGCCGAAAAAATCAGTACTTCATAAGAAATTCCGGCGACGACGGGCAAAAGCGCGATTCTCGACGCTATTCTCAAAAACACGTTCGTTTCAAATTTGAAAAACGAAAAGAACAGTACGCTGACAAACATGACGATAAATATAAAGGTCGTGCCGCAGCGTTCGTGTCTTACGGTCATTTTAGCGGCGTTTTCGACGGTCAAGGGCAGGGCGTATTCAAAGCAATTGATGACCTTATGCTCCGCGCCGTGATAAGCAAAGACGCGTTTTATATCATTCATGCGCGATATGAGCAGCAGGTACAGCAAAAAAATCACTATTCTGATAGCTCCAGCCATGAGATTTTTGACGAAGTTATCCAAAAAGCCTTGAAGCTGAAACTTAAAAAGCTGCATGATAAATTGCGGCAAAATGATAAAAAGCCCTACCGCAAAAGCCAAGCCGAATATAAGCGCAAAGACCGTCACTATGTCCGAAATATCTTTTTTAAAGACCTTTGCCAGCCATGCTTCAAATTTTGTCGGCTCGCCGCTATCGGTGCCGAAATTTTCCGCGCTTTTGTTGAGCGTGCCTATTCCGTATTTCATGGACATGACAAAATTATAGACGCCTCTGACTATCGGAATCTTCTTGATTTTTTTTGCCGCCGGGCTTGTCGTGACATATTCTCCGGCGACAAGGATTTTGCCGTCCGCTCCCCTGACCGCCGTAGCTGCGGAGCTTATGCCGCGCATCATAACGCCTTCGATGACAGCCTGACCGCCTATTCTCGTTTTGTTAATTTTTTCCGTCAAGGGTGTGTTCTCCTTTGCAATAAACGGTCTAAGCTTCTCAGATATCGATATTATCCTGCAAAATGACGAAAGCGAACACTATAATTTAAATCGTGTTCGCAGTATAAGCTTTCGCATATATATTTTTTGCGGCGCGATATGCCGCCGTAAAAAAAGTCATATCTCGCGTAAAATTTTAAAAAGTAAAACCGAATAATATTATCAGTTACCCAGATTGTATCTCTTCTTAAACTTATCTACGCGTCCGCCTGCGTCAACGATTTTTTGCTTCCCCGTAAAGAACGGATGGCATTTGTTGCAAATGTCTATTTTAAGGATATCGCCTTTTTTGGTGCTGCCGGTCACAAAAGTCTCACCGCACGCGCAAGTCACGGTGACGTCATGATAATCCGGATGAATATTTTCTTTCATTGTATCTACCTCTGTTTATTAGTGTTAATAAGTATAATATAAAAAATATTTGTTGTCAATCATTTTGCGTGAAGCTAAAAATTAAAAAGTCAATTCTCGCTTGCGGATTAAATATACATATAGACCCCGTCGACTTTCGCCAAAGCGCATTTTAAAAAAATACCCTTTTTTATTTTACTTTTTTATAAATTTAAATTATAATGTAGTGGAAATACGGAGTTGGATTTGTTTGTCGTAGAAGATTTGCATATTTTATCTTTTGATGCCGCTTGGCAAAAAGCTCATTCTAAAATTTTTTCTGCACACGCGGTGATTTTTTTGGAGTCGGTACAATATAATTGTAAAGAAAGAAGCGGTAAGGTCGGGTAAAATTCAAGAAATTGCAAATTATATAAAATAGCAACGCTTGCGCATATCGATATTTATCTGATTTTTGCGGCGTTGCCTTAAAATGAAAAAAATAATTCTTAAAAATTGCAGAGGATTTGAAATTATGTCGATAATGCTCAACGAACTCCTTAGCCAAACCGAAGTGTTAAATGCTTGCCTTGCGCAAAACCGCCGCACTGTCAAAGAAATTGCCGAAATCATCAAAAAAGGAAATATTTCTCACATTGTCACAATGGCTCGCGGTACAAGCTTTAACGCTACCCTGTGTTTTAAATATGCCTTGGAGCTTACCGCAGGCATTCCCGTCGTTACATATACTCCTTCGCTCACAACCGTCTATAAGCGCGGCTTAAAATACGACGGCAGTATTCTCTTTGCTATCTCGCAGAGCGGAATGAGTACGGATACGCTCGAAGTCGTCGCTTCGGCAAAAGCCAAAGGCTGCAAAATCGTCGGCATTACAAATAACAAGGATTCGCTTTTGGCAAAACAAAGCGACTATCACCTATTTCTCGCCGCCGGAGAAGAAAAAAGCGTAGCGGCGACAAAGACCTTTGCGGCACAGCTTTGTGTACTCGACATGATAGTCGCAGAGATATCGGGTACTTCCGCGATAATCAAGGACATCGAAAAAGCCGGCGAAAAGCTCTCTGTCATCAAGACCATGAGCGACGAAATCGACGGCGCGGCAAAGACCGTCAAGGACCACAATCAATTTATCATATTGAGCAGGGGTCTGACTATGGGTCTGTCGGACGAATTGGCTTTGAAGCTCAAAGAATGCTGCTACAAATTTACCGTATCTTACAGCTCGTCGGAGTTTATCCACGGGCCGCTCGCCCTTGTCGGCGAAAAAACCGGAGTGATACTGCTTGCGCCGGACGGCGAATGCCGCAACGATTTTATCAATATCGCCACGAGATTAAATCTCTTGGGTGCAAAAATAATTGCCTTTTCGGACATAAAGGACGTACTGAATATCTCCGACGTCAAAATCAAAATGCCCTCTTGCACAAAATGGGACGCAAACTTTGTCTACGCCATGGCAGCTCAGATGTTCGCCGAGCATATGTCCGTGCGCTTGGGCTTAAACCCCGACAGTCCGCGCAATCTCCAAAAGGTCACTATCACCCGATAAAAAATTTTTTAAGGACTGCATGCAGTCCTTAATTTTTTTGATAATTCCTTATATTTTACAATCCGTTTTTATTACATTACAACAACGCTGTTTGCAAATAAACACATCTGTTTTCGCTATCCATTCTCCATTGCCAAAGCAGTGATAGAACGCATATTAAACTTCGTTATAACTTTTTGACAGCGCTAACGCCTTTATTTTTTAGCTATTTCTTGTGAAATCGACCGAAGATAAGGTGACCCTATCGAGCGGAGATTTCGCAAGAAAGAGCAAAAAAGAAAGCGTTAGCGCGGTGTCTTAAAAAAATTAAATAAACCCCCCGTCTACCGCTATTACCTGCCCCGTGATAAAGCTTGCGCCGTCGCTTGCCAAAAACAATGCGGCATCGGCGATATTTCGCGGCGAACCTATTCGGTTTAACGGAGTTTTTTCTTTGAGTGCGGCTATATCCGCCGCCGTCAAAGCGGCGTTCATGTCGGTGTCGACGACGCCCGGCGCGATACAGTTTACGCGTATCCCCGATAGCCCGACTTCGCGGCTGAGAGCCTTTGTAAAGCCTATCACCGCCGCCTTCGACGCGCTGTAAGCGGCTTCGCAGGACGCGCCGGTTATCCCCCATACGGACGAGACGTTGATGATATTTCCTTTCCGCTTAGATATCATGTCGGGCAGGACGGCTTTGACGGTATTAAATACGCCCGTGACGTTCACGTCGATAAGACGCTTCCATTCTTCGCCGCCGACGTCGGTAATCAATCCGCAGAGAGCAATACCGGCATTATTGACGAGAACGTCTATTCCCCCGAACCGCTTTAATGCGAACGCCGTCATTTGTTTTACGGCATTTTCGTCGGCGACGTCGCAGCAAAAAATCTCCGCTTCGCCGCCGCTTGTTTTGATTTCGCTCTTTAAGCTCTCTGCTAAGTCCTTGCTCTTATAATAATTTATAATTACATTGTAGCCGTTTAACGAGAAAACTCTCGCTATCTCTCTGCCTATTCCGCGGCTTGCGCCTGTGACCAAGACCGTTTTTTTGTCGTTCATATCAAATATCCTTTAATCTTTTTAGACACCCCGTCAATTCTCTCGGCGGTTTTATCGGTTCTCTTTTTCGCTTTGCTATTTCATCGTCCGATAGGGCAAGCTTTAACGAATAGTTGGGAATATCGATTTCTATAATATCCCCTTCGCGCACATAGGCGATTAGACCGCCCTTAGCCGCTTCGGGCGATACATGACCGATAGCCGCTCCGCGTGTCGCTCCCGAAAATCTGCCGTCGGTTATGAGCGCGACTTCCTTGTCGAGTCCCATTCCGGCAAGCGCGGATGTCGGCGAAAGCATTTCTCTCATTCCCGGTCCGCCCGACGCGCCTTCGTATCTGATGACGACGACGTCGCCCTTCTTTATCCTTCCGCTTATTATCCCTTCGTAGGCTTCGTCCTCGCTCTCAAAGACCTTGGCTTTGCCCGAAAAGCTTAACATACTCTTATCTACCGCGCTTCTCTTGACGACCGCGCCGCCCGTCGCAAGATTTCCGTACAGGACGGCGAGTCCGCCGCTCTCCGAATAAGGCTTGTCTATATCCTTTATGACGCCGTTATCTCTCTTATATACATTTTTGAGATTTTCGCCGACCGTCTTGCCCGTCGCCGTTATGAGCGACTTGTCCAAAAGCTCTCTCTTGGACAATTCCTGCATGACCGCGTATATTCCGCCCGCGGCGTTTAAGTCCTGTACATGGCTGACGCCTGCCGGAGCAAGCTTGCAAAGCGTGGGCGTTTTTTCGCTTATCTCGTTGACGGTTTTTAAATCGAACGCAAAGCCGCATTCACGAGCTACGGCAGAGAGATGCAGGACGGTGTTTGTCGAGCAGCCGAGTGCCATATCGACGGTAAGTGCGTTTTTGAAGGATTTTTCGTTGACGATATCGCGTGCCTTTATATTCCTTTTCAAAAGCTCCGTGACCGCTTCGCCCGCAGTCTTGGCAAGCCTTATTCTCTCCGAATATACCGCCGGAATAGTTCCGTTGCCCGGCAACGCTATTCCTATCGCTTCCAAAAGGCAATTCATAGAATTTGCCGTGAACATTCCCGAACACGAACCGCAGGTCGGACACGCTCCGTCCTCTATCCTTTTGAGCTGTTTTTCGTTCATCTTACCCGACGTATATGCCCCCACACCCTCGAACGCGCTGTTTAAGTCGAGATTCTCATATGACAAGCCCGTTTCGCAAGCGTCAGTTCCTACCGAAAGCATAGGTCCGCCGGATACAAATACCGACGGGAGATTTAGCCGTACCGCCGCCATGAGCATTCCCGGCACCGACTTGTCGCAATTCGGTATAAAGACGAGCGCGTCAAAGCAATGCGCCGCCGCCATACATTCCGCGCTGTCGGCGATGATTTCTCTCGATATGAGCGAATAGCGCATACCTTCATGCCCCATAGCTATACCGTCGCATACGGCGATTGTATTAAATTCAAACGGCACTCCCCCTGCGGAGCGTATTCCGTCCTTGACAGCCTTTGAAATCTTATCGAGATTGATATGTCCCGGAACGATTTCGTTCCAAGAATTGACTACCCCTATAAAGGGCTTCTTCATTTCGCCGTCGGTCAGCCCCAGACTTTTGAGCAACGACCTGTGCGGCAGGCTTTTGACGCCCGTTTTTATTATATCGCTTTTCATGGCTTTTTCCTTTTTTTATTTTTGATATTAAAGCGTTTTTTTATTTTTCATATCGGGAGCTACCGCGCATAAAAATTTTATCCCGTTTGCTCGGCGTTTCCTTAAAGCGTTTTTGTTTCCCAATTCATTTTTTTTCTCAGCTCCGCGCCGACTTCTTCGAGCTGTGAATTTTTGGCTTCGTTTCTCGCCTTTTCAAAATTCGCTCTGCCGTTTTTGTTTTCGTCTATCCATTTTTTTGCAAAAGTGCCGTCCTGTATTTCCTTTAAGACGTTCTTCATTTCTTCCTTTGTCTTGTCGGTAATTATTCTGTCGCCCGTCACATAATCGCCGTATTCCGCCGTGTCGCTTATCGAATAGCGCATATAAGAAAATCCGCCCTGCGCCACAAGGTCTATAATGAGCTTCATCTCGTGAACGCATTCAAAATACGCGCTCTCCGGCTGATAGCCTGCCGCCACGAGCGTATCGAAGCCGGCTTTCATCAGGGCTGTGACGCCGCCGCATAATACCGCCTGTTCGCCGAATAAATCCGTTTCGGTTTCTTCTTTAAAGGTCGTTTCGAGTATTCCGGCTCTCGCTCCGCCTATACCCGCCGCATAAGCTAACGCGGTTTGAAAAGCCTTGCCGGTAGCGTCCTGATATACGGCGACAAGATTCGGTACTCCGCGCCCTTCGAGATACTGAGAACGGACGGTATGACCCGGACCTTTGGGCGCAATCATGACGACGTCTACGTCCTTAGGGGGTACAATCTGCTTGTAGTGGATATTGAAGCCGTGCGCAAAGGCAAGAGTCTTGCCCGCCTTTAAGCCGCCCGCTATATCCTTTTCATAAAGGCTTTTTTGTTTTTCGTCGTTGACGAGTATCATGATAAAGTCGGCGGCTTCGGCGGCTTTTGCCGCAGTCATGACTTTGAGTCCGGCAGCTTCGGCTCGCTTCCAAGACGGCGCGCCTTCATAAAGCCCTACGACGACGTTTACTCCGCTGTCTTTGAGATTGAGCGCATGGGCGTGCCCCTGACTTCCGTAGCCTATAATCGCCACGGTTCCGTTGAGCTTCTTTACATCGCAGTCCTTTTCGTAATACATTTTTGCCATAATAATTATATCTCCTTTTTGTTGTTTTTTTATTTTAAAATTTTATATGATTTATACGGTATTTGTTTAACAATTTATGAGCTGATATCCGGCTTCGGCAAGTTTTTTTAACAGCCTGCCGCCGTGCTCCTTGCCGCCGACCTCGCAGGTTATGTGCAGGATAACCTCGTTGATATGGATTGCGCTCACTCGCTCATAGCGTACGGAAACGATGTTGGCGTTTTCGTCGCCGATTATTCCCGATATCTTGGACAAACCGCCAGGAACGTCGCGCATAATGACCGAAAGGTTAAGCTCGCGTCCGCGCCCGATAAGTCCCTTTTCGATGATTTTGTGTATAAAGCCGACGTCGATATTGCCGCCGGACAGGACGCAGACGGCGTTTAATCCCCTAATGTCAAATTTGTTATTGAGAATAGCGGCAAGAGCGGCAGCTCCGGCAGGCTCGACAATCTGCTTTGTCCTTTCTATCAATTCGATTATCGCCGAGGCTATCTCTTCGTCCGTCACCGTCACTATGTCGTCGACATAATCCTTTATGAGCGAAAAGGTCAAATCGCCGGGCTTCTTGACGGCTATGCCGTCGGCTATCGTAAAGATATTGTCGAGTGCCGTAAGCTTTCCGCATTTGAACGAACGGCGGATTGCGTCGGCTTTTTCGGCTTGTACGCCTATGATTTTTACCGACGGCTTTAAGGCCTTTACCGTCTTGGCTATTCCTGCCAAAAGTCCGCCGCCGCCTGCCGGGACAAAAATCACGTCGGCGTCAAGCTCGTTCATGATTTCCAGCCCGACCGTCGCCTGTCCGGCTATGACGTCCGCATCGTCAAAAGGCTCGATAAAGACCGCTCCCGTAGCCTTTTGAAGCTCCAACGCTTTTGTATGGGCATCGTCGTAACAATCTCCGTACAAGACGACCTCCGCGCCGTAATTCTCCGTCGCCGACACCTTGGCGATTGGCGCGCTGCGCGGCATGACAATGGTCGCCTTTATGCCGTTTTCTTTGGCGGCAAAAGCCACGCCCTGAGCGTGATTGCCCGCGCTTGACGCTATGACCTTCTCCGTGCCGCCGGCTTCTTTGAGCTTGGCCATCTTGTTGTACGCACCCCTGACCTTAAAAGAACCCGTAAGCTGCCTGTGTTCGCACTTCAAATACACGCTGCCGCCCGTCACCTGCGAAAACCGCGCCGACCGCTCTAAGGGTATGTCGTGTATGACCTTAGCAAGCCGTTTTTTTGCTTGATATACTTCCGATAATTCCATATTCTTCCCCCCCGATTATCCGTTTACGTCCGTAAGGGGCGTTTCTCCGCGTGTCAAGGCGGTGACTCCCGTTCGCGATATCTCTATGATACCGAATCTGTCCATGTATTGCAAAAAAGCATTCAGCTTATCATCCTGTCCCGTTATCTCGATTATGACCGATTCGGGAGTCATGTCGATTACCTTTCCGCGAAAGACGTCTATCGCTTCTATAAGCCCCGCCGACGCTGCAGCGTTGTGTCTGACCTTGACAAGCATAAGCTCCCTTACGACCGACGGCTTGTCCGTGATAGCTTCGACGGCTATGACGTCTACAAGCTTTCTCAATTGCTCGACTATCTGCTCGACAAGCTCTTCGCCGCATTCGACGACGACGGTCATGCGCGAAACGCCGCCGTCATTTGTCTTGCCGACGCTGAGATTGTCTATGTTGTACGCTCTCTTAGAAAACAATCCGGCTATACGCGACAGCACGCCGTGCCTGTTGTAGACAAGCAGAAGAACGGTGAATTTTTTTGTATCCATAAAATCCCTCTTTTTTTATTTGCCTTGTAAAATATATAATATAATCGTATCTGATTTGAGCGGTTCTTTAATATAATGGCTATCTGATAATGATATCCGCTATCGTTCCGTTGGGCGGTATCATAGGAAAAACATTTTCGTCGCTGTCGATTATGCAATGAATCAGACACGGTCCGTCGGTTTGAGCCGCAAGGCTTGCCGCTTCAAAAAACTGTGCGGCAGTCGCGGCTCGGTAGCCGTGCGCGCCGAAGGCTTCGGCAAGCTTGACATAATCGGTCTTGCGGTTTAGCGTCGTTTCGGAATAATGGCGGTCATAAAACATCGTCTGCCATTGTCGGACCATGCCGAGCGCGTTGTTGTCGAGCAAAACGACCGTCAACGGCAAATTGTTTGTCACCGCCGTAGACAGCTCGTTCATATTCATATGAAAGCTTCCGTCACTCGTAAAGAGTATTGCGCGTTTGCGCCCCGAGCCTATGCACGCGCCTATCGCCGCGCCTGCTCCGTAACCCATCGTTCCGAGACCGCCGCTCGTCACGAAGCTGCGCGGAGTATCGAAGCCGTAGTATTGCGCCGTCCACATCTGATGCTGTCCGACGTCGGTCGCGACGACCGCACCACCTGCCCCCAAGACTTTTTTTGCCGTTTCTATGACGTATTTCGGGGTCAGCGCGTGCGCCGAATCTTCGAGAATGTTCTCGGGACTTTCTTTGAGCTTCTTGACATAAGCGAACCATGCCGCGTTATCTATTTTGCTAAGTTCCCGAGATTCAGTCAAACGTACAAGCGTCTTTTTTAAGTCGCCGACGACGTAGCAGTCGGCGCGGATATTTTTGTTTATTTCGGCGCGGTCTATATCTATCTGCAAAATTTTACAGTTTTTGCCGAATTTTTTCTTATTGCCGGTGGAACGGTCCGAAAACCTTGTGCCGAGAGCTATGAGCAGGTCGCATTCCGCGAGAGCCATAGACGCGGCATATCTGCCGTGCATACCCGTCATTCCGAGAGCCGCTTCGTGGCGACACGGTACGGCAGTAACCCCCATAAGGCTTGTCGCGACGGGCGCGTCAATCAGCTTTGCAAACTTCAAAAGCTCGTCCGACGCTTCGGATATGACGACGCCGCCGCCCGCATAGACAAAGGGCTTCTTTGACGCTCCGATAAGCGCGATTGCGGCGGACAAGTCTCCGCCCGATAGGTCGCTCTTGTTTTTGCCGAAGTCAAATACGGCGTCGGGGTCGTATTCGGTCGCGCTCTGCTGAATGTCCTTAGGGATATCTATCAGGACGGGTCCGGGTCTGCCGCTTCCGGCGATATAAAAGGCTTCGCGTATCGTCCTTTGAAGCTCGCCGATATCGTTGACAATATAGTTGTGCTTTGTCACGGGCATGGTTATGCCGACGATATTGACCTCTTGAAAGCTGTCGCGCCCGATAAAATCTCTCGCCACGTTCCCCGTTATGGCGACAAGCGGCACGCTGTCGAGATAAGCCGTAGCTATTCCCGTGACGAGATTTGTCGCGCCCGGACCGGACGTGGCTATGACGACGCCCGTCTTGCCCGACGCCCTGGCATACCCGTCCGCCGCGTGCGTCGCCCCCTGCTCGTGCGCCGTGATGTAATGCTTGATGCGGTCGCGGTTTAGATACAGCTCGTCGTAAATATCCAAAACACTGCCGCCGGGATACCCGAACACCTCGTCCGCTCCCGCCGCTATCAATTCTCGTACAATTATCTGTGAACCCTTTAATCTCATATCCGTATCCTTATATATGTGATTTTAAAACCGTTATGTATGTATATTAAATAAAAAAAGCTCCGAATGCTTTTGCATCGGAGCTTTATCTGTCGGTTTTTTAATCCGTCTTAATAGCTGTCAACGCAACGCAAAATATTTCCCGTGTCCTACGACGACAAGAATGCTGACCAAGCTAATAATAATGACAGAAAACAAATTAAATAACATATATTCCTCTTATTGCATACATTCTAACAGAAAGCGCAAGGCTTGTCAAATGTTTTTTTCGGGTTTTTGGGAATTTTGAATTTTTCGCTTTTGTTTTTTTAAACGGTTGGCTATTTGCGTTTTGTAATTTGACGCATTTCAAGTCTAATATATCTCGTCAAGCATGTATCTCATTCCCGATATGCTTTGCTCGTCACCCCCAAAAAGCGTACTTGCGTCACGGTCTCTGTTTTTCAAATCCCATGCTATCGCTTGAAGCGCGCAGGACGGACGCTTTTCGTTATTTGCGTATTCGGCAATCAAGTCGCGGTCGTTATTCGATACATTGTCGTGATAAACAAGCCGTTTAATTTTTGTATTATCACAATAATAGTAATACCCTTCAAATACATCATTGCGCGCAACAAATATACAATAATACTCCCCGAAGCTTGCAAACTTGACATGGTCATGAATGAAAGAGTATCCGGCTCGCCTTTCCGCTATCTCGAAATCCTTCGTTGACAAACCCTTTGTATGCAGTTTGTCAAAAAAGCGTAAATTTCTCATAAAGATATCCACGACAATTTGTGTCATATGTTTTAATCCGTGCTTCAAATATGGCATATTATATTCTATATATTCCTTCCGCTTACCTGCACAGATTTCCGCTGCCGCCATTTCTCTTTTTTTGCGCAGTGCATAATCGGCTTCTAACTGCGCTTCTTTTTCATCGTGACAATATCTCATTCGCTGTTTCTTCGCCCTGTACTCTTCATGCCAATCAATATAATCGTCCGATTCCCAACCGCGATAAAAATCAGCGTCACGGTATAGCTCGACAGCCTTTATCTCCGCTGCAATTTCGTTTTTTAATATGCGTTGAAAATATTCTTGACGCGATTCGTCCTTTTTTGCCGTAAGGCATTCTATCGCTTTGACTATCTCCGCCGAAAAGCCCTTCGCCTTGATATCGTCCAAGCTCAAAAAACCGAATGAAACGACGTCCTTCAAAAAAGCCGCCGCCTTTTTTCTTTGTCCGCAGCACATTCCCGCTATCTCCGTCAAATTTGAGATATAGCTCACGCCGTAAAAATCCGTTTTGTCCTTAAACAGCCGCGCCGCAATCTCAATCGCGGCGGTCAATTCGTCGATATTTGTTTTTTCGTCCGGCATTTTGATAAGCTCCTTTATTAAGTTAGCCCTATATCACCTATCGGCTATAAAAGAAAGGCAAGGCGTGTGATTGCCTTGCACGTTGTTACATACGCTTCTCCGGCGTTTCGGGAATTGCGACAAATTTTGTCAGCCATGTACGCGCTTCGGCGATGTCGGCGATTTGCGTTTTGTAGTTTGAGCCGTCCGTAGAGATGAGAAGCCGGCCGTAGCCTTTGTAATGCGGAAAAAGGTTCGACGAATCGTCGCTGTCATAGGTGCAATCGGATAAAAAGGTATACGCCGTTATAGCGTCATACCGTATCCGGATATAATCGAGTACCTTTATCGTCGGCTTTGCGCTCGGAAAAAGCATTAGATATTCGTCGTATAAGGCGATGTAAATCCGTGCCGACGTCATTGTGTTGAGTATGATTGTAATGACAAAAAGCACCGCGCCGACCCATATGACGCTGCCGCAAACGATATTTGACGTGCGGACAAATTCTTCGGGAGCGTTTTTTGCGTATTGGCAAAGACGAGAAAAAGCACGGCAAAAAACACAAGGAGCAGCCCCAATACATACCATTGTCTTGACTGAGAGCCTTTGCTCCTGTAAAGCGCGTCTTCAAAGCTGCGCTTGTCGGTCTTGCTCATGCTTTTATCCCCCGTTTTTTAAAGCGAACGTCACACTTTTTGCGCCGGTCGCCGACGTTGTTATTTCATAATTTTTTCTCTCGTTATTTTAAACGGACATCAGCTTAAAAATTCCTTAATACAGACCGAGATTCTTGTAATCTCTCATACCGTAAAAAACCTTGACTACCGTCACAGTTTTCAGTTCGGCATCTACGGTATATAACGCTATGTATTTTTTTACTATACATTTTCGGTAGCCGTCTCTTTTTAGCTCCGGAATGTCCGACTCAGGGCATTTCAACGGCATATTCTCTAAACCGATAAGAGCATTCTCTATCATGTCAATCAAGTCCGCAGCCGCCTTACCGTTTTGCAGCTCGTCCGCGATGTATTTGTAAATGCCGTCCAAATCGCGTTCCGCCTGCGGCGTCATTTTTAGCGTGTACTTACTTGACATACTTTGCTCTCAATTTTGCCAACG
Source organism: Clostridiales bacterium (assembly GCA_031289755.1). Classification (GTDB taxonomy): domain Bacteria; phylum Bacillota; class Clostridia; order Christensenellales; family JAISNN01; genus JAISNN01. Next base: position 35,188 of record JAITOU010000002.1, read on the forward strand.
TCTCTTTTCCGTCCAATAACGCCGCACCGCTCTCTACTTCGGCTTCTGCGGCACGAACCTTAGCGACAATGTCCGCCCTTGCAAACTTCTCTTCATAAGCCTTCATGCTCATTACCACCAAATCTCCGTAACCGTTCTTGGTCACGAATATCGGCTCTCCCGTGCTGTTGCAAAGCGCGGAGATTTCCGTAGTTTTCCTTAAATCCCGTATCGGTATGATTTGAGCCATATCTCCCCCCTTAATATTATCGTGCCATTATTGTAGCATAATTATGCCCTGCCGTCAACCCTTTTCTATCCGTTTCGCCGTCCTTTTTGTCTCATCAAGCTGAAAAGGCTTTTTAGGTATCGGTTACAGCCCCGTGTCAGCTCAAAAATTCCTTTATAATTGCGTTGATTTCGCCGTTGCGCTTAGAGAATAGAAAGTGGTTGCCGCCCGCGACGATTTTTAGCTCCGCGCCCTTTATCTTGGACGCTATTTCTCTCGTATGTCCGTCCTTTATCATGTCGTTTTCGCCGGCGACGATAAGCGTTTTTGCAGTTATATTCGACAGCTTTTCGTCGGTGATTTCAGGCTGTTTTAGCATGATTTGATAAAGCCTTTTCTTTTCCTTATATTTTTTTGTAAAAGCCAGCGCGGAATATATTCCGCAGCTCATTTTCACTCCCGCCGTGCAAAACCATTTCATTCCGTCCAAACGCGTATTCGCGCCTATCGCTATGAGCTTTTTGACGTTGCCGCCGAGCATAGCCGCCGCTTCGAGAGCGACGTTGCCGCCGTCGGAATACCCGACGAGAGATATATCCCGAAAGCCCTTTGCCGTGACAAAAGCCGCCAAATCCGCCGCTATCATAGGAATACTTATGCTGCCGTCATAGATAGATTTGCCGTGTCCGCGGCTGTCTATCAGGACGACCTTGTAGCCTTTCAAAAACAATTCCTTTGTCCTTTCAAACGTGCGCATACTTCCGCCGTTGCCGTGCAAAAATATGACGGCGTCCGAATCGTCGGGACCGTATTCCTCGTAATATAAATTTATTTCGTTTATTTCCAAATACATAATGCTCTCCTTTAATGTAGTATTATCCTTCATTCAGCGTTTGTTCGTTGTTGTCGGCTATCGTCATAGGCCCTTTTATATCCTTAGGCGAATTGATAAGCACGTCGTTGATATAAAGCTTAAAGGTACAATCGAGAAGCTTTGCGGCTTTTTCGCTCATGGATATTCTGGAAAGATATATCTCGAAGTATTCCATGACGGACGAGGTGCTGTTCATATATATTCGGCTCGATATCGTGCGCTTTTCGGAATTTATATAGACGAGATTCTTTTTTATCGCGTGATTTACGCGGTCGTGGATTTCGTTCGGGTCGTATTTTTGGGTCACTCTCGTCCGGTGCGCGTCGCTCTTGTCGGCGATAATCAATGCCGCGCTGACGGGGTTTACGGGTGTCCCCGTCTCCTCCTCGTGATTGCCTATCGCCGCCGTTATGATATTTATATTTTTAAATGACATCTTCATCTCTTTCAAGATTTCATATGCAAAAACCGCGCTGATATGTCCGTGATAATTTCGGTTGACGGAGTTTCCCGTGTCGTGCATATATCCGGCTATAAAGCCCAATTCGACCGTCTCGTCGTCGTAGCCGAGCTTGCGCAAAATCATCTCCGTAACTCTCGCCACATACATAGCGTGCCTTAGTCCGTGTTCGGTATAATTCATCACGTCAAGACATTTTTCCGAAGCGTTGATAAGCTCGGTTATTTCCGCATTTTTCTTTACTGCTTCTTTAAAATTCATAAGCTCCCCCTATCAGCAAGCATTGCCGCTCATTGATTAGATTAGTCTATACTATATGACGAACAGATTTTAGCGGATTTTTGGCTTATACAAGGCGCATTTGACGCAGCGCAGCGTAAGCTACACAAGGAAAATGCAACGCTGCATAAGCCCAAAAGACGAAAAATATGTCGGCGGATAGGTTATAAGGCTAATCTATTATATATCCAGCAAACCGCCGAGTCTCTCGACCGCATTGCGTATTTCCATGTATTCGAGTTCGGACGTTTCTCTCGATTTTGCATATTCGCGCAAAACCGCTATGCTCTCTTCGCCGCCGCATCGTCCCAAAAGATTTGCATAGAGCATAACGTCGCCGCCTGCCAGCAAGCCTTCCGTGACAAGTCCGCGCACGACGGTGTTAGCTCCGTAACCGCTCAAAATATCCAAAAGCATATCCTTTAAGGCCGCGTCGGTTACCGTCTTTAAATTGTCCGTTTTTTTCAGTATCAATCCGTCAAGACCGTGCCTGCCGTCCTTTAAAGCGTCAAAAACGCCGTCGGTTACGGCGTCGCCGTATTTTGCATAATCAAAAAGAATGTCCGCCAAAAACTCAGTCGTATCGTCTTGGCTTTCTCTCGACAGCATTTCTACGGCAAAAAGACGCGCCTTTTCGTTGTCCTTCTCAAAAATCTCTTTCAAAATATTTACGCGGTCAACAAGCGACGCCAAAAACTCCGCCGTTATATCGCCTATTTTAAGATTTTGCTCAAAAACCCCGACGATATAATCGGCAAACCGACCGTTTTTGTATATCTTTTCAAAAAACACGCCGGGCGTGTCGCCGCCCAAATCCAGCGACGGCTTTGTCTTCCATTCTTCAAGGACTCCGTTATATGCGTTTTCTATCAATGCGCGTGTCGTTATACCCTTGTCTTTAAGATAGTTTCTGAAATATTTTTCAAAGGCTATTTCGGCAAAAATCATATATATCCTTATTTATATATCCTTTTAATTTTTTTATTTTGAAGGCGTTCAAAAAAAATGTGCGCCGTGATAAGTGCCGCTCAATCAAGATAAATAATAAGCGAATAGGTTTTTTGCGGCAGTTCTTTATTTCAAAATTTCCGTATTGATTATTTGGAGATACTTCCCGAGCATAGCCGCGGAAGTATCGAAGAGTCTCGCGACCGCACCCGCCTGTTTTTTTTGCATATAATTAGCTCTGAAATACACGGCGGCGGCGGCGGCTTTTTCGTTTTTTAGAGATAAATTCTTGACCGCAGGCGTTTCGGCGTCCTTGTCGTTTGCAATTATATCGTTAATCGCATTGCCGAGCGTCACAAATAAGCTCTTATAGTTATCTATATTTTTCAGCTCGTCGGGGCTGCGAAAGAGCAGTCGCAGTATGAGATGGACGTAGGCGGAATTTATGCTTGCGTTGTCGGTTATATCATTTTTGCCGTCAAAACAAAACCTGCCGCATCTATCCCTTGAAATGTATTCAAAATCAAAGGCGACGGAATTGATAATCATGTTTTTTGCGGCAAATTCTTTAAATTCGTCGACAATATTTATATCCAAAAAGAACCGCTTCAATATACTGCAAACCGACGGCTCTTCAAGATACGCCGACAGATAGATAAATACCTCGTTTCTCAGCTCTTCTATCATGAGCGCGAGATAGATAAGCTCGCGGCTCTCGGAGTTTTCCAAAAGCTCGCCGAGACCGGCTCCGCGCGCGACCGACTCGAACATATTTGACAGAATGCCGAAGTATTCAAAGGGCAGCGGCGAATTGTAATAGACCGTCATATCCTTTTCGCAGTATCTCAAAAAGAATTGCGCCCTGCTGTTTTCGCCGTAAATGTCGTATATTTTTTTGTAGGTTTGCTTGGCTTGGCTCTTTTTGCCCTGACAGTAATATGCACAGGCAAGATAGTAGAGATTTTCCATATCGTAGGGGCGTATATCGAGCAGCTTGCAAGTAAATTTCTCGACCATAGCATGGTCGTTGGCGAGAATCATAGTGGCGACGGCTTTTTCGATGTCGTCTTCGTCGTCGACGGGGCAATCGGACAGCATTTCCGTGTATTTGTCGCGCATTACCGAGTCTTTTTTGAAGACCCCTATATTTATCATATTCAGCATACCCAAAAATTTTGTATCTTCGTTTTGCAGCATTTTTTCGGCAAGCTTCTCCGCCTGCTTGTATTTGTGGAGATTGATATAGCACATCATGAGCATATTGTGCTGCGACGAGCCGGCGGTATCTATCGAGTCCTTTAAAAGCCTTGCCGCTCCCGAATAGTCGTCGATTGCTATGCGGTCAAAGGCGTCCTTTAACATTTCCTTTGTCGCTTCTTCATTCTTGTCGATGACGCGAAAAGCGTTATAATCGTTTTTGTAATAATCCAAAAACGCGTCTATGCCGTCAAAATCATAGTCGTCCTTGTACTCGAAGCCCGACGATTCTTCTATCTCCTTTAACTCGCTGAAACATTCGTCGGCAAGGTCAAAACGCCCTTCAAAAAAATTTATCTTAAAAAGCAGCGTCGCCGTTTCGTAGAGTATGTCGGGGGTCTTTTCGCTCTTGTCCAATTTTATTTCATAACATTTTTGGACGGCATAATCAAAATCCCCTATCTCATAATACAGCTTGGCATACAAAAGCGTCGCGCCGATACTTTTTTTTACGTCATAAGCACGGTTTAAACAGATAAAGGCTTCTTCTATCATTCCTTCGTCATAAAACTTTTCCGCTTTGTCCAACAGCATTTCATGGTCGCTCAAATCAAAAATTTTTCCGCTCATAATCTTCCTTATCTATGGCGTGTTCACATTTTATTTCTCATTAATGTGAACGCACCCTAATCAAATATCGCGCCGAGTTCGTCCGCTTTAAAGCGGTATGTCTTATTGCAAAAAGAACAATTAGCTTCTATGACGCCTTGCTCCGCGATTGTCGCTTCGGCTTCTTGCCGCCCCAAAAGGCGTATAATCTTTCGCGTCTTTGCTTCGCTGCAACCGCAAAAAAAACGCGGCTTGTATTCGTCGGCTTTTTTGATTTCAAAAGCTCCGAAATATTTTTCCATTATCTCATCGGACGTTTTTGATTGATAAAAAATCCGACCCGTATCGGTAAAATTTCTCAGCACGTCCTGCACGGCGGTTATCAAAAAATCGTTTGCGCCGGGCAACGGCTGTACGAATATTCCGCCTGCCGCCTTTATCTTGCCGCCGCTCAGATATTCGCCCAAAGCAACCGCCGACGGCTTTTGCTCGCTCAAAGTAAAATACAAGGCAAAATCGGCGGCGATATCCCCCGTGACAATCCGTGAATTGCCCGAATAAGGTTCTTTTAAGCCCAAATCCTTGACGACGGAAATATACCCGTCCTTGCCGACGGCGGCATCGATATCGAGCTTGCCGTCCTTTAAAGGGCATTCCGCCGACGTATTTAAAATATATCCCTTTATCAAGCCCTTTTTGTCGGACGCAACGACGGCTTTTTTGAACGGTCCGGAACCGCCTACGCTCACCGACAGCCTGTCGCCGTCGTTTTTTAAATCCTGACTCAAAAAGAGTCCTGCCGTCATAATCCTATTAAGGACGGCGGACGAAAGCGGCGTCAGTCCGTGCAAACGCGCCGCCGTATTTAAGACGCTCAAAGAGTCTATGACCGTGACGACGATATCGCCGTTCAAAATATATTTTACCGCGTAGCTCATCTAAACTCCGTTAATTTTTTTTGCGAAAACCAACATCCTTTCGGAGCTTTGCTTCAACCGCCCCAAGCTGCCGCCGTCGCAAAATTCGGCGCGAAAGCCGTTTTTTTGAAGCAAAGCGTCTATGTCGTCCTTTTGATAAAAATACTGCTCGTTGCTCTCGTCGTATCTGACGTAGCCGCCGCTTTCTCTTTCAAAAAAAGTCAACGACATTTCTATTTTGCCGCGCTTGCTTATCTTGGAATTGCGCCAAAAAAGCGTCAGCTCTTCTCTGTCCTCGAAGTACAGCTTATCCGACAGGATATTGCGCGCCTTAAAGAGCGTACTCATATCGAATATCAACGCGCCGCCGTCCTTTATCGAAGCGTTTAATGCGCCGAGCGTGCGGTCAAAATTTTTTAAAGACGATATGTAATTAAAACCGTCCGTAAAGCTCACGGCAAAATCAAAGCGTTTTGATATTTCGAGCTTGTTGATGTCCTGCTTCAAAAAAACCGCCTTGATTTTTGAAGCACGCAGCCGTTCCGAAGCTAAGTTGAGCATATCCTCCGATATGTCCGACGCCGTCATCGTATACCCCGCTTCCGATAATTCGGCGGTAAATCTCCCCGTGCCGCAAGCCAATTCAAAGCCCGACGCAGCCTGCCCGTACAAGGCGAGCTTGTCCTTTGCGTATGCGCAAAGCTTACCGTAAGGATAATCACGCATAAGAAAATCATAGTATTTGTAAAGAGCCGAATATTCCGACATCCTTGCTCACTCCGCCGATACCTTGCGCGATTGCGCATATATCATTTTTTCTTTTTTTTCGGATTTTCGTATTTGTTGACTTGCTTGGGTTTTTCGATTTTTTTCTTGCCGTTATTAGACGGCAGCTTTATCTTTTCCGCCAGATAAATCTGATAAATCTTATTGATAAAGCTTTCAAATCCGTACTGACAAAAGCTCGTCCATATAAGCGTATAGAGAGCCGGTCCGATAAAGACGACAGCCAAAAACAAAACTATAATGACGGCAGGATTGCCCGTCAATATCAATAAGAAAGGTGCGGCACTGAGCGCGGCAGCCAAAATATTTAAGGGATAAATGCCGAACGTCATCAAAGCGCTGTTTTTTAACATATCGGTAAATTTTAATTTGTATACGGGAATCATCGAGAAAGCGTACATCATGCAGCAAAACAACGAAAGCACGGCTATTATTATGATGATAAGAGCTATCCAGCTCCCGACGCCGGCATGACCTTCGAGCATGGCGATATAATGCGTCAGCGCAAAATAAACCGTTCCGTAGGCGGCGGCGCAAAAGACCGTAAATATCGCGGCGTATTTCCACCAATGTTTTTTTACTCCGTCAAAAAACGTCTTTAAGACCTTGACGTCCGAATGCCCCCACATGAGCAGCTTCGCCACGTTAAACGCCCCGGCAAAAAACGGTCCCGGCACAAGCAACAGCAAAAAGGCATAAACGACGTTGCTCCTTATATCCGTAAAGAGAGCGAGAATTTTACTCAAATTATCCGCCTGAATGTCGAGCGGATAACCTATACCGGTATTGTACGCGTATTCTAATTTAAGTCCGTTGACCTGTCCGAAGATGAGAAAACAAAAAATCAAAAACGGAAAGAACGTCACCGCAAACAAAATACTCATTTTAAAAAGAGAAGAATATTCCAAAAAGAAAATATCCCACGTTCTTTTGATTCTGCCGGCTTTGGCGGCGGACGGCGGCAAGGGCGCGGAAGGTCGGATTCTCTCTTCCTTAGCCGGAGTCAAAAGCGTATACCATTTTTTTGCCATAATAAATTCCTCGAAAATAAAACTGACGTAATGTATTTTATATATTTTATAATAAATTGCGCCAATTAGCAAACAAAAACGATACGAAATATCCCGACGGCAAAAAAAGCGGCGGAAACGCCGCGCATAATACGATAAATTTTAAGCGCGTCTTAAATTATGCAGTGCCGCCATAAATTTATATCTCTATAACAAAAGTGTGGGGCAAGCTTTTTTAAAAAGCTTTTCCCCACGCCACTTTCCGAATATCATAAAATCTCTTAATTGCCCGACCGACCGATATCAAGTAATCCCTTGTTTGATTTTCTCGATTATCTTGCTTTCGAGACGCGAAATCTGTACCTGCGAGACGCCGAGCAGCCGAGCCACTTCGCTCTGCGTCTTGTCGCGGAAGTAGCGGAAGAGTATTATCTTTTTTTCACGTTCCGGCAGGCGTCCGATGATGTCCTTTAACATCATTTTGTCTATCGCGTCCTCTTGGTTGTCGTCGCAGGCAAGCTTGTCTATCAGGCATTGACCCGTTTCTTCGTCTATCCGCTCGTAGAGTGACAGCGGAAATTTTGAGCTGTCGAGCGCAAAGACGACGTCTTCTTCGCTCATATCAAATTGTCCCGCAAGCTCTCCGATAGTAGGGTCTTTGCCGTTTTGATTGCGGTAGGCGTCGATATAGACTCCTATCTTTATCGCGAGCGTTTTGAGCGACCGCGACACCTTGACGATGCCGTCGTCCCTTATATACCGCTTGATTTCACCCGATATCATCGGCACGGCATAGGTCGAAAATCTCACGTTAAATTCATCGTTAAAATTTTTGATAGCCTTGATTATGCCCATTGTGCCTATCTGAATAAGGTCGTCGTATTCTATCCGCTTGTTTCGGTAACGGCGGACTATGCTCTTGATGAGCGGCATATTTTGTTCTATAAGCACGGCTTTACTTTCGTTGTCGCCGTTTCTTGCCTTTTTTAATAGCAGCATGGTTTCTTCGTGCGAGAGCATTGTCTGTATCCTCCGCTTTGTTTTGGCGGAGCCGTTAAATTGAGGCGCGTTGACGCCGACGGTTTTTAAGGAATTTCTGCCTGTGCGCATTACAAAATCCGCAAAGCTATACCGCCGCGACGCGCCGCAACTCAACGGCTCCGTATGTATTTCTTCATCTTTACCGTCGTGCCGCCCCCGACTGCGCTGGTTACTTCCAGCTCGTCCGTAAAGGTCTGCATAAAGGTAAAGCCCATACCGCTTCTCTCCTTTTCGGGTTTTGACGTATACATAGGCTGCATTGCTTGACCGACGTCGGCTATCCCCCGTCCGTCGTCGCGTATAATTATGGACAGACTGTCGTCAAATAATTCCGCTTCTATGTGTATAAGATTTTTTTCGGGCTCGTCGTAGGCGTGCACTATGACGTTGGTCACTGCCTCCGATACCGCCGTCTTGATGTCGTTAATCGTTTCAAGCGTCGGATTTAACGGTACGCAAAAAGCCGCCGCCGCGCCGCGTATAAAGGCTTCGTTTCCGGATTTTGCGGTGACCGACATCGTCATACGGTTTTGTAAAGACATATCCTTCTCCTTGTCGAAAATTCCTTAATTCCTTAACAAAAAACGCCGCAAAAAAACATACGTTTTTGCCGCCGTTTTTTTACGGAATTATACTATCTTTATTATTTTGAGCAGACCGCTCATTCTGAATATCTTTTCCGTCTGCGGACACAGCCCCGTGACATACAGCGGCACGCCGCGTTCTTTCAGGCGTTTGTAGCGCGAAATTACCATGCCCACTCCCGTGCTGTCCATAAAGCTCAATCGGCTAAAATCAAGTACGACCTCACGCGGCCGGCATTCTATTCCCTTGTCAAATTCTTCCGCCGCCGCCGCCGCATTGCTGTCGTCCAATTCGCCTTCTATAAAAAAAATCAGCCTGCCGCCCGCAAATTCTCCGTAAGCCGTCATTATCACTCTCCGTGTGTCGGTTTGACAAAAAACATGATATCATTTTGCGGCGCAAAAAAAATAAACTCTTTTATCAGAGTAAAAGAGTTTATGTAGAAAAAAGGAGTTAGTTTATCAAATTAATAAAACGCCGCGCAAATTCAGATGAAATTTTATCTGATTTGCGCGGCGTTTCCTTAAAATTATTTTTCGGATTCTTCATAGGCTTCCCTTACGGCTTTGGCGAGCTGGTCGGCGCACGAAGTGCTTCTGCGTCCGCAGGTAATGCCCTTGCATTTCTCTTCTATCTGACCGACGGTCAAGCCGTCCGCAAAAGACGCGAGAGCTTTGAGATTGCCGTCGCAGCCGTCCTCGAAGCGAATGTTTTTGATGACGCCGCCGTCTATCGCAAAATTTATTTTTCTCGAACAAGTACCCTTTGTCTTATAAGAATATTCCATAACCAACCTCGCTCGTTATATCAGTACAAATATATTATATACTTTACGGCGGTCGATGTCAACTTATACCGCACCGTTAATTCATATAATCTATATATGCTCGGTATGTTTTGCTTGACACATGAACCGCTCCGTGATATCATATTACGGTAAAAGAGACAAAATAACGGAGAATATTATGCCGAATATTGACCGCGAAGCGGCTTTGACACTTTTAAAGGAATACAACAAAGAAGAATTTCATATAAAACACGCTCTTATCTTGGAGGGCGTCATGCGCTATTTTGCCGCAGAATACGGCTACGCGGACGAAGCAGATTTTTGGAGTACCGTCGGGCTTTTGCACGATTTGGATTTTGAATTATATCCCGAAGCGCATTGTATAAAAGAGCAAGAGATATTGAGAGAAAGGGGCTATGACGAGAAGCTCATACACGCCGTAGCAAGTCACGGCTACCTGCTGACCGTAGACATCGAGCCGATTCATTTTATGGAAAAGGTTTTGTATGCGGCGGACGAGCTGACGGGGCTTATCGGCGCAGTCGCCGTCATGCGCCCGTCAAAAAGCGTCTGCGACCTCGAACTCGGCTCGGTCAGAAAGAAGTACAAAAACGCAAATTTCGCCGCAGGCTGCTCACGCACGGTCATAGAACGCGGCGCGGGATTTTTGGGCTGGGAGCTTGACTTCCTGATAGAAAAAACCATATCGGCTATGAGAACTCTGAGCTTTACATGACAATCTGAAATTTCAGATAACAATTATTTTTTTAATAAGCAACCGATATTGAATTTTATATAATAATCTAAAATTTTACATGAAAACTATTTTTGAATAAGCAATAAATACGGAGAGTCTGACAAATGAAAACAAATAATTTTAAACCGCACACCGTCTGCGTACACGGCGACGCGACGAATGCCTTTGACGAGCGCACAGGCTCGGTAAGCGTACCTATCTATCAGAGCGCGACCTTTAAGCATCCGGGGCTTTATCAAAGCACGGGCTTCGACTATTCGCGTATGCAAAATCCTACGCGTCTGTCTTTGGAAAAAACCGTCGCCGCCTTAGAAAACGGCACGGAAGCCTTCGCCTACTCTACGGGAATGGCGGCGGTAGCCAATATCGCGGAGCTTTTCGGTATAGGCGACCGCATTATCGCGTCGAACGACTTATACGGAGGCGTCATACGCCTTTTTAGAAACGTCACCGAAAAAAACGGCGTAGCAATCGATTTTGCCGACACATCGGACATAGGAGAAATAGCAAAAAAAATAACGCCTAATACAAAAGCCGTCTTTATCGAAACGCCGTCAAATCCTATGATGGACGTCGCCGATATAAAAGAAATCGGATTGCTCGCTCACAAGCTTAAGCTGCTGCTGATTGTAGACAATACCTTTCTCTCCCCTTATTTTCAACAGCCCCTAAATCAAGGCGCGGACATCGTAGTCCACAGCGGCACAAAATTTTTATGCGGACACAACGACACGCTTTCGGGCTTTGTCATAGTCAAGGACGCGGCTTTGGGCGAAAAGATAAGATTTCTCTACAAGACAATCGGAGCGTGCCTTGCGCCTTTTGACTCTTGGCTAATGATTCGCGGTATCAAGACCCTTGCGCTCAGAATGGAAAAGCAACAAGAAAACGCCTTTAAAATATGTGATTTTCTTTTGAGCCGCAGCGATGTCAAAAAGGTCTTATATCCCGGTCTGCCCTCGTCTAAGGGCTACGCGATTATGAAAAAACAGACGACGGGCTTTGGCAGCATGATATCCTTCGGCGTCGAATCCGCCGACTTGGCGGCAAGGATTTTGGCGGGCGTCAAGCTCATATCATTTGCGGAGAGCTTGGGCGGCGTCGAAACGCTCATCACCTATCCGACCGTTCAGACCCACGCCGACGTACCGATAGCCGAACGCGAAGCACGCGGTATCAACGACAAATTGCTCCGCCTGTCGGTGGGCATAGAAGATGCGGAAGATTTGATTGAAGACTTAAAAAAAGCCTTTAAATAAGAGTGAGGACACACTCTAAACAAAGTTATCACATTCAAAAATAAAAAATAAAATACGGGAACATTATGGGCGACTTAGACAACATAACCGACTGTAAATATGATTTTGACTCTATAACCGACCGCAAAGGCACGGGTTCTTTAAAGCACGACTGCGCCGCCGAAAGGGGCAAGCCCGAAGGACTTATACCGCTATGGGTAGCCGATATGGATTTTCAAGTGCCGCCGGAAGTAATCGCCGCGCTCAAAAAAACGGCGGTACACGGTATCTTCGGCTATACCGAGCCTTACCCCGAATACTTCGGAGTGCTTTGCGATTGGTTCAAACGCCGTTCGGGCTTTGTTCCCGAACGCGAATGGCATATCCAGACACCGGGAATAGTCTTTGCCTTAGCGGAATGCGTAAAGGCTTTTACTAAGGAAGGCGACGCCGTAATCATTCAACAGCCCGTCTATTATCCGTTCAGCGAAGTGGTCGTAGACAACGACAGACGGCTCGTCAACAGCGCGCTCGTCGTGCGCGGCGCGCAGTACACCGCAGATTTTGACGACTTTGAAAAGCAAATCGTCGAAAACGAAGTAAAGCTCTTTTTGCTTTGCAGTCCGCACAATCCCGTCGGCAGGGTCTGGACAAAGGACGAGCTTATCAGAATGGGCGAAATATGCTTAAAACACAACGTCATAATCGCCGCCGACGAAATACACGCAAATTTTGTTTTTAGCGGTCATACGCATCACAATTTTCTTACCTTAGACAAAAGATTTCATGCGATAACCGTGCTTTGCACGTCGCCCGGCAAGACCTTTAATATAGCCGGACTTCAACTGTCGGACATCTTTATCCCCGACCCTGCCTTAAAAGAAAAATTCCTGCGCGAACACCGCCGCAGCGGTTACAGCCAGCTCAATACCTTTGCCCATTCGGGAGCGTTAGCGGCATACAAATACGGCGGCAATTGGCTCGACGCACTTTTAAAATACTTAGAAGCCAACAGAGATTTTATCCAACGCTACATCGAACAAAATATTCACGGCATAGATTTTTTTCTCCCCGAAGGCACTTACCTTGCATGGCTCGATTTTAGAAAGCTCAATCTGACGTATAAGGAACAAAAGGAATTGATAATAAACAAAGCCGGACTTTGGCTCGATTCCGGCTTGATTTTCGGACACGGCGGAGCGGGCTTCGAGCGGCTCAACTTTGCGTGTCCGAGAGTCTTATTGGAGCAGGCTCTGGAACAACTAAAAAACGCCGTGGACCATATAAAAAAATAGCCGTTTAAGTTAGGATTTAAGTCTAATGAAAAAACCCTTTAAACATAAATGTTTAAGGGGTTTTTTCTTGGGGGGGGATTTTCTCCAATCTATATCAGGTAATCCAATCGTGCAATGTAAATGCCGCTAAAAATTAGCAGTCGGGGTCTATCGGGGCTAACTCCTCTTCTCCGCCGCCGCCGCTTTGCGATGACGTTCCGCCGCCCGAAGAACCGCCGACGGTCGCCGTTATGAGAGACGCGGGGAGCTTAGAAAACACCGACGCTATGCCCGACAAGGCGTTTATCGTGTTTATTTTGCCCGTATCCTGCAATTCTTCCCACTCGTATTCCGCTTCGTACCATGCGAGAGCGTTTGCGGCTTCGCCGTCTGCGTTTGTGTTGTCCTTAGAATATATCAAAAGCGTTGCCGAAGCTATTTTTGGATAGCTTTCTTCTCCGTATACTACCTTTTGATATCCCCCGTTATAATCCAAATAATCGGGAGTATGCCATGTACTTTCAAAATCGGGTATATAGCTCAACAGCTTAGCGTAAAGCTTGGAATATTTCGTTTGGATATTCAGTATATCACCGTCGGCATACAGCGTGCCGGCGATACTCAGTGACAAGTCGTAATTCTCTTTTAGCAGTCTGTAATTCGTGCCGTCAATATCGGCACTCTCCGTACCGTTGACCTTATATATGGCTTGACCCGTGCCGTCAAGGCTGAAATCAAAGAAGTAAACTCTCTCCGCTCCGATATTTTTTGCCGCTTGATTGACATAGTACGCTAAGCCTTGCGTGTAGGGATTCCATATTCCGCCGAAGAAGAGTGCAAATTCCTTTCTGACGGAAAACATATCGATAAGCTCATAATACGTCACAGAACGGAAAACATGGCTTTCTCCCGGTTTGAGATGGAGCGTTTCGCCGTTAGCGCCGCCGAAATAATCGTATTCGTCGGCTCTGATAAGTCCCGAGCCGTTACCCCTGACGGTCTTTTTCAAGCTTTCAAATACGTTATGGAGCTTATAAGTATAAGCGTCTTTCTTAGCCGTATCGTTCAATTCGCCTTGTGCGTATACGTCGTCGGCAAGCGCGATGACGGGCGACAAAACTACACCGCCGCCCGTTTGTACGGCGTAGGATTTATTGTACGCAAGCAGGGTCGGCACTTTGATTTTTGGAAGATTTTCCGTAGCGTCGAGAAGGAGCCTGCCGCCCGTCAAGACTTGATTTGCACCGTCTTTATAAGCCGCATATTCGGTATACTCATTGATTACCGTGCTTTTTTTTGTCTTAATCTCTTCGGTGTTTCCGCTGATTGCCGTATAGTTTGTAAGGCGTTCGGTTATCTTTTTATACAAATAATTGTACTCGTATTCCGGAGCGGAAATATCCGTAAAGATACCGTCGGCTTCGCCTATTCCGCCGTCGAGCTTAAAGTCAAAGACGTAAATACGCGCTATGCCGTGAGCCTTTGCCGTTTCGTTGATATACGGAATAACCTCCTGCGTCGCCGCGCTCCACGCTCCGCCGAAAAGTATCACATAATTGCCTTCGCTGTTTAATATTTTATCCAAATTATCCCAGGTTACGGCTTGAAAGATATTGTTCTTATCGTCGAGCTTTGCATACGCGCTCTCGAAATAATTGTAACCGCCGTCGTCGACCGTTCCGCCGCCGTCCTTGCCGAAATCACTCAAAACCAAGACCGATATGAGCAAAACAACCACTACTACTATGATAGCCGGCTTTAAATATTTTTTTAATTTTTCCGACTCAAAAAAATTTTTAAAGGTAGTCTTTATATCTTTTTTCGTTTTTTCCGCCATTGCTTCTTCCCCCATTAATTGTGCGGCGTTTCCGCTAAAATTTCTTTTGCGCCGACCTTATTTTTATCTTTCTTTTTTTCAAATCTTGTCACAAATATTCCCGCCAATATACTGTCGCTGACGTTGACCAACGTCCTGCCCATGTCTATGATAAAGTCTACGGATATGAGTATCGCCACAAGCTCTATCGGCAGTCCCATCAGTGACAGGACGAGCAAGGATACGTTTGTCGCGCCGCCGCCTACTCCGGCAGTGCCTATCGAAGCTATCACGACATAGATGACCAACGGCACCAAAAACGACAGCGACCATACGTTCCAATCCATTCCCGCCTGCCCCTGAACCAAGCCGACCAAGATGACCAATATCGTGGGATATACTCCGGCGCAGCCGTTCTGACCTATACACGTTCCGAGCGTTCCGGCGAGATTTGCATTGGCTTCGTCGACGCCGAGATTTTTTTGAGCCGCTATCGTCAAAGGCAAGGTCGCGGCACTGCTGCGCGACGAAAAGGCAAAGAGCAGTGCGGCGGAAGATTTTTTGATAAATTTTGCCGGACTCACCCCGCTCAAAAAGGCTATCAAAAGATGTAACAAAAACACCGCGCCGAGAGCCACAAAGGATATTATGATGATAAAGCCTAATTGCAGGATAAATTGCCAGCTTCCCGACGCCGCCCTGACGGCTATTATCGCGAGAATGCCGTACGGCGTAAAGGATATGACAAAATCCACAATCTGCATGACTATCTCGTAAGCCGTTTCGAGCAAGCTCTCAAATCTCTCTCCGATGACGCGGTTTTCTTTTTTGACCGCGAGATAAGCAAAGCCTATAAGCGCGGCTACTATGACGACCGGCAAGACCGAGCTTGACGCCAATGCCGCAAAGAGATTTGACGGCACAAGGTCAAGGAGCGTTTCGGCGACGTCCGCCGGCTCTGCCCCCGCCTTATTAAAGGATATGAGCTTATCCGCGCTCAAACCCGAGATTTTTACTATCACGATAGTGACTATCGCCGAAACCGCCGTCGTCACAAGCAAAAAGCCGATAATCCTGCCCGCCTTTCGCGAACCGTCCGACGCTCCCGTAAACTTTGTAATGGCGTTGATTATCGACACGGTAACCAAAGGCACTATGACGAGCTGCAACGCCTTTGTAAAGCCCGAACCGATAATGCTCACCCATTTTTTGACGACCGTTCCGGCAAGCCCCGTCGTCTCCGCTCCGAAAAAAAGCTGAAGCGAGATACCGAAAATCAAGCCCAAACCGAGCGCAATCGAAACCCTTGCCGAAAAACCGAGCTTTGTCTTTTTTTGCAATACGGCAAGCAGGGCTATAAACCCCGCGAAAACGACCAAGCTTATTATCGCCGCCAAGCTCTCTTTAGTCAACATATCCGCCCCCCGAAGCCGCTTATGCGGCGTCACAAATTCGTTTGTATTACCGATGCCGAAGATTGATTATTCACATCAATAATCAACTGTTTTTGTATGTTTTAGAAAACATATCATAAATATATGTTTAATATGGTAATATTTTATGCTTAGATTGTCTTTTTGTCAACCGTTTTAATACCGTTTTTATAAGGTTTTTAAAAAATTAATGCGCCGTTAAAAGAAATTCTATTGATTTTTTTTTGAATTTGCTTTAAAATATATATTAAACATATAATCTTACTTTAAGACCGACGAAAAAACGGAGGTATATCAAAATGAGAATATCTACAAAAGGACGTTACGGTATGGCCGTGATGGTCTGTCTGGCGGAAAATCCCGGTCAGCAACAAACCGCCGTCGACATAGCAAAAAAGCTCGGCATTTCAAAAATCTATTTGGAACAGGTTCTTTCGCTATTAAAAAACGCCGGACTTGTCCAATCGGTCAAGGGCTCGCAGGGCGGATATTTCATCGACACCACCACCGACAAGATAACGGCTCTCGATATATTAAAGGCGACCGAAACGGGTCTTTTTGAACGCACGGAGGTTTCGCTTGACGAACCGTCTGCCTACATCGAAAAAGCCGTCCAAAATACCGTCTGGGAGCCTTTGGACAAAGCCATATGCAGCTTCTTAAAGAGTACCACCCTAAAAGCCGTACTCGACAACAGCAAAACTATGGGAACGGGATATATGTTTTATATTTGAAAAGACGAAAACTTATGCAGCATCGTAAAGCGTTTAAACGTAATTTTTTTAAGGCTTCCCTATCGCAAATCAGGGTGTGCTGACACTAATTTTGGGGCTATTTTTGCGGCTGTCAAGGCGCTTTTGACGACGCGTAGCAGAGCTACGTTAGGATAAAGCAACGCAGACGGATGCAAAAAGCGGCAAAATACGCCGATAGCACGCAGCGTCCGCACGCCTAAAAAAAAGACTGTCTATATCGGGCGTATGCCCTATCGACAGTCTTTTATAATTTTGACCGATATTTTTATCGGCAGTTTATTTTAACGGTGAGTTTATTTGAACGGCAGTTTATTTTAACGCCGAACAATTATTCGTCGTCGTCATCTTCGTCGTCATCTTCGTCGTCGCCGTCTTCAAATTCGGAAATATCGTAGTCGAAATCGTCTTCCTCTTCTTCTGCCTGCTCTTCTTCAAATTCTTCCTCGTCGTCGTCCCATGCCTCTTCCTCTTCGGCGATTTCACTCAAAGGAATCAATATCTCTTCCTCTTCGGTCACTTCTTCGTCAAGGAAGGTTCTCCAATTATCGTCGCTCTCTTCTTCTTCTTTGACAAAGACGGTTTTGAGCTTGTTGGCGCGGCAAGACGCGCACATTTCCTCGTCCTCGAGAATGTAGCTCGTCTTACAGACGGGACAAAGCTCTAAAAAATCGTCGTCCTCGTCTTCGAGTAATTTTACATCGCCGATATGCAGCTCTGCCTTGCAGACCATACAAAGGTCGTGGTCGCTCAAAATGTAGTTTAAGTCGCATCGCGGACATTTTTTGTAATTAGACATATACGCTCCGAATATATTTTTTTATCTGTACAGCCGTTTCAAAAGCAATAATTTTAAGAAACGGCTTTTTTTAAAAAACAAAGTTTCTTACCCTATCTAAAAATCATATATTATCATATGAATTTAGAAATAGAATATACAAAACGCTCCAAAAATGTTACACCGTTGCCGCGCTTTATTTTCGCATTAATTATAGTTAAAACCGACGGTCATGTAAACTGTTTTTGACCTTATTTTAAATATTTTTTTATTTTTTTTTGTATTTTTTTCGGAAACGCACAAAATGCGGAGTAAACTCACCCGCAACCCGACATAAGCGGACGGCGGTACAAAAAAACCGCTTGCCAAAATTTGCCGAACGGTTTAAAATATATACCGTAACGATAAAATAAGAGTTTCGGAGAATGAACCGTAAAAGACGCCGCCGAAAATCTCGGCGGCATCATAAAGGCATTATTATAATCCGGCGGCGTTATTTAATTGTCGGTAGGTTTTATTAGATTAATCCTATAACCTATATGACGAACAGATTTTAGCGGATTTTGGGCTTATACAAGGCGCATTTGACGCTGTATAGCATAAGCTACATTAGGAAAAGGCAACGCCGTATAAGGCAAAAAGACGCACAAGCTGTCGGCGGATAGGTATATGACTAATCTATTGATTAAGCCCCTTCGAGAAGCATTTTGTCGGCGACGAGAGCGATAAATTCTCCGTTTGTCGGCTTGTCGCTCGCCGTATAGATTTTTATTCCGAAAATATTGTTTATGTTTTCTATCTTTCCCCTGCTCCACGCCACTTCTATGGCGTGCCTTATGGCGCGCTCGACCTTGCTCGAACTCGTGTCGTATTTTTCGGCTATATTCGGATAGAGCTTTTTGGTGATATTGTTGATGATTTCAGGATTGTTGATAGCCATTTTGATGGCTTCTCTCAAAAACTGGTAACCCTTTATATGCGCCGGTATGCCGACGGAAATAAATATATTGGCAATTTTTTCGTCGACGGAATTGACTCTTTTTTCTCTCTGAAACACGGGCGGAATTTTGTCATCCGACGTATAGAGCTTTTTTTGTTGCTTGTTTATAGAAAATTCTATGATACGCTCCTTTAAGGCGTCGAACGAAACGGGCTTGTGCATATAATAATTCGCGCCTAATTGCAACGCACGTTCGATAAAGGATTCGCTTTTGATTTGCGAAAGTATTATGACCAAGGGCGGCCGCATATGCTTTGAACCTAATTCCGTCAAGACGGAATAACCGTCGGCTTCCGGCATTATCAAATCCAAAAGCAGCACGTCGGGCATCTCCGACTCCACCGCCGCAACGGCTTCGAGTCCGTTCGCGCAGACAAACCTGACGTCAAACGAGTCTTCTTTTTCTAAGTGGCTCTTTAGTAATTCGCTGAATTCACGGTTATCTTCTGCAATGATGATTTTTAATTTGCTCATTAAAATCCCTCCCATTGCTAATCGCAATTTATGCGTCAAAAATATTAGACTTGTATCCTAACTTAGGCGGTGTCAGATTTTTCGGATTTTTTGGTTAGACGAGACGCATTTGACGGCGTGTAGCAGAGTTACATTAGGAAAATGCAACGATATATAACACGAAAAGACGAAATAGATGTCGCCGTCTAAGTTCGGATACAAGACTATTATATATTGCAATCTTATCTGTTTTCAATAATAAAGACTAAAAAAATCGGGAAATATTGTACAAAATTGTCGAAAAACAGAAAAACGGCAATTAAAAGTACAAATAAAAAAATATTTTACAACTATATATGGTTGTCAGAGAAGCATAAGACCTCAATATATTACAAAAAATAGTGGAAAAATCTGAAAAAAAACAAAAAACACAACAAGTAAGCCTACAAGTTTTTTGAATTTTGAACAAATTAATAATAATATAATTTTGAACAAAAGTCAACAGATTTTTGAATAAAATTGTATTTTTTTCAAATTTTTATGATTTTTATATCCGCAACCTATTTAAAATGCAGCCGTAACAAATTTTTGAACGCCCGAATAAAATATATTTGAAAACAATTTTATCGGCACGGCAGTAAATAACCGGTGTTTTTGACGAAAGAATTTTTGTTAGATAACGCACATTTTTTGCCGTTAAGCGTAAAATAAAGATTTACGTTAAATGGCAAAAGACATTGCAAAAAGTACCGCCGCGCTAATACATAAATACGGAGAAAAAAAATGCAAAACAATCGATTTGATATTTTTAAATGCGAAAGCTGCGGCAGCGTAATCGAAGTAGTCGAGGCGCACGATTGCACGCTCAAATGCGGCAATCTCCCCATGACGCGCAAAACTGTGGCAAACCACACGGGCGATGCGGACGTCCATTTCCCGATAATCACCGAAACCCGCATGGGCTATCTCGTACAGGTCGGAGCTATTCCCCACCCTATGATTCCGTCCCACTACATAGAATTTATCGAGCTGACCGCCGACGGCAAACGCTACAAAGCCTACCTGTCCCCGAACGACATTCCCCAAGCCGAATTTGTCATCCCCCAAGCCGCCGCCGTCCGCGCACGCATATATTGCAACCTGCACGGACTCTGGACGTCGGATAACAGAGATTGAAAGTCAAATCAAGCTAAGGCAGCACGCAAAAAGGATAAGAGAAAAGAAGCGTTTACGCAATTAAGTGATTTTGCGTAAACGCTGATTTTATACAATGTTTTGTAGGG
>JAITOU010000005.1 GCA_031289755.1 Clostridiales bacterium
ATCAGAAAGAACAGGCAACCTTGCAAGAGCGATTGAAGGCAGTCAACGGCGAGCTTGACAAAGCGAACGACTACGAGGAAAGCATAAAGAAATTGAAAGAGTATGCCGCCGCCTACGCCAACCAAACGGTACTAACCGCCGAAATGCTTAATAAACTGATAACACGGATAGAAATAGGGTATCCGCAACGGTCTGACGGAAAAATACAACAAGAAATCAATATAATTTATAGATTTATTAACACAACTATATAAAGGGTGTACCCTTACTATAATGTGTCAAGTATCGAAACGGATGCTTTCGCTGGTTGGACATCAAGTCAGACAATATATATCAAGGGGCGCACTTCAACGCCTTTGGGGTGGAGCAATTTTGGGAGCAATTATTCTTCGGCTAAAATCGTCTGGAACGCATAAAACAAAACCGCTTTCTCTCACAAAAATACTTCCTTAAAATCCGTCTCTTTTATGCGGTGTCGTAGTGGAGTGGATTTTTAAAGGGATTTTAATGCTTGATTAGAGTTTTTTTTTAAGGTTTTTGACGGTTTTTTGAAATTTTAATAAAAAATGATTGACTTGTACCTTATTTAGTGATATATTATATAAGCACCTTTGGGGTGTAATTTTTTTGGAGGTGTTTGCCGTATGCGTACAAAAATTACAATGGCTTGTTCGGAATGTAAACAGAGAAACTATGACGATATGAAAAATAAAAAGAATACTCCGGACAGACTCGAACTTAAAAAATATTGCAGATTTTGCAAGAAACACACCGTTCATAAAGAAACGAAATAGTTTATCAGAGGTGGGATAAAATGGCAAAAAACCCTAAAAATACCGATGCCGGCACAAGCTCCGGCAATGAAATAACAGTTAAAAAGAGCGACGTAGGCGTAAAGGCAAACAACAAGAGCGCAAAAGAATCGTCCGCTAATTCTGCCATAGCCAAAAGAAGAAATGAGATTATGGAGAGAAGGACGCGTGCGCTTGCTCAAACCTCTAAAAACAAAAACGTTCAAAGCGGCAAAAAAGACAAGGCTCTTAAAGACGGCGAAAAAAGACCCAACGTATTTGTCAGAGCAGGCAGAGCTATAAAAAGAAAATTTAAAGAAATGTGGTCGGAACTCAAAAAGGTCACTTGGCCCGAGCCGAAAGAAGCGTTTAAACAAACGCTTGTCGTTTTGGTTGTCGTGGCAAGTTTTTTGGTCGTTTTGTTTTTGATGGATTTGGGACTTTCAAATCTGCTCAAACTTCTCATAAAATAACCGAGAAGATATTTTTTTAGGAGGAGAGCATGAGCGAAGATATAAAAGAATTTGACGGCGACGAAATATCTGCCGATACTGCGGATATTGCCGCAGACGGCGTTCAAGCGGATATTGCCGCGAATGACGTCCAAGCGGATACCGCCGAGAATGATGTCCAAGCCGATATTACTGCGGATAACTCCCAAGCGGATACCGCCGAGAATATCGCCGTTGATTCCGATACGGACAAGGTAAACAAGGACGCCAAATGGTATGTCATTCATACTTATTCCGGCTATGAAAATATGGTTGAACAAAACCTAAAAAAGATGGCGGAGTCCAACAATCTACAAGACATGATAACCGACATCGCCATTCCGGTCGAAGAGGATATCGTCGAAAAAGCCAACGGAAAGAAAAAAGTAGTTGAGAGAAAAAAATTTCCCGGCTATGTCTTTATAAAAATGGTTCATACAAAGCAGATGTGGTACATGGTCACAAGCACAAGAGGCGTTACGGGCTTTGTCGGTCCGGCAAGCCGCGCCATTCCGCTCTCACAAGAAGAAGTCGTGAGAATGGGACTCGAAAAGATGATAGTGTCGGACGACGTAATTTTTGCGCCTAAGGACAAGGTAAAGGTCATCTCCGGCGCGCTCGAAAGCTTTATCGGCGAGGTCAAGTCTATAAGCCACGACCGCAAAAAAGCGCACGTACAGATAGCCATGTTCGGCAGAGAGACCGAAGTAGACCTTGATTTTTCGCAAATCGAAAAAATCAACATTTAATTGACATATCACGCGCAGCTCACAAGGCTTGCGCGCCGATATATATGTGGGAGTGTGTAAATCTATTATACGCACATTAAAACCACGATTTAGTCGGAGGAAATTCTATGGCTAAAAAAATCACGGCAGTAGCAAAGCTACAATTACCCGCAGGCAAAGCGACTCCGGGACCACCTGTCGGTTCGACGCTCGGTCCTCACGGTATCAACATTCCTATGTTTACAAAAGAATTTAACGAAAAGACGGCTCATCAAGCAGGGTTGATTATCCCTGTCGTTATTACGATTTATGCAGACCGTTCCTTTTCGCTCGTCTTTAAGACACCGCCGGCGGCAGTCCTTATCAAAAAGGCTTTAAATCTGCAAAGCGGTTCGGCAAAGCCGAATAAAGACAAAGTGGGCAAGCTTTCAAAAGAAGCTGTAAAAGAAATCGCTACTATCAAGATGCCGGATTTGACTGCGGCAAGCTTAGAAGCGGCTATGAGCATGGTTAAGGGCACAGCCCGCAGCATGGGCATAACCGTTGAAGAATAAACTTTGGAGGTGTAATTATGAAAGGCAAAAAATATGTTGATTCTCTGAAGCTTATCGAAACGTCTAAGCAATATGACCCGAGCGAGGCTTTGGAGCTAATTCTCAAAACGGCAAAAGCAAAATTTGACGAAACCGTCGAATTGCACGTCAAATTGGGTGTAGACCCGCGTCACGCAGACCAACAGGTCAGAGGCGTCGTCATACTTCCTAACGGAACGGGCAAAAAGGTAAGAGTTCTCGTCATAGCAAAGGGCGCGAAAGCCGACGAAGCCACTGCGGCCGGTGCGGAGTTTGTAGGCGCGGAAGATTTAATTCAAAAGATACAGTCCGAAAATTGGTTCGGCTTCGACGTTTGTATAACGACGCCGGACATGATGGGACTTGTCGGACGTTTGGGTAAGGTTCTCGGACCGAAAGGACTTATGCCAAACCCTAAGTCGGGTACGGTGACAATGGACGTCGCGAGAGCGGTCAACGACGTAAAATCCGGTAAGGTTGAATATAGAGTTGACAAAACCGCTATCGTACACGTTCCTATCGGAAAGGCTTCCTTCGGCAAGGAAAAGCTTCTCGAAAATCTCCAAACGCTTATGGACGCCATTGTCAAGGCAAAACCGTCGGCGGCAAAGGGAACATATCTCAAAAGCATTGCGCTGGCAAGTACGATGGGTCCCGGTATCAAGGTCGCATACAGAGCGTAATACGACACGAAGGCCGCAAAGGTCAAGCCGCTTTATCTGCGGTTTGTCGGCGGCAAATCCGATGTGCAGATAATTTTTTTGAAATACCGTTAAAATTATTTGACATATCGCGCTATTTATAATATAATCTGTTTGTTAATTTTTCCAAAGACGGCAAGTATCCGTGATATGCGGATGTAAGCATTGCGCTTGCTCAGGTAAAATAAGCTTTTGTTTATCTTAAAAAACAGCTTTTTATGCCTTGTTTTGTCTATTTGGAGAAACAAGGCATAATTTTTTAAAGGAGGATAATTCATGGCATTATCAAAAGCCGGAAAAACGGAACAATTAGACGAAATACGTCAAAGACTCTCGGAAGCCTCGTCCTTTGTTCTGCTCAACTATATAGGCATCACTGTCAAAGACGACACCGTTTTTCGTAAAGCTTTCCGCGAAAAGGGCGTCGAATACAAGGTTTACAAAAACCGTCTGTTAAAAATCGTTCTTAACGAAGCCGGTTACACCGATTTCGATAAATATCTGGAAGGCACGACCGCTGTCGCTTTCAGCAAAGACCCCGTGTCTGCCGCTGCCGCCGTCACCGAAGGCGCAAAGACCATTCCGCAGATAAAAATCAAATGCGGATTTTTGGAAGGCGCGTTTTTGGACGCAAACAGTGTCAAGGATTTGGCGGCAATGCCGTCCAAAGAAATCTTGCTTGCTACCTTGCTCGGCGTTATGCAAGCTCCTATCAGGGGACTCGCAATCAGCCTTAACGCAACTATTGCCGGATTGGCGCGTGCGCTTCAAGCCGTCGCGGATAAGGGTTAAAGCATTTTATATCAAACAAAACAAATTACCTATAAAAACAAAAAATAAAAATAAATATTAAAAATTATTCGGAGGAATATAAAAATGGCAGATATTGCAAAAATTTTAGATGAAATAAAAAACCTAACGGTTATCGACCTTAGCAAGCTCGTTAAGGCTATCGAAGAAGAATTCGGCGTAAGCGCGGCAGCTCCGGCGGCAGTAGCGGTCGCAGCGGCTCCGGGAGCGGCAGCTCCGGCGGCAGTCGAGGAAAAGACGGAATTTGACGTCGTTTTAAAAGAAGTAGGACCTAACAAGGTTCCTGTAATCAAGGTTGTCAGAGATGCTACCGGTCTCGGACTCGTAGACGCTAAGGCATTGGTTGACGGAGCTCCTAAGACAATCAAAGAAGGCATCGCAAAGGCAGCGGCAGAAGAAATCGTCGCAAAATTCAAAGAAGCCGGAGCAACTGCGGAAATAAAGTAATTTATTTCTCTCATCAAAAGAATCAAAGACTGTCCTTTATAGGCGGTCTTTTTTTGATTCGGGGTATTTTTTATTCTATGATAACGATTGTTTCGGAGTATTCTATCTTGTAGAATACTCTGCAATTCGGTAAATAAACGTATTGCTTTAAATAAAATAAAAGCCGTTTAATAAAAAACGGCTTTTTGTTTGGTCAAAGCATTACGGTCTAATAAAGACTTATCTGTAAAAATCCTTCGATTTTTTCCATTTCGCTCACGGTCTTTTCGGGGATGATGCTGTCGGTGTCTATTATCATATAACCGAGCTCGCCCTTTGTCGCGCTGACCATATTGGATATATTGATTTTGGACAAGGAGAGAAACGCCGTAGCTTGGGCTATCATACTGCTTATGTTTTTGTGGGTTATCGTTATTCTGTATTGACCGCTTCTTTGAAGCGAAACGGACGGATAGTTGACGCTGTTGGTGATATTTCCGTTTTCGAGATAATCTTTGAGCTGTCTTGCCGCCATTATGGCGCAATTATCTTCGGCTTCGGGAGTTGACGCGCCGAGATGCGGTATTGAGATGATGTTTTCCTTGCCCAGAACCTCGTCCGTCGGGAAGTCGGTCACATATTTATCGACATTGCCCGAAGAAACGGCGGCGATTATGTCGGCTGTGTTGACAAGCTCGCCTCTCGCACAGTTTATTATCTTGACTCCGGCCTTCATTTTTGCAATTGACACGGTATTTATCATGTCCTGTGTGGACGGCAGGAGCGGTAAGTGCAGTGTGATATAGTCGCATTTTGCATAAAGCTCGTTGATATCCTTTGCACGTTTGACCTTGTTGTTGAGAGTCAGCGCTGCGTCAACACTCAGATACGGGTCGTAGCCGAGAACGTCCATATCAAGACCTATGGCGGCGTTTGCGACAAGTATGCCTATCGCGCCTAAGCCGACGACGCCGAGAGTTTTGCCGGCTATTTCCGGCCCGACAAATTGATTTTTATATTTTTCGACGAGCTTAGGGACTTCTTCGCCTTTGCCTTTTTGCCGTTCAGCCCAAGCTATCGACTCCGAAACCTTTCTCGACGCCAGCATGAGCGCGCATATTACAAGCTCCTTGACGGCGTTTGCATTTGCGCCCGGCGTATTAAAGACGACGATGTTTTTTTGCGTCATTTTGTCTATCGGGATATTGTTGACGCCCGCACCGGCGCGTGCGACGGCTTTGAGATTTTTGCCCGTTTCAAAGTCCGCCATTTTGAAGCTGCGGACGATTATGCCGTCAGCGTCGTCCTTAGGGTTTTCGGTATACGCATACGAATTGTCAAAAATGCCGTTGATTTCGTTGCTTATTTCGTTCAGCTTTAATATTTTGTACATTTTGCTCCTTAAAATTTACTTGTTTTCAAGCTCGAATTTTTTCATGAAAGCTATAAGTTTTTTTACGCCTTCTATCGGCATAGCGTTGTAGACGGACGCTCTCATACCGCCGACGGTTTTGTGTCCGGCGAGAGTGAGAAGGTTTTGGGCTTCGGCTTCTTTTATAAATTTTTTGTCAAGGTCGCCGTTCGGTGAGAGAAAAGGAATGTTCATGAGCGAACGGTCTTTTTTATTGACATTATTGACATAAAAAGCGGAATTGTCTATAAAATCATATAGCAGTCCGGCTTTTTCTTCGTTGATTTTTTGTATAGCCGAGATACCGCCGAGCTTTTTTAGATAGCGGAGATTGAGCATCGACATATATACAGCCAGACACGGCGGAGTATTAAAAAGACTGTCTGCCGACGACTGAGTGTAATAATTGAGCATTTTAGGGCAGTTAGGCAAGTCCTTTGTGATAAGGTCCTTGCGTATTATTACTACGGTCAAGCCTGCCGGTCCGATGTTTTTTTGCGCTCCGGCGTATATCAGACCAAATTTGCCGACGTCTATGACTTCGCTCAATATATTTGACGACATATCGGCGACAAGCGGAGCTTTTGTGTCGGGAAGCTTTGTGTATTTTGTGCCGTATATCGTATTATTCGTCGTTATGTGGACATAATCCGTTCCGTCTCTGAATATCGAAGCCGGTAATTCGGGTATATAGGTAAATACCGCTTGCTTAGAAGATGCGACTGCGGCGATATCGCCGTGCGGCAGAGCTTGCGAATAGGCACGTTCTGACCAATGACCGGTGATTACATAATCGGCTTTGCCTTTTTTGATGAGATTGAGCGGAACGGCGTCAAACTGCTGCGACGCGCCGCCTTGTAAGAGTAAAACGTCGTAATCGTCGGATATCTTCATCAATTCTTTTAAGGTCGTAATAAATTCGGTATGTATTTCCGAATAGTCCTTTGACCTGTGGCTCATTTCCGCGACGCACAACCCCGAATCCTTATAAGACAGCATATTGTCTTGCGTTTCCTTTAAGGTGTCCTCAAAAAGCATCGAAGGTCCTGCTGAAAAATTGTAAGCTCTCATTTTTTATTCCTTATTATAAGTTATTTCATATCCGTAAAGTTTACGGTAAATGAACAAGACTATTATAAAATAATACAAAAAATTAATCAAGCAAATCATTTATAATTTAATAAATATCCATAAAAAAATATCCCGAATTGATTTTATTATCATAAAAAAGAACAAACAGGAAAATGTATAAATCCTGTTTGGGCAGCGTTATTAAGCGTCGAGCTGTCGGACGGCTTCCGAAATTCCGCAGGCTTTTATTGCGGCAAATTACACGCGACGTAATAATTTGTGGAATAATACGACGGCAGACTTCCTATATCCGACCAGAAGCAATCGGTTTTCCATGAATACAAGCCGTGACCGATAAGACGCGGTAGCAGATTTTTTCCGAAATCATAAAAGCCGTCGGGTATCATGCCGAGAACATTTTTGTTTATCATATATATTCCGGTGTTCACGAGTCCCGACTTGTTGTCTTCGGGCTTCTCGACAAATTTGAGTATTCTGCCGTCACGCGCCGTTTCGAGTACTCCGAAGCCCGAAGTATTATCGTATTGCTTGCAAGCGAGAGTAAAGGCGGCGTCTTTTTTGAAATGAAAGCTTACAAATTCTTGCAAATTTATATCGGTAAATGAATCGCCGCTCATAACCAAAAAGCTTTCGCCGAGAAAATCGGCTGCGTTTTTGATGCTGCCGGCAGTGCCGAGCGGAGACGTTTCTATAAAGTACGTCAGCTTGACGTCGAAGTCGGAACCGTCTTTAAAATAATTTATTATACAATCGGGCTTGTAATTTAATGTGATGCCTATATCGGTAAAGCCGTACATTTTTAACAGCTCCAATATATACGACAAAATCGGCTTGTCAATAATCGGCATCATAGGTTTTGGAAGCTCGTTTGTCAAAGGGCGTAATCTCGCGCCCAATCCGCCCGCCATTATTATCGCTTTCATGTTTTCTCCGTGTGAAGCCGCCGACCGTGTGAGTTAAAGCTTTGCGGCTTCCGTGCGGTTTTAGTATATAAAGTTTTGGAAAAAATATACAAATGCAAAATTCTATATTTAAATAGGACTAATCTAATAAAAATAAAAAATATACATAAAAATATTTGACATATTTTTTGTGTGGTGATATAATTCCTACTGAATTAGTCGGAATTAATTTCCGCCGATTCAAAAGGATACGCTTCGGCTATCCGGAGATGAAAAAATGAAACTGTCTACAAAATCGCGTTACGGTTTGAACGCTTGCTATTATTTGGCGGCGGAATACGACGAAGGAGTCAACGGCGTTCCGCTCAAAAGGCTTTCGTCTTTGACCGGTATCAGCGAGTCTTATCTCGAACAAATTATTTCTTTACTCAAAAAATCCGGAATAATAGCCGCCAACAGAGGCGCGCAAGGCGGCTATTATCTCTCTAAGCAGCCGTCCGAGATAGTCGTCGGCGACATAGTACGGGCGTTAGAAGACAATTTGGAGATAGTCGGCTGTATCAATACCGGTTGCGTATCGGGCTTGAATTGCAAGACAAAGGGCGTTTGGGAAAAGGTCTACAACGCCATCAATCAGACATTAAACGGAATAAAATTAAGCGATTTATGACATTATCTTGTCATAACGGTTTTCGACAAGGAGCGACTTATATATGGAAAAACGGAGAGTATATCTCGATTACGCGGCAACGACGTATTTGGATAAAGAAGTTTTAAAGGAAATGTCACCGTATTTTACCGATGTTTTCGGCAACGCCAACAGCCAGCATTTATTCGGGCGCGACGCCGCAAAGGCGGTAGCCGAAGCGCGTGTAAAGATAGCGGAGATAATCGGAAGCAAGCCCAACGAAATATATTTCACTTCCGGCGGCACGGAAGCCGATAATTGGGCTATAAAAGGCATAGCTGCCGCATACGAGGGGCTTGGCAAGCACATCATCACCTCGGCGGTCGAGCATCACGCCGTCCTTGAAACCTGCAAGGCTTTGGAAAAGAAAGGCTTTGAGGTGACTTATGTGCCTGTCGGCAGCGACGGAGTGTTGGACTTAAAAGCCTTTGAAAATGCCATAAGAGACGACACCATTCTCGTAAGCATAATGTATGCAAATAACGAAATAGGCACTGTCATGCCGATACAAGAAGCCGTCGCTATCGTCAAGAAGCAAAATCACCGTATTTATTTCCATACCGACTGCGTGCAGGCGGCGGGCGCGCTCGACATAGACGTCAACAAATCGGGCGTAGACCTGATGTCCGTTTCCGCACACAAGTTTTACGGACCTAAGGGCATAGGTTTTTTGTATATCAAAAACGGCGTCAAGCTCGACAAGCTGATATCGGGCGGCAATCAGGAACGCAAAATGCGCGGCGGTACGCTCAACGTACCGCATATAGTGGGCATGGCTAAGGCTTTTGAACTCGCATCTCTGCACAGAGAAAAAAACAACGCGCATATACAATCGCTTCGCGACGGCTTCATCGACAGAATATTGAGCGAAATAGACAATGTTTATTTGAACGGAAGCCGTGAAAAACGCCTTCCGGGCAATGCGAATCTCAGCTTTGAATATATCGAAGGCGAATCGCTTTTGATGTCCTTAGACTTAGAAGGCATAGCGGCGTCGAGCGGTTCGGCTTGCTCGTCCGGCTCGTTAGACCCGTCGCACGTCCTGCTTGCTCTCGGTATCAAGATAGAGCTTGCTCACGGTTCTTTGCGTTTTTCTTTCGGCAAGAGTACGACAAGAAAGGACGTCGATTATACCGTCGATTGCTTAAAGGATATTGTCAACAGACTCAGAGCAATGTCGCCGCTTTTTTATCAGCTTCCTTCAAAAAAAACAAATGTTTGACAGGTAGCTTAGGGTAAAAAAATATAAGCGACGTACAAATACCCGTGCGGTTTTAAATAAGGAGAAAATATATGTATACAGATAAAGTTATGGAAAATTTCCGCAATCCCCAAAACGTCGGCGTCGTAGAGAACGCCAACGCCAAATACACCGTCGGCAGCCCCGAATGCGGCGATATAATGGAAATGTCTATGAGAATCGAAGAAGACGTCATAGTCGATATAAAATTCCGAACCTTCGGCTGTGCGGCGGCGATAGCGTCCAGCTCTATGGCTACGCAAATGCTCAAAGGCAAGACCGTAGACGAGGCCGTCAAGCTCAAAAATACCGAAGTGATAGACGCTCTCGGCGGATTGCCGCCGCAAAAAATACATTGTTCCGTTCTCGCGGAGGAAGCAATCCGCGGCGCAATAGAGTATTATAAAAACGGAAGACAGGAGTAAAAAATGAATTTAAGCAGAGAAAATGCAGCCTACGCTGCCTTAGACAACGCTTGCGCCGATTTGATAAACACAAAGCTCATATTGACATCCGGCAAGATTTCAAATGTATTGAGAGTAATAGCCTCGGACAGCATACTTGTCGACATGGTGTCGGAATGTATGATAGGGTTCGATTACGAACCGGAGCTGAGAAATTCTTTTTACAAGGTCGAAAACAAAGCGCGCTTCAAATTGCCGCCGTCGTCAAAAAAAGCCGTCGCGCTGCTTGTGAGTATGCTTTATGATTTTGACAACGGCATGATAAATTTTGTCGAATTTATCACCGGCTCTTTTCCCGACGTCCGCAGTGAAGATTGCTACAAAAATTTCACTGACAATGTGATGTCGGCATTTTTGGAGCACGCAAAAAAGCTCATCTTCGCCGACAAAAAGATAGTCATCGGCGAAACGGAAAAAATAGACGAGCACGTAAATCTCGTCAACAGCGTCTTAAAGGACAAGACGGAATATATCACAAAGGAGCTTCACAAGCTCACAAAGGCTTATGTTCTCGACGAACAGGAATTAATCCGCTTTATGATAGACGGCTTTACATATACCTTAGAATTAAAGGATATCCGCCTTATCAGAATAGCGTATTACGGACTCAAAAGCTCTCTAAAAGACTACAAACAATTCAACGCGATTTTAAAAGAGCTTGAAAGTATTCTCAGAATGTATTCGGTTTTTTCTTATTAGCCGATAAGCTTCACGCATTTTGTCTTGACAAAATAAACAGAACAAAAAAAGCGACCGTCTTTTAAAACGGTCGTTTTTGTATATAAGTCACGGTCAGTTTACGATATGGCAATACGGACAGACGCCGTTGCTATCGGGCGAAAGGGGTGCGCCGCAGGATACGCAGCGGCTGATTTTTGTGGGAGTGTCGGGCTTTTCTTCGGGTGCTTCGGGCTTTTTTCCCGTTTTGATAAGCTCGGTTTTGTCGTCGTTAAAGAGATAGCCCGTAATGTAGCGTTTTGACAGTATGTCCGTTACGGTTTTTTGAATATCCTTTTCCTTTCTGCCGAAGGTATTTGCAAGGTCTTTTATCGTCGTTATGCCGTCGGTTGCAATGGCGGCAGCCACGTTTTTTGAAAAGTTTAACACACTAAATTGCGACCAGCCTATCGGCAGTCCGTAAAAGCCGGCAACGACGACGATGATAGACGGCACTAAAAGAAATACCCGTCCCGATACCGCGCCGATAATGATACCGACTATTCCCAAAGGAAAGAGAATGCTCAGTGCAATCAAAAAATATTTTCTTTTATTTACAAGCTTAACAAGGTCATTCATAATCAATCTCCAATCAATACCGTTGATTATATTATATATAATTTTTTTGTCAAAGTCAATCTTAAAGCCGCAGTAATTGCGTTTTCATATTTTTACCCGTCTAACCTTCGTATAAATATTGACAAAATTCCGTTTTTGTATTAGAATATATTCATATTAGAATATGATGCAGAAAGACCGTAGAATCCCGACGGTTTTTTGAATTTTAACCGACAAAACGACATCAAAAAACGGACGGTGACAATGGATACGATAGATTGCGGCAACGGCGTGAAGCTGTACAATAACGGCGTATTGATAAAGGACGGCGCGGTATACGGCGCAGGTGCGGCAGACGGAGCTTTTTTCAAAAACACTATGGCGTATGCCGTTTTGAACGCGCACAACGATTGCGCGATAGCGTCAAAGGATGCCCGGCTTAGATTGAAATTTGACAGCTTGGCTTCCCATGACATAACCTATGTCGGAATCGTCCAAACGGCTAAGGCAAGCGGACTCAAAAGCTTTCCCGTACCGTATGTACTTACAAACTGCCACAACAGTCTTTGCGCGGTCGGCGGCACTATCAATGAAGACGACCACATATTCGGCTTGTCTGCGGCAAAAAAATACGGCGGAATATTCGTTCCGGCACATCTTGCCGTCATTCATACCTATATGAGAGAAAAAATGGCGAAATGCGGTCATATGATACTCGGCAGCGACAGTCATACCCGTTACGGAGCTTTGGGTACAATGGCGGTCGGAGAAGGCGGCCCTGAGCTTGTCAAGCAGCTTCTTGGCAAAACCTACGATATCAAATATCCCGAAGTAATCGCCGTCGTCCTAAACGGCAAGCCTATAAAGGGAGTAGGGCCGCAAGACGTAGCTCTCGCCGTCATTCGTGCGGTATACGACTGCAAGTTTGTCAACAACAAGGTTATGGAATTTGTCGGCGGCGGCATTGCCGCGCTCGATATCGA
This sequence comes from Clostridiales bacterium, assembly GCA_031289755.1. Classification (GTDB taxonomy): domain Bacteria; phylum Bacillota; class Clostridia; order Christensenellales; family JAISNN01; genus JAISNN01. The sequence goes on from JAITOU010000005.1 coordinate 12,575, forward strand.
ATACCGAAACGGCATAGACGTCATGACTACCGAGACGACCTGTCTGACAAGTATATGGCAGACGGACGGCAAGGTCAAGGATTATTATAAGGTGCACGGACGCGAAGGCGATTACCGACCGTTACAGCCGTCCGGCCCGGCGTATTATGACGGCGCAATCGAGGTCGACCTGGACAAGATTCGTCCTATGATAGCTTTGCCGTTTCACCCGAAGAACGCCTATACGATAGACGAATTGAAACAAAATCTCGGCGATATTCTCGCTATCACGGAGAACGAAGGCAACAAGCTTTTGGGCGCGAAAAGTCCGCGCTTTAAGCTCCGCGACAAGATACGGGACGGCAGGCTTAAAGTACAGCAAGGCATTATAGCCGGCTGCGCCGGCGGTACATACGACAATATTTTTACGGCATCGAATATCTTAAAGGGCAAGAGCGTCGGTTGGGGCGAATTTTCTTTGAGCGTCTATCCGTCAAGCCAGCCCGTCTATATCGACCTTTTAAAAAAAGGCGCGCTTGAAAGCCTTATCAAGGCGGGAGCGATTATCAAAACGGCTTTTTGCGGACCTTGCTTCGGCGCGGGCGACGTGCCCAACAACAACGCGCTGAGCATACGCCACACTACGCGAAACTTCGAGAGCCGCGAAGGCAGCCGTCCGTCCGACGGACAGCTTGCTTCCGTCGCGCTTATGGATGCGAGAAGCATAGCGGCTACGGCTTTGAACGGCGGCTTTTTGACGGCGGCGACCGAGATAGATTATGACGACGGTATCAAAAAATTTGAATTTGACGGAAGTATATATTCCAACAGAGTCTACAACGGCTATTCCTTGCCGGACAAGGACGCCGAATTGGCGTACGGTCCGAATATAGCCGATTGGCCCAAAATATCGCCGTTGCCCGAGCATCTTATCTTAAAAACCGTTTGCGTCATTACGGACTCCGTGACTACGACGGACGAGCTGATACCGTCCGGCGAAACGTCCTCTTACCGTTCAAATCCTTTGAAGCTTGCGGACTTTACGCTGTCGCGAAAAGCTCCCGAATATGTCGGACGCGCTAAGGCGGTCAAGACCGATGCGGACAAGCTAAAAAATGGCGGCATAAGCGGCGAATATTTAAAGGCTTTGGAATTATCCGGCTTTCCGCCGCAAAAGGACTACGGCGGTTTTGCTCTCGGCAGCGTTATATTTGCCAAAAAGCCGGGCGACGGCAGCGCGAGAGAACAGGCGGCGTCATGCCAAAGAGTTCTCGGCGGCGCGGCGAATATAGCCAACTCTTACGCGACAAAGCGTTACAGAAGCAATCTGATAAATTGGGGTATGCTTCCTTTCTTATCGGAAGAGCAATTTGAAACGGACGACATAATCATTGTTAAGGATATAAGAAAAACACTCGAAAAGGGCTTGCTCGAATTTGACGCCAAGCTGATAAGAAAAGCGACCGTTAAGGATATCCTTTTAAAAATCGAGCCTTTGACCGCCGACGAAAGAGAGATTATTTTGAAAGGCTGTCTGATAAACTATTATGCGGAATAGCCGTTAATAAAACGGAGTAATAAAATAACTAACGAACAAAATGCGCAAGGTGTCGGACTTATCCGAACCAACGCGCCATCTATAAGGAGTTTTGAGACGGTGATATACAATAAGCTTGCCGAAACGATGACAAGACGCGAAATGCGCGATTTGCAGTTGGACCGATTAAAAAAGACGGTAAAATACGCTTACAAAGAAGTGCCTTTTTACCAAAAAAAATTTGATTCGATAGGACTCAAACCGTCTGACATCAAGACCTTAAAGGATATCGAAAAGATACCTTTTACGGTCAAGAGCGACCTTCGCGACAATTACCCTTACGGGCTTTCCGCCGTTCCGATGGACAAAATAGTGCGCATTCACGCTTCGAGCGGCACAAGCGGCAAGCCTACGGTAGTTTTGTATACAAAAAACGACATCGAAACATGGTCCGAATGCGTAGCCAGACTTGCAGTCGCGGCAGGGTGTACGGAAAAGGATATCGTTCAGGTTTGCTTCGGTTACGGACTTTTTACGGGGGGCTTCGGGCTTCACTACGGCTTGGAAAAATTAAATGCCGCAGTCGTTCCGGCATCGTCGGGAAATTCCGAAAGACAAATTATGCTGATGAAGGATTTTGGCACGACGGCTCTCGTAAGCACGCCGTCCTACGCGCTTTATCTCGGCGAGCTTGCCGAACGCTTGGGCTATACAAAGAGTGATTTTAAGCTCCGCACGGGGCTTTTCGGCTCGGAAGCAAGCACTCCCGAAATGATGAAGTTAATCGAAGAAAAGCTGGGCTTGCACCCGACAAATAATTACGGACTTTCTGAGATTATCGGTCCGGGCGTGTCGGGCGACTGCCTTGAAGATTGCGGTATGCACATCAACGAAGACCATTTTTATCCGGAAATAATCGACGGCGAAACGGAAGAAATAAAGGGCGAAGGCGAATACGGCGAGCTTGTCTTGACGGCTCTGACAAAGGAAGGAATGCCGATATTGCGCTATAAGACGCGTGACGTCACACGCCTTTTTTATGAGCCTTGCAAATGCGGCAGAACGACCACGAGAATGGACAGAATAAAGGGGCGTTCGGACGATATGCTGATAATACGCGGCGTCAATGTCTTTCCGTCGCAAATCGAAAGCGTACTTATGGCAATGGGCGAGGTCGCGGGGCATTATGAAATCATCGTCAAACGCGAAAATTTTATGGATATATTAGAGGTATGCGTCGAATTAAAGGACGCATCTCTGCTCGAAAACTATGCAAATCTCGACCTTTTGCGGCAAAAAATCCGTCACAATCTCAAAACGGTTTTGCAAATAGACACTATTGTCAAATTGGTCGAGCCGCTCACCTTAAAGCGTTACGAGGGCAAAGCCAAAAGAGTGACGGATTTGAGATAGAAAACATTTTTTAGATATAGATAAACTGAAATTACATACAACGACAGAGGGATTTGATGAAAGAATTATTACTTGGAAACGCCGCCGTAGCAAGGGGCGCGTACGAAGCCGGCGTCAAGGTGGCGGCGGCATATCCGGGAACGCCGAGTACGGAGATTACGGAGATATTATCGGGTTACGGAGAGATTTATTCCGAATGGTCGCCGAATGAAAAGGTCGCCTTCGAGGTCGCGTTCGGCGCGTCGGTCGCCGGAGTCAGGTCGATGGTGTGTATGAAGCACGTCGGACTAAACGTCGCCGCCGACCCTTTATTTACGTCTTCCTACACGGGAATAAACGGCGGACTTGTGGCGGTCGTAGCAGACGACCCGGGTATGTTTTCTTCTCAAAACGAGCAGGACACGCGTTTTTATGCGCGGTCGGCACACGTTCCGCTTTTAGAGCCGTCGGACAGCGCGGAAGCTAAGCAATACACAAAGCTTGCCTTCGAGTTGTCGGAGAAGTACGATACGCCGGTTATTTTGCGCACAACAACGAGATTGGCTCACGGTCAGAGCTTTGTCGAATTGGGCGAAAGAGAAGAAAAAACGCCCGTTCCGTATGTCAAAAACGTACAAAAGTACGTCATGATGCCCGTCAACGCAAAGGCGCGTCATCTAATAGTCGAGAGCCGAATGAAGCGGCTTGCGTCCGATGCCGACGGTTTTGAGATAAACAGTATTACATATAACGACAAAAAGACGGGTATTCTATGCTCGGGAGTAGTCTACCAATACGTCAAAGAAGCCTTGCCCGACGCTTCGGTCTTAAAGCTCGGAATGGTCTATCCGTTGCCGTTCAATCTCATAAGGCAATTTGCGTCAAACGTAGACGAGATTATTGTCATCGAAGAGCTTGAACCTTTTATCGAAAACCAACTGAAAGCAAACGGAATACCTTGCAAGGGCAAAGAGCTTTTTTCCAAACAAGGCGAATTGTCGGTCAATATAATCAAGCAGGTTTTGACGGGATTAGAGCCGGTTTTGGCGGACAATACGCTTCCGGCGCGACCGCCCGTTCTATGCGCAGGCTGTCCGCACAGGGGTGTCTTTTATATTTTGAATAAGCTCCGCCTGACGGTATGCGGCGACATAGGCTGTTATACTTTGGGTGCAAACGCGCCGCTTTCCGCCGTAGATACCGTGCTTTGCATGGGCGCGGGCATAGGTATGGCGCACGGCTTTTCAAAGGCTCTGCCCGACAAAAAGAATGTTATAGCCGTCATAGGCGATTCGACCTTTATCCACAGCGGAATAACGGGACTTATAGATTGCGTATACAACAAGGGCAACGCTACCGTTTTGATTCTCGACAATTCCACTACGGGCATGACGGGACATCAAAACCACCCGGCGACCGGCAAAACCATCAAGGAAGAAGACACATACAGCCTTGACTTAGCCGTCTTATGCCGCGCTTGCGGAGTAAAAAGCGTGACGACCGTCGATGCGGACGACATAGAACGCATAGAAAGTCTGATAAAGGACGAATTAAAAAAAGACGAACCGTCGGTCATAATCGTCAAAAAGCCTTGCGAGCTGATAGTCAAAGAGATACGAAAGCCGTATATGATAAATCCGAACTGCAAAAAATGCAAGGTGTGTATGAAAATCGGCTGTCCGGCTATAAGCTACAACGAAAAGGCAGGGTTAAAAATAGACGCGGCGGTCTGCGTAGGCTGCGGTCTGTGTCTGAGCGTCTGCAAATTTTCGGCTATTGAGGAGGTCTTATAATGAATATATTGATAGTCGGAGTGGGCGGACAGGGAACTCTTCTCGCCAGCAGAATACTCGGCAATCTGGCGTCCGTCCTTAGGGTCGATTGCAAGCTCAACGAGGTACACGGAATGGCTCAAAGGGGCGGCAGTGTCGTCACTCACGTCAAAATGGGCGAAAAGGTCTATTCGCCGGTAATATCGGAGGGCGATGCGGACGTCATACTTGCCTTTGAAGCTCTCGAAGCCTTTCGGTACAGACATTTTTTAAAGAAAGGCGGAGCGATGGTAGTAAACGCGCAGGAAATAATGCCGATGCCGGTCATCACCGGAGTCGCACGGTATCCCGAAAATGTCCTTGAAATAATGAAAAAGGATTACGGCGCAGTCGTCATCGACGCCCAAAAATACGCCGCCGAATCGGGCAGCGTCAGAGCCGTCAACACCGTCGTTTTGGGTTGCTTTGCAAAAAAATTCGGAATATCTTATGAGAATGCGGAAAAGGCATTGGAAATGTCGGTCAAGCCTAAGCTGCTTCAAATCAATAAAACCGCTCTTAAAAAAGGATACGATATTCTGCCGATAATTTAACCGCCGCATAGATACAAACAGTCAAAAATTCCGAGATAAAGAGGGATATATGAAATACTTTAACAAAAAAATCGAATGTATGGACAGGCAAAGCCTAAAAGAGCTTCAAAGCGTCCGACTTGTGCGGCTTGTAAAATACGTTTACGAGAACGTTCCCGTGTACAGAGCAAAAATGGACGCGATTTCTTTAAAGCCGTCCGACATCAAGGGTATAGACGATATAAGCAAGCTGCCTTTTACGACAAAACAGGATTTGAGAGACGGCTATCCTTTCGGATTATTTGCATCGAGCAAAAAAGATATCGTCAGAATACACGCGTCAAGCGGAACGACGGGCAAGCTGACCGTCGTCGGGTATACAAAAAGAGACGTTGACGATTGGGCGGAATGCTGTGCGCGTGCGCTCGTGTGTGCCGGAATGAGTAAGGATTCCGTCGTGCACGTCGCCTACGGCTACGGACTTTTTACGGGCGGCTTGGGACTTCATTACGGTGCTGAAAAGCTCGGGGCTATGACCGTGCCGGCATCGGGCGGCAATACTGCACGGCAAATTCTTTTGTTAAAGGATTTTAAGGCGGACGCGCTGTGCTGTACGCCGTCCTACGCTCTCTACATAGCCGACGAAATGGAAAAGGCCGGCATCAAAAAAGAAGAATTGAGCTTGAAATCGGGCTTATTCGGCGCAGAGCCGTGGTCGGACAATATGCGCGTCGAGATAGAAAACCGTTTGGGAATAAAAGCCTACGACATCTACGGTCTGAGTGAAATATCCGGTCCGGGTGTCGCTATGGATTGCAGCTATCAGGACGGCAAGCACGTCTTTGAAGATTTATTTTACCCGGAGATAGTAGATAAGGACACCTTACTGCCTACGAAATTCGGCGAAGAAGGCGAGCTTGTCTTTACCACTCTAAATAAGCAAGGAATGCCGCTCATAAGATACCGCACGCGTGATATATGCGCCTTGACGGACGCGCCGTGCCGTTGCGGCAGAACGCATGTGCGTATGACGAGGGTCTTTGGACGTACGGACGATATGCTCATTATAAGGGGCGTCAACGTCTTTCCGTCACAGATAGAATCGGTGCTTATGAATAACGACCAAGCCGTCGCGCCGCATTATTTTATAACGGTAGACCGCGTAAATATGCAGGACACTATCGAAATACAGGTCGAGGTCAACGAAAAGAGCTTTTCGGACGAAGTAAAGAAGCTCGAAGCGCTTCAAAAAAAGCTCGAACACGATTTATTTACCATGATAGGAATAAGCGCGTCGGTCAAGCTCGTTTCGCCCAACAGCCTGCCGCGAAGCGAAGGCAAAGCCAAACGCGTCGTAGACCTGCGCAAGCCGTTACAATAGTCGTAAAAAATAAAAATCAATCGAAAAAATTTCCCAAAGGGGGTATACAATCATGACAGTCAGTCAAATAGCGGTTTTTTTGGAAAACAAAAAGGGCAGACTCAGCGAGATGACAAAGGTGTTGGGCAACGCCGGAGTAGACCTGATAGCCTTGACTATCGCCGACACAAAAGAATTCGGCATAGTTAGATTTATCACAAAGGACAACGAAAAAGTATTGTCGCTTTTAAAAGAGAACGGTTATACGGCGACAAGGACTGAGCTTTTGGGCGTCGAAGTTTCCGACGTTCCGGGCGGCTTGCACGACGTACTCCGATTGCTCGGCGACGGCGGAATAGAAATAGAGTATCTCTATTCGTTTGCGAGAACCTATTTAAAGAAAGCCGTAATACTTTTTAAGGTCGGCGACAATCAAAAAGCCTTAAAGATTTTAAAGGACGGCGGCGCGGCACTGATAGACAATATATTTGAATAGATGTCGTTTTTTTTACATTCATTAACTAATTAATCACCAAAAAAAACGCCGCCGATAGTTTGACCGTGCTTGTCAGACTGTTTGGCGGCGTTTTTTTTGCGTCTTATGAACGCTCCGTGCCTTTGCTAAAAGGCAAAAATTTGTTATCTCCGCTAAAACGGTCGTCGGCAACGTAGGAGTTTTTTAACAGTATGCCGCGTTTGATACTTCCGAAGCCGTATTTTGAGCGTATTTTGTCAAGGCTGTTTTCCAAATTGTCAGGCTTCAAATCTATGTCGTCAAAAAAATTGATGTTGAGCATATCTCCGCTTTTGATGAGATTGATAGCGGAGACGGTGACGGCGCGCAAGGCGTAATTTTCCGACGGCGACCACAGCTCTTGAAGGAGAGCGCACGCGTTCTCCGCGATATCCTTTGAATTGCTTGTAAAAGCATTCAACGCCCGTTGCTTCCCGAAGCTTTTTAAGCGGCTGTTTTTTACAGATAAATGCACGCCGCACGCGTGTAAGCCGTAACGGCGCAGTCTTGAAGCGACAAGCTCCGACAGGGCGTATATTATGACGGCGGCGTCGTCATAAGAGGTCATGTCCGTCGGCGTAGTCGTTCCGTGTCCGACGCTCGCGGGCAAAAATTTATCGTAATACAGGCGTACCTCGTCGTTGTCCCTGCCGTTTGCGCTGTCAATCAGCTTTTCGCCGTTTATTCCGAGATGTTGTTTGAGGAGTCCTTTGTCCGCAGCCGCGAGTTCTCCGATTGTACGGATATTTAAGCGGTTCAAGATGTTTTTTGTGCTTTTGCCGACCATCATAAGCTCTTCCGCCGGCAGGCGGTATATTTTATCCTTAAAATTTTCGGGCGAGATGACCGTCGTCGCATCGGGCTTTTTCATGTCGCTTCCGAGCTTTGCAAAAATTTTTGTAAAGGAAACGCCGACCGAAATGGTGAGATTCAGCTCGTCTTTGACGCGCCGCCTTATTTCATCGGCGATTTTTTCTCCGCCGCCAAAAAGCGCGCTGCTGTTGGTGACGTCGAGCCAGCACTCGTCCAAGCCGTAGTTTTCGACACGGTCGGTAAAGGAAGTATGAATGGCAAATACCTTGTCGGAATATTTGACGTATTCTTCAAAATGCGGCGGAAGGACAATGAGATTAGGACATTTTCGCTTGGCTTCGGTTACGGTGTCGCCGGTGGCTATGCCGCAGGCTTTTGCCGGATAGCTTTTGGCGAGAACAATGCCGTGACGCAATTCCTGTTCGCCGCATACGGCGACCGGTTTGTCCTTTAACTCGGGATTGAGTGCCGTTTCGACCGACGCGTAAAAATTATTTAAATCACAATGTAATATTGTTTTCATTTTTTTTATAATCCGAAGCTCTTTCGTCTTGCATAGTATTCCATAAAACACGCTTTTTATAGAATACTATGAAAAAGAGTATATTTTTACGTTCTATTTTTGTCTATTGCATAGTATTCTATAAACGCGGCAATATTAAAATACTGTACCGCAAAAGGATATTATGACAAAAACCGTCGAGAGCCGTCATGCGGCAGGCACAAAATTTTTGATATGCGGCTTGTTTCTCGTTTTGGCACTTATCGATACCTTTTTTAAGGTAAAAGACTACGATATGGTTAAACTCACGATAAGCGCAATCGGACGCACGCAGCCCCTTTGGTTTTTTCTTTGGGGCGTTATCACAAGCGTGACTGTGCTGTTAAATCTTTTCTTTATATGCGGAGAATTGCAGATAAAGACGCCGCTTGTCTATCTGATGATTATAAATTGCAGTTTGTCCTTTATGCTGCCGACAATCTATATAGGCGAGAGTCCTTTCAGCCTTGTCATACACGGCGCAGGCGTAGTCATCTTCGGTATTTTGGGCTACGGGACGCTCATTTATTGCATGATAGATTATTCTATAAAAAACAAGAGCAAAGAAACTACGGCGTATTTTTACATGATGTCGGCGGTTTTGACCGCCGCCGCCGTAAGCTATGCCGTTTTCGGCTTTAACGGTGTTGTAGAATTGATATTACTGACGGGCGCGGAAGCGATAATGCTCATCTTTAATGCCGTCGCTTTTTGCAAAAGCCGATAATAAGCTTCCTAATATTTTGCACCGTTTAAAAAAAACAAAAGTTTATTTTTTTAAATCGGTTCTGTCGAGAAAAACCAAAGCTTCTATATGCTTTGTCTGCGGAAACATATCGTAAGGGATTACGCGTCCGACTGTGTAGCCGTTCAAAAACTCTTTTAAGTTTTCGTTCAGTGTCACGGGATTGCAGGATAGATATATTATTTGCTTCGGTTTTAGGCGCAGGATACTTTTTATGACTCTTTCGTCAAGCCCGTTTCTCGGCGGGTCGGCAAAGACGATGAGATTTTCGCTTTGCTTAGGGTATGCGATGTATTCCAATTCGCCGCTTGCGTAGCCGCTTATCCTTTCGGCTTCGCGGTTTTTTGATTTTATCGTGTTGACGGCTTTGATGTCAAAACGGTTGTCTGCGGCGTCCATAGAGAGCTTTGTAAGCTCCGCGCCCGCGTCGCCCGATATGTTTATTATTTTATCCGATAAATTGTTGGCTTTTTTGAGTACGCAAGCTGCCTTTACGGCGTCCTTAGACAATTCTATCGAATACACACGCGCACATTTTTTGGCGAAGAGTACCGACGTTATGCCTATACCGCTGTAAAGGTCGATGACGACGCTGTTTTGGTCTAAGTCCGCACTTTTTAGCACTTCGTTATAGACCTTTGAAGCCATGTTGTCGTTGACTTGTATAAAAGCCGAAGGGTAATACTCGAAGCTTATTCCGCATTGCTTGCCGCTTATCGACGGTTTGCCTTTTAAATGAATAAATTTATCCGAGAAAACCATAGAGTTTTCGGCTCTGTTTACATTTAAATAGAGAGAAACTTCGGCAAAGCTCTTGCTAAGCTCTTCAAACAGCCCGTCCGCTCCGGGAAGTGCCGGATATGTAGATACGAGCGTGAGCATGAGATTGTTGTCTATGTGGCGTGCTGCGGCAAAGCGTAAGCCCTGACGGTTTTTTTCTCCGTAAATTTTGATTTTGTTTTCCGTCAAAAACTTTCTCAATGCGCTTATAAGTATTTCGGCGAATTTGTCATGCAAAAGACATTTTTTAAAATCGATTATGCGCGTCGTTCCTTCTTCAAAAAAACCGATTTTGATTTTTCCGTTTTGATTTTGAGAGAAAGCGAGATGAATTTTGTTGCGGTATTTAAAGGGATAGTGCATACCTACGGTATCGGCGATAAGTCCGTCGGCTACCGTATCTTGCAGGCATTCGGCGACGATATCCCGTTTGATTTTGAGCTGCTCTTCGTATGCCGCATACAGTAGATTGCAGTTTCCGCAGCGCGGAAAGCTTTTGCACGGCGGAGTTACTCTGTAAGGCGACGGCGCTATGATTTCAAGCGATTCGCCGCTCGAATCGCATCTGACCGTTTCGTCCTTTAACGCGCCGTCTACAATATGCTGTCTGCCGTTGGAAAAGGCTATACCTTTGCCGTCGCGGCTGTATTTCGTGATTTTTAAGTCGATAATCTTTTTATTTTCTTTCATTCGGATATTATACAATATTTTTTTAAAATTGTATAGGAAAGATTAGACTTCTTGCAAAACTAAATTTGTGCAAGATATGCCTTAGATATGAGAAGTTGGGTCTATTAGCTAAAAAAATAACTGCCGCCCAAAATCGGGCGGCAGTCAAGGTTATTCAATATTTTTTTATTGTCAGTCGCTATCCTTAGCCGCTTCACGCGCTTTGATTTCCGCGACCATTTCGTCAAATTTCTTTTCGTCTATTTTGTATTTTGTTCGGTATATCGTATACGCCGAAGCCAATAAAATAAGCGGAATCAAGGTCATACAGATAAGCAACCCGATTTTTACGCCGTCGGGTACGCCTGCTATGACCTCGCTTATTTTCTCCGTTTTTACAGTGCCGGTTATAAGATTTTTTGATGCGTCGGTTTCGATGTCGGATATTTTATTTGTATAAACGGTGACTCCTACGATTAACAAAACCAATGTGATTACGAGCTGGGAGAGCGCGGAGCCTAATTTTGCCATGAACGGACGGATTGAAAAGATTACGCTTTCGTTGCGGCTGCCCGTTTTCCATTCGTTGTATTCGATAGTGTTGACGAGAGCGAGAGTCATCGACAGGTACAGGATACATTGTCCGTAGCCGTTAAAGACGTTGGCTATCATAAGCATGACAAATTTTAACGAAAACGTGCCTGCCGTCGCCGCCGGTTGCGGCAATACGAGTCCGAAGAGCAGTATCAAGGAATAGCCGATAATTACTCCGATAATAGCCGAAGCCATCATCTTTTTTCGCGAAAATCTCTTGGCTAAAAGCGGAAAAAAGATTGTCACCGAGGTAGATACGACGGCGGAGAAGATTCCAAAAAAGGTCGTCAAAAGACCGTTATATCCAAATTCAAAATATATATATGTGGTCGGGAGCGTGACAAAGACGTTCGAGCCGACGTTGTATATCAAGGATATCAAGGCAATCCAAAGTAATTGGTCGTTGTTTTTTATGATTTTGACCATGTCCTTTAAGGTGAGCTTTGCGCTTGTCATGGATTGAACGGGCGCGGCCTTTTCTTTGACGCCGACGACGGTCAAGACCTGAAAGGCGATGAACATCAATGCGGCAAAGAGAGCGACCGTCATATAAGCCTTCGGCGCACTTCCGAATAAGGTCAGGTCTCCGGCAGTAAGGGTCGGAACGAGAAAGCCTATTGCCGCTCCGCCGGCAGAGCCGCAGAGATTTGTGAGCGATGTGAGCTTATTGCGGTCGTGCTGTCCTTTGGCGAGAGCCGGAAGCATGGAATAATAGGAAATATCGTTCATAGTATAAGTAATACTGAACAGAAAATATATAAAGCCCAAAAAGACGACAAAAGTCCAACCGGTTACGGGGACTGAAAAAGTCGCGAAAACGACTACGGCGCAAGTAATTGCGCCGATAAGTATCCACGGTTTAAATTTTCCAAAACGGGAACGGGTGTTTTCGACTATCGTACCCATAATCGGGTCGTTAAGTGCGTCAAAGACTCTGCACGCGATAATTATCGCGCTTACCGCGCCGAATTGCGGTGCGGTCAGACTTTTTGTAAAGAGTATGTAAGTGAGTATAAAGCTGTTGAACATCGAATAAGCCATGTCGCGTCCGACCGTGCCGAGTGCAAATGACCATAGATTTCTTCTGCTGAGAGTGTCGGCGCTTAAAAGAGGCGCTTGCGTTTCGATAGACGGTTCGGAAGTGCCGAAGGCGTTGTTTTCATCCATAAGTTAATCCGTTCTCCTATGTTAAGGTAACACCGCGCAAAGCGGATAAAATTTATATCCTTATGAGCAGTGCTTTCCCATCGCATATTTTATCATATTATTTCACCAATATCAATACTTTTTTGAAATTAATTTATTTCCGCAGAAATTAATTGTTTCAAAAGCCGTAGGTTTAATCGGTTTTCGAGCTAAAATTCCGCAACAAGTTATAATTTTCGCCGCGAATCAGTTGACAAATTAATTTGGTTTGTATATAATAATAAGTCGTTATGGATATTGATTTAAGTAACGCGTCGGAAGGTCAAAGTTATAATTTTTCTTTCAGACTTGACGGTGCGGAAGATTTATTCGGTGAAAGACTTGTGCGTTTTGAGACGCCGGTGCTTGTCGATGGCGTCTATATAAGGCTCGACGACAGCGTAGCCGTAACCGCTATTATCGACGCTACGGTAGTTTTTAATTGCGACCTGTGTTTGACCGAAGTCGTAAAAAAATTATCGGTAAAGGTCGGCGAGGTTTTTTTGAGAGCTTCGGATGAGCGGGACGGCGAAGACGGATATTTTTTTGACGGCAAGACCTTGTCTTTGGACGGTATGCTCAATGAGAAATTCATGCTTTCATTTCCCGAATACGTCAGATGTAAAAAAGACTGTAAAGGGCTGTGTCCGATATGCGGATGCGACCTTAACATAAATAAATGTAATTGTGAAGAAAAAGACGATGAGAGCGGAAGTCCTTTCGCGGCTCTGAAAGATTTTTCGTCGGGAGGCAAAAATGGCAGTACCAAAAAGAAAAACTTCTAAGGAAAGAAAACGCACAAGAGCCGCTAATTGGAAGCTTACGGCTCCCAACCTTGTGGAATGTCCTCAATGTCACGAAAAGAAATTGAGCCATAAGGTATGTCCTAAGTGCGGATATTACAAGAATGATTTGGTCGTTCCGCCTAAACAAAAAGCGGCTGACTGATTTTCTTTTTATCCGTGATTTGTGGCGCGCTGATAAAAATCCGCAAAATGTGCCTTATCGGTTATTTTTTATAATCTATACAGACGCGCTTAGCTTGACGTAAGCGGATTTTTTATTTGCAATCATTAATTGCCGGCGGTGTTTATCGCCGGCATTCAATATACTAATTACTTACAAAAGCGATTAGCATAAAAAAGATATTCGGAGTTACAGAGATGAAGATAGTTGTAGATGCGTTCGGCGGTGACAACGCGCCTTACGAGATAGTAAAAGGGGCTGTCTTGGCTCTCCAAAAGGATGCCGATATAGAGATAGTCCTGACGGGCCAAAAAATCGATATCGAGTCCGTTCTCGCCGGATTGAATTTCAATTCCGACAGATTGGAGATAATAGACGCTCCCGACGTCATCACAAACGACGACGTTCCGACAACGGCTATAAGGTCAAAGACCGATTCCTCGCTCGTCGTCGGACTTGAATATCTCAAAAAAAACGGCGCGGACGCTTTTGTATCGGCAGGAAGCACGGGCGCGGTTTTGACCGGTGCAACGCTTATAACGGGCAGAATCGGGAACGTATCCAGACCGGCATTAGCACCGCTTTTGCCTTGTGTGGACGGCTCGAATATTCTGCTCATAGATTGCGGAGCGAACGTCGATTGCAAGCCCGAATGGCTACTGCAATTCGGCTTGATGGGCGACGCCTATATGAAGGCATTGGGCATTCAAAATCCGCGTGTCGCTCTCTTAAACAACGGCACGGAAGCCAAAAAAGGCAACGAATTGACAAAGGCGGCTTATACGCTTTTGTCCGAATCGGGACTGAATTTCATCGGCAACATGGAAGCGCGTGAAATAATGTCGGGAACGGCGGACGTGCTTGTCACCGACGGATTCAGCGGAAACGTCGCTTTAAAAGCCAGCGAAGGCACAGCCCTTTCGATTTTGAAGCTGTTAAAGGACGCCATTATGAATAACGGCATTTTGGTCAAGGCGGGCGGCTTGCTCATCAAAAAATCATTGAGCGGACTCAAAAGCAAGCTCGACTACGGCGAAAACGGCGGCGCGCTTTTTGTAGGCGTCAATAAGGTGATAATCAAAGCGCACGGTTCGTCTAAGTCAACTTCTTTTTGCGCCGCAGTATTGCAAGCGGCGGAATTGGTCAGAGCCGGACTTGTCCAAAAAATCGAAACGGCATTGAAGGACAAAGCGTAGCTAATTACTTTCTGTAAAGACAGATTACTTGCAAAAATAAAACGGATAAAACGCGTTATTAAAAGATGAAACAAAGGATAAAGCTTTTTAATTTCCGCTTTTACACGACGGCTGTTTTGATGCTCGCGTCGGGCATTATTTCCGCCGTTTTTTTGAATGTTTTTATAGGAATAGCGATAGGGGTCGCATTGTTTTTTCTTCTCGGCGGCAGACGTGCTTTTATCGTATTTTTTATAATCGGAATGATTTATGTTCCGATAGTTACTCGGATATACGACGGCAGCAAGGCGGACGCCTTACAAAACGCCCTTATCGAGGGTACTGTGGATAGCATAGTAATCGAAAACGCCGACAATTTTTCCTTTTATATCAAAAATTTGAAGGTAAACGACGAAAGCTATCCGCGAAAAGCCTTTGTCACTGTCACAAAAGACGAAAGCGGCGTGATAAAGCAAGGCGATTATGTGACCTTTATCGGCAATCTCTCCAAATATTATTTAAATCCAAAAGAGAGCTATTCGGTATCGGACTATAACAAGGGATATTATTACAGAGCCGAATGCACCTTCGGTATGACCGTATCGGAAAAGTTTTCCTTTGTTCCGGCATTTAAGCAAAAGGTATACCAAAACTTGTATTGGGCTATGTCGGAGAACAATGCGGCGATAGCTTACGCTTTGATTTTTGGCGACACGTCGGAAATATCGCCGGAAGCCAAGTCCGTCTACAAAGCCGTCGGCATAATGCACGTCTTTGCCGTATCGGGACTGCATTTTGCTTTTCTTTTCTCGCTTTTAAATTTTCTTTTCAAAAAACTCGGACTCAAAAAACAACCGCACAAAAGCATAGCCATATTTATAATTTTTATCTTCTTTGCTTATCTTTGCGGTTTTTCGCCGTCGGCATTGCGTGCGGTGACGATGATAACTATCTATATGTATGCTTCGTCTTCGGGCAGAAAATACGACATTATGAATGTTTTGTGTTTTGCGGCGGTCGTTCTTTTACTTATAAATCCGTTGTATTTGTTTGACGTCGGCTTTCTTTTGAGCTTTTTTGCCGTCTTCGGGATAGCACTTTTTGATAGAAAAGCTATAAATTTCCTTGTCCGTATAAAAGGCAAAATCAAGGGCAAACAAAACGCGCCGAAAGCTCCGAACGCGCCCGAGCCGCCGCCGCAAAAAGTAGGCTTTGTCATAAAATCCGTTGCCATGACATTTGCCGCCAACGTCGGCGCGTTTCCGTTTCTGTGCATATATTTCGGCGGCGTGCCGCTCATAACCTTTGTCGCCAATATCGTTGTCGTTCCTTTGATATCGGTCTTGTTTCCGTTTATCTTGCTCATGAGCGCGGCGGGTACTCTTCTAAGACCTTTGAACGCCGTTCTTATTATTGCGGACGTTCTGATAAGCGGTATCAATTATTTTTTGACCTTTATCGCGCAAACGCCGCTTTATGTCGGGGTCAATTTTAACGTTTATACCGCGCTCTTGTACTATGCCGTTATCATATATTTGTCCGATTATTACATAGGTAAACGGTTTAAGGTTTTAAATCGGCATTAATTTGCCGCAAAAGCCGCAATATTTAAGGAAATATTATCAATAATCATCATTAACACAAAAAAATATTTGACATTCCGTAATGTTTTGTTGTAGTATATCATAGACGAACCACCAAGGGCGACGGTTTTTAAGGGGGTTCGTCTATTTTTTTACGGAGGAAATATGGGCAAAGGGTTATTCGGTTCGTTCGGGGGCGCGGTCAAGAAGGGATTGACGCAAAAGGTCAATTCGGACGGCAAGATTACCGTAATGTCAAAGATTAGCTACGGCTTCGGCGAGATGTCTTTCGGCGTGACGGACACGATTGTAAGCGTATATCTATTTATAATGCTCACGGATTTTTTAAAGGTGGAAGCGATATGGGCGTCGGTTATAGTCGTCATCGGCATAATCTGGGATGCGGTGACCGACCCGCTTATCGGTTATTTCAGCGACAATTCCGGCGGAAAATTCGGCAGACGCAGACGGTACATTTTGCTCTATGCTATACCGCTCGGCTTGTTCTTTTTTATCCTTTGGATGATGCCGGGACTCATAGCGACCGCTCCGCAGGCAGTCAAAATCATCGTGATTTTGATAGTCTATCTCTTTGTCATAACATTTTTGACCCTTATAAACGTTCCTTACAGCTCGGTAATCATGGAGATGACCGACGACTATGACGAACGCACAAAGCTCACTGGTTTTAGAATGGCGTTCTCGGCGGTCGCCACTCTCGTCGCGATATTTGTCGCCGATACGATACTCGGCGAAGGACCGCTATATCAGACCGGCGGAAATCTCATATACGTCGGCTTGGTCTTCGGAATATTTGTCACGGTAGCGGCTCTTCTGTGCTTTCACGGCACATTCGAGCGGCGAACCTTTGTCAAGCCGCAGCCGCGTCCAAAATTTAATTTCAGAAAATACGTTTTGGAATCTTGGAAATCTAAACCTTTCAGACAGATTGCCATAGCTTATCTCTGCGCGTTTACCGTCATAGGCCTTTTGCAGACGCTTTTGCAATATTACACGACCTATTGGCTCAGAGCGCCGGAGCTTTTTGTCGTGCTTGCCGGAATGGTGCTTTTGCTTGCGATATTGAGTACGCCGCTTTGGACCTTTGCGGCTAAGAAAATCGGCAAGAGAGACGCCTTTCTCGCCAGCTGTGCGCTCGGTGTATTGAGCCTTATCGGTCTTTATTTTATTCCGCAGCTCGATACTTCGGGCGGCATCTTTATGGACTTGGGGCAAAGTATGGCGGCAATGCCGTTTTACGGCTATATCTTCACGTTCTTTTTGGGCGTAAGCGTCGGCGGAATCCAGCTCATGCCTTTTAGCATGATGCCTGACGCGATAAATTTTAGCATGAAGGACGGGGATATGGACGAAGGAGCTTATTACGGCATAGTGACCTTTGTCCAAAAATTGGGCAAGGGAGCGGCGACAATGCTCATCGGCCCCGTACTTACACTCGCACACTATGTCGCTCCGCCGACAGACCAACCCAAAGACCAGCTTTTTGAACAGATGAAATCCACAAACGAGGTCATACGCATAATGTTCGTCGGACTGTCAATCATCATCATCATCATCGCCGCACTCTCCGTACGCAAATACGCCATAGACCGCAAGGCTCTGCAAGACAAAATCAATAAGACGGCCGACGGGGAATAAAAATATTTTTAAATTGGAACGCCTAACTCCGACAAAAAACAAATAATCAATCAAAAAAAAAAACAACGGCAAGCATATATCCGCTTGCCGTTGTGTATTATTCAAAACACTATTTATTTTATATAATAATCATTGAGCAGCTTCTCGGCTTCATTGAGCGAAGCGGAATCTATACAGCAGGAAATCTGTGTTTTGCCGGTGGTGATGAGATAGATTTTTGCGTTGATGCCTTTTAGGATGTTGACGATGTCTTTGAAGACTCCGCTTTGGTATTCCATTCCCGCGCCTTCGCAGGTGATTTTGGCGGTGTCGGTGACGGCGGAGTATTTTATTTTGAGAGCTTCGAGAATATCCTTAGACCTGACGGCTTTTTTGTCCTTGACTGTGAAGCTGAGAGATACGGATTCGTTGGGGTTGTAGATTTGGCTAATCATATCGATATTGATATTTTCCTTTGCGAAGAGGTCGAGAAGCTTGACGTATTCGGGCAGGCGGGTATTCGGGATATTAAAGACCGTGACGTCGTTTTCCGCGCTCACGTTTGTGACGGAATAGTCAAGACCTAAGAGATTGTTCATATTGTACACTTTTGGCTTTTTTCCGATTATATATTCGGCGGCTCTTATCGCGCCCGCCGCAAAGACCTGACGGCTTTGGGCTTCGTGGGCTATCGTTATCACTTCGTCGTTACCGATAAACATCACGTCGTGTTTGCCGACTATCGTTCCGCCGCGCACGGCGTGTATACCTATCTCGGATTGGCGTCTTTTTGAAGCGTTGCCGCATCTGCCGTAGATAAACTCCTTGTTTTGAGAAAAAACGTCGTTGAGAGAGCGTGCGATAGACAGAGCCGTGCCGCTCGGCGAATCGGCTTTTTGGTTGTGGTGCTGTTCGACTATCTCGACGTCAAAGCCCGAGCCTAAGAAGCTTGCCGCTTGTTTTGACAGAGAGATGAGCAGGTTGATACCGAGCGACATATTGCTTGTCATAAATATCGGGATAGCCTTTGAAGCGCGGCTGATTTGCTCGGTCTGCTCGGGAGTGTGTCCCGTAGTAGCTATGACCAAGGGGATTTTGTTATCGGCGGCATACGGAAGTATGTCGGCGAGGGAATCGGGGCGTGAAAAATCTATAATGACGTCGGCTGTCACCGCGCAATCCTTTATAGACGGAAAGACGGGTACGTTAAAGTCGATTTTTTCGGCATATTTGTCTATGCCGGCGACGACTTTTAGCTTCTCGTGGTTTTGAAGCTGCGAGTATATCATGTGACCCATTTTTCCGCTTATGCCGAATATCAAAACTTTTATCATTTTATTCCTTATGACTTCTTGTCAAAATATCAAGATTTGGACTTTACTGAGTAGTCATATCTCTATGACGGGATAAGACCGAAGTCGGTCATTTCTTTTTTTAAACGGACGAGATTTGACTCCTCGATGTCGGTGAGCGGAAGCCGCAAAATCCCGTTTGAGAGTCCAAGCAGCTTGGCCGCCGCCTTGACGGGAATAGGATTGATCTCTAAGAAAAGGGCTTTTATGAACGGCAAGGCGTTTAACTGCATATCGAGAGCTTTTTGATGGTCGCCGTTTAGGGCGTAAGCCGTCATTTCTTTGAAATATTTCGGCGCGACGTTGCTCGCGACGCTTATAACGCCGATACCGCCGACGCTCATGACGGGGATAATGAGCGAGTCGTCGCCGCTGTATATAAAGGCTTTGCCGCGTGTAAGACGCGACATTTCGGCGATTTGTTCTAAATTGCCGCTTGCTTCCTTGATAGCTTGAATGTTTTTGTGTTCGCACATTTTTGCAAAGGTTTCGGCGGATATATCGACGCCCGTACGCTTAGGTACGTTGTAGACGACGATAGGTATACCGACTCTGTCCGCTACGGCGTTGAAGTGGGCGACAAGACCGCCTTGTGTGCATTTATTGTAGTACGGAGTGACGACCAAAAGTCCGTCTGCTCCGAGCTTTTCGGCGGCGGCGGAATTTTCGGCGGCTGTCTCCGTACAATTAGAACCCGTGCCGATAATGACGGGGATTCTTTTTGCGGTCTTGGATACGGCAAACTTAATGACGTCGGTTTTTTCGGCGGCAGTCATAGCCGCCGCTTCTCCCGTCGTACCGAGTACGATAAGCGCGTCCGCGCCTTGATTTATTTGAAATTCTATGAGCTTTTCGAGTGCGGAATAATCAATCCCTTGCGAGGTAAACGGCGTTATAATAGCCGTTCCGCAGCCCTTAAATAAAGGCGTATTCATTATATAAATTCCTTATTTTATTAAATTTTTTGCGTTACGGTCAAATAAGAACTTGTATCGATGAATAAAGACGTCGTGCCTTAATTCTTAAATACAGGTTCAAGCTTTAACGTGAGGTTTTTATGCCGTTTTTGATGATATATTCGGCTATCTGAACGGCGTTTGTGGCAGCACCTTTGCGGATATTGTCGGCGACGACAAAGATATTGCAGCCGTAATCAACGCTGTCGTCAAGGCGTATTCTGCCGACAAATACCTCGTCTTTGTCTTCGCAGACGCACGGCATAGGATAAATGTTTTTGGAAATATTGTCGTAAAAAACTATTCCTTGCTGACCCTTAATAGCGTCTTTGATACCGTCAAGGGTACAAGGGTTGTAAAATTCGACGTTGATAGACTCGCTGTGTCCGTAAAACACGGGTACTCTGACGGTTGTAGCCGTTATCTTCAAATCCTTTTCATGCAAAATTTTTCTCGTTTCGTCAATCATTTTTTTCTCTTCCTTTGTGTAACCGTCGTCCAAAAAGACGTCGATTTGCGGAATGAGATTGTTAAAGATAGGATACGGGAATTTTTTTGGCGCATTGCCCTTGACGCCTTCTTCCAAATCGGTATAGCCGCCCACGCCCGCGCCAGACACCGACTGATAGGTAGAATAAACTATCCTTTTTATCTTGTATTTGTCGTTTAAAGGTTTGAGAGCGACGACCGCCTGAATGGTCGAGCAGTTAGGATTGGCGATAATGCCGTTGTGAAGCGAGATATCCTGCGGATTGACTTCGGGAACAACAAGGGGAACGTCCTTGTCCATTCTAAAACAGCTGCTGTTATCGATGACGACCGCGCCCGCTTCGACAAAAATCGGAGCAAAATCGCGGCTGACCGATGCGCCTGCCGAAAAGAGAGCTATATCGATTTTTTTATCGGTGATGTTTTCGCGCTTCAACTCTATGACGGTCAAGTCTTTGCCCATAAAACTGACGACTTTTCCGGCACTTTTTGCGGAAGCATAAAGATAATAGTTTTCTACGGGCAGATTTTTTTCGGAAAGTACTTTCAAAAATTTGTTTCCGACCATGCCCGTCGCGCCTACGACAGCGATGTTATATTTTTTCATAGCTAAAATTTTTCTCCTTGAATTACATAATTTATTATTCGTTTAGCGGAAGTATTACACCGCATAGAGTATTCTATATATTGCTTTTAAAGAATATTTTTGTCATGATACGAGCTTGCTTATCAAGACCGCAACGGCGGCTACAATAGCAAGACCGACAGCAACGGCTATCAATATCTTAGGACGCGAATAAGGACGCTTGCCGGTGATTTTGCCGTTTGTTCCGTTGATGTAAAAATTATATGTCTTAGAATTGTAAGCAAAATTTGATATCCACAGCGGAACAAGCATATATTTAAAGGTTACGGCTGAATGCTTTGTATTTACGTCGAGATGCGACACGACGTCATAATCGTATTTAGACAAAATCTGTGTGCGCAAGGCGGCGGCGGTTTTGTTTTTTGCGTCCGTCCATGCGGCGTCGATATTTTTTTCGTTGCGTGCGGCAGAGAAGCCTACGAGAAAGCTTTTGTCGTATTTGACGGCTTTTTGCGTATCGAAAGGCGATATTTTTGCAAATTGCTTTTCGTCTAATTTGTTGCCGGCATTGACACAGATATCGTCGAAAAATCTCTCGACGTTGCCCGATATTGTAAAATATCGCGTTCTGGTCTCGGTATGGCGGTTTTTGCCGCTGCCGACGGTGACGGTATAATGCTTGCCGAGCTTGCCGGAATAAGTTGAAAACGTCTGAGTATCAAAAGTCCACATCGGAAGATATACGCCTTTGTACTGACCCGATTCGGCAGTTTTTTTTAAGGCGTCCGGCGCAAATTTGAGTTTCTTAGTCCACGCTTTAAATATGTTGTCGGCTTGGTCCTTTGCGATGGCAAAGGGCAATATGCTGTCGGGCTTTATTCCGGCGAGAGCGTCGGATTTGAGGATATTGTGCGTTCCGCAAAAGGAGCAGGCATGAGATATCTCGCTTTTGTCAAAAACCTCGCTGCTGCCGCAGTTAGCGCAATTGTATACGCACGCTTCGTCGTTCCATTGCTCCGAGCCGCCGGAATGAGCGAGAAAATCACGCTCAATCACATTGCTGTCGCGGACGATATCGACCGTGCCGCCGCAATAAGGGCATTTTAGGTTGCCGCTGCCCGGCGAATATTCGAGTACGCCGCCGCAGGATTGACAATTATAAGATACCGCGCCGCCGTCTTGTGTCGTTTGCAGGTCTTCTTCCATTTTGTTTATCTCCCGGTATTTATTAGGATTTTATAAAAAAGCAGTAACATAATTATGCTACTGCCGTCTATGCTACCGCTAAAATAAATCATGAAAAACATTAATGTCGTCTATGTAAATATTTCAGTGATTTCATAGCGCTCCGCCGCTTGTATCAAACGGCGACAGCCGGCAGGGTATTAGCCCCGTACAGCCAACAAAACAAAAGTCCGCATGATTGTTGTTTTGTTTCGGCGAAAAGACCCTTTTGCTTTTTTGATGTATGCGACCGTTGACAAAAAAGCTACTTATGTTTTTTCGCGCCTCTATGAGAGATTTCTTTTTACCAAATCTATGTAAAAAGAAAGAAAATTGTTACGGAGAAATATCTCCGCTTGTGATTTTGGCACCGCCAAGGGGATTTGAACCCCTGATACCTGCGTGAGAGGCAAGCGTCCTAACCATTAGACTATGGCGGCATAATTTAACTTTACAGATTATAACAAAAAAAAGTACTTTTAGCAAGCGTTTGAATTTAATATATTTATTCTTTTTTAGTATACGCCGCGCTAAGGCACTTTTTTCACTTTTAAAACGTCACCGCACCAAAGCTTTATCAATACCTTTGTATCCGTTATCCATTCCTACGCAAAGCAGTTATCTAACGCATATAAAAAGAGAACTCATATTAAATATTAATATGCTGCAACGTATTAAATTTTAATAAACACCTTTGTTTCCGTTATCCATTCTATACACAAAGCAGTGAAAGAACGCATATTAAAGAGAACTCATATTAAATATTAATATATGCAGAAACCGCATTAAATTTTAATAAACATCTTTGTTTCCGTTATCCATTCCATACACAAAGTAGTGTAAGAGCGCATATTAAAATATACCGAAGTACGTTGACAGCGATAACGCCTTTATTTTTTAGTTATTTTTCGCGAAACCGACCGAAATTAGAGTGACCTCAACGAGTGTCGGGTTCGCGGAAAAGAACAAAAAAGAAAGCGTTAGCGCGGTGTACTCTCACATCTTTACCAGAATATTCAGGAGAAAATCCACAGCCTGTACGGATATTTGGGCTGTGTGCTGGAGATGCTTGTACAGCTCTCTGTATTTAAAAATCGTTTTGAAGTCGTCGTTTTCAAAAAGCTCGGCGAGAGCGAGATGAGATTGGGTATAGACGATGTTTTCGGTTTCTTTGACCTTTAACGCTTCTTCGCGTGCGATAGATTTGTGTTTTTCTATCTCATGCACGGCGTTGTACAGGTGTTCGGTGATAATGACGAGAGAGCCGGTTATCAAAACCATTTGGGCGTCGGGAACGATTTTGTATAAACGTATGCCGTCTACGGTCGTCTTTGTATTGTCGGTTATCTCGTCTATAAGGCTCGACAAGGCAAACAAATCTTCTCTGTCGATAGGCGTAAAATAGGTTCTGTTAAGCTCGTCTATCAAAATACGGCGCGACATATCGCCCTTTTCTTCGAGAGCGATTATTTCGTCGGCTGTTTTTTCGTTGTGAGAAACGCAGTATTCGTTGAGAAGCTTCATGGCTTCGTTCATTATTTTGCATTGGTCGAGAATGATATTAAAAAAATTAATCTTTGCGCTCATATGTTCCTTGTCGTGATTTGTATAGTTTTTATAAATATATTTTGTACGGCATTTAACCGTTATATGCAGTTGTATTATCGGCACGTTGCCGCCGATGTTTTTGGAATAGCAAGGCAAATAATATTTATTGCGATTGATTATCTAAAAAAAGCTCCGAGTAGACCGCAGAGCGCAGCTCCGAAGATAAAGGTTATCGGATAGGTCAAGACCCAAAAAATGAAGATTTTTAGGGAATTTGACCAATTTACGCTGGCAAAGCGTTCGGACGCGCCGACACCCATAACGGTTGAAGAGACGGCTTGACCGGCACTTACGGGGATACCCATGCCGGATGCCGCATAAATGATTATGCCGACGGATATCTGTGCCAAAAAGGAATGTATCGGCTTGATTTTGTATATTTTTTTGCCTACGGTATGTATTATGCGCGTGCCGCCGAAGCAAGTGCCGAGAGTAAGGGCCGCCGCCGAAAGCACGATAATAAGCAAGATATAATTTTTGGTCACCGCCAAGCCGCCTATTATAAAGAGCATATACATAACGCCGAGCGGTTTTTGGACGTTATTTATGGCGATAGAGGACGACAGGACGGCGACGTTTAAGGTTTGGAGCTTTTTGATTATTCCGGCAGACGATACGGGAATCTTATATGCGATTTTTCGTATGATTTTCATTATCAAAAAGCTTACGGCAAAGCCTGCAAGCGGAACGGCGACCGAGGTCAGAATGATTTTGATAAACAAGCTATTCCAATCGATAGGCAAAAAGCCGAAAGCCGCCACCCCTGCGCCGGAAATACCGCCGAGCAGAGAATGCGACGTACTGACGGGCAGCTTGTTTTTTGCCGAAAACAGACACCATATCAGACCGCTCAACACTCCCGTGAAGAGAAAGGAATAGGAAAGTCCTTTTTTTGCGACGGACAAAACGCCGTTATCCACCGTCGAGCCGATAGTATCGGCGACCGATAAGTCCGCGCCTGCCCAAAAATAAAGGAGCGGCGCGCCGATTGTCGCGATAACGGCTACGGCTACCGCCGTCTTATAGGAGACGGCTCTCGTGGCGATGCTCGTAGCAATAGCATTAGCTCCGTCGTTGTAGCCGACAAAGACAGTGTAACCGAGCGTAATCAATATAATGAGAACAGCGAAAAACATAGTATAAATCCGCCCGTGAAACGCAACCGATTATCGCGGTCTTGTGTATGCCGGCAAAAATCCTTTACAGTAATTTTTATTAGATTTGTCAAACAAGCCGCCGTGACCCGATAAGGCAAAGATTGCATTAGACGATTATGAGAGATTGCTTAAACAATTTAATATTATATTATATAAACTGTCAAAAATCAATCGATTTTTATCCGAATATTTGATTTATTTTATGTTTTGTGTTTTTTTATTGCATTTTTCGCATAGGCAAAAGATTTATTTTTTATTTTAGCCGTATTGTGCCGTTAAGCTTCTTAAAGCAGAGAGTTATCATAAAAAAATACGGGCAACTTTTTTAAAGAAATACCTTAAAGCCGACGATATTGTGTTTGACAAAACAAACTATATTTTGTATAATAGATTAGTCTTACAACACAATCCGTATCGCCGTATAGGTTATGCCTAATCTAATGTTTAAGTCGCAGATACAAATATTGTACGGTTATTTTAAAGCTATAACGCCAAAGAAACGGTTCGTATTACAATTCGGCATAGCCGTATAAGAAATTTTTAAGCCGACGCGCCGTTAAACGTATTTACTTTTTGACGAGCGTTAAGGTATAATATAGCCGTTAAGGCAAAAATACTTATTCAATGCCTGAATATACGGGCAAAAGCCCTATCGAACATAAACAATCGGGAGACAAAAAAATGCTTACAGCGATAGTCGGTATAAATTGGGGTGACGAAGGTAAAGGCAGAATGGTCGATTTGCTTTCGTCCGATTACGACATAATAGTCCGTTATCAGGGCGGCAACAATGCCGGACATACCGTTGTCAACAACAAAGGACGTTTTATCTTAAATCTCTTGCCGTCGGGCATTCTCAGAGAAAACACCGTCAACGTCATGGGTCCGGGAATGGTCATAGATTTGGAGCATCTTTGCGGTGAAATCGAAAATTTGAGAAGCAAGGGCATCAAAATCTCAAAGGACAATCTCATAATAAGCGATAAGGCGACTATATGCCTGCCGTATCACAGACTGCTCGACAATCTCGAAGAGGACAGGCTCAAAGACAAGAAATTCGGTTCGACAAGACGCGGAATCGCGCCGGTATACGGCGATAAATATATGAAAAAAACCATAAGAATGGGCGAATTGGCAAACCCGGTTACATTAAATAACCGATTGGCGTCCATTGTCGAATGGAAAAATCTTTTGATACAAAGCTACGGAAGCGCGCCGATTGACGCCGCAGAGATTTTTGAGTGGCTTTCAAAATACGGAAATCCTTTAAAGGAATATATCACCGATACGAGTATCTTTTTTAACGCCGCCGTCAACGCAAACAAGAGAATAATGTTTGAAGCACAGCTCGGCGCGCTGAGAGATATAGATTACGGTATCTTTCCTTATACGTCGTCAAGCTCGACGATAGCCGCTTACGCGCCTATCGGAGCGGGCGCGCCGTACGCCAAGCTCGACGAAGTGGTCGGGATAATGAAAGCGTACAGCAGCTGTGTCGGCGAAGGACCTTTTGTCGTCGAGATGAGCGGACAAGAAGCGACCGCGCTCAGAGAAGCCGGCGGCGAATACGGCGCGGCGACGGGCAGACCGAGAAGAGTCGGAGCGTTTGACGTCGTGGCAAGCCGCTACGGTGCAAGGGTTCAGGGAGCGACGTCGCTTGCTTTGACCAAGCTCGACGTGCTTGCTTATATGGACAAAATCCCCGTATGCACGGCTTATGAGATAGACGGCAAGCAGACGGTAGATTTTGTGACGGGCGAAACGTTAGACGCGGCAAAGCCGGTTATTCGGTATTTTGACGGCTTTAAATGCGACATCAGCAAATGCCGCAAAAAGTCCGATTTGCCTGTAAACGCACTCAAATACATCGAATACATCCAAAAAGCCGTCGGCACAAGGATAAAATACGTTTCCGTCGGGCCCGAGAGAGACGATTATATACTCTTTGATTAGAGCCGCATATATAAGCCTTGACCGTGACAAATAACGCTTAATAAATTCGGGGAACAGCAAAAATGAAAAGAATGTACGATAGTGACAAACTTCACGAAGAATGTGCCGTTGCCGGCGTTTGTATCAACGTCGAAGAATCGGCGGGCTTGATTTATAACGCCTTGCTCGCGCTCCAACACAGGGGGCAGGAAGGCGCGGGAATAGCGGTACTGCGCGAAACGCGGATATGCAATTATAAGAAGCGCGGACTTGTCAGCGAGGTTTTTAACGGCGACACATTAAAGAATATGCCGAAGGGCAAAATCGCGATAGGACATACGCGGTATTCCACTACGGGAAACAACACGATAGACAACGTACAGCCCTTTGTCACCGAATATCTCACCGGCAGAATAGCCACCGCCCACAACGGCAATATCGTCAACGCCAAACAAATCAAAGAAAAGTTAGAAAAGCTCGGCGTTGATTTTGCGGCGACGAGCGATTCGGAAGTAATATCTTGTCTTATAGCGTACAACATTATAAAGACCGGCGACGAAGCCGCAGGCGTCAGAGAAGCCGTCAAGCTGATTCAGGGCGCTTTTTCTTTGATAATAATGACGAGCGGCGGCAAACTCATACTTGTCCGCGACGGTTACGGTTTTAGACCGCTTTGCATAGGCTCTAACGTACACGGTATAATGGCGGCGTCGGAGAGCGTAGCCTTAGACAGCGGCGGCTTTGCATTTGAGCGCGACATCGAGCCGGGCGAAATGGTCGTCATCGAAGGCGGAAAAATAATCAGCGCGGAAAAAGTAATCACTCAAAGCAAGAGCGGTCTGTGTATCTTCGAGCACGTATATTTTGCACGGCCCGATTCGGTCATAGACGGTCAGAGCGTATATAAAGCGCGTTTCAATATGGGCGTCAGACTCGCCGAAGAATTTCCTGCGGACGCCGATTGCGTCGCCGGAGTGCCGGACAGCGGACTCGATTGTGCCGCAGGCTACGCCTTTAAAAGCGGCTTGCCGCTCGTCAGCGCGTTTGTCAAAAACCGCTATGTCGGCAGAAGCTTTATATATCCGTCACAGATAGAGAGAGAAAGTGCGGTGAGAGTCAAGCTCAATCCGCTCAAATTCAATATTCAAGGCAAAAGAATAGTCATCACCGACGACAGCGTAGTAAGGGGGACGACCTCCGCAAAAATCGTCAGAGCTTTAAAGGACGCGGGAGCTAAGGAAGTCCATATGAGAATATCCTCGCCGCCCTTTAAGCATAGCTGTTACTTCGGAACGGATATAGACAAGGTAGAAAACCTTATCGCAAACAAGCTCACGATACAGGAGATAGCCGACAAAATCGGTGTTGACAGCTTGGCATATATCAGCTTAGACGGCATGAAAGCCGCTTGCTCCGATTGCACCTTGGGCTTTTGCGCGGGCTGCTTTACGGGGGAATACAACGTCAACATAAACGCTTACGACAAGGAAATCTTAGAAGACAAAAGTAAATGTCAGGCAATAGGCGACAAGCTGTAAAATCTATTAAGGAGTACGCACGATGCGCAAGGGATATTTGGTCTTAGAGAACGGCAAGGTTTTTGAAGGGGATTTTTTGGGAAAGCCCGGCGACGTCATCGCAGAAATCGTCTTTACGACGGCTATGACCGGCTATCTCGAAACGCTTACCGATAAGAGTTATTACGGACAAATGATTGTCCAGAGCTTTCCGCTCATAGGCAATTACGGCGTTATCCCGGAGGATTTCGAGGGCGCAAAAATAGCCGCATCCGCATATATCGCCCGTAGCTTTACTCTTGCACCGTCAAACTTCCGAAGCACCGGAAATATCGACGGTTTTTTTGAAGCGTCGGACATACGCGCTTTCCAGGGAATCGACACGAGAGCTCTCGTCAAAATCATCAGGGAGAGAGGCGTCATGAACGCTATGCTCACCGAGGATTTGAGCCGCGTTGACTTTCAAAAAATCAAAAATTACAAGATAATAGACGCCGTAAAAAGCGTTTCATGCAAAGAAATAACCGAATACAATAAGGGCGGTAAATATTCCGTAGTCCTTATGGACTTCGGCGCAAAGGAAAACATACAACGAAATCTCATCAAGCGCGGCTGCCGCGTCACAGTCGTTCCGTACGATACGACCGCCGAAAAGATACTTTCTTTAAAGCCCGACGGTATCATGCTCTCTAACGGTCCGGGCGACCCCGCCGAAAACGTCGGGATTATCGCGGAATTAAAAAAGCTTATCAAAAAAGACGTTCCGATATTCGGAATATGCTTAGGTCATCAGCTTCTCGCTCTCGCCAACGGTTTCCTGACTACAAAGCTCAAATACGGACACAGGGGCGCAAATCAGCCGGTAAAAAATCTCTCAAACAACCGCGTCTACATAAGCAGTCAAAATCACGGCTACGCCGTAGTCAGAGAAAGCGTAAACGCCGCTATCGCCGACGAGCTTTTTATCAACGTCAACGACAATACGAGCGAAGGCTTGAAGTATAAAAATTTCAACGGCTTTTCAGTCCAATTCCACCCGGAAGCGGCAGGCGGACCGAAGGATACCGAATACCTTTTCGACGAATTTTTAAAGTCTATTTTGGAGAATAAAAAATATGCCGTTAAATAAGGACATCAAGAAAGTTTTGCTTATAGGCTCGGGCGCGATAGTTATAGGTCAGGCTGCCGAATTTGATTATTCGGGTACGCAGGCGCTCCGCGCTCTCAAAGAAGACAAAATCGAAGCGGTGCTTATCAATTCCAATCCGGCTACGATTATGACCGACAATGCAATGGCTGACCGTATCTACATCGAGCCGTTGACCTTGACTACGGTCAAAAGAATAATCGAAAAGGAAAAGCCGGACAGCATTATGTCGGGCTTCGGCGGACAGACGGGCTTGACGCTCTGTATGCAGCTGGCGCGTGAAGGCTTTTTGAAAAAGCACAATATACGCCTGCTCGGAGCGGGACCGGAGACGATAGACAAGGCGGAGGACAGACAGCTCTTTAAGGACACTATGGAGAGCATACATCAGCCGTGCATACCGTCGGAGGTCGTGACGACGCTCGAAGACGCATTGAAATGTGCGGCGGTTCTCGAATATCCCGTCATTGTCCGTCCGGCGTTTACCTTAGGCGGAAGCGGCGGCGGCATAGCCGCAGACGAAGCTAAGATGAAAGAAATAGCGGCTACGGGACTTGAAATGTCGCCGATACACCAGATACTTGTCGAAAAATGCGTGTCCGGCTGGAAAGAAATCGAATATGAAATCATACGCGACAACAACGGCAACACAATCTCCGTTTGCGCTATGGAAAACTTTGACCCGGTGGGAATACATACCGGAGACAGCATAGTAATCGCGCCTACAATGACGCTTGCCGACAAGGAATATCAAATGCTGCGCCGTGCCGCCTTCGATATAGTGGACGCGCTCGATATGAAGGGCGGCTGCAACGTGCAATTTGCTTTAAATCCCGATTCCTTTGAATACGCCGTAATAGAAGTAAATCCGAGAGTTTCGCGTTCATCCGCGCTTGCGAGCAAGGCGACGGGATATCCGATAGCCAAGGTCGCGGCAAAGATAGCCATAGGCTACAATCTCGACGAGATTATCAACGCCGTCACGGGCAAGACCTTCGCGTCATTCGAGCCGGCTCTCGACTATGTTGTAGTTAAGTTTCCTAAATGGCCCTTTGACAAATTTGTCTACGCCAAGAGAGAACTCGGAACGCAAATGAAAGCGACGGGCGAGGTGATGTCGATAGGCGATTCCTTTGAATCGGCGTTGTTAAAGGCTGTGCGCGGCGCGGAGTTACCGGCGGATTTTTTGAGATACAAAAAGTTTCAGGAAGCGGACGAAGGCTTTATAATGAAGAACATCGAAACGGCGACCGACGAGAGAATTTTTGCCGTTTACGAAGCCATATACAGGGGCATCGGCATAGAAACGATTTTTGAAAAATCAAAAATCGACAGATGGTTTTTGAATAAAATTAAGAATATTTCCGACTATGTAAAAAGCATTGAAAACAAAAAAATCACTTATACACAATACGTTCAAGGCAAAAAATACGGCTTTACCGACAAGCTTTTAAAGAAGCTCGGCGGTGATTTTGATTATTTTCTCGCTCCCGATTTTAAAATGGTAGATACTTGCGCCGGAGAGTTTTTTGCCGACACGCCGTATTTTTATTCGTCCTTTAACACGCCGGAGAGCGGCGGCGAAAACGAAGCCTTAGAATACATTCAAAGAAGCAAAAAAGAAACGGTCGTTGTACTCGGCAGCGGTTGTATAAGGATAGGTCAAGGCATAGAATTTGATTATGCGAGCGTACATTGCGTCAGAACGCTGAAAGAACTCGGCTACAACGTCGTCATCATCAACAACAATCCCGAAACGGTATCGACTGACTTCGACACCTCCGACAGGCTGTATTTTGAGCCGCTGACAGACGAGGACGTGCTGCATATAATCAATATCGAAAAGCCTTACGGCGTAGTCGTAGCCTTCGGCGGACAGACGGCTATCAAGCTGACGGGCGCGCTGTCAAGAAACAACATCAAAATACTCGGCACGAGCGCGGACAGCATAGACATGGCGGAGGACAGAAAGCGTTTTGACGAGCTTTTGGAAAAGGAATGTATCAAACGTCCGCAGGGCTACACGGTTTTGACGCGTGAAGAAGCTCTCGCCGCCGCCAACAAATTAGGCTATCCCGTACTTATAAGACCGTCGTACGTTCTCGGCGGACAGAATATGATAGTGGCTTTTTCCGACGACGACATCGAAGAATTTGTCAAGATTATTCTCGAATACAATATCAAAAATCCTATCCTTATAGACAAATATATAAGCGGTACGGAAGCAGAAATAGACGCTATCTTTGACGGCGAAGATATCTTTATACCGGGCGTAATGGAGCATATCGAGCGCGCAGGCGTTCACTCCGGCGACAGTATCGCCGTTTATCCGCCACAAAACATCAATGACGATATGTACGACAAAATCCTTTCAACGTCGTATAAGCTATGCAAAGGGCTAAACGTCAAGGGCATTGTAAATATTCAATACATCATCACGGGCGGCGACCTATATGTGATAGAAGTCAATCCGCGTGCGTCGAGAACCGTTCCTTATCTAAGTAAGGTCACTATGGTTCCTATATGTGAGATAGCCACTAAGGTTTCTCTCGGTGCAAAGCTCAAAGACTTGCCTTACGGCACGGGAATATGGCGCGATATGCCCTACACGGCTGTCAAAGTCCCCGTCTTTTCCTTTGAAAAGCTCACGGATGTGGACACAATGCTCGGCGCGGAAATGAAATCGACGGGAGAGGTATTGGGTCTCGGCAAAAACTTGCAGGAGGCTCTCTATAAGGGCTTGCTTGCCGCAGGCTATCGGCTCAAAAAGACGGGCGGCGTCTTTATCAGCGTGCGCAATCAGGACAAAAACGAAATAGCCGCTATCGCAAAAAAATTCGCCGACCAAAAATTTAAAATCTACGCGACCTTTGGCACTGCCGACGTACTCAAAAAAGCCGGCATAGACGTCGCAACCGTTCAAAAGATACACGAAAACCCTGCCGACAATACGCAGTCTCTTTTAAAAAGCGGCAAAATAGATTATATCATATCCACATCCGCCAAAGGACGCGACCCGGCACGCGACAGCGTCAAGATAAGACGCTTGGCCACTATGAACAAAATTCCTTGTCTGACGTCGCTCGACACCGCCAATGCACTCGCCGATTGCTTGCTCGGAAAATTCAGCGAAAGCAATACCGAGCTTGTCGATATCAACAATATGAGAAAGGTCAAAATGAAGCTAAATTTTACAAAAATGCACGGAGCAGGCAACGATTATATATACATAAATTGCCTTGAAAACACAGTCAACAGCCCCGAATCTCTTTCGGTATATCTATCCGACAGGCATTTCGGTATAGGCGGCGACGGCATAGTATTGATATGTCCGTCCGAAGTCGCGGACGCCAAGATGAGAATGTTCAATCTCGACGGCTCGGAAGGCAAGATGTGCGGAAACGCCATAAGGTGTATCGCAAAATATCTCTATGACAAGGATATCGTCAAAAAGACCGACATGACCGTCGAAACGCTCAGCGGAATCAAAAAGCTCAAACTCTTTACTCAGAGCGGAAGGGTCGCTAAGGTCAGCGTCGATATGGGCAAAGCCATATTGAACGCAAAGGAAATCCCCGTCTTGTCCGACAAGGAGCGAGTAATCGACGAAAAGGTAAAGATAGGCGACACGGAATACCGCATAACCTGCGTATCTATGGGCAATCCGCATTGCATAGTTTTTTGCGACGATATAGATTCCTTAGACTTGGAGAGATTAGGACCGCAATTTGAGAATAACAAGATATTCCCGGAGCGAGTAAACACCGAATTTGTCAAGGTAACGGGACAAAACGACATCGCCATGCGCGTTTGGGAAAGGGGCAGCGGCGAGACGCTTGCCTGCGGCACCGGTGCTTGCGCGGCGGCTGCGGCGGCCGTTCTTAACGGCTATTGCAAGGAAGGCAGAGATATCAAGGTCAAGCTGCTCGGCGGAGAATTGACCGTAAATTATACCGCGAACGCCGTCATATTGACGGGAGATGCAAAGCTGGTCTACGAAGGTACTGTCGAGATATAGTCGGCGTCGGATTAAAGAGTCGCCGACGGCATTTATAAATAATAAACAGATAAAGGATTTTTATGGAAAATCAGATTTTATTGGTCTTAGATTTCGGCGGACAATACAAGGAGCTGATTGCCCGAAGCGTGAGAAGCTGCGGTGTCTATTCGCTCATAAAGCCGGGTCAGATAACCGCCAAAAAGGTAAGAGAAATCAATCCTATCGGCATAATCTTAACGGGCGGTCCTAAGAGCGTATACAAAGAAAACGCGATTGCTATCGACCCCGAGATTTTTGGGCTGGGGATACCGATACTCGGCATTTGCTACGGAATGCAGTTATTGTGCCATACCTTTGGCGGCAAGGTCGAGAGCGCAAAAAAGAGCGAATACGGCGTGACGGAAACCTTTTTAAACGCCGAAAACGAATTATTCAAAGGCTTAAAAACCGCCGCAAAAACGCTTATGAGCCATACGGATAAGGTGACAGCCTTGCCAAAAGGCTTTGTCGGCTTAGCAAACACTCACAATACCGAATATGCCGCTTGCGCCGACGCCGAGCGTAAGCTGTACGGTATACAATTTCATCCCGAAGTCGAATTGACGGAGAACGGAACGGAAATTATAAGAAATTTTCTCTACAATATTTGCGCCGCCGCGGGCGACTACAATATAGACGATTATGTTGAGCGTCAGATAGAGCTTGTCAGACAAAAGGTCGGTAATGAAAAAATCATACTCGCTTTGTCTGGCGGAGTAGATTCTTCAGTATGCGCCGCCATACTTTCGAGAGCGGTCGGCAAACAGCTCATATGTGTCTTTGTAGACCACGGCTTTATGCGCTTAAACGAGGGCGACGATATCGAAAGAATTTTTTCAGCAATGGATTTGCAATTTATAAGGGTCAATGCTGAAGAGAGATTTTTGACACAGCTCGAAGGCGTCTTCGAGCCGGAGAAAAAACGTAAAATTATTGGCGAAGAATTTATCCGCGTCTTTGAAGAAGAAGCACGCAAGCTCGGCGACGTAACCTTTTTGGCGCAAGGTACTATTTATCCCGACATCATCGAATCGGGCGGAGCAAACGCCGCGATAATCAAAAGCCATCACAACGTAGGCGGTTTGCCGAAAAATATTAAGTTTAATGCTATAATAGAGCCGCTTTCCGGGCTTTTCAAAAACGAGGTCAGAGAAATAGGCGCGAAGCTGGGCTTAAAGAAATTTTTGGTGTCCAGACAGCCCTTTCCGGGGCCGGGACTTGCAATAAGGGTCATGGGTACGCTTGACAAAACCAAGCTAAATATACTGCGCCTTGCCGACAATATAGTGTGTCAGGAGATAAAAAAATCCAAATTAAAGGTCAGTCAGTATTTTGCCGTATTTACCGGCGTAAACACGGTCGGCGTCATGGGCGACGAGAGAAGCTACGACAATCTCATAGCCGTGCGCGCCGTCACGACAAGCGATTTTATGACCTGCGATTATACGCCGTTACCCCATAGAATATTAAAAAAAATATCCGCACGAATCGTCAACGAAGTAAAAGGCGTCAACCGCGTCGTATACGACATCACGAGCAAACCGCCCGCCACTGTGGAATGGGAGTAAAAAAGACAACCGTTATCAAAAAATAACAAATCAAAAAATGATATTTAGCTTTAACTACCTATAATAATATTATCTTTCAGGAGAAAATTTTTATGAAGTACATTTTTGTTACAGGCGGCGTGGTTTCGGGACTCGGAAAGGGTATTACGGCGGCATCGCTCGGTCTTTTGCTCAAAGCGCGCGGTTTAAAAATCGGCGTTATCAAGCTCGACCCGTACATAAACGTAGACCCAGGTACTATGAGTCCTTATCAGCACGGAGAGGTATACGTTACGGAGGACGGCGCGGAAACAGACCTTGATTTGGGGCATTATGAGAGATTTATCAATGTAGACCTAAACAAATATTCCAATCTCACGAGTGGAAAGGTGTACTTCAACGTCATCAACAAAGAGAGAGAAGGCAAATATCTCGGACAGACAATTCAGGTCATTCCGCACGTCACAAACGAGATAAAAGAGTTTATTTTTAACGGAGCGCGCTCCTTTGATGCGGACGTAATGATAATAGAGATAGGCGGAA
This sequence comes from Clostridiales bacterium, assembly GCA_031289755.1. Classification (GTDB taxonomy): domain Bacteria; phylum Bacillota; class Clostridia; order Christensenellales; family JAISNN01; genus JAISNN01. Next base: position 48,487 of record JAITOU010000005.1, read on the forward strand.
CGACGGGCGACATCGAGAGCCAGCCTTTTTTGGAAGCCGTCAGGCAGATACAGCTCGACGTCGGACGCAATAACTGTCTGTTTATACATGTGACGCTTGTGCCGTTTTTGAGCTTTGCCGGAGAGCATAAGTCCAAGCCGACACAGCATTCCGTCAAGGAGCTTCAATCTCTCGGAATTTCTCCCGACATAATCATAGCGCGTTCGGACGAAAAAATCCCTAACGAAATCAAAGAAAAAATCGCTCTCTTTTGCAATGTCAAAAAAGAATGCGTAATCGAAAATCTCACGCTGCCTTGTCTGTACGAAGCGCCGATAATGCTCAAAAACAACGGACTCGATACCGTCGTGTGCAATCTTTTGGAGCTTCATCACACCCAAAAGCCCGATACTTCGTCTTGGGAAAATATGCTCCGCAACGTCAAGGCGAGCGAAAAGACCGTAAAAATCGCTCTTATCGGCAAATATGTCAAGCTACACGACGCATATCTTTCCGTCGCCGAAGCCTTGAAGCACGCCGGATATTCCCAAAAGAACAATATAGAAATCGAATGGATAGACAGCGAAAGTATAACCGACCAAAACGTCTTCGATGTCTTGAAGGGCTGCGACGGAATAATTATTCCGGGCGGCTTCGGACACAGGGGTATCGAGGGCAAAATAGCCGCTTGCAAATATGCGAGAGAAAACAATATCCCGTATCTCGGCTTGTGTCTGGGAATGCAAATAGCCGTCATCGAATTTGCGAGAAACGTCTGCGGTATCGCCGACGCAAACTCTAAGGAGTTTGATAAGGACGGCAAAAATCTCGTCATAGACTTTTTGCCCGACCAGCATTCCGAAATCAAAAAAGGCGGAACGCTGCGTCTTGGAAAATATCCTTGCAAAATCAAATTAGATACCGCCATGTACTTAGCTTATGACAAAGACATGATAAGCGAAAGACACCGCCACCGCTACGAATTTAACAACGATTTTCGCGAGCAACTCGAAAAATCCGGTCTTACGGTATGCGGCACGTCGCCCGACATGAATATAGTCGAAGCGGTAGAGATAACTGCGAACGCATTTTTTATCGGCGTACAATTTCATCCCGAGTTTAAATCGCGTCCAAATTCTCCGCATCCGCTCTTTGTCGGTTTTGTCAAATCCGCGATAAAAAACCGCGACAAAACCTAATAAGCATTAAAGGTTACAAAAAAAGCATAAGGAAATTATTATGAAAATCAACGCAAACTACAAAAATCTCAACGAAAGTTATCTTTTTTCCACGATAGCGAGAAAGGTAAACGAATACAAAGCGGCAAATCCCCAAAAAGAAATAATCAAACTCGGAATAGGCGACGTCACGCTTCCGCTTGTAAAGCCCGTCGTGGACGCGCTCAAAAAAGCAAGCGACGAGATGGGCGTAAAAGAGACTTTTCGGGGCTACGACGACCAGATAGGCTATCCGTTCTTTAAAGAAGCCGTCGCAGCTTATTACAAAAAGAAAAACGTGACGCTCAGCCATAACGAGATTTTTATAAGCGACGGAGCAAAGTCCGACATCGGCAATATCGTCGATATCTTCGGCAAGGACAATACCGTCTTAGTACCCGACCCGGTATACCCGGTATACGTCGATACAAATATCATGGACGGCAGAAAAATCGTCTATATAGCGGCGTCCAAGGAGAACGGCTTTTTACCGTTGCCCGACAATAAAATTTCCGCCGATATTATATATCTCTGTTCGCCTAACAATCCTACCGGCGCGGCATACAACCGTGACCAGCTCAAACTTTGGGTCGATTACGCGCTGTCACGCGGAGCGGTGATTTTGTTCGACGCGGCTTACGAATGCTTTATTGCGGACAAGGCTTTGCCGTCGAGCATTTATGAGATTGAAGGCGCGGACAAATGCGCCGTAGAATTTTGTTCTTTTTCAAAAACGGCAGGCTTCACGGGCGTGAGATGCGGCTATACGATAGTACCCGAAAGCCTTATCGCGGACGGTGTGTCGCTCAACAAGCTGTGGCGCAGACGTCAATCGACAAAATTTAACGGCGTGTCGTATATTATACAACGCGGCGCGGAAGCGGTCTTCTCAAAGGACGGACAAAGCGAAATACTTCGCAATATAGAATACTATATGAAGAACGCCGGATTGATAGATAACGCGCTCGAAAAAAAAGGCGTGTACCACACGGGCGGCAAAAATTCGCCGTACATCTGGCTCGAATGCTTTGACGGACGCGAGTCGTGGGATTTTTTTGATTATCTTTTAAATACCTGCGGCGTTGTCGGCACTCCGGGCGGCGGTTTCGGCGAGACCGGAAAATATTTCTTTCGTTTGACCGCCTTTAACAGCTACGAAAACACGCGCAAAGCCGTTGAAAAGCTTTCGGCTCTATAATAGAACGGCATTTTTTCGTCAAAATCTGCCGCCGCCCAAGTTAGGTACAAGGCTAATGGTTTATCCGTATAATAAAGCTCCGTGCCGTAAAAAATAAAAACGTAAAGCTATAAATTAAAACCGCACCGATAAAAAAATACTTGCTTAAAATTTATTGCCTTATGCGCGAGTGTCCGAACGTCTGTTTATTAGCCAAAAATTGTATTCACAAAAATAAAGCTTTGTAACAGATTTCACATAAAGTTCATATAAGTTACCTATACTTAAAAGGCTGTTTATAAACGGTTGTGAGATTACAACCGTTTTGTACGGTTTTGAGAGATTTTGTATGCGCAAAAGAGCTTCGGAGCGCGTATCGATAAATTCCGTATAAGGAGATTACAAAAATTGATTAAGATTCTGAAATACTTAAAACCGTATGCCCATATTATCCTTCTTTGCGTGGTTTTGATTTTCGGACAGGCTATGGCGGACTTAAAGCTGCCCGACATTATGTCCGATATCGTCAATACGGGCATTCAAAACAGCGGAATAAAATCCGTCGTTCCGGATGTCATCGATGCCGTCACATTCGATAGGATTACCGACGCAACCAACGGGTATATCGTTTTTGCGGAGATTGTTACGGACAACGATTATGCTTCGGCGTCCGACAAAGCCCTTTTGTCACCGGACGATATACAGCTTTTAAAGGACAGCTACACAAGCGTCACCCGTGCCGAAGCCGCCAAAAAAATAGTCTATGACGGCACGCTCGGCGGCGACGTATATATAAGGAAGGGCATTTTAGATAAGAAATTCAAAGCCGACGAAGAAGGGCTTGAACGTGTATCTAAGGATTATTTGCTCTATCTTTTTGCCGCCGACACTGTAAGAAGCGTCTTGACGGGAGACGCCGAGTCGGACGCTTCGCTTCAAGCTACGTTAGCTCCTTTTATCGCGAACTTGCCGCCGCCTTTTTTAAGCGATTTACAAAATGCCGATTTATTTACCGTTTTGGCAAAGCCTGTTTATGCGACGTTAGTTCCCGTATTTTTATATCCGCATCTTCCTGCCGCCGCAGGGTTGCCTGCCGGCATTTTGCCTATGATATACAATATGGTGAGCGGCAATGACTTTTCGGTGAGTATCGCCATCACGCAGACGCTTTCGGAGACATACAAGGCGGGCGTAGACACCGACAAGCTGCGTATCAATTATATTTGGCAGCGCGGCTTAATAATGCTCCTGATAGCCCTTGCGTCCGCCGCGTCGGTCGTTATAGTGGGCTTTCTCGCCGCCAAAATCGCCGCAAGATTTGCGCGTGATATCCGAAAAAAGATATTTGAAAAGGTCGAAAGCTTTTCAAATCACGAGATAGACAAATTTACTACGGCGTCCTTAATCACACGCTCGACAAACGACATATCTCAAATACAACAGCTTATCATGTTTATGATAAGAATGATTTTTTACGCTCCGATGATAGGCTTCGGCGCGGTGTATTACGCGCTGTCAAAAGCTCCCGACCTTACATGGCTCAATCTTTTGTCGGTAGGGATTCTTGTACTCATGGTCATCCTGCTTTATTTGCTTGCCGTTCCGAGATTTAAGCTCATTCAAAAGCTCATCGACAGGCTAAACCTTATCATGCGTGAAAATCTCTCCGGCATGATGGTAATACGCGCCTTTAACAAGCAGGAGCAAGAAAACCAAAAATTTGACAAGACAAACAAGGATTTGACAAAGCAAAACCTTTTTGTAAACAGAATAATGATAATGCTTTTTCCGGCAATGACGCTATTGATGAGCGGACTCACCATTGTCATAGTGTGGATAGGCGCGGACCGAATAGTACACGCCGAGATGACCGTCGGCAACATGATGGCGTTTATCCAATACGCCATGCAGATAGTCATGTCCTTCCTGATGATATCGGTGATGTTTATCATGGTGCCGAGAGCGTCGGTCAGTGCAAAGCGTATATCCGACGTTTTGGAGACCGAGCCGCTGATAAAGGACGGAACGCAATATTCCTTCGGCAAAAAAACCGCCGGAAAGCTTGCCTTTGAAAACGTAAGCTTTAAGTACGAAGGCGCGGAAGTGTCCGCCGTATCGGACATCTCGTTTAATGCCGAACCGGGCAAGGTTTTTGCCGTGATAGGCACTACCGGCTCGGGAAAATCCACCTTAGTCAATCTCATGCCGAGATTTTATGACGTCACGGAAGGGCGTATAACGCTCGACGGCGTGGATATAAGAGAATTGTCCTTAAAGGAATTGCGAGATAATATCAGTATCGTGCCGCAAAAGAGTATTTTGTTTTCGGGAACGGTCGCGACAAATCTCCGCCTTGCCGACGCTAACGCATCGGAAGAAGGTATGTACAACGCTTTGAGTACGGCTCAAATAAGCGATTTTGTAACGGGTTCGGACAACGGACTCGGCATGAATATAGCGCAAGGCGGTCAAAACGTCTCCGGCGGTCAAAAGCAGCGGCTGTCGATAGCCAGAGCCTTGACAAAGGACGCTCCCGTCCTTGTCTTTGACGACAGCTTCTCCGCGCTCGACTTCAAGACCGACGCAAGGCTGCGGCACGCGCTCAAACTGAACGTCAAGGACAGGACGGTCATAATCGTCGCGCAGAGAATAGGCACGATAAAGGATGCGGACGAGATACTCGTTCTCGACGAAGGCAAAATTGCCGGAAAAGGAACACACAAATATCTCATGGAAAATTGCAGCGAATACAGAGAAATAGCATTTTCTCAGCTCAACAAGGAGGAATTGTTATGAACAGAAAAAAATCTGTAAATAATGACAAGGCTTTAACTCCTTCGGCATTGCCTTCCGAAACGCTCGGCGGCGCGGAAAACGACGTTTTAATCATTCAAGACGATTCGGCTTCGACGCATACACAGCATCAGCAGGCGCGGCGCGGCGGCGGTATGGGCGGACCTATGGGGGGAGGCGGTCCTATGGGTGGCGGTCCGACCGGCGAAAAGGCGAAGGATTTTAAAGGCACGGTCAAAAAGCTTTTAAAATACATTTCGCTATACAAATATCCCATTATAGCGGTAATGATTTTTGCCGTAGCGTCCACCGTCCTTATGATATACGCGCCGAGAAGATTGGGCGACGGCACGACCGAGCTTTACAAAATCGTTATGGCGTCTATACGCACACGGTCGGAAGCCGATTTGTCGCCCGTTCATAGGATACTCATCGAATTGGTCATAATCTATCTCTTGTCGGCTGTCTTGTCCTATATACAAGGCTACATCATGACGGGCGTAACGATGAAAATCAGCTACCGTCTCAGACGCGACATCGCTCAAAAAATCAACAGGCTTCCTTTAAAATACTTCGATACTACCACTCACGGTGAGGTATTGTCCAGATTGACAAACGACGTGGACGCTATCAGTCAGTCCTTAAATCAATCTGTTACGCAGATTATCACTTCGGTGACTTCGGTTATCGGGATTATCGTAATGATGCTGACGATACCGGGCGGCGGCTTTATGACGCTCGCGACGATTATGGTCATGCCGCTTTCTATGTTTTTGATACTTTTTATCATCAAGCGTTCGCAGAAATATTTTAAGGGTCAATTCAAATATTTGGGCAACGTCAACGGCTATATCGAAGAGATTTTCGGCGGCATAAGTATCATCAAATCCTTTAACGCCGAAGCAAAATGCCTGCAAGAATTTGACAGTCACAACGACAACCTTTACAACGTATCGTGGAAAGCCAACTTTTATTCCGGAATGATGATGCCGGTTATGGGCTTTATCGGCAACATCGCTTACGTCGTCATATGCGTATTGGGCGGCTATCTTGTCGCTATCAACAAGCTCGCGGTCGGCGGCGTACAGTCCTTTATCATATACGTCAGACAGTTCAATCAAAATATATCTCAGGTCGCCAACATCTCCAACATTCTTCAACAGACGGCGGCGGCGGCGGAGAGAGTCTTTGAATTTTTGGACGAAACGGAAGAAAGCGCGGATA
>JAITOU010000043.1 GCA_031289755.1 Clostridiales bacterium
GTGCTGGACGAGGCGAACTATCGCGGACTATTAGAGGGCTATCAGACGGAGCAAAAGACTTTGAATCAGCGGTTGGAAATAGTGAACGCCGCACTCGAAAAGACGGACGATTACGAAACGCGGTTGAAAAAATTAAAAACTCTTGCAATCGCTTATGCCGAAAATCCAACCTTAACGGCGGAAATGCTTACCGGACTGATAGAACGGATAGAAATCAGCACCGAGCGGCTTGATGACGTGATAGAACACAAAATCAACATTATTTATAGGTTTATTAACTCAAATATATAATAGAATAGGTTTACCCCTATGTACTCATGACAAATATTGGGCGTTGGGCTTTCTACCGTTGGACGTCAGCGACAATATATTCAAGGATATACTTCTGCACCTGCCGGGTGGATTAATGATTGGAAATATGATTGCTACGCCAACATCGTCTGGGACGCATAACTCCGACAGGTTTGATAGAACCTAACAACACCCTAAAACCCTAAAAAAACAATAAATTAAAAAAACACTCTCAAATAATTGACATTAAAGGCATAGTATATTAAAATATAAGTAATAATATATAGGGCGTCAAGCGGACAAGCCCGTATAATCAACCGTTTCAGAGAGTATTCGTTCGGTGAAAGAATACACGGTGGTTTTATGAGTACCGCCGCTAATTACGAGTTTTTTTAGGACGTCTTTAAATAAGCGATTCGGTTTTTTGACCGGATAATTAAGGTGGAACCGCGGGATTTATTATTCCGTCCTTAGATTTTTAAGGACGGAATTTTCTTTTGGATTGGACAAACAATAAGGAATATCGGTAGCTTAATACGAAAATTAAAGACAATTATAATTAGTATAAAAAGACAAAGGAGCGCGTTATGAAAATCACCCTTAAAGACGGAAAAATCATTGAAGCAGAGAGCGGTATTTCCGCCGCCGACCTTGCAAAAGCCATCAGCGAAAATCTTTTGAGAAACGCCGTATGCGTCAAAATCGACGGGCAATTAAAAGACCTTACTGAGATTATCGGCAAGGATTGCCTATTTGAAGTAGTGACCTTCGACGACGACGACGGAAAAAACGTCTACCGTCATACTGCATCGCACGTGCTGGCACAGGCGGTAAAGAGCATATTTCCGACGGTCAAGCTGGCGATAGGCCCTGCGATAGATAACGGATTTTATTACGATTTTGACTTCGTGACAAAAATCAATACCGAAGACCTCGAAAAAATCCAAGCGGAAATGAATAAAATCATAAAGGCAAATCTCCCGATAGAAAAATTCACCGTGAGCAAGACCGACGCCGCCAAAGGCGCAAAAAAAGCCGGAGCGGACTACAAGTTGGAGCTTATCAACGGTCTGCCGGACGGGAGCGAAGTGACTTTTTATAGACAGGGCGACTTTATAGAGATGTGCCGCGGACCGCATTTGAGCTCGACGGGCAAGATAAAGGCGTTTAAGCTGACGGGCATTGCCGGAGCGTATTGGAGAGGCGACGAAAAAAACAAAATGCTGACCAGAATATACGGCACGGCTTTTACAAAAAAAGCCGATATGGACGAATATCTCAATATGCTCGAAGAAGCAAAGAAGCGCGACCACAACAAGCTCGGTCGTGAACTCGAAATCTTTATGACCGACGAAAACATCGGTCAGGGACTGCCCTTGCTCATGCCTAAGGGCGCAAAGATTCTCCAAATACTCCAACGCTTCGTCGAGGACGAGGAGGAGAGAAGGGGATACCTTTTGACAAAAACTCCGCTCATGGCAAAAAATAATCTTTACAAAATCTCGGGGCATTGGTATCATTATAAGGACAAGATGTTTGTACTCGGCAACGAAGAAACCGACGATGAAATCTTTGCGCTCAGACCTATGACCTGTCCGTTTCAATATTCGATATACAATAACGGACTCAAAAGTTACAGAGATTTGCCAAAAAGATATGCCGAAACCGCCACGCTTTTTAGAAACGAAGCCAGCGGCGAAATGCACGGACTTATAAGGGTAAGGCAGTTTACTTTGAGCGACGGACACATCGTATGCGCTCCCGAACAGCTCGAAGAAGAATTTAAAGAGGTTATGGACCTGATATATTATCTTTTGGATTGCTTGGGCTTGACCGACGGCGTTTCTTTTAGATTTAGCCGCTACGACAAGAACGATAAGGAAAAATATATCGACGACCCTATCGCATGGGAACGCGCCGAAAGCGTTCTCAAAAACATCATAGACGGAATGGGAATCAAATACACGGAAGCGATAGGTGAAGCGGCTTTTTACGGACCTAAGCTCGATATACAATACAAAAACGTTCACGGCAAAGAAGATACGATAATAACCGTTCAGATAGACTTTGCTATGGCAGAGAAATTTGAAATGTCCTATATAGACGAGAACGGCGACAAAAAAACGCCTTACATTATTCACAGAAGCTCAATCGGCTGCTATGAGAGAACGCTCGCCATGCTGATAGAAAAATACGCCGGCGCGTTGCCGCTTTGGATGTGTCCGGAGCATGTAAGGGTCATGAGCCTGACCGACCGCACCGCCGATAATGTCAAAGAAATCAAAAAACGCTTAAACAGAGAGGGCATACTCGCTTCTCTCGATATAAGGAACGAAAAAATCGGTTACAAAATAAGAGAAGCGCAGCTCGAAAAGATACCTTATATGGTTATTATCGGCGATAAAGAAGCCGAAAACGGCGTCATATCCGTGAGAAGCAGGAGCGGCGGAGATTTGGGAACAAGCACGCTCGACGACTTTATAACCGAAATCAAAAAAACGATACAAAGCAAAGCTGTCAAAAACTGATAAACGGAGAAATATATTATGTTGTTGTCAAATCTTTTGGGCGAACGGCTGAGAGAAAAGCCTGCCGACGCCAAAATCATCAGTCAGATTTTTTTGCTGAGAGGCGGATATATAAAATATGTGTCTAACGGTTCTTACAGCCTTTTGCTGCCCGCCGTAAAAATCGCGGCAAAAATCGAAGGGATAATCAGAGACGAAATGAATAAAATCGGCGGACAGGAAGTACTGATGCCGGTCGTTTTGCCGAGAGAGCTTTGGGACGAGTCGGGGAGATACGAATCGGTCGGCTCGGAGCTGCTCAGGATAAAGGACAGGGGCGGCAGGGAGATGCTGCTGGCGATGACCCACGAAGAGGGGGCGGTGCATTTGGTCAGAGACGAGGTGACGTCTTACGGACGTTTTCCATTTATGCTCTATCAATTTCAGACAAAATTCCGCGACGAGCCGAGATGTAAGGGCGGTCTGATAAGGGTCAGAGAATTTACTATGAAGGACGCTTACAGCTTCCACACGTCTCAAAAGGATTTGGAAAGCTATTACAAAAAATGTTATCAGGCATACGAAAACGTCTTTAAACGCATAGGCATACCGGAGGTGGTCGCCGTCGCGTCCGATACGGGCATGATGGGCGGCAAGGTCGCACACGAATTTATGCTGCTTTGCGACGCCGGAGAGGATACCGTTTGCGTATGCGAGCAATGCGGCTCTTACGAAAACATCGAGGTCGCCGCTACCGAAGTCGAAAAAAACTATTCGGAAGAGACCGCGATATCGGAGATATATACTCCCGATATCGAAACAATAGACGACCTTGCGGGGTTTTTTAAGATAAAAAAATCGGAGATAATCAAGTCCGCAGTCTTTGCCGTAGAAGGGTCGAACAAAATCGCCGTCGTCTTTATCAGGGGCGATTATGAAGTCAACGAAACCAAGCTCAAAAAGATTGTCAAAGCCGAAATTTTTCCGCTCGAAGGCAAAAATGCGGCATTGGAATTCGGTTATATAGGGCCGCTAAATCTTAAAGGCGAAAACATCGTCACGATATATGACAAAAGCATAGAAGGCGCGGCAAGTATGGTCGCCGGAGCAAACAAAAAGGGCTATCATTATAAGGGCGTCAGCGTACCGCGTGATTTGAGCGGCATAACCTTTGTCGACACGGCAAGGGTCAACGCGGGCGACAAATGCTTGAAGTGCGGCGGTAGTTACACGCTCAAAAAGGGCATAGAGGTCGGGAATATTTTTCAGCTCGGAACAAAATACACTTCGGCGATGAAGATGTCCTATCTCGACGAGAACGGTCAGAACAAAACTCCCGTCATGGGTTGCTACGGAATAGGCGTGGGACGCGCCTTAGCGTCGGTATTGGAAGCGCGGCACGACGATTACGGAGCGATTTGGCCTTTTGCGATTGCGCCTTGGCATATACACATCAATCTCTTGTCGGGGAGTGCGGAAATGCAAAAAGCGGCGTTCGCTCTGTACAATAAGCTCCTGCGAGCAGGCTTCGAGGTCATACTCGACGACCGAAAGGTCAGCGCGGGTATACAATTTGCCGATGCGGATTTGTTGGGAGTGCCTTACAGAATAATCTTCGGCGCGAAAAACTTTGAAAAAGGACAAGTCGAATTTGCTTCCAGAGATAAGTCGGTAAAGGAAACCGTCGCGCTCGCCGAAATATACAAAACGGCGGCGGCGTATGTCAAAAAAGCTTTAAAGAGCGTAAAATAAAGCGGCACTATTCTCTAAAACGAGCCGAACGGGAATACTCGCCGTGCAAAAAAACTAATAACAGCGCACGGCGGCGTAAGGATTAAAATATGTCCGATAGACAAAAGTATATAAGAAATTTCTGTATCGTCGCCCATATAGACCACGGCAAAAGTACTTTGGCGGACAGAATAATAGAAAACACCGGAACGGTGTCCGAACGCGATATGAAAGAACAGCTGCTTGACAGCATGGACATAGAGCGCGAAAGGGGTATAACGATAAAGCTTCAACCGGTGCGGATGTTTTATAAATACAAGGGCGAAGAATACACCTTTAATCTCATCGACACGCCGGGTCATGTCGATTTTACCTACGAGGTTTCGCGGTCGCTTGCGGCGTGCGAGGGTGCGTTGCTTGTCGTCGACGCATCGCAGGGCATAGAAGCGCAAACGCTTACAAACGCTTATCTCGCTCTCGATAACGACCTCGAAATCCTGCCCGTTATCAACAAAATAGATTTGCAGAGCGCGGATATCGAAAAGACAAAAAAGGACATCGAAAACGTCATCGGCTTAGACGCTTCCGCCGTACCGCTCATCTCCGCTAAGGAAGGCAAGGGGATAGATTATCTTCTCGATTCCGTTATCGAAAAGCTGCCGCCGCCCTCCGGCGACGAAAACGCGCCGCTCAGGGCGCTCATTTTCGATTCGTTTTATGACAATTTTAAGGGCGCGATATGCTTGGTGCGCATAAAGGACGGCTATATAACCGCCGGTCAAAAGATACGCCTTATGAATACGGGAAAGGAATTTGACGTGACGGAGACTGGCATTCTTTCTCCAAAAATGCTTCAAACGGGCAGGCTGTCCGCAGGCGACGTCGGCTATATTGCGGCAAGCATAAAAAACGTCGGAGACGCATCCGTCGGCGATACGATAACGCTTCAAAACGGCGGCGCGACCGTACCCCTTAAAGGATACAAGGAAGTAACGCCCGTGGTTTTTGCCGGAATATATCCGGCGGACGGCGGCAGGTATAACGAATTAAAGGACGCTCTCGAAAAGCTCAGACTCAACGACGCTTCGCTTCAATTTGAAGCCGAGTCGTCGCAGGCGTTAGGCTTCGGCTTTCGTTGCGGTTTTTTGGGACTGCTCCATATGGAAATCATAGAAGAGCGGTTGGAAAGAGAATTTGACCTTGACCTTATAACCACAGCCCCGAGCGTATCTTACAAGATTGTCAAGACCAACGGCGGCGAATACTTTGTGGACAATCCGGCAAATATGCCAAATCCGTCCGAGATATCCAAAATGGAAGAGCCGGTAGTCAAGGCATATATCTATACGCCGCCCGAATATGTAGGTCCTATCATGGAGCTTTGTCAGGACAAGCGCGGAATATATTCCGATTTGACCTATATTGACTCTAACCGTGTCAAGCTGCGCTACGAAATACCGCTCAATGAGATAATATATGATTTTTTTGACGCGTTAAAGTCGCGTAGCCGCGGTTATGCGAGCTTGGATTATGAGCTTTTGGGGTACAAAGAAAGTTCCCTTGTCAAGCTCGACATACTGCTAAACGGCGAGATATGCGACGCTTTGAGTCTTATCGTTCACAAGGATAAGGCGTACGCAAGAGGACGCGGCATAGCCGAAAAGCTCAAAGACGCCATACCGCGTCAGATGTTCGAGATACCTATACAAGCGGCGGTGTCCGGAAAGGTCATAGCCAGAGAAACGGTAAAGGCAATGAGAAAGGACGTGCTTGCAAAATGCTACGGCGGCGACATAACGAGAAAGAAAAAGCTGTTGGAGAAGCAAAAGGAAGGCAAGAAGCGTATGCGCCAAATGGGGAGCGTCGAAGTGCCGAGCGAGGCTTTTACGACCATTCTCAAATTCGACAAATAGGCATATAGGTATTGCGGAGTTGTGCTTATAATGCACTATTCTTGCGCGCATAGTATTCTATAAAATCTCAAAAAGTAGAATACTTTCTATAAATTCCGTTTCAAAAGGAGAGAAAAATGAGAGAACAGTGGTTTAAGGACGCGTTTATCTATCAGATATATCCGCGCAGCTTTAAAGACAGCAACGGCGACGGTATCGGCGACATACGCGGAATAATCGAGAAGCTCGATTATTTAAAGGATTTGGGTATAACTGCGGTATGGCTTTCGCCGTGCTACAAATCTCCTAACGACGACAACGGCTACGATATCAGCGATTACCGAGATATCATGGACGAATTTGGAACGCTTGCCGATTGGAAGGAAATGGTCGCGGGAATGCACGAACGCGGCATAAAATTGATAATGGACCTTGTAGTCAATCACAGCTCCGACGAACATAAATGGTTCGTGGAAAGCAAAAAAAGCAAGGACAACCCTTACAGAGATTATTATTTTTGGAAAAAGGGCAGGGGCAAGGACGGCAAAAAACCGCCTAACAATTGGATGTCGAGATTCGGCGGCACGGCTTGGAGCTACGACGAAGCAACGGGCGAGCATTATCTGCATTTGTTTACAAAAAAACAGCCGGATTTAAATTGGGATAATCCTAAGGTCAGAGAAGAAGTCGGGGGGATTGTCAAATATTGGCTTGATTTGGGCGTAGACGGTTTTAGATGCGACGTCATCACTTACATATCAAAAGTGCCGGGTCTTCCGAACGGCAAGCTTGCCGGAGATAATATGTTTACTCACGGTCCTAATATTCACGCATATTTGCATGAATTGTATACCGAAGTGCTATCGAAGTACGATTGCATGACCGTCGGCGAAGCGGCAGGCGTGACCGTCGAGCAAGCTATATTGTATACCGGCGAAGAGCGCGAAGAGCTGAGTACCGTTTTTCAATTTGAGCACGTGGATGCCAACAGCTTTCTGCAAATTGTGCCGAGAAAGGTCGATTTGAAAAGGACAAAAAAAGTTTTTTCAAAATGGCAAAACGGCTTGCACGGTAAGGGCTGGAACAGTTTGTATTTAGAAAACCACGACCAACCGAGAAGCGTATCAAGATACATAACAGACAATCCGGGTACGGACGATTTTTTGAGAAAGCAGAGTGCAAAAATGCTTGCGACGGCGATATATTTTCAACAGGGAACGCCGTATGTCTATCAAGGACAGGAAATCGGCATGACAAATATAGTATTTAACAGCGAAGCCGACCATGTGGACGTCCTGTCCAAGACGGTTTTCGCGCTGGTAAAAAAATACGCTCCTTTTTTGAAGGGCTATGCTATGAAAGCTCTTGCGATACGTTCGCGTGACAACGCGAGAACGCCTATGCAGTGGAACGCGGGCAAAAACGCCGGATTCAGCGACGGCGAGCCGTGGTACAGAGTAAACGAAAATTTTGCTTATATCAATACGGAAGAGTCAAAAAACGACCCTGATTCCGTACTGAATTTTTATAAAAAACTTATAGCAATCAGAAAAAACAGTGAAATAGTAAGGAACGGCTCTTACAAGGAGCTTTTTGAAGAAAGTAAGGATTTGTACGTTTATCTAAGGGAAGACGGCGGCAAAAAGTTGTTGATTATAAACAATTTTAAAAATAAAGAAATTCCTTTTACAATCCCCGAAAGCGGCGAACGCAGCTTGATTCTCGGTAATTATAAGGACGTCGACGGAGAAAAGGAAATGAATATTATTTTAAAACCTTATGAAAGCAGAGTATATTTATTTGAACAGTAGTTGTACATCGCGTTAAGACGCTCTTTTTTGAGCTTTTCCGCGAAACCTTCCTTGATAGGGGTCACCTTATCTACGGTTGTAATTATCAAAAGCAGAACAAAAATATCTGCCAAATTCATATAATGAATTTATGCAATTAATAAAAAATTATTAAAGTGAGGTTCAAAATGGAAGAAAACGATACATTTTTTTACGATGGTTTTAATTTTACCAGAGAACAATATATTAAATTTGATGATTTATCAGAGAAATATTGGGAAAAATTTGGCAAATGCTACTATTCCGATATTGCCCTAAAAGAAAAGGGCTATGACGGCACTATCGCCGATTTAGAAAGACGCATCAGGGAAAACGATACCATTTTTGACCCGCCTCTTACAATCACAGACGAATATACCGCTTTAAATTGGACATACAGCGAAATATTCGGATATCCATATCCGCGCTGGGGTAATCCTATACGCGCACAAGGCATCGAGGCGGAAATTGCGAATATGAAAGAATGTATCCGCACAAAAACGCCTTGCAAAACAATACCTTGTCCTGACGGGGCATTATATTAATCCAACCTAAAAACCAATAAAAAATATCACAAAGGGCATTCCCAACGGAGCGTCCTTTTTTATATATTAAAAATCTATCTACGGTAGGGCTTACGGTTCTAATTGTGTGCGTCAGTTCATATATTCTATTAATCGACAAAGCGGAGGATAGAATTATGAATTACGGCGATATCAAAAAAATTAATACGGTCATTACCGAAAACGAATTTTTTGAAAACAAAATAGGTTATGAAAAAGCCGAGAGCGGCGCGGAAGCGGCGGTTGTGCCGAGAAAAAAATTGAATATTTCTTTTCCGCATTTAAAATTGGATTTTTTTAAAGGTCTAAAAAACAAGCTCGACATATACGACGCGGTTATGATACCGGTAGGGGCGGGGATTCTCGTCGCCTTTATTATGCTGATATTAAAGGTTGTTTAAAAATCGAACAAGTCTGTTGATTTGCAAGCGATTGCATAAGACGTATCGGGGCAAAATGTACAATTTTAAAATACATCCTTTATTTATATTGCTTGCAATCTTTTTGACGATAAGAGGGCAGGCAATATTTCTTATCAATTCTACGCTCGTCGTGCTTTTGCACGAAATGGCTCACGCGAGAATAGCCTACGGCAGGGGATATATACTCAACCGTATCGTCCTGATGCCTTACGGAGCGGTCTTATACGGCGAAGAAAAAATGAGAAATAACGACGCTGTTGCCATCGCGCTCGCTGGACCGCTTTTCAATATATTTATAGCGGTGGTTTTTTTTGCCGCATGGTGGCTTGTTCCCGGTATATACGTTTATACCGATACCTTTGTATATGCAAATCTGTCGGTCGCACTCTTTAATCTAATACCGATATTTCCGCTCGACGGCAGCAGGGTCGTATTGGCTGCGGCAAAAAACAAAACAAAAGCCTTGAAGCTTTTGAGAGTCTTCGGGGTATGTGCCGCCGTTTTGCTCTTTGTCTTTTTTATCTTTTCCGTTTTTTACGGAATAAATATAACGGCGGGGGTTATGGCTGTTTTTTTGTATTACGGAGCGGTGTCCGGCACAAAGAAGGAGATGTACGTTCATTTGAGCGAATGTCTTTTCGGCTCAAAAAATATAACCAACGGCGCGGAAAAAAAGACCGTATACGTTTCGGAGAACATCAAGCTTGTCAAGCTCTTAAAGATGATAAATCCCGATTCCGTCACGACCTTTATAATAGTAGACGATTCCTTTAATGTCAAAAAGACCTTAGAAGAAAACCGTCTCGAACCGCTCCTGCTCAAATACGACGGCGGCAAAACGGTCAAAGACGTCATCAACGACATATTGCCGTCATGATTTTGCCGCCGCTGTATGCCTAATCTAATATTTCATCGACTTTATCTCTGATTTTGTGTTTCCCTTTTTTTATCAGGTCGTCCGCCGATTTTTTTGATTTTGTCAGCAAGGTAGCCGTTACCGCGCCTATTACCGCGCCGATGATTATTCCCGCTTTTGCCATATTCTTATCCTCCGTTGTATTTATGTTGCGGCAGTTAAAGTTTTTTAATTACCGTAATAATATTATGTTTTTTCGGCGATAAATAATGTATGCGGAGCGAAATTTACATATTTTGCATATAATAGACTTGTTTTCTAACCGACGCGAGAGATTGGGAAGCGAGTCTAATAATATGGTCTTTAAATAAGCCGCACTCATTTAAAAGTATGCGGCATTTACCAAAATTTTATAAAGTTACGATAAAGTGGAAAAAAAC
Organism: Clostridiales bacterium; assembly: GCA_031289755.1. Lineage (GTDB taxonomy): Bacteria > Bacillota > Clostridia > Christensenellales > JAISNN01 > JAISNN01. The sequence goes on from JAITOU010000043.1 coordinate 10,532, forward strand.
GCTTGACAGAAAAAGATATTTAAGGTTATTATATATATAAGCAAGTTAGATACTATATTTGTTTAGCTATCCTAACCGGCTTCAACTTAAAAAACATTGCGAGGGTAAATATTATGAGCAGGAATAAAATAAAAGCGGAACTTTGGGACAATATGCAGTTTTATTTCCGTGAGTACAACGATGCGACTATGAGAAGCGCGGTTTTCTATGACGGAATCGTAGACGTCGGCGTCTTCAAAAAAGCATTGGAGGAAACCGTAAAAAACTTTCCTATAATCAATTCAAGATTTATAAGAAATCCGATAAAGTCATATTGGCGTATCAACGAAAAATTTGATATAAGTGATTTTTTTGAAGTATACGAAACAAATGCGGCAAACGACGGCGACCGTGTAAACGAATTTATAACCGGTCAAATCAATCCGCTCAAAGGACCGCAATTTAAAGCGGCGATTTTTCGCAAGACCGATAAGGGCAAAAAGACCGATTGTATCGCTCTGTTATTTTGTCATATGGTGGCGGACGGCAGCGGATTCAGCCTTTTTATGAAGGCATTGTCGGATACTTATACAAATATGCTTAAAAATCCCGATTATAAATGCAAATATCATATGGGCGACCGTAATTACAAGCAGTTTTACAAATATCTTTCGGACGACGACAAAAAGCGTGCGACAAAGATGACCAATTATCGGCACGAAAAAAACGAAAGACTCAAACTTCCGCTCGAACAATACAAAGAAGGTTTTAAGCGCAGGATATTGACCTACAATTTTGACGGCTTCGGCGTTGTGAGGAAATATTGCAAGGACAACGGCTTTACCTTTAACGACGTCGTCATGTCGGCATATCTCATCGCGCTTATGAAGCACATCAAGCCGGAAGAGAATCAATCGCTGGCATTCGATTGCGTGCTAAATCTCAGACGCTATATGCCTGCGGACGAAGAAGTAAATTTTTGCAATCTCGTGTCCAAGGTCAAGGTCAGCGTAGGGAACGGCACGGGCAAGGAGCTGCGCGAAACGTGCGCCGTCGTACACGAATTTATGGAAAAATCCAAAGACAATCTCGGCGGACTCGGCGGACTGTCGCTGTTAAATCTCATGGACAGAGTTTTTCCGTTTGAAATCGGCAAAATACTCATCAAGATTTTTTATGAAAATCCGCTTATCGGAATATCAAATATCGGCAAGCTCGACAAGGATGCCGTGAGCTACGGCGGTTTGAACGTCAACAACGTCATAATGACCGGCGCGGTAAAATACGCTCCGTATATGATGCTTTCGCTCATTACCTTTGAAGACCGTATATATTTTACCATTCCCGTCGCTTGTTCGGACGGCGATGTCAAAATCTTTGAAGAGCTGTTAGGCGACATATCGGAGCTTTTAAATGCTATAAAGAAACAATATAGGTAATAAATACAGCCCTAAAAAGCCAATATCGGCGATAAAGGCAGCCGCAGGCGAAAAACGCTAAGTATAAATTAAAAAAAAAGACCGTTTCAAACGTTCCGTTTAAAACGGTCTTTTTTGCCCCTTTTTTCTGTGGATAACCGCCGTTTGTGTGGATAACTCTGTTGATAAGCAGGGAAAATTATCCACTCAAAAAAATCGGCGGTTTTTAATCGCTCAAAAAAAGCATTTATTTGAGCGGATTTTTTAAAAATGCAAAAAAATATCGCTATTTAGTAGCTCAAAAAAATATCAAAACACAATATATTGTGGTTTATTTTTTGTTTTTGCTCAAATATTGTGGTTTGGCTATTTTGTAGTGTTTTAAAAAAAATATTACCTGCGATAATCAAAAAAGGCATTCGGAAACAAATGTCCAAAATAACGAAAAATTTTTAAAAAATTTTAAAAAAAGTGGCGCAAAGTGGTTAGTTGTATGATATAATCTCAGTACACGACATTCCAAAGCTTTTTGGAACACCCAAAAACGACTGCGGAGAGAAGGAAGCTCAATGGACTTCAACGGCAATTTCAGACAGAATTTAGACGAAAAAAACAGGATGCGTATTCCTGCAAAGTTTCGTGAAGGACTCGGCGACGGCTTTGTTATGATGAAAGGTCCGAGCGGTTCTATTTCTGTCCTGACGGCGGCGGAAGCTAAGAAGTTTCAGGATTTGCTGAGAGGCACTTCCTTGTTAGACCCGCAAGGGCAACTTAATGCCAACCGAATAACCGATGCGATGTATTATCCCGAGGTCGATGAGCAGGGACGTTTTGTCTTAAAGAACGAGCTTAAAGCCTTTGCAAAAATTACAAAGGAAATTGTCGTTTCGGGAGCGACGGAAAGACTGTCTGTTTGGAGCGTTGAACGCTACGAGATTATTTTCAACGACAACGACTACGACCAGGTTTTGAGCAACGTCAATGACCGTATAATTGCGAACAAAGCTCAGGATGTGGCTTTGGCGTCGATTTCGGTCAAAAAAGGCGAAGACGCTTCTAATGGATAACGTGATTATGGATTTTAAACATGTACCCGTTTGCTTAGAGCAATGTATAGAAGGATTGAATATCAAGGCGGACGGAATATATATAGACGGTACGCTCGGCGGCGGCGGTCACAGTCTTGAAATAGTCAAAAGACTTGACGGCGGACGGCTGATAGCCGTAGACCGCGACAGCGACGCGCTGATGTATGCCGGAGAAAAGCTCAAAGCTTACAGCTCAAAAATCACATTTGTGCATGACGATTTTAAGAACGGCACGGCACATCTCGACAGATTAAAGATAGACAAGGTGGACGGCATACTGCTGGATTTGGGAGTATCGTCGTATCAGATAGATAACGGAGAAAGGGGATTTTCTTATATATCCGATTTTCCGCTCGACATGAGAATGGACAGAACGCAATATCTGACGGCGTTTAACGTCGTCAACGAATATTCAGAAAGCGACCTGCTGCGTATCTTTTACAGCTACGGAGAGGAACGGTTTTCAAGGAATATCGCCGCCAATATCATAAAGGCGAGAAACGAACGCTCGATAAGAACGACGGGAGAGCTTGCGGAGATAATCAAAAGCAGCATTCCCGCAAAATACAGATATGCCGACGGAAATCCTTGCAAAAGGGTCTTCCAAAGTATAAGAATAGAGGTCAATACCGAGCTGGCAGGGCTTTATGACGGGGTAATAGGTCTTGCGGGGAGATTGAAACCGGGCGGAAGGATAGTAGTTATATCGTTCCATTCGCTCGAAGACCGCATAATCAAGCAGGCTTTCAAATATCTCGAAAGCTCGTGCGTTTGCGAAAAGGGAATGCCGATATGCGTATGCGGAAAGAAAAAAGAGGTTTTGTTGATAACAAAAAAACCTTTGACCGCCAACGATGCCGAACTCAAAATCAATCCGCGTGCCGAGAGCGCAAAGCTCCGAATAGCGGAAAAAATCTGAAAGACAAATAGCGGAAAATTAAAAATACTAAGGGGATTTAGCCTTACGGCATTGTCTTTACACTTAATTCTTTATCTTATATAAAGAAGAAAACCGGCACGGTGCCGGAATTAAAAAACGAAACAAAAATAAAAAATAAACTACATTCTTTTTTTAAAGATGAAATGACAGGTTTAACAGGGGGCCGTTATGACGTACTTAAAGAACAGAATGTCGCAGGACAGAGAAGGCGGTTTTAAATCCACTCTTCAATCCGGCGGCATTCAAAACGAAAAAAAGTCCTATACTACCTACAATAACTACGACGCCACCGACGCCGTAGAACGTAAGTATGCGTCGTCGTACGTCGGCTCAATCGAGCTGCGTGACTCCGAGCCTGCCGACGTCTCCGATTACGGAGCCGACGGTACGGGTGATTTTTATGCGGGCGACAGGCATGAAGAGCAAGAGCGCAGAGCGCAGAGCTTTTCGACGCTGTATTCCGGCTCAAAAATCGGCGCGGACGTTGCCGGCGGATATGCCAACGACAATCAACAGCGTACCGCCGCAGCTCAACCTGCAAAGCCCGAAGTCGCGGCAAGCGTCGTCGAAATGCCGTATAATCCGAGATATGATAATTATGTAGACAATGTACTCGGAGCAAAGGCAAAAAGCGGCGCATATAACGATAGCCGTTTGCGCACCGAAGCAAGGGTCGGCGTAGCCGATGCAGGCAGAATCAATGCCGATAGCGTAGGCTCACGCGGCAGGACGGCGTACAGACCGCTTCCGGTACAAGAACAACGGTATTATAACGAATATAATCGCGACGAAGAGTATGAAAGAGAGCTCGCCGCGATACGGAGAGAGCATACGGCAAAAACCGCGCCGAAAGCCGCGCCGAGAAGAGAAATGAGCTTTGAGGAACAGCTGGCTCTTGTTCGCAAGGATATAAATTCAAATCCTAACATAAATATTCCGCGTGAAGTAAGGCAAGAGCCTAAAAGTGCGCCGAGAACCGCGCCTATAAGGGAGAGCCTTGTAAGTGACCCTTATATAAGGAATACGGCTTATCAAAGCAATGATGAAGCTTTAAGGGCTTTTGAAAGCCAATCGGCAAGTCTAAAAGCTCCGAGAGGCTCATACACCGTTACTCCGCCCGTGCAAAGACCGCTCAAAAGAGCGGGCTTTAAGCACAACAAAAAATATGATTTGGACAGCTTTGACGAATTGCGCGAGAGTGACGACGATTTTGATATTGATATCGACAGAACCTTCGGCGTTGCACGCACCGAGATACCGCAAGGAGAAAAGCGCCAGTCCTTTTTTAGCAGATTGCTTCATCCGACGGTAAAGGACAAAAAGAAATCGGGCAAGGGTCTGACGGGACTCGGAAAATTTGTCGTAACGGTCTATATAGTGCTTGTCGCCGCTTTGGCTATCTTTATAGTGGCAAATCAAAAGGAAACGTCTAACGCGCATACCGGTGCGCAGGCAGGCAGCATTGTCACAATAACTATCGATAACGCTTAATACGCGTTAAAGGACGGACGGAAAAACAAAATTTTATTCATAAATCAGCCGGAAGGCTTATATAATATATCGGAAGATTTTCATTGACTCCGAATACGTTAAGCCTACCGGTCTCCAAAAAAAATACTCACGATAAGATGCTCTTTTATTACGACCTTGTACACCAAAGCTTTAAAAAAGTCGAAAGTACAAAAGAAAAAGGTCGAGTATAAAGGGCATTTGTATTTATCCGAAAAAAAGATTGTCCGTCCCGGAGAAAATTTATGAATAATTTTAATTTTTATTTCAAAAGAAGGTTATTGACATTCGCCGTGTTGATAGCCTTTGTTTTTGCCGCGCTATTGATACGGCTGTTTTTTGTACAGGTGGTTATGTCTGCCGATTTGCAGGCACGCGCTTTGGACCAATGGACGAGAGATTTGGAGCTTGACGCCGAACGCGGACGCGTTTATGACCGAAACGGCGTAGTTTTGGCTGATAATGCCACCGCATATACCGTCTATGTGCGCCCTAACGCGGTGAGCGACCCTAAGGAAGTGGCGGGGATTCTTTCCGAAGAATTAGGCGCGGATTATCAAAAGCTTTTGGGCGAAATAATCGCGCACAAAAAGTCCGAGATAACCGTCGCAAAGAACGTCGGTCGATATGTCATGCTCGACATTATGTCGCACGAATTAGACGGCGTATATTTCTCGTCGCGAAACAGCCGATATTATCCTTACGGTGATTTTTTGACGCAGGTAGTGGGCTTTGTCAACAGCGACGGTTCGGGACAATCGGGCGTGGAGCTTTATTACAATAAATACCTGACGGGAACGGACGGGTACAGCTTGACGGAGACCGATTTGATAGGCAAGCTTTTGGGCAAGGGCGGCACTACTTATGTGCCGTCCGTGCCGGGCTTGGACGTCAAGCTCACGATAGATTATAAGATACAGAGCATTGTCGAGAGCGCGGTCAACGAAGCCTTTACGGCGCATAACGCAAAGAAGGTTTCGGCTATCGTCATGAATGCAAGGACGGGAGAGATAGCGGCTATGGCGCAAAATCCGTCTTATGATTTGAACGACGTGCCGAGAGACGATTTGGCGGCACTCTTCGAGACTTCAAAAAGCTCTCTGATATCGGGAGTCTTCGAGCCGGGGTCGACCTTTAAAATACTGACGGCGGCGGCGGCAATAGAAGAAGGGGTAGTCAAAAGCAATCAGTTATTTGTCTGTCCCGGGTACAGAATAGTGGACGGACAAAGGATAAAATGCTGGAAAACAAAGGGTCACGGCGTGCAAACCTTTACGGAAGGAATACAGAATAGCTGTAACTGTGTTTTTATGGACCTTGTTCAGGCTTTGGGCGTGGACAAATTTTATGACTATCTCCAAAAATTCGGAATCTTCGAGCAGACGGGAATAGATTTGACGGGCGAGGCTTCCGCGCTCAGCATTGCGCGTCAAAACGTCAAAACGGTCGATTTGGCGCGCATAGGCTTCGGTCAGGCTATCGCTATGACCCCGATAGAGCTTTTGAACGGTATCAATTCTGCGATAAACGGCGGAAAAGTCATGACACCTTATCTCGTGTCGTCAATAAACGACAGAAACGGCAAGATTGTTTTAAGGAATTATTCTAAAATAAAGAACACGTCGATAAGCGAAAAAACAAGTGCGCTTATGAGACAGTATCTCGAAGGGGTCGTCAAAAACGGCGGCGGTAAGGCTGCCGGTGTGCCGGGTTATAGCATAGGGGGCAAAACCGGCACGGCACAAAAGTATCTGAACGGCGCGATAGCGCAAGGCAAATACATCGGGTCGTTCGTGGGCTTTTATCCGGCTTACAACCCTGAATACATCGTTATGTTTATAGTGGACGAGCCGAGCGGCGGCGCGTATTACGGCAGCCTTGTAGCCGCGCCGTATGCAGGAAAGATATTTGCGGGAATCTTCAATTATTTGAATATCCCGGCTAATCTGTCGGAGAGCGACCTTGCGGATATGGCGGTCTTTGAGATGCCCGACCTGCGCGGAATGACCTATTACGATGCGGAAGCCTTGCTTAAACGAATGGGTATTTACTATGAAATGGACGGCGAAGGCGATATCGTCACTTATCAGATACCCGCGCCGGGCAGCAAAATCACATTGAAATACGTCATCTATATGTCCACCGACCCTTTATAGACGCAGAGTATTACAAAAAACGAGAAATTTCATAGTATTTTTACACGCGAAGTATTGCGCGAAACATCTAATTGAATGCTAAGAAAAAAAAGGAGTCTATATGAAATACCTGAGTGATTTACTCAAAAATATCGAAATAACTGAATGCGGCACGGAGTCCGGCATCGAAATCGGAGGCATCTCCGCAGACAGCAGAAGGGTCAAGAAGGGAGATTTATTTGTAGCCATAAAGGGCGGAGCTTCCGACGGCAACGCCTACATAAACGACGCTGTCAAAAACGGCGCGGTCGCCGTCGTATCGGACGACAAGGTATGCGCTTCGTGCGGTCTGCCGTACGTCATAGTAAAGGATATAAGGGAAGCATACGCTTTTTTGTCGGCAAGCTTTTTTGACAATCCTGCCGCAGATATGCGCTTTATCGGGGTATCGGGAACGAACGGAAAAACCACTATCGCACATATGATTTATCATATTTTGTCGGCGAACGGAATACGCGCAGGGCTTACGGGTACGATAGGAAATATTATCGGCGGAGAGGTCGGGGCGGCGGATATGACGACGCCCGACCCCTATGAATTTTTTGGAATTTTGAGAAAAATGAAGGATTGCGGAACGGAAGCGGCGGTTTCGGAGGTCTCCGCGCACGCCGTTTATTTAAAGAAAATCAATCCGATTTTGGCGGACGTAGCCGTCTTTACAAATTGTTCGCAAGACCATTTGGATTTTTTTGAAACTATGGAAAAATACGAAAGCGTCAAGAAGTCGTACTTTACAAAAAAGCACGCACGGACGGTCGTCCTCAACGCCGACGACAGAGTGGGCGTGGAGATAATCAACGCATCCGACGCAAAGGTGGTCAGTTACGGTATAAAAAATCCTTCCGACGTCTTTGCCGTCAATATCCGCCTTTCGGTCAACGGCTCGGTTTTTTTCGCCAATATTTTTGACGACATTGCCGAAGTAAGAATTCCTTTGCCCGGTCTTTTTAACGTCTACAACAGCCTTGCGGCGATGACTGCGGCAAGGCTGTTGAATATCTCCTTGCGCGATGCGGGCGACGCTCTCGCGTCGCTGCCGGAGATTCCGGGACGGTTCAATTTTATTCCGTCCGACAGGGGTAGCTTTATACTCGATTACGCCCATTCTCCCGACGGGTTAAAGAAGATATTGACGGCGGCAAAGAGCCTGTCAAAGGGCAAGGTGATAAGCGTCTTTGGCTGCGGCGGAAACCGCGACCGAGCTAAGCGTCCGCTTATGGGGCGGATTTCGGCTGATTGCAGCGATTTTACCGTCATCACCTCCGACAATCCGAGATTTGAAGAGCCGCAAAAGATAATGAGCGATATCGAAAAGGGCTTGCAGGGTATAACCGAGCAATATATGAATATAATTGACAGAGAAGAAGCCATCAAAAGGGCTTATGAAATGTCGGGCAAAAACGATATTGTAGTCGTAGCTGGCAAGGGCGCGGAGCCGTACATAGACATAAAGGGTATCAAGTACGAATACAGCGACAGAAAGGCGATAGAAAGAGTGATAAACGGCAAAAGGACTGAAACGGTATGAAATCCGAAATAATTATTATCATATTGTCCGGCATTATCGCGTTCGGCGCGGCAATGCTCATCTCGCCCTTTGTTATAAAAATTATGACACGCATAAAGGTCGGACAGCCGATACTCAAATATCTCGGTCATCACGCCGCCAAAGGCGGCACTCCGACAATGGGCGGCTTTATCTTTGTCGTGCCTGCGGCGGCAGTGACGCTTTGCTTAGGGTACGGCAAGCTTTCGCTCATGGCTGTCCTGACGAGCGCGGCGTATGCGGTCGTGGGTTTTTTGGACGATTTTATCAAGGTTCGTTCGGGCAAAAACGAAGGATTGAAGCCTTATCAAAAGCTTATAGGTCAGACGGGCATAGCCGCCGCCGTCGCTTTTTTTGCATATAACAATCATTTGATAGGCGATACGGTCAGAATACCGTTTTTTCAGGCGGAATTTGGCTTGGGGGTTTTCTTTTTGCCTTTTGCAGTATTTATGTTTTTGGCAGTGACAAACTCCGTAAATCTCACGGACGGCTTGGACGGGCTTGCCGGAGGCTCCGGCTTTGTGTCGTTGTTTATCTTTCTTATCGCCGGAATACTCTATTATTTTGAAGCGTCGTATTACGGAATGATCGAGCTTTCGGGAGAGCTTTTCGGGCTGTCGGTTTTTGCAGCGGCATACGCTTTTTCGCTTCTCGGTTTTTTGTGGCATAACAGCGCCCCCGCAAAAATCATGATGGGCGACACGGGGTCATTGTCGCTCGGCGGCGCGCTTTGCGCCATTGCCGTTTTTATGCGCAATCCGCTTCTTATAGCCGCAGTGTGCGTGGTGTATATATGGTCGAGTATCAGCGTGATAATTCAGGTAGCCTTCTTTAAGCTGACGCGCAAAAGAATTTTTAAAATGTCGCCCTTTCACCACCATTTGGAGCTAAAAGGTCTTTCTGAAAATAAAATCGCTGTATTTTACACGATAATAACCGTAATAGCCGGAGCAGTCGGCATAATCGGAGTTATTTTAAATTTGCAATAAAAATGTACCGATAGTATTATAGTATTGTTCGTTTTAAAGAATACTATAATTAATAAACAAGTAGGGAAAACGCTTTTTATTTAAGGCGTTTTTTATTATGTAAATAATTGCAGAAAAATAATTGCTTAAAATGTATAAATATGATAAAATTATACAAATTAAAAAATCTTTTCGGATTTTTTGTCAAAAGAGGATATCAATATGGGTGAACTTGTAAAAATTTTAGAGGATTTTTTTCGCGGCACGGGAACACGCGTTTTGGAAGCGTTGGTTTTGCTTGTCGCCGGGATTGTCGTCATTAAGATTGTTGCGCGTATTTTGCGGAGCGTTTTTCACAGAACCAAGTTAGACGGTACGGCGGTGTCGTTTTTGATTAGCTTAGTCAACGGCGCGCTGGCTTTGGTTTTGTTTTTTTGGGTGATGCGCGTTTTGAACATCGATACGTCGAGCGTCATCGCGATAGTCGCGGCGTCGGGCTTGGTCGTCGGGTTAGCCCTTCAAAACAGCCTTTCAAACGTTGCCAATGGAATTATCCTGCTCTTTACAAAGCCCTTTAAAGAAGGCGACAAGGTAAGGGTCGGCAGTACGGAAGGCAACGTAAAAAAGATAAAAATTACAAATACCGAATTGATAACGCCTGACAACGTCATAATTATCGTTCCTAATACCCAAATGGTCAACGGCGAGCTGATAAATTATTCGGCGCGTCCGACGCGCCGTCTTGACTTAAACGTGTCCGTAGCGTATGAAGCCGATATCGACGCGGTAAAAGCCGTCTTAAAAGCTTTGGTAGCCCAAGACCCGTATCTTTTAAAAAAACCCGAACCGGAAATCAGAGTTTCCGAGCTGCAAAGCTCCGCCGTCAATTATCTGACACGCGTATGGGTGAGCAACGACCGTTATTGGAGCGTTTACAATGCGTTCCCCGAAAAGGTTTTGCGTGCCTTTCAAGACAGCGGAATAGAAATTCCTTACAACAAGCTCAACGTCACCGTCAAGGAGGAGAAATAATATGAACGGAAGCATATTTCTTGCCATACCGGAGTTTTTCGGAGATTTGTGGTATGTTTACGACATCCTTCTCGTATTGATTTTTGCGGCGTGTTTGGTCTTGATTCGGCTGTTAAAAAAGCGCACAAAGGGTAGAATCACTTGTAATTTATTAAATTCGGCTGTCAAAAATCTCCAAAAAGCCGAGCTTGTACCGGACATGGCGCGTACAAAACTGTATTTGCTGACGGCTTTAAATCTCTTAAAGAGCGCGGATTATTATTATGCGGTACACGTGGAAGAGCATGACGCATATGATTTTTTGGATTCGCGTTACGCCTTAAAAGAAATGATAATTAAAATGGAAGAGGACACGGACGCCGGCATTGCGGAAACGAAAGTCAAAATCGCCGAATACTTAAATATAATAAAAGGCATTAAGAAGCCCGTTGTAAAAGGAAAATAATATCTTATATGGATTTTACTCTTTATAAGGACGGCGCATTTTTCGCCGTCCCTTTGATTTTTTATCTTTAAAAACTTTATAAATAAAAAAATTTTCCAAAAAGTATTGAAATAATCAAAAGAACGTGGTATAATGTAAACAGAAAAGACTCTGAGAGGGCAAGCCCCCCGCAGGGGGCTTTTGGCTTCCCGTACGGGAAGCATACCATAAGTTATATTTTTAGAGGAGGAAAACTACTATGACGGAAGTAATGGAACTGAAGAAGAGCAACCTTGTGTTACCAAAACACTTTGTCGAATTAGATAGAGAAGAGATGTGCTATGTTGAAGGTGGGGCATATATAAGCAATGGAGATTTATGGAAGATTGTTTTTGCTATTTCAATTGTTCCGATACCTGCTGTACTTATTGCAATGGGGGTTTATAAGGTAGTGTCGTTTTTGATGGCATTAGGAGCTAAATTAGGGGCAATGTTGGGGTCTTGGGGAGGTCCAATAGGCACAGTAATCGGCGGAATAATTGGACTTGGAGGTATTTCAATAGTTGCTCTTCCTTTTGCAGAAGCTTTGATTTTTGGAAAAGGCATGGATTTTAGCTTGAAATATTTTAATTTATTTGGTAAGCAGGTTCCATATGGGTTTAGCATTAGTGCGGTTTGATGCTTTGAGAGAAAATTTTAAAAATTGGAAATGGATAATTTATGTCGAAATATTTGCTATAATTAATAGTATAGCGTTTATTTGCGTATCAAATTTAATTAATCTGAGTAGTAACATATCGACATTATGGGTTGTAAGCTTTTTCATTCTATTGGTTGTTTATATAGGCGTATTCGGGTATTGCTTTGAAAAGCAAAAGATGATATTTTCAAAAAAGAATTATAAATTTTATATATTTTTTGTTTTAAATATTATCGGCGCGCTTGTACCTATCGTTATATTTAAAGAAATAGCCGTTATTATTGTTCAAATAATTGTTGCGTTGATGATTTATGTTTCGACAATACTTTTTTTGCTTTTACAAAGGCATAAAATGGATACAAAAAAAGAACAAAGAGCATTTGAAAAAACGGAAGGGAAAAGTAACGATATAAAGCTGAATAAAATCGCTAATGTAGAAAAAGCATGTTTATTATTGGGATTTAATACATTTATAATAGGTGCGTTTTATATTTCTTTACTTATCCTTTCTAAAATCATGATTATAGATGTTGCTATTTCATTCGCAATAAGTACTTTATTAGGGTTGATTGTGATATATGTAAACATACAAAAAAACATTAGTGCTTATAGTTTTTTAAAAGATAAGATAAAATATTCTGTTTTAGAATCATTTTTCTTTGTGTTAGCTTTTACGGATATAATGTATTTTGAGTATTTTGTCCATCGCGGAGAAAATGTCTTTAACTTCTTTTCTTTTTTAATATTTGCAGTTTTTGTGGTCGTGGCTTTATCAAGAAATAAAAAAATTTCAGACGAATATTTGAAATACAAAGCGAAAAAAGAACAGGACAATCAATAAAAAATAAAGAAGAATGAAAAATTTATGCCAAAAATAGAATTTAGAGAAAGTAAAATATTAAAGCTAACAAATGTCTTATCGAGGAAGGTTCCTGAAAAGGAACTTTTCTCACAAGAAAAGCAAATAGTGATGTTACAAAATTGGCTCAAGGCAAAAGGCTATGAAACGCAAGGACCTTTGATAATGTTCTCTACGGGTATAATGGGGTTAGACTCAAACAAAAAACCGATTATCGACAGTCGGCTAATGATGCAATTAAAAACTGATAAAGTGCAATTAGAGATACCGTATAAATTTGAAAAAGAAATTCGTATTGAAAACTGTCTTATGGCGAGATTTAACGACAATTATGAGCAATTACCTTTTGCTACGCAAAAATTAAATTTATTCGCCTACGAAAACGATATCGAATTGACGGGCGAAACATATATGATTTTGTTGGAGCAGGAAGAAAACAAGCTACTTGCCGACGTATTTATGCCCGTTAAGAGCGAGAGCGGAGAAGCGAAAAATGAGTAAAATCTATACCTTTAACGAGTTAAAAGAAAGCGCACTCATTTATGACCGAAAGCCGCCGGCTTTCGGGGGAATAATAACTTTTTTGACGCTTGTATTCATGATAGCGATAATGTTTTTAGCGGCGTTCTCTGTTAAGACTTCTATCGTCAATGCGACGGGTATAGCAGTGAGCGGTGACAAGACAAATATCATGAACAGGGTATCGGGAGCGATAGAGCGGATATATGTATGGGAAGGTCAGAGAGTAAGCACGGGAGACGTACTCATCGAGATAGACGGCTATCAGGCGGAGTTGCAGATAACGCAGTTAGAAGCAAACGCAGATTTTTATCGGGGCAAGCTCGAGTTAATGGAAAGGCTGATAATATTTATCAACGGATTTACATTATCTATTCCCGAAACGAGAACAAATCCCTTTGACGAAAACGACATCGATGAAAT
>JAITOU010000027.1 GCA_031289755.1 Clostridiales bacterium
ACGATAGAGATAGCCTTCGGTAAGACTAAGGACATCAAGAGCATATGGCTCTGGTCACTCTTCGGTTCGGCAAACGTCATCGGCGCGTTGATGTTTATCATGCGTAAGAAAAATAAAAATAATAAAATATAAGACTGTAACAAATCAAAAAAACTTAGATACGCCGTCAAACATATTGACGGCGTATTTTATTTTATCGTTTGCAAAAAAATAATGCGGACGGGCAAAAACACTTTAAAAAGACGCCGATAGGGCATTATGTAAAGCCGTTCGGATAAATAATTTATTTGAGCGGTTTTTGATTGTTTTCAAACCGATAAAAGTGTATAATAATTCTAATATGGAACATGACGTTTTGAAGTGGATAAAAATTGACAATTCGGCGCGAATCTATCCTATGATTTACAGCGAAAACGGTCAGAATATTTTTAGGATTGCCTTTGAGATGAACGGGGCGGTAGACCCGGTGATATTGCACCGTGCCGTCAGAGATGTTTTGCCGAGATATCCGTCCTTTAAGGTCAGAATGAAGAAGGGGCTTTTTTGGTATTTCTTTGAGGAAAACGCCACGTTGCCGGTGATTTTTAAGGACAAGGACGTCAGGCTTGACAAGATAGATTTTCATGCCAACAACAACTATATTTTTAGAGTCTGCTATCACAAAAACGTCATTTCGTTGGATTTTAATCACACCGTTACCGACGGAAAGGGCGGTGTGGAATTTACAAAAGCCGTTATTTTTAGATACTTGGAGATATCCGGCTACAAGGTCTGCGGCGAAGGACTGATAAAGGCATTAGACGCTCCGCCGTCGGGCGGCGAGATAGAGGACAGCTTTTTAAACAATTATAAGCGCGTGCCGATAAAGGATATAGAGCTGGGCGACATCTTGGGCAAGAAGGGCTATTCGATAAATGGCGCGCCGTTAGAAGACGCGGCTATCGGGATAATCAACGGACATTGCTCGGTCGCGTCGGTCAAAGCCGCCGCCAAAAAATACGGTGCTACCGTGACGGAATATCTTTGCGGTCTTTTTATGTATTCTATATATATGACCAACAATAATGCAAAGAAACGCCCGATAAAGCTTTTGATTCCGATAAATCTGAGAAAGATTTTTAATTCGGAAACATTGAGAAATTTTTCTTTTATCACAACGGCAATAGCGGAGGTCAAAGAGCCGTCGCTAAAATTCGATTATTTTATCGAATGCGTAAAGGCACGGCTGGCAAACGCCGTTGACCCGTCGGCAATCAGCAAAAAGGTCGCCGGCATGGTCAAGCTCGACAAAAATATGTTTATCAAGCTCATACCATTGCCGTTAAAATTCATCATTTTTAGAAGCGGCAAAAAAATCATTTCGACATTTAGGTCAAGTACGGCTATTTTGACAAATCCCGGCGTCATAGACATACCCGAATCAATGAAGCCTTATGTGCGGCATATCAATATGGCACTCATTCCGACGCAAAACGCGACGTTGAATTGTGCGGTTATATCCTGTAAGGACGAGATATCCATAACCTTTGCACGGAGATGCAATGACGTTGATATCATAAGGTTCTTCTTTTCGGTCATGACGGGCGAAGGGGCGGACTTGACGCTGACAAGCAATTATGCCGAATTAAAAGACTTTTCGGGAGCGACAGCAAAAACAAAAGGAAGTGGGGAAAATGAGCCGTTGTTATAATTGCGACATAGAGGTGCGCGGCGAGGTCGATATCTGTCCGCTCTGCCACAATAAGCTCGAACGCGGCGACGATACGTCGGGCGTTTTTCCGATAAAAAAAATCGGTGTGCCGCTCAAAAAAATCTCGTTCGATAAGATTTTTTGGTTTGTTTTTTTTAATACGGTCTTTGTTTGTCTTTTTATCAATATCTTTTTGAAAACCTATTATTGGTCGATTGTGGTCGCGGCCGTGTTGCTCTATGTCTATGTATTAATCAAAAATACTATACTTTCTAAGAGTGATATTTCCAAAAAGCTTTTTTTTCAGACGATAGTGCTTTCTCTGATTTTTGTCGCTATGCGGTTTGTTTTTGACGGGCCGCAAATGACGTGGGTCTTTGAATACGTTCTGCCGATTATTTATGCCGTAAGCGCGCTGATATACGGAATATTGATTTTTATAAGGGTGCATAATTTTCACGACTATATCATATACGAGCTTTTTGTGCTTTTGTTGGGCGTCATACCGACCGTATTGTATTTGGGCAACGTGATAGAAGAGGGAATACCTTCGTTTATTTGCTTTTTTGTCTGCATACTTGTCTTTTTGAGCAACATTATTTTTTCTTGGAAATTTTTGGTGACGGAGCTAAAAAAACGCTTTCATGCCTGAAAATGAGGCGCCAGTTAAATCACGCCAGGCAACTTTACGTCGTCTTTTTTTCATTCATGTGTAAAGTGCGGATACCAGAAAACAATATAAAATAAATTGATTAAGCAATGATAGTCAGAAGTAGCTGTCATTTTTTTATAAAAAGAATAGAAATTCTTTGACGAATAAATGATTTATATGTTTAAGCAGGTTAAATAATTGTATTAAAATAAATAGTTTAATAAAGTTTTTTTACGCTAAAATAAAAAATATGTCCCAAAACATTGACATTTTGTCCCCAAAAAAGTATAATGAAACAAAGAGGTATAAAAGTGAAAAAGAAAAATGTTATAAATCTAATAAAATATTATTCCGAGAAAAATGATGCAGGCTTTCGAAATGAAGCTTATGAAATTGCAAAATTTTTTGATGACATGGGAGAAAGTCAGCTTTCACAATATATAATGGCATTATTATCGGATGCCAACACGTTTTCTCCGCAGATTGAGGAAAATGATTTATCGTTTTTCAGAAAGCTTGAGCTTATCAACCATCCTTTACCTTTGCCTGAATTAATAAAAGATGACGTTATAGGGATTGTTAATGCAGTAAATCGCAAAGTGGGTGTTAATAAATATTTATTTGAAGGGGCGCCTGGTACTGGAAAAACTGAAACGGTTAAGCATATAGCTCGTATACTTGAAAGAGATTTATTCATAGTTGACTTTGAAACAGTTGTTGATAGTAAACTTGGTCAAACCTCGAAAAATATAGCTGCTTTATTTAAAGAAATTGAAAATTTATCTCATCCTGATAGGGCCGTTATATTGTTTGATGAGATTGATGCCATTGCAATAGACAGAATTAATTCCAACGATTTGCGAGAAATGGGCAGGGCAACTTCAGCAATATTAAAGTGGCTGGACGGGTTAAATGATAGTATTCTTTTAATTGCAACAACTAACTTATATAGTTCGTTTGATAAAGCACTAGTTAGAAGGTTTGATGCGGTGATAAATTTCAATAGGTATTCTAGGGAAGATTTGCTTGAAATTGCTGTAGTAATAACAAATGAATTACTTAGTAAGTATAAATCTGTCACGCGAAATTCTCGGTTATTAAAGAAAATAATTGGTCTTTTAGAACCTATACCATATCCTGGCGAACTGAAAAATTTGTTGAAAATTTCAATAGCATTTAGTGATCCAAGTAGTGAATGCGATTATCTTAAACGCATTTTTAAGAGTGTAGATAGTAAAAAGATAGTAAATGACATAAAGGCAATGCAAACTTTGGGATTTACAGTAAGAGAAATTGAAATTCTTACAGGTATTTCGAAAAGTCAAGTTTCAAGAGAGTTAAATGTGGAGGGATATGATGAATGACTTATTGCAATTAAAAGGAACATTTCAACAAAAGAGCAATAACTCTAAGCCAGGTGCAGCAGAACTTCCTAAAGGAAAAACTGTTTTATTAGAGCAATTGGAATCATTAAAAAAAGATCTTGATGCTGTTTTTTCTTTTTGGAGCAATCAAAATCTTTTACCGGGTGCACTGATAAGTGTGCGCTATAAAGATGTCATAGCAAAAAGCAATAGAATAAAAAATATTTTTTCAAAAGGAAGTTCAGTTACAGCTAATAGTTCTATAGTGGGTGCGAAATTTACTAAGTATATTCCCACCAGGCATATTATTACACATTATATTGATTTGAGCATATTTGCAGATAGTATAAAACGTTTTGAGTTGGTCGTGGATATCGTAAAAATGCAATTTGATGGAAAAATAACAAGTGCAGATGTACAAAAGGTCAACAAAAACATTATTGCACTTAAAAGTGATTTAATAACAAAAAGCGATTTTACTGCAATAATTAAGGATGTTTATTTTGTTGATAGTTTTTATGTGGATGAGGATATAGACGAAGTTCAAGAAAATGCAATCATAACACTATATGAGACTAAAACGGATACAATTGAATTGATGAAAAGGCTTGGTATTTCAATAACCCCAGGTAATATTATGAGCAACACTACAGTGTTGTTAAATCCTGATCAGTTATCATTACTAAAGAAGAAAGCTCCATATTTAATTTCAATGGCTGTTACTGATATCTCATTATTAGATCGAGATGATTTTAGTAAAAGTGAAGAAGACAGGGGAATCGTCACTATACCGTCGCCCAAAAACGAACCAGTTATTGGTGTAATTGATACATTATTTGATGAGAGAGTATATTTTTCAGCATGGGTAGAATCCATAAATATGGTGAGCAAGGATATTACGATTGAGGCGGCAGATTATTATCATGGGACATCAGTTTCGTCAATTATTGTAGATGGTCCGACATTGAATCCTAAGATGGATGATGGTTGTGGGCGGTTTAGAGCTAGGCATTTTGGCGTTGCAGTAGGGAAAAAATTTAGTTCTTTTACTATCTTAAAACAAATAGAAGAAATAGTATTACAGAATAAGGACATAAAGGTATGGAATCTATCTTTAGGCTCGGCAATAGAGATAAATAATAATTTTATATCTCCGGAAGCCGCAATATTAGACAAAATTCAATATGAGAATGATGTTATTTTCATAGTGGCTGGCACAAACAAGCAACAAAATGGTGTGGTCGCAAATCGAATTGGCTCACCAGCTGATTCAATAAATTCTCTAGTAGTAAATTCCGTAAACTTCAAGAATAAGCCTGCAAGCTATACTAGGACGGGACCAGTTCTTTCGTTTTTTTGTAAACCAGATGTTAGTTATTATGGTGGAGATTTAAATGAGAAAATAAGAGTTTGTACACCTACAGGAGAAGGGTTTAGCTCTGGTACGTCTATTGCCGCGCCTTGGATATCTCGAAAAATGGCATATTTGGTTAATGTTATGGGATTAAGTAGAGAGATTGCAAAAGCATTAATAATAGATTCTGCTTCAGGGTGGACAGATGAACAAGATCCATCTATTGAAGTGGGGCATGGCGTGGTCCCTATAAGAATTGATGATATTATTAAGTCTAAAAATGAGGAGATACGATTCGTTTTATCAATTGTGTCAGAAAAGTACGACACCTATACTTATAATTTACCAGTTCCTATAAACGAAGATAAATTTCCATTTATAGCAAGGGCAACATTATGCTATTTTCCGCATTGTTCGAGAAATCAAGGCGTGGATTACACAAATACTGAGCTAGATATATATTTTGGTCGAGTTAAGGAAGATGGTATTAAGTCTATAAATGAAAACGCTCAAAGTGCTTGCGAGTGTAGTTATATTCTTGAATCTAATGCAAGAAAATTTTATCGAAAATGGGACAATGTTAAGCAGGTGAAAGAAGCTTTTACAGATAATATACGAGCAAGGAAAGTTTATAATAGTAAAATGTGGGGGTTGAGCGTAAAAACTAAAGAACGAACAGAACAAAAATTTGGAAATGGGATTATATTTGGATTAGTTGTTACGTTAAGAGAAATAAATGGTGTTAATAGAATAGAAGACTTTATCAATCAATGCTCACTTAGAGGATGGCTTGTTAACAGAGTTAACGTTGATAGTAGGATCAATATTTACTACAGTGCCGAAGAAGATATTGTTTTTAAATAGTAAAAAATAAAGTACATGGCTAAAATGCTTAACTACGAAATGTGGATAATCATGTTCTATTTTTCGTCTTTTAAACTTTTAAATTAATATTTATAACAATTTTTGACAAGAACGGAAATATATGGTATAATATTAAAAATTAGACTTTTTAAATCACGGTTTGAGTCATTGAAGAGGTCTAATTAACGAAGCAAAGGATAGCGGCGAGTCGGGGACAAAATGGCAAAAAGAAAATTTTTGAAAAAAAACGAGCTTTTTATCAAAGCCTTCAAGAATATAGACGTTCTGGATTCCGGTAAAAAAAAGAACGTCAATTTTTACATTACAAACAGCAGAGTTGTAGTGAGAAGCCAAAATGATAAAAAGAGTGTTTTTTTTGGAGAGGTCAAGCTTGACGACATCGAACGTGTCAAACAAAAAATTACGACGAAGCTGCGTTTTGTCTATATAGCTATTTCGCTCTTATTTGCGTTTTATGTTTATCTCGCTTATTTCAAGGCGGAATTAGGCGCGGTGCTGTATCTCTTTTTTCCGGCAATCTTCTTTTTTGCATTCAGAGGACTTTTTTTGCGCGTCAAGAATATCGCGCTCTTGTTTATTTTGGCACTTGCTTTGATATGCCTGAATGTGTTATTGGCGCAGATTAACGGCAGGGCGGAGTATTGGGTCTTGATTATCGATTCGGCGGCGGCGATATTTTATATGGCTGCCGGCTTGACGCCCGACCGCTTTGCAAGGCTTGCCATATTTGTAACCGTCAGCAATTTTATCACATACGGCGACCTGAACGACATGGTGCGTTCGGGGCTTATCAACGACAACAACGACGACTATGTGGACAAGCTGTTGGCGGGGATAACCGATTCCGACGTCAGGAGAAGCAAAAAAGAAAAAAGACGCTTCGGCGACAAAAACGCATTGAACGGACTCAAAGACCGAATCAACGGACAAGCATATACAAACGTCGAGATAGACGGCTATAATCCCGGCGGCGACGTCAACGGCGCGCCGGCAAGCCTTAACAGGGCGGTCATCAGGTCGCGCATAGATTTTTATTACATATACAACAAAAAAAGCACTGGGCTTTACAGCAGCTTGCGTCATGTCGTAGAACGCAATAATATCAAGAAGGCAAACGCAAAAAACGCCAATTCGTATTTTATGCAAAGAATGCACGAGCACAGTGTCTTTGACCAAGCGGTAAAGAATATCCGCACGGTCGAAAACCTTCACGACCGTATGGACGGCTATACCGCGCCGCCGCCAAAAAAAGAAAGCCGCCGCGCCCGCAAAAAAAGAGAACGCCAAAAGGCACTTGCAAAAAAATTGCCGCCGCCGACCTTTCCGCCGCCGCCCGACAAAAGGCAGCAAGCGAGCTACCGCCGCTCTTAAAAAAGCCGACGGCGAAGGT
Organism: Clostridiales bacterium; assembly: GCA_031289755.1. Classification (GTDB taxonomy): domain Bacteria; phylum Bacillota; class Clostridia; order Christensenellales; family JAISNN01; genus JAISNN01. The sequence continues at coordinate 7,336 of JAITOU010000027.1, forward strand.
CTTTTAGATTATTACATAAGCAAAAAGGTATCGTCATCCGATACCTTTTTTTTGTATTAAAATATTTTCCTAAGTCTTTTTTAAGCTCAATCACTTAACGTACTTGACAGTATTACATAAAAAACAGGAGTTTGTTTCGCTTGTGAGCTGAATGCTTCCGTCCGAAATTTTTGTTTCGATAAGGGCATTCTCGGGGACAAAGCAAATGGTTTCAATGCAGTATTGACCGGGTGACATTATCCTTATTTTTCTCCCTACGATATCGCCGTTAATCGACAAACACAAGTACGGTTCTCCCAAAACAATGTGAAAGACGTCGATATAGGACGATATTCTCATGATTTTGTTTCCAGAACCGCTGTTAAAACGCGTAAGGTCTTCCGTGCCGAAGCCGTCCGCATCCTTCCAATCGTATTTTAGAGAGCCGCCTTCCGATATGATTTCAACTCCGTTTTTTGTCATCATGCCGTATTCAGGGAAGAACTTTTCGGCAGGGTCGCCCGGAGGTCCTTGCGGACCGGCATCTCCCTTTTGACCGGGGTCGCCCTTTAAGCCTTGCTGTCCGACCGCCCCCGTATTGCCTTGTGTCCCCGTCGCGCCTTTCGGTCCGACAGGACCCGTTTGACCGGGAATGCCTTGATCTCCCTTAGGTCCTTGCGGCCCTACTTGACCCATCGGACCTTCCGGTCCTGTCGGTCCCGCGTCGCCTTGCGGTCCTTGCGGCCCTATCGGTCCGGGACAGCCCTGCGTGCCTGCCGGACCCATAGGTCCCATAGCTCCTGTCGGACCTTCCGGTCCTGCCTCTCCGAAGTCGCCCTTAGGTCCTTGCGGTCCTGACGGTCCTTCCGGTCCGGCAGGACCTTGCGGTCCTCTCGGACCTTGGTCGCCCTTAGGTCCGATAGGACCTCTCGACCCCGTCGGTCCTTGCGGACCGGGATTGCCCTTTACGCCCTGCGGCCCGATACAGCCGGGGTCGCCCTGCGGCCCTATGTCGCCGCGAATACCTTGCGGACCGGGCATACCCTTAGAGCCGGACGGACCCTTTGGTCCTATCGGCCCGGCACAGCCTTGTATTCCTTGCTGTCCGGCTTCGCCCTGTTCGCCCTTGATACCTCTCGGACCCATAGGTCCTTCCGCGCCCTGCGGTCCCGGCGGTCCGACGGGGCAGGGATTACACGGCGGAAGTGTTTTTTGGTCGCAGCATTTAGGCGTCGGACACAAAGGTTTTCCCGGAATTTGGACATTACCTTGCGGTCCGTTCGGATAGACGGGAGAAGAAATGTAATAGCCTGCGTCGCAACCGCACTTCATATTGATTTCGGCGTCGCAATATTTACAGCGATATATCTTGTTAAAATTATTCATGCTACCTCCGTTGTAAATAACACATATGAAACAAGCCTCTATCGGCGGTTTTTGATTGCTCCATATATTTTATCCTATTCATATAAAAAAATATTTGTTAATGGAAGGTAGTAGTTTGTTATTACATTTGAATGAATTTTAGGCGAAAAGTGCGGGAGAATAGGGGATATTTGCTTTTAAAAACCGAGAGCCGAGCCGGTGTATATCTCTCCGGTTTTGAGATTGAAGTATAATTCTTTTTCCGTTCCGTCTTCGGCAAAGGTTATTTTTATATCCTGTTGGGAGATGTATTCGGCGGAGATGATTTTTGAAGCACGTTTTGTAAAGGCGTTTTTAAGAGCTTCGGTTTGTCTTGGGTCGTACTTGTTGATGTCGTCGGAAACAAAGAGAACGCCGCCGAACAAATTGTTTATGCGTGCGAGAAGAAGCTTTTGTTCTTCGGTAAACTTGATGTTGTCGTTGCGGAGAAAAAAGACGTCGGGGTCGCCGCAAAAGGCTCTGCCGTTTAGGTGACGGCGGAAGATTGTGTTGTTGATAGAATTTTGGGTGGAGATGATTTCGGCGTTGACACCTAAGGTGTTGTAATATCTTCCTTTGTAGGTCAGGTCGGCGTCGCAGCCCGTGCGGCAGGCATCGACATATCCGAATGCCGCGCCGAGCGGAACGCCGCAGCCTAATATCAGCTTGTCCTTTGCGCATTCGCGCAAAAATTCCATAGCTTCGCACATAATCGTTCCGCGTGTTTTGTTGTTTCTGGGCTGCATACATTGCGAATAAAGAAAATCGAGTTTGAGCATATCGAATTTCCATTCGCCGGTCACGACGTCAAAAACATTTTTTATGTATTTGCGAACGTCTTCGTTGTAGATATCAAGGCTGTACGCGCCTTTCCATGCGACCACTCCGAGCAGGGGTTTGCCGGTCTTATTGTCTTTTATCAGCCAATCGGGGTGCTGTGCCGCGAGCTTTGAAGCTCTTTGGGCATTGAACGGAGCGAGCCACAGTCCGGCGAGAAAGCCTGCGTCGTGGATTTTTTGAGCGGCATACGCCATTCCGTTCGGGAATTTTGACGGGTTAGGGTCGAGCCAATCGCCGACAAAGGTTTCGTAGCCGTCGTCAATTTGAAAAATATTTGCTTTGTCCTTGACCTTTGTCAAGCCTTCTAAGTCGCGGAGTATTATATCCTCGTCTATTTTTTGGAAGTAATTGTACCAGCTTGTATAGCCGGACATAGCTTTGATTTTCAAATCCTTTATTCCGTACGCCGAAAAATATTTGTCAAAAACGTCGTCGTATTCGCCCGAGATGATGGCTATATCAAAGACCTTGTATTTGCCGTCTAAGGTCAGCCCTTCGACGTCTTTTTCTATGACAAAAGAGCCGACGTTCATGTCGCGCTTAAAAATCGTAAAGCCTTCTCTTTCGGACAGCGAGCCTAATAGCCGTACTTCGCTGCCGTGACGGAAATAGCAGTAGGTAAAGCTGTGAAAAAGACCTTTCTTTTTGGGATAATCCACAAACAAATAATCGCCGGAGACAGCCGCGAGAGCTTTGAGCTTAGGGTGAATTTCGGCGATAGGCGTCACGCCCGTTTGCTTGTCGCCGATACCGTATTCACGCGACGTAGTCCATGCGGAATATCCGTTGGAATAAAAAAGCTCGTCTTGAAGGCGGTCTATTGTGTATAAGAGCGCAAATTTTTTGAGCGAGCAGGGTAGCTTTGTCGTCAAAAACATTTGCAAACGGTCGGCTTTTATAGAGTATTCTATGTCATAGTGTTCCGTATTGAGCGCAGTTTGAGAATACTTGACGCCGTTTAATTCATATTCGATTGAGAGAGAAAAATTGTCCATAAATACCTCGCCGTAAAATTATTTAAAAAAGATGTGACGGCATTTTAAATACCCGCTAAGTAGATTGACTTTCTTTATTTTTATTATAGCATAAAAATTGTTTTTATTTACTATTAATAATGTAAAAATCGCCAAAAGCTTTTATATTACGGCATAAATGAATAATTTTTTTGTACATAAATAATTTATAATAGATTTGTCTGCGTGATATCGGGCAGCCGTGAAATATCCGCGCCGAAGGGACGGATTTTTAAAAAATTTTGAAGGTATAAGGACGAGCATGAATTGCAAAATATCCAACTATTTATTATCTTTGGGCTTTATACCTAACAAAATAGGATATAAATATCTTGTGGACCTGATAAAAATGGGTATCGAAGGCGTAGATATTTTGCCCTTATCAAAAAACGGATATCTTCTTCTCGCGGAGAAATATCTCAAATCGTCGTCGACGATAGAAAAAGATATTCAGAACGCCGTTTCATCGGCGTGGCTCAAAGGCGACGTCGACGTCTTGAACAACGAATTTGGTTCGACGATAGATATGAGAAAGGGAAAGCCTTCAAATAAGCATTTTATTTTGACGGCGATAGAAAAAATCGGATATTACGGCTAAGGCGGCACGGCGCGGAGCGATGCGCGGCTTGCCGCAGAATGTCCGCTTTGATTTTGACCGGAAAATTTGACGGCTTAGCCTAAGGGTATACATTATACTTTTCGATTCGCGCTCCGTTGCCCTGATTTTATGTCGCAATAAGATAAAAATAAGCGCGGACGGCAATTTAAACACGGAACGCAAAAAACGCTTTGGTTACAACGTATGCGGACTTAAAGCAAAAAAGACGTTTTTTCAAAAAAAGAGAGGCTTTGAATGGGGCGTAAATTAGTATTCACATCAGGAAAGGGCGGAGTCGGAAAAACCACTATGTGCGCGAACATAGGTATAGCTTTGTCTATACTCGGCAACAAGGTCGTGATGGTGGACGCGGATATCGGTCTAAATAATCTCGATGTCGTCATGTGTATGGAAAATAAGGTGACTTACGATATAGCCGATGTAGTGGAGGGGAAATGCCGCCTAAAACAGGCTCTCATACAGGACGCGGATTTTCCGAGCTTGTATGTGCTTCCGTCCTTTCACAATTATGACACGGCGAATATCACGGCGTCAAATTTTAAGAGCATAACCGATACTCTCTCAACCGGCTTTGACTATGTGATAATCGATTGCCCTGCCGGTATAGACTCCGGCTTTCACAGAGCCGTCGCCGCCGCGTCCGAAGCCTATGTCGTCACTACGCCGCATATATCGGCGGTCAGAGATGCCGATAAGGTTATGGCTCTTTTGAACGGTTATCCGCTGCTCAATATCGGTCTGATAGTCAACCGCGTTCGGGGCGATATGGTGGTCAACGGTGAGATGATGACGGCGGGGGACATTTCGAGATTGCTTAAATGCACGCCGACGGGCGTAGTGCCGGACGACGACAGCATAAGCATAAAATCCGATATCATGCGCCACACGACCGAATGCGAGGTCAAGCAGGCGATAATGATACTCGCCGAAAACATTTCGAGCGGTAAGCGGCACATCTACGACTGTACAAACGATTACAGGGGGATTTTCGGCAAGCTCAAAGTCAAGATAAGAAAAATGTTTTGATACCGCAATCGGCAAGATTTAGATTTCACGGAGTAGTGGGGAAATTATGAAGGAAGCCAATAAAACCGCCGGACGGCTCAAAAATGTTCTCATGATAGATAAAATAAAATCGCCGTCGGGACTCGAAGACGTATTGAAAAGCGACGTGTACGGAGTATTGGAAAATTATTTCGATATCATTCCGCCGAGCATAGACGTAAGGCTTAATATAGACGAAAACAACTTATACGATATAAGAATATCCCTAAAAGCCAAAAACGCCAAAAGTATCGGTATTATCATTAAATAACGGGATAGCGTCGGGAACATTTCTTAAAAGTTCATCTCATTTGTGCGGTCTTCCCCTTGATATTTTCACGAAAAAGACCTATAATTAAAGCCTAAGCTTTGATTTGTTTGTGAAAAGGAGAGAAAGATGACCCGTGACAAGATGATTAAAAGAGGATTGCTCATAAAACGCGCTATGGCGTTTATTACAAAAATAAACCCCGTTAAGCCTAAGCTTGTCGGACAAGAAAGGTTTGTCGATACGGTGCAAGGCAAGATAAGAGTTTTAGAATACGGCTTCGATAGGCAATGTATCGAACCGCTGTATGCGGATATGCACGGCGGCGGTTTTATTCTTTTGTCCGCCGATATCGACGAGCCTATGAACCTTTATCTGAGAGAAAAGACAAAGGTAAAAATAATCAGTATCGATTATCCCAAAGCCCCCGAAAGGCCTTATCCTATCGCCGTAGAAGCGGTATATGACGTTATCAAGCACTATGCCGACAATGCCGCAGCCTACAAAATCGACGCGAGCCGCATAGGTATCGGGGGACACAGCGCAGGCGCAAATTTGGCTGCGGTCACTTGTCTTCGGGCGAAGGAAAAGGGGGATTTGTCCTTTAAGCTTCAACTGCTGGATTATCCGCCGTTAGATTTATATACCGACCCTTTTGACAAGCCGACACCAAAAAAGGCTATACCGCCAAAAATGGCGGAGGCATTTAACGCTTGCTATGTCGAACGGGAAGACGCGTCGTCGCCTTATGCTTCGCCTGTTTTTGCATCGTCGGAGCAGCTATCTCAAATGCCGCCGGCTTTGCTGATTGTCGCGGGACGGGATTCGCTTCACGACGAAGGAGTAAGGTACGGCGGTATGCTGAAAGACGCCGGAGCTTCCGTCGAGCTTCATGACTTCCCGAATGCGAAACACGGCTTTACGATGAACAAAAAAGCTCCCGACACCGCAAAAGCACTTGAAATCATGGCGGATTTTATCAACAAAAACATATAAAATTTATGCGTCGAATCAAAAACTTTCAGACGTTTGTTTTTAGGTCGTTTTTTTTATTTATAAAAAAAGCTGTAAAAATCGCTCTTTAATAAATCTTGAATGAAAATTCTATTTTATTTTTTTTAAATTTATGATATAATAAAACTATGAAATATATTCATTATACTTTCAACTACTTAAAAAATAAAAATAAGTTTTGGAAATTGGCATTTTTTACATTTTTGCCCGCCGTTTTGATGGGCTTTATTGCGCCGCTTCCGACCTTAAACGAGTTTTTATTTGATTTTTTTGCCGTAGAAAACGACTTTTGGCATATTTTTATCAACGTCACGGGATTGACCGTGCCGTCTGCCGCGCTTTGGCCCGTGTCGCTCATTGTCGCCGCCTTGACGCTCAGTTATACTTCGGCGATTATAGAACGCGATATGCACGTCGGCGACTTTCATTATGTGCAATTCGGCAGAAGTATCAATAACAATTTTTTTGCGTATCTTTGCTTTATCTTCTTTTCCGTCGTAGGCGCGGAATTTATGCTTTTTGTAGCGGCACTCTTCATCAATCTCTGGGTCGTAGTTTCTAACGGTCTTACCGGCTTGGCTTTTGTACTTACCTGCGTATCTTTGCTGCTTGCGGTATTGCTGTTGGCGGCGATTTTTTCTATGATTATTATATGGCCGGCGTTTATGATTTATACAGGCACAAAGCCTTTTTCGGCACTCGGTAATATCCTTAGGCTCAAACGCAGCAAATGGGAAATAGCCGCCGCCGTGATACTCCCCGTGCTTGTGTACGAAGTCATTATAATAGTTTTTACGCTCTTCAAAATAACCGCTCTCGAAAAAATCGTCAATATAATATTTTTGACCTTTGTCGGGGTATATTGTCCCGTGCTTATCAATACCGTTTACTATGATGTTTCGGGGCAGGAGAGAGAGGATTTAAAGAAGCTCAGTCTGTGGAATCGCCGCAATAACGTAATGTAAAAGCGCAGGCTTTTTGACGGGCGGCTCGCGGCTTATCGTAATAAACTTATGAAGTGTCCGACGGTTTAAAAATAAAGGATTGTATTATGTATTTGAAATATTCCGTATCGATATTGTTGTCTAATTTGGGTTTGGTCTTTAAAACCTTTTTATATTCCGTATGTATCCTGCTTGCCGCCGCCGCCATAGGCGCGGGGATACTTGTACCTACCCTAAAACCTGTCTACGAAGAAATCGAAGCCGACGGCTATATAGACGAAGTGAGCGACGTCACAAACGGCTTGCTGCGCGACGGAAATATCGCCAAGGCGTCAGAAGAATATACCGATATATACAACGGCGTCGTTGAAATTATTCGGCAGCATACCGGCAAGCTTTTTTTTAGCTACGGTTACGTCGTGTTTTTGATGTTGTTGGTCGGATTTTTTAAGGCTACCTTTGATTATGCTTCCGCGTCGCTTTTGAACGACTATATGTCGTCTAAGCTGAGAAGCAGACTCATGCCGAAATATTTATTGATGGCGGGCAAGTCTTACGGTTATGCCGCGCTCAAAGTTTTGATTTCGGGAGCGTTGACCGCCGTGATTTTCCTTTTGCTCGCGCTTTTTGTGCGCTATACCGCGCCGTTTATCAATTTCTTTACGGCGACCTTTGCCATATTGATAAGCATATTGCTTTTGTCGCTGAAATTCGTTTTGTTTGCGGATTGGCTGCCTAATATTTTGAACGGCGACAAGGTAGGCGACGCTCTCAAAAAGAGCGTTAAAGACAACACGCGTCTGGTCTTTGGCAATAAGTTTACGACGGCGTTGTGCTTCTATACCGTCATGACGATATGCGTTTTGACCTTTACGCTGACGACCTTCGGCTTTATTTTGTTGATTATAATCCCTATAAGCACCTGTCTGTTGAGAATAATGGAGCTTACAAATTATTACGCATCCGTCGGCAATAGGTTTTATACCGACGACTTTACGATAAAAAATCCCGTTAAAAATATAAAATAGTATTTGACTCTTCCTACTCTCCGCCGACATATTTTGCGTCTTTTTGCCTTATATATTGCCGTCAAAAAAATGTGTGCGCTTGTATTTATTCGGCAACTACAAGTAAAAAATAAAAAAGGCGCGAAAAATTGCGTCTTTTTTATATTTGCTTTCAAGCACAAAAATTACCTTCTTATGCCGCCCGACGGAAACAACGGCAAATCGAATGCGCCCGTGCATACTTCTTCGGTAAATTCCTGACAAGGCGGTATGAAGCAATATCCGTATGACGGAACAAGCAGCTCGACCTCGATGACGACCTTTGTGATTATTGTCAGGCAGCAGGTTACGTTAAAGGTATTTGCGCCTATATAAGAGCCTTCCGGACAATTGCAGTTGACGACCGTATCGATTTCAAACGGCATAATCGACGGTTCGGGTATAAACAGGAGAATATCGGCGGCGACCGTAAGGTCTGCCGTACCCGTGTAGCGTGTGTTTGCCGCGTCGACAAAAATGACGTTCAGCGGAACCGTTATATTAAATCTGCATCTGGAACAGCCCTTGTTGTCGCTCAACGGCTCTATGACGAGATTTGTGATAATACCTACATATGTAGAGCTTGCGGCACTGACGAATCTGAAAGGCTCGGACGGAGTCGATGTGGTCGGCGCATAAGCCGTGACGACAATATTTTCATTTTCGAGTGTTTCCTGCCTGATACAGGCGTCAAAAACCTTTTTGACCTGTATGCAGACCCGTTCGTTAAGACCGCCGAGAGGGTTTCCGTTTATCGGACCCGGAGTCCTTTCCGGTCTCGGATTGTTATTTAAAAAAGACATAAGTCACCTCCGTTTTTATTCAAAACTAATAGCTTTCTTGCAAAACTAAATTTGTATAGATAATGTACAGATTTTTGTGTCTGCCGAGCCTTACATGACAGGTGCGTAAGCCTTAGCGTTGCGTAATTGATTTGCAAAGTTCGGCAGAAGCAGGAAGCTATGCCTTAGCTTGCGTGAAGTTAGTTTTGCAAGAAATCTAATAATATTATATGTAATACATATGATTATGTTACCAAAAACGGCGTATTTTTTTGTCGTTGCGGACCCAAAATAAGGAGAAATGCTATATGACAGATTTGCATATACACACAAGGTACAGCGACGGAACGGATACTTGCTCGGAATTGCTCGGCAAGCTGATACTCAACGGAATAACGACCTTTTCGATAACCGACCACGATTTTGCCGGCGGAAATTTTGCCATGATAGAAGAATTGAACCGTGCGGAAGCAAAGTTAAATTTTGTCACGGGAATAGAAGTGTCGTCGATATTTGACGGCACGGAAATGCACTTGCTCGGTTACGGCTTTGACTTGGACAACGACGGTATCAAAAAACTTATCGAGAACGGAAGCCGCTTGCGTAGAGAGAAACTCTTTGCGATGTTTAATCACTTAGAGAGTAAGCACGGAATATTTTTACCCGAAGCCGATAAGGACGAATTGAAAAACCGTGTCGTCGTAGGCAAGCCGAATGTAGTCGCTTTGATGATAAAGAACGGTATTCAAGGAACGGTCGGCGAATTGATAGAGCGGTATTTGGATGATTTGGATACCGAGTCGTTTAAGTCTGACGCAAGGAGAGTTATCGAAGCCGTCTTAAAGGCGGGCGGCGCGGTGTCGCTGGCGCACCCGATAGAGATTATGAAAGAATACGGTTGGGATTTTGCAAAAATCGGAAGCCTTGCAAAACGGCTTAAAGACGTAGGGCTGACCGCCTTAGAGGTCTTTCATTCGTCGCACGGGCAAAAAGAGCTTGCCGAATACAAGACCATAGCGGATAAGTACGGCTTGCTTATATCCGGCGGCAGCGACTATCACGGAGAGTTAAAGACTGTTAAGCTCGGACGGCTAAATGCCTGCGGCAAAGAGATTGCCGAAGAAGATTTGACTATTCTTTCGGCGGTCAAGGTAGTATATAAGGGGGCGGAAGAATGAAATCAAAGGTAAATTTTCACATACATACTACGCACAGCGACGGCGGTAAAACACCCGTCGAGATTGCCGCTCTCTTGGCGGACGCAGGCGTAAAATATTTTGCAATAACCGACCACGACCAAGTGTCGGGTAATACCGAAGCGGCGGAGCAGGCAGCGAGACACGGCTTAAAGCATATCGACGGCATAGAGCTGTCGTGCTGTTTTGCGGACGGCGAAATCGGCTTGGACGAGTCGTGGGTGGTGCATATTCTCGGACTTGGCGTGGACATTGCAAAAATGCAGGCTGAGCTAATACGGATTGAAGGCGAAAAGGACGTAAGGCTTCGCGAATTATTTGATTTGCTTGCCGCTGACGGCTACAAGATAGAATCCAAACGCGTGACGATAAACGGCAGAATTACGGCGCGTAAAACGATAGCAAAGGAATTGATAAATAAAGGCTATGCCGCGAACGGCGACGAATGCTACGAAAAAATTCTCAACGCCGAAAAGTACCGCAAGTACGCAAAAGCCAAGCCGTCAATAAGAGAAGGGATAGCGATAATCCACGCCTGCGGCGGTCTTGCCGTATGGGCGCACCCTTTCGGCGTGACAAGGGGCGGTAAAAAAGAGATAAGAGAAGAGCAGGTCATAGGGCTTTTAAGCTATATGATTGCTTACAAAATAGACGGTATAGAAGCGTATTATCACAAATATTCGCCGGAACGGATTCGGCTCTTAGAAGGGCTTGCCGATAGCAATCAATTGATAAAGTCAATCGGTACGGACTTTCATTGCTCGCCGTTTGACTCCGATAAACACCCCGAATACGTCGAGCTTCAAAAAAAAGAAAGTATCGTCTTCGATGCGGACGGCATATCGCCCGACGAAAGGATAGCGGAAATTTTGGTGAATAGGGGATAGCTTTTTGCCATACGGCAAGAGAAATTGACCGGCGTCGGGATAACTAAATTTGCCTTGCGGCAAGTGAAATTGACTGCGTCAGTGAAGTTCGGCAGAGCCGAGTGAAATTGCGGCGGTCGCCGCAGTTATTGTAATCATATTAAAAAACACAATTTTTTTTAAATTTATCTTTGTTTGACTTGCACCGAATCGGCTTTTTTCTTTGCTTTTCTTTCGACAAGCTTGACGATTTCGACGACCACTATCGGGAAGGCTGCTATTGCGAGAGCTATCAGATATAGCTTGACGGGGAGCAGTACAAGTCCGAAGGCGTCCGAAACGAAAGGCGTAAAGATGACAAAGAGCATTAGCGCAAAGCCTGCAAGAGCGGCGAGATTGAGCTTTTTGTTGGAGAAAGGATTCATTTTAAAGAGCGAGCGGTCGGAGCGCATATTGAAGGAATGAATGATTTGCGTCAGAGCAAGAATGATAAATGCCGTTGTCTGCGCGCCTTCGTGACTGCCCGTGACATAGCTTCCGAGCCAATATCCCAAAAGCGTCAATGCGCCGAACATAGTGCCTTGTAATAAAATTTTTGTTCCGTAGCCGTGAGCAAAAATGCCTTCCTTTGCCGGCTTAGGCTTGCGCAGCATGACGTCGGGGTCTATTTGTTCCATGCCGAGAGCGATTGCGGGCAGGCTGTCGGTGACGAGATTTATCCAGAGAAGCTGCATAGACAAGAGCGGCGGCATTTTGAATATCAGCATGGCAAAAAACACCGTGAGAATTTCGCCGATATTCGTGCCGAGCAGATAGCCTATGACCTTTTTGATATTGTCGTATATGCCGCGCCCTTCCTTGACGGCTTGTATGATTGTGGCAAAATTGTCGTCGGTTAAGGTGATGTCCGCCGCCCCCTTGGCGACGTCCGTGCCGGTGATACCCATAGCACAGCCGATGTCTGCGGCTTTTAGAGCCGGAGCGTCGTTGACGCCGTCGCCGGTCATAGAGACGATTTCGCCTTCGTCCTGCCACGCCTTGACTATGCGTATTTTGTCGGAAGGGGATACCCTTGCATAAACGGCGATGTTTCTTATTCTTGCGCGCAGCTCGTCGTCGGACATACGCGAAAGCTCTTCGCCCGTGACGGCTTCGCCGCCGTCCTTTAATATGCCGAGTTCTTTGGCTATTGCCGACGCGGTGATTACATGGTCGCCCGTTATCATGACGGGGGTTATACCAGCACTGCGGCATTCGTCTACGGCGGCTTTGGCTTCGGGACGCGGCGGGTCTATCATGCCGACAAGCCCCATAAAGGTCAGTCCGCGTTCGAGTTCTTCGATATTTAGGTCGCCCGACTCGTTAAGCTCCTTATAGGCGACGCCGATTATACGGAGTGCTTGCTTGCTCAAAGCTTCGTTTATAGCGGCGGCTTTTTTTAAATCGCCCTTGACACAGCGCGGCACAAGCATATCGAACGCGCCTTTGACTACGGCTATGCGTTTGCCGCCCGTTTCGTTGACCGACGTCATCAGCTTGCGGTCGGAATCGAACGGAAGCTCGGCTATGCGCGGATATGACGACGATAAGGAAGCTTTATCTATTCCGTTTAGCAGTGCGGCGGCGACAATCGACGTCTCCGTAGGGTCGCCTATATGAATTTCCTTTCCGTTGTCGTTGACGACGCTGCCGTTACAGCACAGGACGGCGTAGGTCAAAAGCTTTCTGATATTATCGTCATTATTCGGGCTTATATCGTCGGCGTCCGCCGAGCCGTCAAGGTAGGCTTTTTTGAGAGTCATTCTGTTTTGGGTCAGCGTTCCCGTCTTGTCGGAGCATATGACCGACGCCGAGCCGAGCGTCTCTACGGCCGGCAGACGGCGTATAATGGCATTGCGTTTGACCATTCTCTGTACGCCGATAGCGAGAACGATAGTAACTACGGCGGGGAGTCCTTCGGGGATAGCCGAAACCGCCAGCGAAACCGCAGTCATAAATAATTGGCGCGGGTCGATATGGAAGAGCAAGCCTATCAAAAAGATTATCGCGCAAGCGCCGAGCGCGACAAAGCCGAGATATTTGCCCATTTGGGCGAGCTTTTTTTGGAGCGGCGTGCCGGAATCGGTCTGGTCGTTTAAGAGATTGGCGATTTTGCCCATTTCGGTATTCATTCCGGTAGAAGTGACTATCGCCTTTGCCGTACCGTAAGTAATACTGCAACCCGAAAAGACCATGTTTGACCTGTCGCCCAAGGGCGCGCCGCCGTCGGGGAGAGCGTCAAAGGCTTTTTCGGCGGCTACCGATTCGCCCGTCAGAGCCGATTCTTCGGATTTTAAAGACGATGACGAGATAAGGCGTGCGTCCGCCGGAATCATGTCGCCGGCTTCTAAGAGAATCAAATCTCCCGGAACAAGCTCTTCGGCGTCTATCACGGCGTCCTTGCCGCCGCGTATGACCTTTGCGTGGGGAGCGGACATACTTTTTAGAGCGTCTAAGGCTTTTTCCGCTTTGTTTTCTTGCGAAACGCCCATGACGGCGTTTAATATGACTATAAGGACTATCAGGGCAGGCTCAAAAAATTCTTTAAGACCTTCGTTGTTGAGTACCGCGAGAACAAAGGAAACTGCGGCGGCAATCAAAAGGATAATTATCATTACGTCCTTGAATTGCTCAAAAAACTTGCGCAGATAGCTTTTTTTCTTTGTTTCTTTCAGTTTATTTTTTCCGTATTTTTCGGTGAGAAAGGGAAGCGCGTCGAGATTGACGCCCGTTTTTAAATCGGAATTAAGTTCTTCCGCGAGTTCGGTGGGTTTTTGGGTGTGTGGAAGCATGAAACGGTCTCCTTAATTTGGATATCGTGGCTGAGAACAAAAGCAAAGAGTGACGGCTTGCATATTACGAGCAAAAAATCACGGTACGAAGATTTCAAAGGTGTTTTGCTGATAGGTAATCTCCGCATCTCCGACGGGACCTCTTTCGCCGTCGATATTCCATGGAGTATTGGTGAGTGATTTGACCGACATAGAGTTTACCTTTCTTATGACGATATGCTTTGTATCCTTTATGTTTTCTATTTTTTTCAGGTAAGTTCTCACCATAGCGAGCAGACTGACGATGAGCGGAAAGAAGCCTTTTTTTCTCTTTGACAAAAGGACATAAAAGAAATCCTTGTTGTCGTTGTATTGCTTTGTCACAAGCAGTCCGCCGATATGGGCGTTGTTAAGACCGGCTACAAAGGTGTAGAGCGAGTTGTGTTTCTCTCCGTCTAAGGTGATTTCGAGCTGTTCGCCGTGCCGTCCTTTGTCGTGAAAAAGTATTTCGAGATAGTAGGCGAGCTTGCCGATTTTTCTCTTCACTTCGTTTTTTGCCGTGTAGCTTGACGACGTAAACATACCGGCACCGATTAGGTAGCAGGCCGGAATTCCGTTGATGAACATTGTGCTTTTAAGCTTGGTTTTGCCGTTTAAGATGACTTCTACGGCTTCCTTGTAGGTGAGCGGTATTTTGTTCGAGCGCGCAAAGTCGTTTACAGTGCCGCTCGGTATGTATCCGACAACGGGACGGTCGGGCTTTCCGACGATGCCGCGAAGCATTTCGTTAAATGTGCCGTCGCCGCCCAAAACGACAAAGACGTCGTATTTGCCGATGTTTTCGCAGGCGATGTTTTCGGAGGTAACGTTTTCGAGAGTTTCTTTCAAATCGACGGTTTCGTATTTTGTTTTTAACCTGTTTACTATTTCTTCGATTTCTGCCGGAGATTTGGAATGACCGCTTACGGGATTATTGATAATCAAACATTTCATAATTTTTTTCAATCCTATTTTTTTAAATTTTGATAACGTTTTTTTTAGAGCCGCATTAAAAAAGGAGATAAGGACGGCTTATAAATATATCGTTTCGTTAATTATATTATAACACATAAATCTTGTCAATAAAAAAGGGCAATTTTACATGATTTTTTGCTTAAAATCAGCCGATAATGCCTTGCAGTCGGTCAATTTTGTAGATTTTTAGGGGAATTTGCGTCAAGACGGGGCTATCTGTCACGCCGCAGGCGATTCCGTAAAAAGGCGGAAGCGGCGGCAGAAAATTGATGAAACGCCCTTTTGCAGCCCTAAGCCGACGCTTAGTTTTTTTGACGGCTTGCCCACGGGATACAAATACTCTCCGTGAGCCGCAAAAAAAATTGTTACGAAGTCCGTGTTTTATGATATAATATAATTGACTTGTTCGGTGAACAGGTATAGATGAGTAGGTCTATTAGATTAGTCCTATAACCTATCCGTCGATATATTTTGCGTCTTTTCGCTTTATGCGGCGTTGCATTTTCCTTGTGTAACTTACGCTACACGGCGTCAAATGCGCCTTGTATAAGGCAAAAATCCGCTAAAATATGTTTGCCGTGTAGGTTATAGTACTAATCTATTGTAAAAAATTCAAAAGAACAAATAAAATCATAAAGACAGTAAGATAAAATATGTTGACCGAAATAATAAATTCAAACGACAAAAAAGCAATGCTTAGAGCTGCGGAGCTTATAAAAGACGGGCAGGCGGTAGCCTTTCCGACGGAGACGGTATACGGCTTGGGCGCAAACGCCTATGACGGAGCTGCCGTTGCCAAGATTTTCGCGGCAAAAGGACGTCCTTCGGACAATCCGCTTATTGTGCATATCGAGAACATGAATATGCTTGACGATATCGCCGTCGGAATACCCGACGATTTTTATGTGCTTTACGAAAAATTCATGCCGGGACCTTTGACGGTCATATTGCACAAAAGCAAGCGGATAGACGATATAGTCACCGCCGGTCTCGATACCGTCGCCGTTCGTTTTCCGCGCCACCGGACCGCCGCCGAGCTTATCAAAAAAAGCGGCTGCCCTCTCGCCGCTCCTTCGGCGAATATTTCCGCGCATATCAGCCCTACGACGGCTCTTCATGTCTATAACGACCTTAACGGCAGAATCCCTATGATTATCGACGGCGGCGAATGCTCCGTCGGTATCGAGTCGACTATATTGGATTTGTCGGGCGACACGCCGACGATACTCCGTCCCGGTGCCGTCACCTTAGATATGCTTAGAAAGGTTTTAAAGGAAGTTACCGAGATAAAGAAAACCGTACACGAAATGCCGGTGAAAGCTCCGGGAATGAAATACAGACACTATTCGCCCAACGCCGAGCTGTATCTTATAGAGAACGCAGACAGGGGAATGACCGTGTACGACGCCGCCGTGTCGGAAGGCAAAAAGGCGGTCTTGATAGCCAAAGCCTCCAACGTACCGCTGTACGGCGGCAGAAATATTTTCAGCATTCCCGACGATTCTAAGGGCTATGCCAAAAAGATATATTCGCTCCTGCGCCTTGCCGAGAACGACGCCGACGCAATAGTCTGCGAAGAACCCGAGCTTAGCGGCTCCGGCTGTTCGGTCATGAACAGGCTTTTAAAGGCGAGCATACGCGACGACAAAAGTCCGTGCAAAAAATAAAAAGTATACGGGAATAAAAACAGATACTAAAATATCAATATTTGATGGAAAATATTGATATTTTTTAGATTTTTTAATGTATTTCGGCAAGAGAGTAACGGAAAGCTCGGAATAGTACTTTTTGATAATAGCAGGAACGGATATAAAATACAAGGAATTATAGCAAAGATTAAATAAAAACAGAGTTTCCGTTTAAAAAAAAACGAAAAAATCGGCATAAAGTCGGGAATGGAATTAGCATAAAGTCGGGATTTTACTTGACAGATGCCGAGCATGGAGATTTGATATACGCTGTCGAACTTTTTTAATTGAGTTAAATAAAAATAATTCTTGCATACCCGAAAGGTATGTTTTTTTTTATGTCCGTCTTGACATAAAGGCAAAAAGACCTTATAATGATATCGTTAGCGCGGCGGCAAAAATGTCTTGCGGCAACGGACAAACGGGAGAAATATGAAATTCGGATATAACGATACGGTAAAAAAACTGACAAAACGCATTTGGGTCAGTTTGATTTTGTTCGGACTCTTCGGGCAACTTGCTTGGGCGGTCGAGAATATGTATTTTAACCTATTTATCTACAACACCGTCGCCAAAAGCACACGCGCCGTGACCGTCATGGTTCAGGCGAGCGGCATTGTCGGCACGGTCACCGCGCTCATTATGGGTACGGTATCGGACCGTATCGGCAACCGAAAGGCTATGCTGTCGCTGGGGTATATTTTTTGGGGCATTTCGACGCTTGCTTTTGCTTTTATCAATACCGAAAACATACAAAATATCTTTAACATCGACCCTGCGGCATCGTCGGGGCTTTTTGGCTTGTCGGGCAACGGCGCGACGCTTACGGTGGCGGTTACGCTCATAGCTATCATTGTTATGGATTGCGTCATGACGTTTTTCGGTTCGACGGCAAACGACGCGGCGTATAATACATGGGTCACCGACAATGTGGACGGCAAAAACCGTTCAAAGGTTGAGAGCGTGCTTTCGACATTTCCTTTGGTAGCTCTCTTAATCGTTGCAGGCGGCTTCGGGTTGCTGCTCGGTGAGAACAATAACTATCCGCGAATGTTTTATATATTGGGCGGTACGGTCACGGCTTGCGGCGTGGCGGGGCTGTTTTTTGTCAAGGACAGAAAGGGGCTGTCACCCGAAAAGCTCGAAAAGCTTTGGAAAAATTTGGCTTACGGCTTTTTGCCGTCTACCGTGAAGCGGTATAAGCCCTTTTATATCGTCTTGCTTGCATGGTTATTGATATCGATTGCGGCGCAGATTTTTATGCCGTATTTGGTCATATATCTGGAACAGTATCTAAAATTTACCGTCATAGAATACAGCATAATTTTAGGCTCTATGGTCTTGTCCGCCGCAATAGTGATTGTCATTCTGGGACGCGTCACCGAAAAAATCGGACGGTTTAGAATGCTGTTGATAGGGTGTGCCGCCTATACCGTCGGATTGTTCAGCATATATTTTGTGCATGACGTCGGCAAAACCGCGCTCATGGTGACGCTTGCGGGTACGGGCTTTGTCATGCTAATCGGAATGCTTCTTGTGACGACGACGCTCGGCGCGTATTTGAGAGATTTTACGCCCGTAGATTCGGCAGGCAAGCTGCAAGGCGCGCGCATGGTCGCGCAGGTCCTTATACCGATGTTTACCGGTCCCGCTATCGGCGATGCAATCAATCAAGCTATGGCGCGAAAAAATCCCGACCTTACATATATCGACATTACAACGGAGATGACGGCGAATATTCCCGCGCCGGAGATTTTTTTGGTCGGGTCACTCGTTTTGCTGACAATCCTTTTGCCGATTTTTCTTTTGCGGCGAGAGCAAAAGAAACACGGTCTTGTCATGCAATGGCAGCCGTCAGGCTGTGCCGAGCCGACTCTCGGTATCGGTCGGGAGCTTCAAAAAAGCGACGGCGCGGATTGCGCCGATAATAGTCAAACCGACGGTACGCAGACGCCTTTAAACGATACGGAAGCGACCGCCGAAAAAAAAGTATAAGGAAAAAAATATGAGCTTACAGCATGAAATCACAGAAAATAAAAATTGTTTTTTGCCAAAGTACGAAAGAAAATAAGAAAATGCAATTTAATATCCGTAAAACAATTGACAAATAGCAAATTTTATAATAAACTATAAAAAGAATAAAGACACAAAAGAGTTATTTATGAAAAATGTAAAAAACACGGCAATAATCAAAGAAAAATACGAAGGAAAACGCGATATAATATCAGCTATATCGGGGGGGGTACACCTATTATATAGCCGTATTTTATAATGCGCTAAAACAATTTAATATATTATCAAAAAATCAAAACAATTCCGGTTTTTCACTTAGGTGAGATAACGGAGTTGTTTTTTTGTTATAAAAAAAATGCGGAGGACAAAAAGATGTGTTTTACACGGCAAAAAAACTTAACCTTCGGCGGCAATACCGAGCATATCGCTTGGGTATATGACGCGAGCGGCGACAGACGCTTATCGGTTTTTGCGGAAAGTCCGCATGAGGTATTGTGCGTCAAGGACGGCGCGTTCTGCGAAACGTACCGCAATCAAAAGGCGGTGCTTAGTAACAAGCGAAAGGACGGACTGCTAAAGCTGTATTTTGTCAACGTCAAGCTGCCTATGAGCGACACTTGGGGTACGCAGGAAAGGTACGAATACAAGGACGCAAAAACGGGACGCATAATCGGCATAGGCTGCCGCGGCAGTTATGCCTTTCATATCTGCGACAGCAAAAGCTTTATCGAAAAGATTTTCGGCATACAAAAGCTCATGACAAAAACCGAGCTTTCAAGCATAATGAAATCCAAGCTGATGGACGAAATGAGCGACCATTTTGTGTCGGCTCTCGTCAACGAAAATATTTCTTATGAAGAATTAGACTTATCCCGGAAGACGATTGCCAAAAGCTTTCTTCCGATTTTAAATACGTCTTTTGAAAAATACGGTATACACGTCGAGGAATTTATCATCGAAGGCTTTGACAAGCCGGAAATATTGAGAGACAGGAGCAATAAAAACGTTGACAAGGCGGAGGATTTTGAGGATATCACGACGGACAACGAGCGAAAATCCGAGCTTCTCAAGCAATACGCAGGACTCGAAAAGCAACAAATGGAGCTTTCGGAGACGAGAGCGACGCATTCTGGAAACTTAAAGCGGATTCAAGCCGCCGCCGATAAAGACGTAGAAAAGACGGGCTATGAAGCTAAGGAGATGACTTACAAAGAGCTAAGAGAGCAGGACAGAGAGGACATCGGCAATATTGCCGCCGCCGAAGCAAAGGTGAGAGAAGCGACAAAAATTCCGGAAGTGACGGTGATAGCAAACGCCGCACAAGACGGCAAATGTCCGCATTGTGGGGGAGCGGTTACGGCAAATCAGATTTTTTGCCCGACGTGCAGAAGAAAGTTGTAATAAAAAATAATATATAGGGAGCAAAAAAAATGGATACAATAAAGGTCAAATGTACTACGTGCGGTGCGCAGTTGTCGCTGTCGGAGTCGGGCAAGACGGCAGAGTGTCCGTATTGCCACAATTTCTATGTGGTGGAGACCGCCGAAAAGCTCAATCACGTCGCGGACGAAAAGACGGGCAAGCTCAAAAACCTGAAAAAGCAATTAGACGGAGCGGTCGGCGTCAACGACGTACGGAATATGTCAAAGCACGCTTCGGCGATTCTCGGCATAAATCCGTCGGACTATACGGCGGTATATTACCATGCCTACGCGGAGCGCGCGCTCGGCAAGAGCGCGTATCTCTATGACTTCTACGCAGCCGCGCCTTTGGCTCATACGGAGAACGAGCTGCAAGAGATAATCGGGCATATCAATCTTTACAGCGATTTGAGAGAGCGGTCGAGAGTAGAGACTTTTTTGATGTCGCTCGGCGATATCGACAAGGAGCGCACGATAACCGAATACCGCCGCGAGTTTAAAAGGCGTGAGACGTTGGAGCAGCTTTATGACGATATTCCGCGCGACGTCTTTGTCTGTCACAGCAGCAATAATAAGAGCGACGCGGAAGACGCGGTATCGGCTTTGGAGAACGACGACAATATTTGCTGGATTTCCACAAGGAACTTGCGCCCGAACGATTCGGAAAACTATTGGTCGGATATCCGAAAGGCGATAAGGTCCTGCGGAATATTTTTGGTCGTTTCGGGAGCCGATGCTATGATCTCAAAGGACGTCAAGCAAGAAATCGAGCTTGCGCGAGAGCTTGGCAAGCCGCGCTTAGAATTTAAAATCGACGGCACGCCGCACACGCCGAAATTCAAGGATTTTTTTGACGGTATAAAGTGGGTGGATGCTATCGGCGGACAGCGGTCGGTCGCGCTTCTCGAGCTTTGCAGGCGGGTATACGACGAAAAAGAAAAGCTCTTGAATAAGGACAAGAAGCCGAACGAAATAGAAGAAATCAAACGGCTGATACAAGAGCAAAAGACCGTCGCGCCGGTTGTCAAGCATACGGAGTATGCCGCGTCTTACGCTATGAACGAAGAGGCACTTTTAAAGAAAGCAAAGCTGCAAATCGAAGAGGGGGATTTTGCCGGCGCAAAAATAACCTGCGATAAGATAAGCGATATCAACATAGAATGCGCCGAGTTGTGGATAGATTATCTTTTGATTGAATACGAAAAGAAAAATCTCAGCCTATTTAAGACTTTCGATTTTATCTATGATTATGAATCAAATTATGCGATATGGAATGAGAGAGAATATAAAAATGCGATAAAGTTTGCAAACGCCGCCCAAAAAGAAGAGCTTGAAAGTGTAGCGGAAGAGATAAGAACTAGAAAAAAAATTGCGGAAAATGTAGCCCAATACGACAAATTCGAGAAAGTCCTTTATGGAGAAACGGCAATACAAGAAGCTTTTGCTTATGAACCTGTTTACTCAAAAAAAGTGGACATCGGCAACAAAATAGTTGAATATATCAACGATTTAAAGAAAGTGTCTAGTTTCGAGTCATATTCCACCGATTTAATTGATGATGCCGAAGGATTTAAAAATAGTCTAATAGATAAATATAGTGACCGAGATGAATGGGAAAGCCAGGCATGCAATATGGAAGGTAAAGGTACAAAATCAGAGAAATTTAAAAGAATAGAAGAATTTTACACTCAAAGAATTAAATTTCTTAACTTATGGTTTCATAACGGCAAAATTCTTTTAAATCCGAGAGAAGCAATGGACGAAATATTGGAAGAGGTAAGACTTGAGAATGAAAGCAGCGAAGAAGAGGAAAGAAGAGAAAGAAGAGCGTACTTAAAAAAACGTAAAAAAAGAGGTTTATTATATTGTATCCCATGGTTTATTTCTCTAATAGCAACAATTATAGCTCCTATATATGGTATGTTACTGGCTGCACTTAGTGTCTTCGCTTCCATTCCTTTATTTATCGTTGCAACGGTATACAGACATAATCAACTATGGGACGGAAAGAAAAATCCGAGAAGAATGCATATATGGATAATAAATATCGTTTTGGTTGTTACAACTATATTATTGCTATCACCTTATGCATAGGATATTACCGCTAAATACATCACCCCGATAAAATTTAAGCGCAATTCAAGAAAAATTATAAAAAATAAATGTTTTGAAAAACACTTGACACAGTTTGGAAAATATGATATATTATGTACGGATAAAATAATTTGCCTTATATCTCTATAAAAGATTTAATCTCTTAAAAAAGACCAATAAGAAAACAATTAAAAAATCCGAAAATTTTAAGGGAGGGAGAGATATCATGGCAGATAAAACTTTGAAGTGCAAAGATTGCGGCGCAGATTTCGTTTTTACGGAAAGCGAGCAGGCTTTTTACAAAGAAAAAGGCTTTGAGAACGAGCCGCAAAGATGCGTTCCTTGCAGAAAAGCAAAGAAAGCTCAGCGTAACGGCGGCGGCGGCGGATACGGTTCTTACGGCAACGACAGACGCAGATAGTTTTTTTTTAAACAATCTGTCTATCGATGACATCTAAAAACATGCTGAACAGGCATGTTTTTTTATTTGTTTCGGCTTTATATGCCCGAAAGTCGGATATACTTGACAAAAAGCGGTATTGTGGTTATAATAAACTTATCAGATAATAAACTTGTCAGATAATAAACTTGTTAGATAATAAACTTGTTAGATAATAGACTTGTTAGATAATAGACTTCTTGCAAACCTAACTTCGCAATCTAAGTCAAAAAAATAAAAGGATAAAGGGACGTATATGTATAAAAAATACGATATCGAAACCGGAACATGGTCGGCAAGCGCGCTTGTCATGATAGTTGTCGGGGGCTTTCTTTTCTCGATGGTTTTGATTGTCTTGCATTGGCTTGTATGGCTTATCTCTTTTGCATTGCTCATCATATTATTGCGCAAGCAAATCGTATATGTATCCAAAGCCTATACGACCGCAAACAACGGCAGGCTGACCGACGGCAAGGTGACAAAGCTCAACGAACGGCGCAATCCGAACAACCCAAACGGTCCGAGAAAATACAAAATATCCTTTGAATATTATATCGACGGCGGCAAAAAATCTAAGGCGGGAACGACCGAATGGCTGCCCTTTACGGCGGTCGGCTGCGCGTATTTTGTAGGCAAAAAGATAAAGGTGGTATATACGGCTACCGACTCGGTTATTATCAAAAAAATATATGACAAAGCCGGTCTTTGCATATATCCCGACACGGCGGCAACGACCGCCGCGCCTTTGATAAGCACGGCTTTAAATAATCCGAAGCCTGCCCCTAAGCCCGACGGCAAGGCGGTACTCATAGGCGCGGAAGGCGTAGGAATCAAAAAGACCGCAACGGGCAAGATAGCGGAGGATTGGGATTACTTGGCGGCGTTGCCGGGACTTATGGACGAGCATGAAACGCACAGAAAAATTGTCGGCGACCTTCCCGAAATGGAATTTGGAAACAGCGGAGTAGGCGGAGTGGCATTGCCGCCGCCCGACTTCGGAACGCCCGTGTCCGACGCTTCGTCGGTGCGCGATTATGTCAAGCCCGATTATTTGAAGCCTTTGAGCTATGTAAGTCCGGCAGGAGCAGGCACTTCCGCCGACCTGCGCTACGGTAAGCCGGTTTATTCCAAGCCTTCGGGCTACGGCTCTTTTGTAGAACAGAAGCCTGCGCCGTCTTTGCAGGCGCAGAGTGTAGCCGCGCCGAAAGCTGCGCCGACGGTCAAGACCGCTTCGGTAAAAATATCCGCGATAAAGGACAAATACGCCACGGTGGAATTGCTGTCCGTCGAGCTTGGTATGTCCAAGTACGACGTGAGAGAAAAAATCGAATTGTCGCCGACACCGATATTCGCCGTCAAGGACGCGGCGGCCTTGTCTCAAAAGCTGTCATATATCGGAACAAAATCCGAGATTGTAAATTAGGTATCGCAAGGGCATTTATGCGTTTTGCAATGAACGTAAATTAGATGACAAAAAAACGTAATTATGGTATAATACCCGAACCGTACGATTGCAAAAATAAAAATGTATCGGCTTTAAAAGACGTCCAAAGCAAAAAGGGGAGAGCCGCAGCGGCTCCGTAATCAATGGAGAAAACTATTTCCGTAAACAAAAAAGCCTATCATGAATATTTTGTCGAAGAGACCTTCGAGGCGGGCGTAATACTCGCCGGCAGCGAGGTCAAGTCCGTGCGTCAGGGCAACGTCAATATGAGAGATAGCTTTGTCTATATAAGGGGAACGAACGTGCGTCTGATAAATATGCACATCGCGCCTTATGACAAGGGGAGTTTTTTTAATCCCGATGCCAAGCGTGAACGCATCTTGCTTTTGAACAAAAAGGAAATCAATAAGCTTAGGAGCAAAGCCGACCAAAAGGGCTACACTATAATCCCTTTAAAAATGTATTTTAAAGACGCTCTTGTCAAGGTTGAGATAGGACTTTGCAAGGGCAAAGAATTGCACGACAAGAGAAAAACCCTAAAAGAAAGAGATATAAAGCGCGACACCGACAGACAAATTTCATTTTTGAAATAGACAAAGCGGTGCTTGCAGGCGATATGTTTTACCGTTTTTTATCAGGCGGTTCTCTCGTTTTACCGTTCAAAACCTGCCATTAGGCTAAAAAATATTAGACTTGTATCATACTTAGACGGTGGCGGATTTTTGGGTTAGACGAGGCGCATTTGACGGCGTGTAGCGTAAGCTGCATTAGACTTCTTGCAAAACTAAATTTGTATAGATAAGGTATAGATTTTTGTGTATGCAGCACTTTGCAAAACAGGCGCATAGCCTTAGATATGCGAAGTTAGTTTTGCAAGAAGTCTATTAGGAAAATACAACGATGTATAAGCCTAAAAGGCGAAATAGATGCCGCCGTCTAAGTTAGGATAAAAGTCTATTAATTAAAAGGAGCGAATATTATGCCGATAATTATTCCCAAAGCTTTGCCCGCATACGATATACTTACAAAAGAGAATATCTTTGTAATGAATGCGGAACGTGCCGTCGCGCAGGATATCCGCCCGATAGAGATAGCCGTGCTAAATCTCATGCCGACAAAAATCGACACCGAAACACAGCTCTTGCGTCTTATAGGCAATACGCCGCTTCAAGTAAACGTGACGCTTTTAAAGACGGGAAGCTACAAGGGGCGCAATACCTCAGAAGAACATCTCGAAAAATTTTACAAAAATTTTTCATCTGTCAAGCACAGGCATTTTGACGGCATGGTCATAACGGGCGCGCCCGTCGAAACGCTTGCATTTGAAGATGTATTGTATTGGAACGAGCTTAAAGAAATAATGGACTTCGCCGACAAAATGGTGACGAGTACGATATATATTTGCTGGGGGGCGCAAGCCGCTCTTTATTATCATTACGGCATACAAAAGGTCGCCTTAGCTTCAAAGATGTTCGGCATTTTCCCGGTAAAAAAATTGGTATGCGACCCGCTTTTAAAGGGTATGGACGACGTGTTTTATATTCCGCATTCGCGGCATACGGCGGTTGACGAAAAAGCCGTGTATGACTGCAACGCGCTCAAAGTCCTTGCGGCGTCGGAGCGCGCGGGTATATCGATAGCCAAGTCCGCCGACGACAAAAAGATTTTTCTTACGGGTCACTCCGAATACGACAGATTTACCTTAAAAAAAGAATACGAACGCGATTTGAGCAAGGGCTTAAAGATAAGCCTTCCGTACAATTACTTCTCGGACAAAGCCTGCCAAAACGTCAAAATGAAATGGCTTAGCGCGGCAAATCTGATTTTTTATAATTGGATAAATTATTATGTGTATCAGGTGACGCCTTATAACTTTTAACCGGACGGGTTTGGCTTTTTAAAATTTTTGCTTAATATTCAAATTTAATACAAAATTTGTTTACTTTTTGCAGTTTTTGATATAAAATATACATAGTCGGAGTATGGTCGTTATCGGGAGATAACGCAAGAGTGCTTATAGGTTAGTTATTTAACGGCGCGGCGCGTTTAAAGCGTATGCTCCGAAAAATATAAAATATTTTACTTTAAGGAGAAAAAACTATGGCAGGCTCGGCGAGATACGAAATCAAAAAGGTCAAAAGAAAGAACGGTAATCATTTTGTTGACGAATACGTCTTTTCATTGATTGCTGCAAACAATAAGGTTCTTGCGGAATGCGAAGAGTCTTATTCGACAAAAGAAGCCGCTATCAAAGGCATAGAGGCACTCCAAAAAATCGCCGTATCGGCGGACATCAGGGATTTGACTGAATAATTTTGAACGGAATGCGGTTTTTTGTTTAAAGCCGCTTTTGTCCGTAAAACCGCCGCAGCAGCAGGACGGATATATTTTGTTGTGCAAAATTTTTTGTGCGGCGGCTTAAAACAAGACGGTTATTAACGGTGCGGGGGAGAAACCTAAGCCGTTTACACAGATAAAATTTCGGAGGATTATATGACGCCTTTTATGGATTATTTTGATTTTGAGCTTCCGTCTTCGCCGGTCGGTATTATAGCAATGCCGGGAGCGGAGAATTTAGGTAAAAAAATCGATAAATATCTCGTGGAGTGGTACAACAAAAAGGCAATAGAATCAAACAAAAAAACCATTATCAAAGAAACCTTTCTCATCAACGCGGTCTTTCCGCGTTTTGCCACCGGTGACGGCAAATGCGTCATTTCCGAGACGGTAAGGGGATTGGATTTGTATATCATAGTGGACGTCGGCAATTATCATTGCACCTACAAGCTCTTCGGCAAGGAAGTCCCCATGTCGCCCGACGAGCATTTTGCCGACTTAAAGAGAGTCATCTCCGCCGCAGGCGGCAAGCCAGAGCGGATAACCGTCATCATGCCGATGCTGTACGGCGGCAGGCAGCACAGACGCAATGCACGCGAGTCCTTGGACTGCGCGATAATGCTTCAAGAGCTTCACGCGATGGGCGTCAAGGAGATTATAACCTTCGACGCGCACGACCCGAGAGTGCAGAACGCCGTTCCGCTCATGGGCTTTGACAATTTTTTCCCTACTTATCAGATAATCAAAGCAATATACAATAAGTATCATAATTTTGCTTTTGACAAAAACCATTGCATGATAGTCAGCCCCGACGAGGGCGCAATGGGGCGGAATATTTATTATGCGTCGGTACTCGGACTTGATCTCGGAATGTTTTATAAACGGAGAGATTATTCGGTCGTCGTAGACGGCAGAAATCCTATCGTGTCTCACGATTATATAGGTTCGAGCGTAATGGGTATGGACGTATTTGTCGCGGACGACATAATCGCTACCGGCGATTCGGTGCTTCATCTCGCCCACGACCTAAAAGAAAAGGGCGCGGGCAGGGTATTTATCCTTGCCACTTACGCTCTCTTTACCGAAGGCTTAGAAGTCTTTGACAAGGCATATGCCGACGGATATATCGAAGGCGTCATATCGACAAATCTTTCTTATACGAGAGAGGAACTGCACGGCAAGCCGTGGTATATCGAAGCCGACCTTTCAAAATATATCTCTTACATCATCTCGGCGTGTAATAGAAACAAGTCGGTAAGCGCGCTCTTAGAGCCTATTTCAAAAATACAAGAGCTTATAGACAAAATGAACGCTAAATAATTAGTTTTAAAGGCGTTACATACACTTTGACTTGATTGCGAACGGTCTAAAAACCGTTCGATATCTATTAAAGCAGACACGCCGTAGTTTAAAAATACGAATTTTGAAAATAATTCTTTATAATATATTGATTTTTGTTTTACGCCGTATATAGCGGTTTTGGGTATATATTATTATTTGCAGGCATATCTTGATATCAGCGAAGTCAAATTCGGAGTCGCAAATGGAATTTTTTGATATTTTCCGGCATTTTTTATGATGTTTTTTTATCTTTGCAAAAGCACTTTTATTATAGAATTTCATCTTTTTTGCGGCGCGGATTTTTTTGAAATTATCGGGCGGTAAAAAGGTTTGCGGTTATAATTTGTCAATATCAAAGGAGTCAACAATGAGTAAAGACGAGTTGATAGAATTCGGGTGGAACGACAACGATTTAAACAAAGAAAGCCTTCTCGAAAAGGGCATTTTTGAGCTGCGCTTTGCTGCGCGAAAAGTCGGGGTAACTTCGCCCACAACACAAAGCAAAGGGGAGCTTGTCGATAATATTCTCAATATTTTATCGGGCAACACGCTGCCCGACGAAAGGGACAAAAGACGCGGACGTCCGCCCGTGCCGAATTTTTTGGAAAGAAAAAGCACTACGGCACAGCCTGCCCAAAAGAGCGACACCGACGAAGGCGAAGCGCATACCGACGTTCCGTATCAAAATCTTCCGCCGCGTTCAAATACCTTAAAAGAAAGCGCACCGCTTTTTGACAACGATTTGGAAGTCCGTGAAGGGATTTTGGATATTCACCCTGACGGCTACGGATTTATAAGGGTAAAAAACTGCGAATACGACGAAAAGGACGCCTACATTCACGCCGCCAAGATAAAGAGATTGGGGCTTAGATGCGGCGACGTCATAAAAGGGCAGTGCCGCATGACAAACGACGGCAAGCCTTCTATGGTCATCATCATATCGGTCAACGGACTTCATGTCGAGGAACTGAATAAGCGTCCGTATTTTGACGATTTAAAGCCGATTTTTCCCGACGAAAAATTTTGTCTGGAATGCGGCGACAGCCGTAACGATTTTGCCATACGGAGCATAGACCTGATAGCGCCGATAGGCAAGGGGCAGCGCGCGCTCATCGTTTCTCCGCCGAAAGCCGGCAAAACTACCTTACTCAAAAAAATCGCTAAGGGAATATCAATCAATTATCCCGAAGTCCTGCTTCTCGTTCTCTTGATAGACGAAAGACCGGAGGAGGTCACGGACATACAGCGTTCGATTAAGGGCGAGGTGGTGTATTCGACCTTTGACGAAACTCCCGAGCATCATACGATGGCGGCGGAGATATTGCTAAACAAAGCCAAAAGGCACGTGGAGCTTGGCAAGGACGTCGTAATAATGATGGACAGCTTGACGAGATTGGCTCGTGCCTATAACGCGACCATTCCGCCAACGGGAAGGACTTTGAGCGGCGGTATAGACCCTGCCGCACTCCAAAATCCTAAGAAATTTTTTGGCGCTGCGCGTAATGTCGAACACGGCGGAAGTCTGACAATCATCGCGACGGCGTTGATAGACACAGGCAGCCGTATGGACGACGTAATATATGAAGAATTTAAAGGCACGGGCAATATGGAAATCCATCTTGACCGCAGATTGTCCGAAAAGAGAATTTTTCCGGCTATCGACCTAAATAAGAGCAGTACAAGACGCGAGGATTTGCTACTGACGCCGCAAGAATTAGACGCC
This sequence comes from Clostridiales bacterium, assembly GCA_031289755.1. Classification (GTDB taxonomy): domain Bacteria; phylum Bacillota; class Clostridia; order Christensenellales; family JAISNN01; genus JAISNN01. The sequence goes on from JAITOU010000027.1 coordinate 36,675, forward strand.
GTATGGGGAATAAGGAGATTGCTTTCGTCGGGCGATACCGTCGAAGCTACCGAAAAACTCATGACTATCATGATGAAGACAAAAAACAACGGAGAATTTGTCGACCAAATGAACAAAATGATGCAGTCTATGAAGAAAGGAAATTCATAAAAAATGTAATAGCCTAAAAGGACATAAGACAATGGTAAACATAGGAAATTCTTGGGACGGGCTGTTAAAAGATGATTTTTGCAGTCAGAATTACACAAAGCTAAGAGAGTTTTTGACGGAAGAGTATTCGCAGTATACCGTATATCCCGATATGTTCGACATCTTTAACGCTTTCAAATTTACCGATTATAACGACGTCAAAGCTCTGATTTTGGGGCAAGACCCTTACATAAACGAAGGTCAGGCGCACGGCTTGTCTTTTTCGGTCAAGCAAGGCGTGGATATGCCGCCGTCGCTCATCAATATCTTTAAGGAAATGAAGAACGACATCGGCAAGGAATGTCCGAAGAGCGGTTGTCTCGAAGCGTGGGCGGACGCGGGCGTCATGATGCTGAACGCGGTTTTGACGGTGAGAAAAGGACTGTCTAACAGCCACAAGGGCAAGGGTTGGGAATTTTTGACGGACAGGGTTATTTCGCTCTTGAACGAAAGAGAAAAACCCGTCGTCTTTATACTTTGGGGAAGAAACGCCAGAGATAAAAAACCGCTCATTACAAATTCTCGGCATCTCATTATCGAATCGGCTCATCCGAGTCCGCTTTCGGCAAACAACGGCTTTTTTGGCTCGAAGCCTTTTTCGGCGGCAAACGTTTTTTTGAAAAAGAACGGAATAGAAGAGATAAAATGGTAAAAAAATATACGGCATTTATGAGCCGTAGAAAAGCATTTGACAGTTTTTTATAAAGCTTCAAGCATTATAATAAATAAATTCAAAAAAACGCATACTAATATTGATTTGCATTCGGAATGTATTTGCACTCCGGTAACGAATCAAAAAAGGGGAGGCGTTTTTTTATGATAAAAGCAAAATTCTATATTTCAAACGAAAACGTAATTTTTTACGATACGACGGGCAACGGCACGGGCGGCGATATGAGAGCCGACTTAAAAGCCCTTAATGCGGATGCGAATCCCGAAACGTGCGACCGCCATGAGCTGATACGGGAATATATGAAGGACGGTCTTAGGGTCAAGATAGGCAAAACGCCGCATGAGATGACCGTTAAGCATTATATCAAGTGGGTCTTTGTCGAAACAAAAGACGGCGCAAGCTTCCGCAACTTAGAACCGATAAATCTTCCCGAAGCGTGGTTTCCGGTCGCCGAAACGGACGTGGTAGATATATACGCCTATTGCAATTTGCACGGACTTTTGAAGTCCGACGTTCCCGAAAACAAGTACAATCAAGCGTCCGTTTCCCCCGAATTTACAGGCGGCGTCAGAAAATAAGAAGGGTACTGTACCGCATAAAACAGACGATAAAAGATGCAAGCGTCAAAAAATAAAATATGCCGCGTTTAATTTTGCGGCATATCGCATTTTTGAATAAAAAAAGGCTTACGGCTTTTATAGAGTTTTCAGAGTGAAAAGCTTAAATGTTTTTAGAGCGAAAAGGCTTAAATTGATTGACAACGTGCGAAATGTTGTGATAATATATATAGGCTGTTTTGTGTTCGCTGATGTGGCTCAGTCGGTAGAGCAGTTCACTCGTAATGAACAGGTCGTGAGTCCGATTCTCACCATCAGCTCCATAAAAAAAGACTACGATATGTTGTAGTCTTTTTTGTTTTTTATACGAATATAGTTTTTTTGCTTTTGTTTTTATATAGGTACAAATGGTACAGTTTGTTTCTTTAAATCAAACCGATAGGGATAATCAGAGTTTTACGGTCAATAGCATTAAAACGGTCATTGAGACAAATAATTGCACCCGAGCCTTGCTTCAAGCCGGATTTTTCGATAAGTCGGAATGTGCCTGTGATTCGCTTGTCAATAGTCGATGCTTTTTTAATCTCTACCGGATACAGCTTTTGGTTTTGCTCTATCAGCAAATCAATTTCGCGCATATCTGAGTCGCGGTAGTAGTAAATGAAAGGGCGGCGACCTGCGTTTATATATGTCTTCATTATCTCGGATATAGCAAAGGTTTCAAGTAATGCGCCGGAAGCCGCTCCCGTCATCATTGCGTTTGCGCTGTTCCATTTTGAAAGGAAACATACAAGCCCCGTATCATAAAAATATATTTTTGGCTTTTTAATTGTACGCTTTAAGAGATTGTTTGAATACGGATGCAAGTAAAAGATAATGCCGAGCGTTTCTAATATATCGAGCCAGCCTTGCGCCGTCGGAAGGGAAATTCCTGCGTCGCGAGCGATTTCGGTGACATTTAGAATTTGTGCGCTACGCACTGCCGTCGCAGTAAGAAACCGAAAGAATTTTTCTTCATCGACCTGCGCGATTGCTCGTATGTCGCGTTGCAGATAGGTGGTGATATAGGAAGAATAGTAGAAAGCGGTATCGGAACGCGCTCCGCTTACGATAAGCGGCATTGAACCGTTAAAAATTCGTTCAAAAATAAACGGCGCATCAATATTTGCAGGCAGCGTCTTGTCGACATAATCGTCAAAATCGGGCAGAAAAGGTCGATTCGGCAAGCCGATAATTTCGCTTAACGCAATACCTTGCATATCGAGTATGGCAATACGTCCTGCAAGCGATTCCGAAACACTGCGCATAAGCCGATAAATTTGCGAGCCTGTCAAGATGAAATCTCCCGCACGGTGATTTTTGTCGACAATCATTTTGATATACGGAAAAAGCTCCGGCGCATATTGCACTTCGTCTATGCAAATCGGCGGTTTGTATATTTGCAAAAATAATTTCGGGTCGTTTTTTGCCATATCGCGGACTGCAATGTCGTCGAGTGAAATATATGTGCGCGGCACGGCTTCTTGCAGGTTTTCTATAAGCGTAGTCTTTCCGACCTGACGCGGACCGGATATGAGTATGCAGGGATATTCTTTAATCAGGCTTGAAACCACCTGTTCGATGTGACGTTTAATATACATAAAGCCTCTAAAAACAGTTAAACTCTAACTGTTATTAGAGTTTAACAGGAAAATAGATGAATGTCAAGAGGTTTATTATAATAAAAAGGATAAGTTGTTTAAAAACATTTAAGGGCAACACTCACGCATAGGGAAGTACAGCGCATTGTTAGACGACGTTCTTTACTATAAAACGCGCTTTGCCATAGTGGGAATGCAGGAAGACTCATCAAAAAAAGCCGCTTAAAGCAGCTTTTTTGTTTTAAAAATTAAATTTTTCGGCTCTTTTGTTGCAAAAACTTCAAGGGATATGCTATACTAAAACCGCAGTCAAATATTGTCAAACAATCCTTACGGCAAGAGTCCTTCAAAAATAAAATTGTCGCAATATTTATTGGCGGTTTCGAGTTCTTCGGGGGTTTTTACGGTCCAGGCGAGAAGCTTTTTGCCTTCGAGACGGGCGGTTTCGATATATTTGTTGGGAATGTCCGTTACGCTGTATGAGATAAAATCAGGCTTGTTGATTTTGCGGAAGCGGAGAGATTTTAGAGCGTAGGCAAGCCCTTGTTCTAATCGTTTGCCCTTGTAAAAAGCCGCGAGCTGACCGCGCCAAAGCTCCGGCGCGTGTTTTTTGAACCAAGAAACGGAAAGGGGATTGAAGGACTGAACGGCGCATTCGCCTTTGTAATCCTTCAAAATATTATATGCCGCTTCTTCGAGCTTGCCGCCTGCCGTCAAGGTTTTAAATTCGAGAAGCAAGCCGGTTTTGCCTTCGGCTACGGACAATAAATCCTCGAAAAGGGGAATCGTTTCGCCGGTTTTGCCGAGAAAATAATTTTTGAGGTCGCCGGACGAAAGCTCGGTGATTTTGGAATCGATACCGCACATACGCTTTGTATTCAAATCGTGAAAAAGGGCGATTTTTCCGTCCTTTAACAGATACAAATCCGTCTCGATATTGTAGCCGTGTTCTATGGCATTTACAAATGCCGATAAGGAGTTTTCGGGGAACGTGTCGTTGTGAAGTCCCCTGTGAGCAATGCGCCTTTCAAACAGCCAATCCGCGTTTAGTTTTTCTTTCATACATCACACCTCTGCATATGTATTGACGGCGGATAAGAGCAAATGTTTTGACCGACCGTCGGTATATAATCGACTTATCAAATCACGATAAGTATTGAACAAGTCAAGTAAATTATACTTTTTTTTGATAATAATGTCAATATAATAAAGTGAAATTAAACGAGAAAAACAAGGAGTAAAAAAGTGGGAATAAAAAACAGTTACAGATATTTTTCCAACAAGGAATGTCAATATTATACCGAATGCCACGGCGGCGTAGAAAAAAATTGTATGTTTTGTTTTTGCCCCTTGTACGGCTCGGATTGCAAGGGAAATTTTGCCGTATTGAGCAACGGACTTAAAGATTGCAGCAATTGTATGATACCCCATACCGAAGCGGGTTATGACTACATAATGACTTTTTTAATAAGGAAACCGCGCTCAAATTAGATGGAATATTAAACTGCGTCTTTTTTTGCAGCCAACCGCCGATTTAATCTATAAAAAGGGGATAGGTATAATAAAAAATCGGGAGCCGTCATTTTGTTTAACAGCTCCCGATGTTTTTTTTGATTATCAAATAAATATGCCCGTAAATTATTATGTCACAGGAAAAGATTATTTAAAATATCTGTTGAGCAGACCGATAAAGCCCTTGCCGTGACGTGCTTCGTCCTTTGCCATTTCGTGTACGGTGTCGTGTACGGCATCATAGCCGAGTTCTTTTGCGCGTTTTGCAATCTTCAACTTGCCTTCGCAAGCACCGTGTTCGGCTTGCGCTCTCAGTTCGAGGTTTTTCTTTGTCGACGGCGTTACTACGTCGCCCAATAGCTCGGCAAATCTCGAAGCATGGTCGGCTTCTTCGTAGGCGTATCTCTTGTAAGCTTCGGCTATTTCGGGATAACCTTCTCTCTCCGCTTGTCTGCCCATAGCGAGATACATACCTACCTCCGTACACTCGCCGAGAAAATGCTCTTTGAGTCCGGCTACGACTTCGGCATCAAGACCTACCGCCACTCCGATACGGTGTTCGTCGGCAAAAGGCGTTGCAAGAGTCAGCTTCGCGCCGCTTCCGTCGGCAAGCTCGCTGAATTTTGCCTTAGGGGCTTTGCACTGAGGACAAAAATCCGGAGCGTCGTTTCCTTCGTGAACGTAACCGCATACTGAACATACAAATTTTTTCATATTAAATTGCTCTCCTTATTAAGAATTGTTATTAATAATATATTAGCACATAAATTTTAGTTTGTCAATATTTTTAAGTAAATTTTTTAATTTTTTTATAAGTGATACGCTCATTCGCATGATAGACGGCTTTATTGCTCAAAGACTGCGTAGTATGCTTGCTTTTAGGTTTTTTTGCGGCGTTTATAAGGCTTTTATAGGGGATTGGGTTCACAAAGAGATAAAAGAATTACTTATGGGTTTATAAGTTTTTTTGCGGTCATGCGCCGTGATTTTTGTCGATTTGTTGTTTACTTCTCAAAATTTATGTGATATAATCTTATCCACTGAACAAAGGAGTTCATATTTTTAGGGCATTTTTGCCGTAAAATATGGCTCTTTTTTTTATACAAAAGGCTTTTTATATAGAAGCCGGATAAAGGAAAAAAGAATTAGTTTAAAAGGATTTTATATGTTGAAAGAAGGTCAAATAAGGATTCCGTCGGGGTGCGCGATATCAGGAATCATCAATAAAGACGGCAAGCGGATAGACGGCGGCGAAATAGCCAGGTCTATTGCCGTTATGCACGACCGCTCCAACGGACTCGGCGGCGGCTTTGCAGGCTACGGAATATATCCCGAATATAAGGATTATTATGCTTTTCATATTTTTTATACCGACGTCGCGGCTAAGCAAGCGTGCGAAAGCTTTATCGAAGGGCATTTTGACATAATCAATCTATCCAAAATTCCCGTCCGCAAGATACCCGAAATCACCGACGAGCCGCTAATCTGGCGTTATTTTGTCGCGCCTTTGCCGACAAAGCTTCACGACAGTCAGCTCGACGAGAACGAATTTACTCTGAGATGCGTCTTTACTATGAATACAAAATTAAAGGGAGTTTACGTTTTTTCGTCCGGCAAAAATATGGGAGTCTTTAAAGCCGTAGGCTTCCCCGAAGACGTGGCGCGCTTTTACAAATTAGACGAATACAGCGGCTATTCATGGGTCGCTCACGGTCGTTATCCGACAAATACTCCGGGCTGGTGGGGCGGCGCGCATCCTTTTGCTATACTCGATTTTTCGGTCGTGCATAACGGCGAGATATCGTCTTATGACGCCAACCGCAGATTTATAGAAATGTTCGGTTATAAATGCACGCTTCAAACCGATACGGAGGTCATCACATATATATGGGATTATCTGATAAGACGCTTGAAGCTCACTATGACGGAAGCCGCAGAGGTCATTGCCGCTCCTTTTTGGGAAAAGATAAAGACAATGCCGGACGCGGACAGAGAGAGACTGACGTATTTTAGAACGGTCTATCCGAGTCTGCTTGTAACGGGACCTTTTTCTATCATCGTCGGCTTTGAAGGCGGCTTATTGGCTCTCAACGACCGCTTAAAGCTCCGTTCTATGGTAGTGGGAGAAAAGAACGATACCGTATATATCGCAAGCGAAGAATGCGCTATACGCGAGATTGAGCCGTCGCTTGACAGAGTGTGGGCTCCCGTCGGCGGTGAACCGGTCATCGTCAAATTGAACCAAACGGGGGAAAACAAATGCCTATAAATTATGATGACAATACCTACGAGGTTATAAGAAATCAAGACAGGTGCATAAATTGCCGCGTCTGCGAGCGTCAATGCGCTAATCTTGTGCATAAATACAGCGAATATTACGGACGAATGACTTCGGACTGCATATCTTGCGTCGATTGTCAGAGATGTGTTTCGCTCTGTCCGACAAAGGCTTTAAAGATTATCAAAAATCCTAACAGTTACAGAGATAACGCAAATTGGAACGAAGCGGCGATAAAGAGCGTCTACAAGCAAGCCGGTTCGGGCGGCGTTTTGCTTTCTTCGATGGGTACGCCGGAGGCCTATCCCGTCTATTGGGACAAAATCCTTATCAATGCGTCGCAGGTGACAAATCCGTCCATAGACCCTTTGAGAGAGCCTATGGAGACGCGTATCGCCTTGGGCAAAAGACCGCAGAATATTGTCCGCGACGGGAACGGAAATATAGTCAACACCGTCAAAAACTCTCTTTTTTTGAATGTGCCGATAATGTTTTCGGCTATGTCCTACGGCTCGATAAGCTACAACGCTCACAAATCTCTCGCGATTGCCGCCGAAAAGCTCGGTATTTTTTATAATACCGGCGAAGGCGGCTTGCACAGGGATTTCTATAAATACGGCAAAAACACGATAGTGCAGGTCGCGTCGGGCAGGTTCGGCGTCTTTAAGGATTTTTTGAATGCCGGAGCGGCTGTGGAAATCAAAATGGGGCAGGGTGCAAAGCCGGGTATCGGCGGACACCTTCCGGGCGAAAAGATAGGCGAGGACGTGTCGAGAACGAGAATGATACCGCAGGGAGTAGACGCCATTTCTCCGGCTCCGCATCACGACATTTATTCCATAGAGGATTTGCGTCAGCTCGTCTATTCTTTAAAGGAAGCGACAAATTACAAAAAGCCCGTAATAGTCAAAATCGCCGCCGTCCATAATGTCGCGGCTATCGCCAGCGGCGTAGCGCGCAGCGGCGCGGACATCATAGCGATAGACGGATTTAGGGGCGGAACGGGCGCAGCCCCTACGAGAATACGCGACAACGTAGGCATACCGATAGAATTGGCTTTGGCAAGCGTAGACCAAAGATTGAGAGAAGAAGGCATAAGGAACGAGATATCTCTCGTCGCGGGCGGAAGCATAAGAAACAGCGCGGATATCGTCAAGGCGATTGCGCTCGGCGCGGACGCGGTATATATAGCGACGGGGGCTTTGCTTGCGCTCGGCTGTCATCTCTGCCGTTCCTGTCATTTGGGCAAATGCAATTGGGGAATAGCGACGCAAAACCCCGACCTTGTAAAACGCCTAAACCCCGAAACCGGAAGCGAACGGCTCGTCAATCTTATAACGGCATGGACGCACGAGATAGAAGAAATGATGGGCGGTATGGGTATAAATTCCATAGAAGCCCTTAAAGGCAACAGACTCATGCTTCGGGGCGTCGGCATGACCCAAAAGGAGCTGGATATTCTCGGAATATTTCATGCCGGAGAATAGACGCGGCTCCGGTAAGTGCGGACAGTTTTTTTGAAAGATTGGAGGAATGTATAAAGTCATGAAAAAGATTTACGTTCGGGAAGAATGGTGTTTGAAATGCCGTCTGTGCGAATACATTTGCGCTTTTGCAAATTCGGGCTGCGGCGATATAGTCGCCGCGCTCAAAGATAAGCCGATAATGCCGCGCATAACTGTCGAAGAAGAAGGAAAAATATCTTACGCCGTGTCGTGCCGTCATTGCGACGACGCATTGTGCGTCAAGGGCTGTATCAGCGGCGCGATAAGCAGGGTGGACGGCGTGGTCACAATCGACAAAAACAAATGCGTCGGCTGCTGTACCTGCATTCTTTCCTGTCCTTACGGCGCTATCGCATACGGAGCGGACGGAACGGCGACAAAATGCGAGCTGTGCGTTCAAAATGCCGGCGGCTCTCCGATGTGCGTCAAATATTGTCCTAACCGCGCCATTGTTTTGGAATAAAACGCGGATTATATTTTATCAAGGGAAAAACTCATTATGAATTACGTTATTATAGGAAATTCCATAGCCGCCGTCGGCGGCATAGAAGGCATACGCCGTACGGACGGCGACGGTAACATCACGGTCGTAGGCGCAGAGCCGCACCACGTTTATTCGCGTCCGCTCATATCGTATTTGTTGGAAGGCAAAACCGATTCGGAGAGAATAAAATACCGACCGGACGATTTTTACAAAAAAAATAAATGCACGCTCAAAAAAGGCGTAAGAGCGGAGAGTATAGATACGGACAAAAAGACCGTATTTTTGGACGACGGCGAAGCGTTGCCCTTCGATAAGCTTTTGATAGCTACCGGCGCACGCCCCTTTGTTCCCAAGATAAGCGGACTCGAAAATCACGAGTATCACACCTTTATGACTCTCGGCGACGCGTACGGTCTGGAAAAGAAATTGAAGTCAACAAAGGACGCTAAGGTCCTGATACTCGGAGCCGGACTTATCGGTCTGAAATGCGCCGAAGCGATATATCGCTATGCCAAGGAAATCACTGTCGCCGATATGGCTGACAGAGTGCTGCCGAGCATTCTCGATACCGAAGGGTCGGCGGTGATAAAAAAACATTTAGAATACAAGGGAATAAGGTTTTTGCTTTCTACGGCTGTTGAGCTTGACAAAATGAAATTCGACGTATTGTGCGTCTGCACCGGCGTGATACCCGAAGCTAATTTGGCAAAGGACGCCGGAATAGAAACGGGGCGCGGAATATATATAGACGCCGAAGCAAAAACAAGCAAGGACGGTATATATGCCGCAGGCGATTGCACCGAAGGTTACAGCGCGGTGACGGGCAGGCGCGGAGCTATCGCGATATTGCCCAACGCCTACATTCAAGGCGAAACGGCAGGCATAAATATGGCGGGCGGCAATGCCGTCTATGACAAGGCTATGCCGATGAACGCAATAGGGTTTTTTGGAAAGCATATCCTGACCGCGGGTCTTTATGAAGGCGAAGAGATAAAGAGCGGAAGCGTAAGCGGCGGAGTCTTCAAAAAGCTTTTTGTAAAAGACGGAAAGCTCAAAGGCTTTATCTTTATCGACGATTTTAAAAGAGCGGGCTTGTATACCGCGCTGATACGCGACGGAATAGATTTGACGGGCATAGACGACGCGACGCTTTTGGACGATATCGGCTTTAAGCTTTATCCTAAGGCAGAGCGCGACAAGGTATTGCGCAACCAAAACGAAGGAGTTTAACGGAGATGACGATAGACGCGAAGGGAAAATATTTTCAGACTCTCAACAGAGAAATAAAGGAATGCGCCGACGGCGAAATCATAATCGATAATTGCAACGGACAGAGATACATCGGCAGCGGTCTCGAAAACAAAACCGTAAAAATCAACGGTGTTCCGGGCAATGCGCTCGGTTCTTATCTTGACAAATGCGATATATACGTCAATGGGAACGCCCAGGATGCCACAGGCGACACGATGAACGGCGGAAGGATATTTATCTACGGCAATTCCGGCGACGCCACAGGCTACGCCATGCGCGGCGGAACGATATACATCAAGGGCAATGTCGGCTACCGTGCCGGAGTGCATATCAAGTCCTACAAGGAGTATAAGCCGGTCATAGTTGTCGGCGGCAAGGCGGGAAACTTTCTCGGCGAGTACCAGGCGGGGGGCGTAATCATAGTCTTGAATCTCAATAAGGAAGCGAGAGCGGCAGATGATTTTATCGCTAACGGAATGCACGGCGGCGAGATATACATAAGGACGGAGAACGCCGAGTCGCTTCATTTGTCGGAGCGGCTTATACACAAAAAAGCGGACAAAAAAGATTTTGAAAAAATATCCTTTTATTTAGGTGAGTTTTGCAATGCTTTCGGTTATAATTATAACGATGTTGTAAAAGGAGCTTTTATAAAAATCACGCCGGATACTCAAAATCCGTACAAGCAATTATATGTAAACAATTAAAGCCGCACGGGCGGTCAAAGAGGTACGCCGTAAAGTTTTGGCTTTACAGAGTAATAGGGGGTATGTAATGGAGTTTACCGAAGCGTCATTGTATGAATTTATCAATTCAAACGACGTAAGATTTATACGTTTGGGTTTTTGCGATATTTTCGGGGTACAAAAAAACATCTCGGTTATGCCGGGAATGTTTTTGCGCGCTATGGAAGAGGGAATACCCTTCGATACGGCGGCAGTTGACGGCTTTTTGGATATCGAAAAAGCCGATTTGTATTTAAAGCCGGATATCAAGACCTTTTCGTTAGTGCCGTGGCGTTCGAGTAACGACATGGTGATAAGGTTTATATCGGATATCGTCAAGACGGACGGAGCAGACTTTGAGGGAAGCAGCCGAAACATTTTAAAAAAGGTCAGACAGCGCGCCAAAAAAATGGGCTATTCCTGCAATATCGGAGTGAAGTGCGAGTTTTATCTGTTTGAAAACGACGAAAACGGTTATCCGACAAAGACGCCTTTTGACAACGCGGGATATTTTGACATTTCTCCGCTCGACAAGGGCGAGGACATAAGGCGTGAAATATGCCTGAATTTGGACAAAATGGGCATAAGACCCGAAAGCTCTCATCACGAACAAGGTCCGGGTCAGAACGAAATCAATTTTAAATATTCCGACATATTGACGACGGCGGACAACGTAATGACCTTTAAATGGGTCGTATCGACGATAGCGGCACGTCACGGCGCTACTGCAAATTTTGACCCTAAGCCTATCCAAAATGTCAACGGAAACGGTATGCACATCAATATCGCTCTCGTGCATGACGGCGAAAATCTCTTCAAGTTGAAAGACGGAGAGCTTGTCGAGCCCGCAAAGCAGTTTGTCGCCGGCATAACCGAACGCATCTCCGAGATATCGCTGTTTTTAAATTCAGTCAAATCTTCTTATGACAGATTGGGCAAGTTTACCGCACCGCTCAATGTTTCGTGGTCTTACGACAACAGAAGCCGCCTTATCCGTATCAATGCCGAGAAGGAATTTTGTCATATGGAATTGCGCTCACCCGACCCGGTCTGCAATACCTATCTGGCATTTGCGCTGATATTGGCAGCCGGACTCGAAGGTATAGAAAAGAAGTCGGAGCTGTGTCCGCCTTACTGTGAAAACTCGGTGGGGCAAAAGCATTTAAAGAGCTTGCCTAAGTCCATAGACGAAGCGATAGCACTCGCAAAAAACAGTGCCTTTGTCAAAAGCGTCATACCCGAAAAGGTATTGGACAAGTATATATCCGTCAAATCGGAATAGCCTTAGAGCAGATAACTGCATTATTACCGCTTAGGCAAATTATTATATTGCTTCTCCGATAATAATCCGTAAAACCTTAGGGAGATATATTTTGAGCGAAAATGTTCTTATAGTTTCGTCGCTGGAAAAAGACGCGGAGAAGCTTAGCCGTCTCTTTCATTCGTATGATATGGAGACGACTATTGTCAGCTACGCGAGCAAGGCGCGCCGTAAGCTTTTGGAGAACGATTTTTCACTCATAGTCGTCAACACGCCCTTGTCCGACGAGTTCGGTACGGAGTTTGCGATAAACGCCGCCGAAAAAACCTATGCCGGAATTTTGCTTTTTGTCAAAGCCGACCTTTTTGCGACGACCGTCGAAAAGTCCGAGCAAAGCGGCGTATTTGTTCTCGAAAAACCGCTGACCGCACCCATTAACGAGATTATAAGGCTGATGAGAGCCGTGTCGTTCAGAATGCGTTCGGCACGCCGCGAAAACGAAAAGCTTACGAGAAAAATATCCGAAATGCGCACGGTGGAACGTGCGAAAATCGCGCTCATACAGTATGAAAATATGTCGGAGGAGGAAGCTCACCGCTTCATCGAAAAACAAGCCATGGACAAGCGCGTCGGCAGGGGAGAAATCGCCGCCGAGATTTTAAAGAGATTTGGGGATTAAGTGAACGCCGCGCAAATTAGATAAATTTTAAGCGGCGTCTTTTTCGCCGTAAAACGCCTTCTTGTCTTGATAATAGCTCTGCTATTACCTACGCCAACAAGCCGCTTTACGACAAAAAATACTTGCTTAAAATTCATCTCCTTTGCGCGTTGTTCCCTAAGTCAACGCCGCTTAAAATTCATCTCCTTTGCGCGTTGTTCCCTAAGGGAACGCCGCTTAAAATTCATCTATTTTGCGCGTTGTTTCACAAGTCAACGCCGCTTAAAATTTATCTAATTTGCGCGTTGTTTCACAAGTCAATGCCGCTTAAAATTCATCTAATTTGCGCGTTGTTCCCTAAGTCAACGCCGCTTAAAATTTATATCATTTTCGTGGTCTTTCTTGTCTTTGACGCATTTTTTATTTGTCAGTTAATCTCATTTGCGGTATGCGCAGGGTATAGGCGTATGCCGCATTTTTGCATTTTTTGGCTTTTTTTGTTTTGCAAGAAGTCTAATTTATAAAAAAATCAAAAATAGGGGGATAGGCATTGTAAAAATATCCTTTTTATGATATAATGTAAAGCGAATAGGCTTCTTGCAAAACAAATTTCGCGCAATTTAAGGCATATCTTATTGCGTCTGCCGCGCCTTGCAAAACAGTTACGCAAAGCGTCGGCTTTGTACCCGCTTGTCAAAGTCCGGCAGGTACAAAAATCTAATCTTATCTATACAAATTTAGTTTTGCAAGAAGTCTATGGCGTGTTCACATTTGAATAATGTTAACACGTCAAATACGGCTTTTTTAAAAAAGCGGAAAATACTTAAAAAATCATGCTATGCCTTTTCCGATTATTTTACAGAAAGGAGAATATGGACTATAATTTTATGACATTGTCAAAACTTTGGGCGGATTATGTTCCCGATGCTTTCGCATTCGATGCGACCGCTTCCGAAGAATCCGAAAAGGACGGCATTGTTTACAAAAAAACCTTTTTTACTTCCGAAAAAGCTTTGGACGGAGACGTAAGGGTCGCGTGCGGTATTACTCACAAAAAAGACTGCAACGGTCATGTAGTCGTGTATGCCGGCGACCTTTTTAAGGGCGGCGACAAGGAGATGATTTCACGTCTTGCAGAAGCCGGATATATTGTCGCGGATATTGATTTTTTACGGTCGGAATATCCCGAAAGTTTGTTTTACGGCAAGCCCGACGTTTCTTCGCCGTATTATCTGTATGCAAAGCCGTCCGCTAAGTATACTTCGTGGTACGTTTGGGCAAAAATGCTCAAAAGAGCGGCGGTATATATGCAGAGCGTCTACGGTTCGGATAAGGTTATCCTTATGGCGGAGAATAAGGCAACGACCGCCGCATATATGGCTGCCGGTTCGGACAAAAGCTTTTCGGCTCTTGTGACGGTATCGGGCGGCGGATATATGTCTTATGACGGAATGTACAAGTACGGCGGCGAAACTCTCGTCATAGACGAAGAAAGAGAATGCTTTATCGCCGGAATAGAGGCGCAGACATATGCTAAGTTTATAGATATTCCCGTGCTTGTCCTTTTATCGACAAACGGCGCTTTGACCGACATCGACAGGGGCATGGATTTGTTTGACATCTTCGCCGGTCAAAAGACGCTCGTTATAAGCCCGAATCTCAGAGATTGTATCACGTCCGCCGCCGCCTACAATATCCCTATCTGGCTCGGCGAAGCGTTGAGCGGAGTACCGCTCAAAAAGAACCCTTCGGGAGAGATTGTCGTCAGCGAATATCAATACTATTTTAATGTCAAGACGGACGATTTTGACGGTATAGAAGCGGTAACGGTATATTACAGTACGACAAATACCGTTCCATATTACAGAGAGTGGAAAAAAATCAAAGCGGAAGAGACCGTAGCCGGAGAATATATCGCCAAGCTCGAAATCGGCGAAGAAGCGGAGATACTCTTTGCCTTTGCGGACGTACATTATACGGACGGGCGTAATCTCTCGTCAAAATCCGTTGTAAAAACTCCTTTGGACGTAATACAAAAAGAAACAAATATCAAGAACCGTATCATATATTCCAGAGAAACCGGCATCAATTTTGTACCGTTAGGGCTTGACAGCCTTATTGCCGGCGAAAATCTCATATCCCAATCGCCGGGGGCATACGGCATAACCGGCTTGACCTCTAAGGACGGCGGTATGATAAATTACAGCATCGGCTCTGCCGATACGGGCGGCGACGCGGCGGCTCTCCAAGCCGACGCTTACACTACGTCGGACAAAAGCTTTGTGATAAGTATCTTTAAATACGGCACGGACGGTACCGACGGCAAATATTCTTGCAGTGTAGATTTAAAGGCAGGCGACGAATGGCAGCGTATTTCACTCGAACCGCGTATGTTCAAAAACGACGGATTAAAATACGCCGACAGCTTTGAATGCGTAAAAATATTAGAGATAGAGAATGCTGACGGTATTATCTTTAACAACATTTTGTTTGTATAGCGTTATCTACAAACCGCATAGACAATAATTTAAGGAGATTTTAAAATGAATAACGAAGAAGAGGCACTTTTGCAACCCCGTCTGACGACGGGCGGCAAAAAATCAAGTAAAAACAGCTTTTTATTAGACGCATTGATAATAATGTTTGTCGTCATGCTGGCGTTTGCCGTTTCGGTCGTTTTGAGAGAATACGTTTTTGTATCGACGGATGTCAAGGGTACTTCTATGGAAAACACCGTTTTTGAAGGAGACGTCGTTTATCTTGTTCAGACCAAAAATATAAAAAGCGGAGATGTTATACGGGTTTTAAATCCTGATAAAACCGATATCGACCACCCTTATCTCATCAAACGCGTAATAGGTGTCGGCGGTGATACGGTCGAGATACATTATGTCTATAAAGCGACCGACACATATGAAAGAGCGCACCTTAGCGACCCTGAATACGCCGGTTATATCTATATCGGCAGTAACGAAAATATGAAGCGTGTCGAAGGCTATGTCTATCTTAACGGCAAACAACTCGATGACGCTTACATCAAAAAACAAGGCGTGACATATTATGGCGGCAATACGGCTAAGTGGGAGGCTGAAACGTCTTCGGATACGTTCATTGTTCCCGACGGACATATATATTTTCTCGGCGATAACCGTCAGGTCAGTCTTGACAGCCGTATTCTCGGCACTACTCCGTACAGCGAGATTAAAGGCAAGGCGATTTTTCTCATAAGAAATTCTAAGATAATATTATTATAAAAACGCACGTTCAAAGAATGGGAAGCAACATATGAAATTAAATTATAAACAGACGATATTCGTCGGATTGGCATTTTTTTCCATACAGATATTTTGGCAGTTTTATTATGCGTATATGCCGTTGACGCTTTCGCTCATCTTTGGGCTTGACGACTTACAGCGCGGCGCGGTAATGAGTATCGACAATTTTATCGCGCTTTTTATGCTTCCGCTATTCGGAATGCTCTCGGACAAGACAAAAAACAAGTACGGCAAAAGAAAGCCGTATATCCTTATCGGCACTTTGCTCAGCGTGCTGTTTTTTATCGGAATGGGTACGTTCGAGCATATGCAGCTCAACGCGCTGGTTCAAAACGGTCATTTAACAAATATAGTCGGGCTTGATTCCGAACAAATACGTCTCACGGCATATGAATTTATGAAGACTAATCCGGCGATATTTGTCGGCTTTATCATCTTTGTCGTCCTGACGCTCTTTTCGATGGGAATACACAGGACGCCTGCGGTGGCTCTCATGCCGGACGTCACTTCAAAGCCCCTGCGTTCGCAGGGCAACGCCATTATCAATCTCATGGGCGGAGCAGGGGGCGTGATAGCGACGGTGATATTTACCTTTCTCGTAAAGGATTATGAGACAAAAATGACGGCATACATAATAACCGCCGCCGTAATGGTTGTCGCTATAATATTGTTTTTTATATTGGTTGACGAGCCTGCGCTTGTCGCAAAGAGAGAAAAAATCGACCGTGAAAACGGTATCGACGACGGTATTACTGCGGCAAAGGTCCGCCTTGCTAAGCCGGTTCAAAAGAGCTTACTTTTCCTTTTGGCGTCTATTGCGCTTTGGTTCATAGGCTATTACAGCATATATTCGTCCTTTACTATATACGCCAACCAAAATCTCGGAATGGCGGACGGCAAGGCGGGTATCTTTTTTATCATAGCCATGTTTGTATCGGCGGTCGCCTTTATACCTATCGCATATTTCTCGTCTACCGCCGGACGCAAAAAGACCATAATGGGCGGAATAATCCTATTAGCCGTGTCATTGGGTGCGGGAGTTTTTGTCACAAAGAACAATATATGGCTGATGTATATCCTGTTTCCGCTTGTCGGGGTAGGCTGGGCGAGTATCAACGTCAATTCCTTTCCTATGGTTGCGGAGATGTCTACCGGCTCGAACGTCGGCAAATTTACGGGCTATTATTATGCGGCGTCTATGGCGGCGCAGGGCTTAGCTCCGATATTTTCGGGATTTTTTATGAAGGCGATAGACCGCACGGTCCTGTTTCCTTTGGGCGCGGTTTGCGTCGCGCTGTCCTTTGTCACCATGCTTTTTGTCAAGCACGGCGACAGCAAAATGCCGCCAAAAAAGAGCGGCGAACCGCTCACAACCGATGAAACGTCAAACGCCGACGAAGTACCCAATGTAGGCGAACCGCTCAAAGCCGACGAAACGCTAAACGCCGAAGTGTAAAATTTTTAAGACAACCGCGTACGGTTGCCTTTATCCTGTTTAAATATATAAAATTTCAAGGCAATCCGATACGGATTGCCTTATTTTATTTAAGTCTATTAAAAGATTAATGCAAATCTATACGGGGTTGCCTTAATATTTTTAAAATTTCAGTTAAATTGCAAATTTGTCCGTCTGATTATGTAATACACGGGTATGCCTATTCCGTATACTATAACGGCTTGGGAAATAAATATCGACAAGACGTTGATAAAGAAAGCCGCATCAAAGCCGAGTATCAGCCACATGAGCGGCAGCAGGAGAGCGTTGATAAGGACGGGAAATGCCGCGCCGACAAATTGATTTTTTCTAAAACGGTAGGTAAGACAGCCTGCGATAAGCGTCGCGGCAGTGCCGATGATGACGTCTGCCACCCCGAAAGGCGAAAAGAGATTTGTTATAAGGCAGCCGATGGTCAAGCCGATGATATTTGTCCAAGAGAAAAGGGGCAGGATGGTCATAAATTCGGCGACACGAAGCTGAACTATCCCAAAGGTGAACGGCTGCAAAAAATAAGAGAGAACAAAATACAAAGCGGCAATGACCGCATTGACGGCGATTTGCCTTGTCGTCAGACGCGGAATTTTAGAGAAAATTTGCACAAAAAAAGATAGAAATGCTTTGAAAAAGGATTTTACTTTGGTAGAAATTTTTGAGAAAATTTGCATAAAAAAAGCTCCTGTTTTTATTTTCGTCGGGTTGATACCGGAATACCGACGTTTTTTGATTTGACAGGCATAATGATAGCATAAAATATTGTAAAAAGCTACTGTTTTTTTGCCTTTTACGCTAAACGTCTATACTTTTTAAGTGTTTTATGGTATAATTTTGCATATATTAAAGTGAAGAATAAAAAACTGCACAGATTAAGCTTTGACAAACGGAGGGCTTATGTTTGATTTTAACAACACCGATAAGGTATTTAACAATGTCACCAACGGCGGCGCATTCCTTGTCGCCGGTAAGTCGCCCAACGTCATGACGATAAGCTGGGGAATGACGGGCGTGCTTTGGGGAAAAAAGCTTTTTCTCGTTCCCGTCAGAGAATCGAGATATACAAAAACAAAATTGGACGAGTCGGGCGAATTTACCGTGAGCGTGCCTTACAATAAGCTCGGCAAGGAATTGGCTTTTTGCGGTTCGCACAGCGGCAGAGATTGCAACAAATTTCAAGAGACCGACCTGATGACGGTCAAGGCAAAGGCGGTTGACACCTATGTCGTCAACGGCTGCGACTATTATTTTGAATGCTCGGTTTTGGCAAAAGTGCCGCTGACGGACGAATTTTTGCAATTATTTCCTAAGCTCTACACCGTCAAAGACCTGCACACCTTGTATTTCGGCAAAATTCTAACGGAGTACGGCAAATAATAGACTCGTATCCCGATATTTTTTATTTACCCTTCAAAAAACAGTTGACACAAAAAATTGTTTGTGATATTATTTATCCATAGCAAAGGCGCGGTATATTTACGGCGTCTTTTTTTTGTTTTAAAGCGTTGCTTCCGATGATTTCGGTTTGCGCGCTTTGTCCGTTATGTCGGATACGGTTTTTTTTGAGCGGTATTCGGTGATGCGGAGCTATAAAATTTAATTGTATATCGGTTGGCATCGGCACAACGGCGTGTTCCTGACTTTAAGGAGTATGCCGTTCTTTTTTTTGACGGAGAGGCGGCAAAAGGGGATTCGCGTACGGACCGTAAATAATTTTGATAAAAATAATAAAATAAATTTTTGGAGGCATTATGGATACTTTTATTTGGTTTCTAATCGGAGCCGCGCTGGTTTTCTTCATGCAGTGCGGATTTGCGATGGTGGAGTCGGGCTTGACGAGAGCAAAAAACGCCGGCAATATCATCATGAAAAATCTCATGGATTTTTCTATCGGGACGGTCGTCTTTATGACGCTCGGCTTTGGACTGATGATGGCGGAGGATTATGTCGCGGGCATAATCGGCGTGCCTAATCTCGACATCTTCTTTAACTTCAAAGACCCTGCGGTGGCTTCGAGCTTTGTTTTTAACCTTGTTTTTGCGGCGACGGCGGCGACAATCGTGTCGGGAGCTATGGCGGAGCGCACAAAGTTTTCGGCATACTGTATATACAGCCTTGTCATCAGCGCGGTCATCTATCCGATAGAAGCAGGCTGGGTATGGAATACTGCCGGTTGGCTTGTCGGTATGGGCTACATCGACTTTGCAGGCTCGTCGGCTATTCATATGGTCGGCGGTATAACCGCCTTAATCGGCGCGATTTTCTTAGGGCCGAGACTCGGCAAATACAGAAAGCAAAAGGACGGCTCGATAAAGTCGGTAGCTATTCCGGGACACAATCTCGCGATAGCGGCTCTCGGCGTCTTTATACTTTGGTTCGGTTGGTACGGCTTTAACGGCGCGGCGGCGACCGAGCCGGGACAATTAGCTCTGATTTTTGTCAATACTACGATATCTCCCGCCGTCGCCTGCGTTGCGACAATGGGGTATACATGGATAAAAAATAAAAAGCCCGACGTGTCTATGACGCTCAACGGCGCGCTTGCCGGGCTTGTCGCCATTACCGCTGGGTGTTCGGATGTAAATCCTCTCGGCGCGGCGATAATCGGTCTTATATCGGGAGTCCTTGTCGTAGTCGCAGTCGAATTTATCGACCTGAAATTGCACGTTGACGACCCTGTGGGAGCGGTAGCCGTACACGGTGTCAACGGTATCTTCGGTACTATTGCGGTAGGTTTTTTTGCTACCGACGGCGGTCTTTTTTACGGCGGCGGCTTTAAGCTCTTGGGTGTGCAGGTACTCGGTGTAATCGCTATCGCCGCATGGACGGTCGCGACGATGTCGCTTGTCTTCTTTCTCGTCAAAAAGTTTCACGGACTCAGGGTATCTAAGGAAGACGAGGTCAAGGGTCTTGACATCACCGAACACGGTTTGGTCAGCGCATACGCCGGATTTTCCACAGCGTTTGAAGACCTTTATGACGGTATAGACGTTCCGGAAGGGGCTGTCGCGATAGACGAAGCAGTACCCGTGCAGGTCAAGACGGCAAAGGGCATAGCGTCAGACGTCAAGATGTCAAAGGTAGAAATTATATGTAAGGAAACAAAATTTGACGCCCTAAAAGAAGCCATGAGCAAAATCGGGGTAACGGGCATGACGATAACAAAGGTGTTGGGTTGCGGCGCGCAAAAGGGCAGTACCGAAAAATATCGCGGCGCGGACGTCGAAATCACACTCCTGCCAAAAATACAAGTCGAAATCGTCGTTTGCAAAGTACCCGTTAAGACGGTGGTAGACACCGCCAAAAAGATTCTATATACGGGAAATATCGGCGACGGCAAGATATTTGTCTACGACGTCGAAAATGTCATCAAAATACGCACGGGCGAAGAAGGCTACGACGCCCTGCAAGACAGCTAATCAAATACCGATAATGAAAATGATGTAAAGGAGAGTGCAGACACTCCAAACAAAAAAACAAAGCCGTTAGCTTGATTGCGGACGGCTTTGTTTTTTAGCTTTTTGTACTTAAAAAATATTTTACTGCACAATTTAATGAAGAAATTGTGCAGTAAAATGCTTTAATTAGTTGATTTACTGCACAATTTGTGATAGACTTTATGCAGTAAAGGAGCATACAATGAGAGTATTTGATTATTCGTTTTTAAAAAATGCTATGTTGCCGTCTAATCTGATTGATATTACAAGCGGTATAAGCGAGTTAAAGATTTTGCAGAATATCCGAAAAAATGATTTCAAAGAAATCTTCATTAAGCTTGAAAGCATAGCCAAAGTTCAATCGGTTAAGGGTTCAAATGCGATAGAAGGAATTATTACAAGCGACAAGCGAATAGAAGAAATAGTCAATAATAGCAGTGCGCCGTTAAATCACAACGAAGCGGAGATTGCCGGATATCGCGACGCGCTTCATTTGATACATGACGGGCATCAAAATATAGATATCAAAGAGAGCGACATACTCAAACTTCATCAAACATTGTTGTACTATACGGCATATGCCGAACGCGGAGTATATAAGACAAGCGACAACATGATTTTAGAGATTGACGCCTTTGGCAACCGCAAGGTTCGTTTTTCGCCCACACCTGCCGCCGAAACGCGTATGGCTATGGAGCAGGCGTGTTTGGCATATGCGGCGGCGAGAGCCGACAGCGGTATAAATCAGCTTCTATTGATTCCGTGTTTTATATTGGATTTTTTGTGTATACATCCGTTCTCGGACGGTAACGGCAGAATTAGCAGATTATTATCGCTTCTGCTCTTATACAAGAACGGCTTTGACGCAGGGAAGTATATCTCATTTGAAGAACAGATAAACAAGAGCAAAAATGTGTATTATGAATCGCTCCGTCTATCATCGGATAATTGGAGCAGCGGCAAAAACACATATGTGCCGTTTATAGAAAATTTTATCATGACGCTTTTGATGTGCTACAAGGAGTTAGATTCTCGTTTTGCGCTTATTAACGGAAAGCGTGTGACAAAGAAAGAGCGTGTCGAAGCAACTTTGCTCAATAGCTTAATGCCTATCGGCAAAAAAGAAATCGCTTACGTTTTGCCCGATGTGAGCGCGTCTACAATAGAAGCCGTACTCTCTGAAATGATAAAAAATGGTAGAGTAAAGAAGCTCGGCGGCTTTAAAGACGCAAAATATTTAAGGCTTTGAGTACTGCAATACGGACAAGATGTCTGCAAATGAGATGAAAAATGAACGCTTTAAGAAAAGAAATAAACGACTGTAAAAGCTATTTCCCGACCAAAAACTATCGGCTATTTTGCCTATTGTAGAGATTATAGCGGAAGAAAGTTTTAAGGAGAACATCAATATGCAAACAGTAAGAGTAACACCGGACGGGCAATTGACCTTGCCAAAAGAAATACGCGAAAAGCTCGGACTTAAAAACGGCGGAAAAATAACATTCATTGAAAACGACGAAAATGTTATTATAAAAAATCAAAGCATTTTAGCTTTAAATGAAGTACAAGAAGCATTTAAAGGAGAATTTCAAAAAGCCGGTTTAAAGAACGAAGCTGACGTTGTACAAATGATAAAAGAATATAGACGGTCAAAACAATGAAAATTATACGACGGACTCGAAATCATAAAACCGACGGACTTTATCAAAAAATATGTAAAATAAAAAGAGAGTATAAATCTAAATACTCTCTCTTTTTTTTAGCTCATGAGTAGGGTAGATTGTAGCTACTTATTTGTTTTCTTCTCTAAGGTAAGCATAAACGGACAAAACAAAACCGCTCGCTTTCGCGAACGGCTCTGTCTTTTTATGATGGGATTTTGGAGGTCTTGTTATCTTTTGGCGGCTATTACTTCTTCAAAGATAGCTATTGCTTCTTCGTCGCCGAAGTATATTATCACGCCTAAGGAAGGGGATACGGTGTAGCTCTCGGCCGGGTCTATAAAGCTCTCTGCACCGGCTGTATTTGCGGTCGCGGTAGGACCGTAGTAGTATTTGATAGTGATAGACAGGTCGTCTTTTGTAAAGACAAGCGTTCTGTCGAGCTTACTGAGAGTGCTTACGAGAGTATAACCTTCTGCGAGATATGCGTCAGACAGTCCTGTCTTTTCAAAGAAGAGTGCAAGGGTGTTGAGAAGGAAAACTCTTTGTATATTACTGGCATTAGCAACTTTCTCTTCCGTATTTTCCCAAGTCAATTCGGACTCGAAGGTATCGACTATACCGCCCTCGACAGCTTTATTCCATATAATAAGGTTTGGAACGCACATCTTTGTATATGAAACGCCGTTGATGGTATAAGCGGCGGTTGAGCCGGTCTTACCGGACTCTTTCTGCGTGTAGCTGCCGGTAAGATTCCATAGACTTGTAAACCCTACAAAATAATTTGCGATAAGGTTTGCATAGAGTATGGCATGCGCGCCTGCGGTTGAATTTGAAGCGGCGGAGTCAGTATTGCGGATATTAAGGTTACTTGTCACTCCGTCAAGACGCGGGTCGAACATATAGATTTTGCCTTGATAGTTGATTGCTTGGGCGGCTTTTTGTATTTCCACAAATATAGCCGTAGTATTAGGACACCATATTCCTCCGAAGAAGATTAGGCGTTCGCCGTCCGCTTCGAGCAAGGCTATCAGCTCCGCATAAGAAACCGTTACAAAATAATCGTTTGTAGTGAGATGTGTGCTGCTGGTTCTGACCGTGAACGCGTCGAAAGGCTTTAAGCTCTCCGTCACATTGTCAAAGAGTGTACGAAGCTCGGCTTTGTAAGCGTTTACCGTGTTAGAATCTGCGTCGCTTGTAAAGCGTGTATCTACTTTGCCTTTGATTGTCGCCGTTGTACCCGCTGCGGCTTTTGTAAAGACGACAAGGAGAGGGGTGACAACCGCAGTAGTATTGTTTGCCGTGAGCTTTGTACCGGAGATTCCTGTGTTTATCGCACTCAAAGGAGTTACACTTGAAGATATTTTGAAATCCTTGATATCAAAATTGTTGTACAGATAATCTTTGCTTGAATAATTATAGCCGACTTGTCCTGCATTTGTACCTGTGGCGATAAGTCCGTCAGTACCCGTAAGATTGGCTATAATACTTTGCGAGAGATTGCCGTCGATTTTTGTATCGAAGACATAAACTTTGTTGATGCCTTTTTCTTTGGCTATCTCGTCGATGTACTGTATAACGCCTTGCGTATATAAGTCCCATGCTCCGCCGAAGAGAACGATGTAGTCGCCGGCAAGAGTGTTACCGTTGGTCAAAAGGGTGATAAGGTCATTGTATACGAGCGTTTGGAATACGTTTACATTCTTTACGCCTTCAAAGACCGACTGATAATAATTGAAAGGAAGGGAAGCTGTTCCGGCACCGGTTTCATCGTCGTCACCGTCGCCGGTTTCGTCGTCGCCGTCGCCGGTTTCGTCGTCACCGTCACCGGTTTCGTCACCGTCGCCGGTTTCGTCGCCGTCGCCGGTTTCGTCGCCGTCACCGGTTTCGCCGCCGTTGTTTTCTATCGGTATCCATTTAGGTACTAATGTGATGTTGGAGATTATCTTGGTGTCCGAAGCGAAAGCCGTTCCGTCCTCGTACTGCCAACCGCCGAATGTAAAGCCGTCTTTTGTCGGCTCTTCGTCGGGTAAGGTCACCGTCTTGCTTGCTTGTACGGTGACTGTTATAGGGTCTGCGCCGTCAACGTTGAAAGAAACGATGTAGGTCTTTTTACAAGCCGACAACACTAATACGCTGATAATAACCAACGCGACTGCGATAATAAGCTTTTTTGTTTTGTTTTGTTTCATTTTGTTGCTCCTCCTTAGGTTTATTTATATTATAGTATATTGATATCGGGAATAAATAATGATTAACATATATATTTGATATTTAATATCTAACATATATGTTTTGTATGTTTTATACATTATATTCAATACATAATTAAATGTCAAACGATTTTACGGTGTTTTTTAAAATAAATAAAATATTTTTTTGTAAGTGATTCTTTAATAATAGGGGATATTCAAAAACATCATAAATCCTTATAGTAGTCAATATAAGAGAGCATTTCGGTATTTAATATAGTAGATATTCAAAAATGTCATAAATCCTTATCATCATCAATATATTATTCTATATAAATAACTAATTCCGAAGGAAGGTTTAAAAAATGGCGGACGAATTGAAATACGGTGAAATCAAGACGCAATACAAAAAGCTTGTCGCATCGTCGCAAGTAATGGTCGATTTTAACGTCGAAAGCAAAGACGGCAAACGAATAACAAAGATTCTTTCGATAGTCACCGACCCGAAGGTCACGGCTGTCGACGCGCTCAACGGCGAATGCGTCATAAACGGACGCGTAAACTATAAGATATTGTATCTCAACGAGGACAATGAAATAGTCAGTCTCGATTACTTTTCCGATTATAAAGACAAGATAAGCGCAAAGGAAGTATTGCCGAACAGCAGATTGACCGTCAATACCGATATAGTAGATATAACTATCAACGAAGACGGCATTATCTCGATTTCGCTCGTCATCGAAAACAACGTCTATGCGATAACCCAAGAAGCCCTGCCCGTATTAAAGGCTGTGCCGGACAATTATTTTGACGAACGCAGAACTATAACCGTACAAAATTATGCCGACACCGTCAAGAGCCTTGCGGAAGTCGTGGAAGAAGCTTCGGCGGACGGTACGGTCGGACGGATATTGATGTTCGATACGACGGCGATAATCGATAAGGTGTCGGCAGGCAACGGCATAATCACCGTAGAAGGGACGCTTTTTGCCAACGTATTGTATACTTATTCGGACGGAAATTATGAAAACAAACAGATAACCGTGCCGTTTACCGAAGAGCAGCCGGCTCCGGCAGGTACGACCTTGCAGGTTTTTTCTGAAGCGGAAATCAAGACCTCAAAGGTCGTATTGGCGGGAACGGAAGACAATAATATAATAAGGATAGAGGCGGCGATAGAAATAGCTTCGACCGTCATCGCAAATCTCGAAGAGGAGGTCGTGGCGGATGTTTTTAGCATAACTCACGAGATAAATACGCATACCGAAAAGCTTGTGGCGGACAAATACTATGACAGCGTGTCTTTTGGCGAAAACGTCGGGGGAACGATAAATCTGGAAGACAATATGCCCGCAATCAACAATATTTTGGGCTATTTGGGAGCGCGCAACAACATAGCGTCCTTAAAGTCGTCGGCGGATAAGGCGGTCGTAGAAGGAATACTCAGTCTGACCGTCTTGTACCGTGACTCCGAAGAAACCGTCAATTCGGTAGGGGTTGAGATACCTTATTCGGTCAATATAAAGGATTCGGCTATCTTTGGCGACTTTACTCTCGAAGGCAAGGGCAAGGCCGGAATAATAAACGTCAAAAGACGCCGCGACCGCGAGTTGGAAGTATTGGCGGAGCTTCACTTCAATATCAGAGCATACGGAAAGGATACGGCACAGGTGATATCCGAAGTGGAAGAGCTTGAAGCAAAGGCGGTCAACGGCAGCGCAGTCAGCATATACAATACGGGAGAAGGGGAAACGCTGTGGGATATAGCTAAGGCTCTTTCTTGTACGCCCGACGCGGTTTTGCAGCAAAACGAAGACCTTGTTTTTCCGGTCAAGAACCCGGGAAGGGTGATGTTGTATAGAGTTTTAGAATAGTATGTGCGGTGTAATACTGTGTGGAATTGCGTTTTACAGAGTATTCTATGGTGTGGGTATAGAGAAAATATTATTGTAGTGGCGACCCTATGTGGTCGCCCGATTTTTAAAATGACCGGTTTTGTAGGGGCGGATTCCATATACGCCCGATTTTTTTTGGACGGGCGGATATGGAATCCGCCCCTACGCGATTGTCGTAGTAGCAAACCGCATTAGTTTTTCGCGGTTATTGAGAAAATTACAGTCGTGATTATTGTAATTGCAAAATCACATTAAACTCCTTTTGAGATGCCGTGCAAAAGCTCTGCGATATGTTTGTTGGGGCTTACGAAGGGGTTGTTTTTTTGGGGTTCGCCGAGCGATTCGCGTATCATTTTGACGAGAGTGGCGGCGTTTAGATATTCTTGATAGAGTATTTTTGCCGCGCCTTTGGCGCGGTAATATTCGGCGTTCAGGATTTGGTCGCCGCGCGACGCGTCTTTTGGCAGGGGGATAAAAATTATCTTTTTGTTGAGAGCGTATAATTCGGCGGCGGTATTTGCTCCGGCGCGTGAAACGACTATGTCGGCGGCGGCAAAAAATTCGCCGATGTTGTCGGTAAATTCGCAGGATTTGTAGCCGTCGGCTTTGATGTCGGGGTTGCCGCTCTTGCCGGCTATGTGCAGGACGTAGCCGAGCGCGGTCAATTCGTCAAGGGCGTTGTAAACACATTCGTTTACGGCCTTTGCGCCAAGACTGCCGCCTGTTATAAGTATCACGGGCTTGTCGTCGGGTATGCCGAGAGATTTTTTTGCGGCTGTTTTGTCGTGTCCGAAGATTTCGTCGCGCAGGGGCATTCCCGTATAGATGTACTTAGGGTCGTTCGAGTATTTTTGGTTTTCAAAGCTCAAAAAAACCTTTTTGGCAAAGGATGCGCTCACTTTGTTGGCTACGCCGAGCGTCATGTCCGATTCGTGAACTACGACGGGAATTTTGAGTATTCCGGCGGCGGTCACGGTCGGCAGCGCGGCATAGCCGCCTTTTGAATATATGATGTCGGGCTTGATGTCTTGCAGGATTTTTTTTGCTTGAAGTACGGCGTGCGGCAGGACGAGCGGAATTGCAAAATTTTTCAGCGGCTTGCTTCTGTCAAATTTGACGGTCTCCGTGCCGAAAAAAGGAATACCGTATTTTTTTGCGATATTTTTTTCCATTCCGTTTTCGCCGCCCGTGTAATAGATTTTATCAAAATATTCTTTTAGGTAAGGTAATAGGGATATGTTGGGCATTATGTGTCCGGCTGTGCCGCCGCCCGTCAATACTATCGTCATACGCTTTTCTCCGTCCAAAGAAACTCCGCATAAATTGCGGCGTTTCCTTAAAATTATTTTGTGTTATCCTTAACATAATATGCCGTGCAGGACAAAATGTTATTTAACCGTCTTTCTCTTGCCGAAAATCTGAAATTGCGTTTTGTAACAAATTGCCGTCTTTTTTTTAGTGCGCTTCCGATATTTTTTTAAACCGCGTTCTTAATGCTTTTTTCTGTCATTTTAACGCGTTCAAAGCAAAAAGCAAAAAAATTATTTTACAAAAGCAATCATTTGCCAATATTTTACTTTTATGCTATACTTTTAGGGTAATAATTAAACAGGAGTTTTTTTATATGAACAAGAAGTCTGTAAAAGATATCAATGTAACCGGTAAGACCTGCCTTGTCAGAGTCGATTTTAACGTCCCGATTAAAGACGGCGTTATCACGGATACCACGCGTATCGAAGGCGCGGTGCCGACCATAAAATACCTTATCGGAAAAGGCGCGAAGGTCATCCTTTGCTCACATCTCGGTCGTCCTAAGGGTGAGTTTAATCTCAAATATTCCTTAAAGCCTGCCGCCGATAAGCTCGGCGAGTATTTGGGCGTCAAGGTCAAATTCGCCGAAGACGTCATCGGTCCGGCCGCAAAAAAGGCCAAAGCGGAGATTAAACCGGGCGAGGTCGTCTTGCTCGAAAATCTGCGTTTCCACAACGAAGAAGAAGCCAACGACAAGGATTTTTGCAAAACCCTTTCGGAAGGCATCGACGTCTATGTCAATGACGCGTTCGGAACGGCGCACAGAGCGCACGCTTCTACTGCCGGAGTGGCTCAATACGGATTTTTGAAAACCGCCGTAGCGGGACTTTTGATAGAAAAAGAATTAGAAATAATGGGCGGCGCGCTCGAAGCTCCAAAAAGACCGTTTGTCGCGATACTCGGCGGAGCAAAGGTTTCGGACAAAATAGGCGTCATAAACAACCTTTTAGAAAAGGTCGATACGCTCATCGTCGGCGGAGCAATGGCTTATACCTTTTTGAAGGCTCTCGGCAAAAATATCGGCGCGTCACTCTGCGAAAACGACAAGACCGAGCTTGCTAAGGAGCTTATCAAAAAAGCCGAAGTCAAAAAGGTCAAATTTCTTTTGCCGGTAGACAACAAAATCGCCGACGCATTCAGCAACGACGCAAATCAAAAAATTGCGGAAGGCAACATACCCGACGGTTGGCAGGGTCTCGATATAGGTCCTAAGACCATCGCGATTTTTACGGCGGCTATAAAGGATGCAAAAACCGTCATATGGAACGGACCTATGGGCGTCTTTGAGTTTGAAAATTTTGCAATCGGCACAAAGTCCGTTGCGGAAGCGTTGAGCAAAATCGACGCGGTGACTATTATCGGCGGCGGCGACAGCGCGGCGGCGGTAACTCAGCTCGGATATGCCGACAAGATGACGCATATATCGACGGGCGGCGGTGCAAGTCTGGAATTTTTGGAAGGACTCGAACTTCCGGGCGTGGCTTGCTTGAACGACAAATAATCATCTATGGCTTTGGCAACACTGCGTAAATCAGATAATACATCAATAATAAATCATATTATAATAAAGAACTAAGGAGATTTTTATAATGGGTGAGAGATTACCAATCATTGCCGGAAATTGGAAGATGAACAACACGATAAAAGAAACAAAAGAGCTTTTGACCGCGCTTATACCGCTCGTCAAAGACGCCAAAGCCGAAGTCGCCGTGTGCGTTCCGTATACGTCAATCGCAACTGCACGCAAGCTCATCAGGGGTACGAATATCAAGCTCGGCGCAGAAAACGTCCATTGGGCGGATAAGGGCGCATTTACGGGCGAGATATCGGCGGATATGCTCAAAGAGCTTAAAGTCGAGTACGTCATAGTCGGACACAGCGAAAGACGTCAGTTTTTTGGCGAGACGGACGAAACCGTCAACAAAAGAGCGCAAGCCGCTTTGAGCCGCAAATTGAAGCCGATTATATGCGTGGGCGAGCTTTTGTCCGAGAGAGAGAACGGCAAGACCGACGAAGTGGTCATAAGACAGACAAAGGGCGCTTTTGCCGGAATAACTAAGGGCAATTTGAAGAATATAGTAATAGCCTACGAGCCTGTATGGGCTATCGGCACGGGCAAAACCGCCACCGCCGAAGACGCAGACAAGACTATCGCCGTCATAAGAAAAACGATAGGCGGTCTGTACGGCAAGGTCGCCGCCGAAGCGATAAGGATACAATACGGCGGTTCGATGAACGCAAAGAACGTCACGGAGCTTATGGCAAAACCGAATATCGACGGCGGATTGATAGGCGGAGCGAGCTTAAAGGCCGAAGATTTTTCTAAGGTTGTTTTGGGCGCGTAACAATACAATATCAGACCGACAAAAATCGTATCGCAGACTTAACGCGGACAAAAAAGTTAAGAACACGGAGAAAAAATGAAAAAGAAAATGACCGCGCTTTTGATATTAGACGGCTTCGGATATACGCCGGACACCTACGGAAACGCTATCAGAGAAAGCGGTATACCGTTTATCGGCGCAATCAAAAAGACTTATCCCTACACATATATCAAATGCAGCGGCGAGGACGTCGGTTTGCCAAAGGGGCAAATGGGCAATAGCGAGGTCGGGCATACAAATATCGGTGCAGGCAGAGTTGTTTTTCAGGAATTGGTCAAGATAGGCAAGGCGATAGAGACCGGCACGTTTTTTAAAAACCCCGAGCTTTTGGACGCTATACGTTCGGCAAAGAACGGAAAGAGTCTGCACATCATGGGCTTATTGAGCGACGGGGGTGTCCACAGTCATATAGAACATCTCTTCGCCCTTTTAAAATTTGCCGCAAAGGAAGGAGCGGAGAATACTTATATCCATTGCTTCTTAGACGGCAGAGACGTTCCGCCAAGCTCCGGCAGAGAATACATCATCAAGCTTGAAAATTTTATAAAAGAGATAAACTACGGCAAGATAGCTACCGTCATGGGCAGATACTACGCGATGGACCGCGACAACAGGTGGGACAGAGTCGAAAAAGCTTACCGCGCAATAGCCGACGGCGAAGGACTCTTGACCGAAAGCGCGGAAAATGCCGTCGCGCTCGGCTCGGCTACGGACGAATTTGTCGTTCCGGCAGTCATAGTCGAGAACGGACGCCCTGTCGGCGAGGTCAAGCCCGGCGACAGCATAATCTTTTACAATTTCAGACCGGACAGAGCGCGTGAGATAACCAGAGCCTTTACCGAAAAGGATTTCACGGGGTTTGTGAGAAAAAAAGGTTATATAGGAGTCAAGTACGTCTGCTTTACTCAATACGATGCGAAATTCGCCGCATTTGACAATGTGGCAGTAGCCTTTAAGCCGCAGAGTATGTCCGATATCTTCGGAGAGATAATAAGCCGCAATAATCTCACTCAGCTCAGAATAGCCGAAACGGAAAAATACGCTCATGTCACGTTCTTTTTTAACGGCGGCAGAGAAGAGCCGTATTTAGGACAGGACAACGTTCTCATATCGTCGCCTAAGGTCGAAACTTATGATTTGAAGCCGGAGATGAGCGCGTACGAAGTGGCGGACAAAGCGGTAGAGCTTATCGATTCGGGTAAATACGACGTTATGATATTAAATTTTGCAAACTGCGACATGGTCGGTCATACGGGCGTGATGTCCGCCGCAGTCGCCGCCGTCAAGGCGGTGGACAAATGCGCCGAAATGGTCGTGAACGCCATACTCAAAAACGGCGGCGTAGCGCTAATCACCGCCGACCACGGCAATGCGGAACAAATGTACGAAGCCGACGGCTCTCCGTATACGGCGCACACCGTCTATAATCCCGTGCCTTTTATCGTCGTAAGCCCCGACAAAAGCATCAAGCTGCGCGGCGACGGCAATCTCGCCGATATCGCCCCGACCATGCTCGACATGATAGGCATAGACAAACCGGCGGATATGACGGGAAAGAGCTTGATAATCAAATAAAAATAACCGACCGGATTGTGGCGTTTATGTAAAAATTGAAATACAACGCTAATTTAGTTGCTAATTTTTATATATTCGGTTAAAATATTAACGATAAAAACAACAATACAATTTTGATAAAAATGAAATTATTTTGGAGGAAAATAAATAATGGCAAACACTGTAAAAATCGGTATCAACGGCTTCGGACGTATCGGACGTCTTGTTTTTAGGGCGGCTCTGAACAACCCTAATGTTCAGGTCGTAGGTATCAACGACCCATTTATCGACCTTGACTATATGACCTATATGTTGAAATACGACAGTATTCACGGTCAGTTTAAAGGCGACATCGCGACAAAAGACGGCAAGCTCGTCGTCAACGGAAAGGCTATAACCGTTTTTGCCGAAAAGAATCCTGCCGACATCAAATGGTCGGACGCAGGAGCGGAATATGTCGCGGAAGCGACCGGAGTATTCACAACGACCGAAAAGGCATCGGCTCACTTTGTCGGCGGCGCAAAAAAGGTCGTCATAACAGCTCCGTCGTCGGACGCTCCTATGTTTGTTATGGGTGTCAATCAGGACAAATACAATAAGGATATGAAGGTCATCTCCAACGCCAGCTGCACGACAAACTGTCTTGCTCCTATCGCTAAGGTCATCAACGATAAGTTTGGCATAGTAGAAGGACTTATGACGACCGTTCACTCGACGACGGCTACTCAAAAGACAGTCGACGGTCCTTCTAATAAGGATTGGAGAGGCGGACGTGCGGCGTCTAACAACATCATTCCGTCCAGCACGGGTGCGGCAAAGGCAGTGGGCAAGGTCATTCCTGAGCTTAACGGCAAACTCACGGGTATGTCTTTTAGAGTACCGACTCTCGACGTTTCCGTCGTAGACCTTACCTGCAAGCTCGCTACGCCTGCGACCTATGACGAAATCAAACTCGCCGTCAAGACAGCCGCAGACACAACGCTCAAAGGCATTCTCGCATACACGGAGGACGAGGTTGTTTCGACCGACTTTATCGGCAACGCCAACACCTCGATATTCGACGCAAAAGCCGGTATCGCTCTCAATTCGACCTTTGTCAAGCTCATTGCTTGGTATGACAACGAATGGGGTTACAGCAATAAAGTCATAGACCTTATCGCTTACATCGCTGGCGTTGACAAGAAATAATTTTATCGGCATATATAAATACGGACTGTTTTGATTAGTAAACAGTCCGTTTTTTTCATTAAAAAATCACGCTAAGCTCGCCGACAAATTGTTTAAATGCCCGTTTTTTTTGAGTGCGGCTCATAATAATAAAAAAAGGGGGTTACGTTTTTTGACGCAACCCCTTTTTTTGTAATTTCAAAAATTAAATTCCGGCGAGATGCTTGTAGCTTTCGAGTCTTACCGCAGCGTCCTTTTCGTTCTTTTCAAAGAGAGCTTTGGCGATGTCGGGATTTTGCTTGGCAAGGGAGCTGTATCTTATCTCACTGCCGAGAAAGTCCTGATAGCTTTCGGTCGGGTCTTTGCTGTCGAGAGTGAAAGGATTTTTGCCTTCTTCGGCGAGAAGCGGATTGTATCTGTAAAGATTCCAATATCCGCTTTCGACGGCTCTCTTCATCTCGAACTGCGACTTGCTCATATTGATACCTTGATTGATACAAGGCGAATAGGCGATGATGAGCGACGGTCCCGGATAGCTTTCGGCTTCGTTGACCGCTTTGATAAGTTGATTCATATTTGCGCCCATAGACACCTGCGCGACGTATACATAGCCGTAGCTCATAGCCATCATGCCAAGGTCTTTTTTCTTGGTGCGTTTGCCTGCGGCGGCAAATTTTGCGATAGAGCCGGTAGGCGTAGACTTGCTGGCTTGTCCGCCCGTGTTGGAATAAACCTCCGTATCGAGTACGAGAATATTGACGTCTTCTCCCATAGCAAGCACATGGTCAAGACCGCCGTAACCGATATCGTATGCCCAGCCGTCGCCGCCTATTATCCAGACGGATTTTTTGACAAGGCAATCCTTTTCCTTATATATTTCCTTTTGAATGGCGTCGGCGTCACAGCCGCAGTCCTTGCAAGCTTCGATACATTCGAGAAGCGCGGCGGATGCCGCCTTGCTCTTTTCGGCGTTGTCCTTGCCGTCAAGCCATGCTTGACACGCATCTATACCTTGCTGCCAATCGCCGTATTTTGCTTTTAGCTCGGTTATCAAGACCTGCAAATGCTCTCTTCTTTGAGCAAAAGCGAGATGATAGCCGAAGCCGTATTCGGCATTGTCTTCAAACAAGCTGTTTGCCCATGCAGGACCGTGTCCCTTGTCGTTGACCGTGTACGGGCAGGTAGGCGCAGAGCCGCCGTAAATCGACGAGCACCCCGTCGCGTTGGCGACGACCATTCTGTCACCGAAGAGCTGTGTGACAAGCTTGACATAAGGCGTTTCTCCGCAACCGGCGCACGCGCCTGAAAATTCAAACAAAGGCTTAGAAAACTGACTTCCTTTGACGGTGTCTTTTTTGTATTCGGCGGTGATTTCCGGCAGAGAAGCGGCATAATTCCAATTAGCGTTTTGGGCGGGAGCTTGTTCCAAAAACGGTTTAAGGACGAGAGCTTTGGTTTTTGCAGGGCAGATGTTGGCGCAGTTTCCGCAGCCCGTACAGTCATAAGGGGCTATTTGCATTCTGTATTCGTAGCCCTTTACGCCCGTAGCCGGTTTTGTAATAAATTCTGACGGTTTGTTTTTTAGCTCTTCCGCAGTAGCGAGAACGGGTCTTATAGAAGCGTGCGGACAGACGAACGAGCATTGATTGCACTGTATGCAGTTTTCGGGTATCCATTCGGGTATGTTGACGGCGATACCGCGTTTTTCGTATTTTGTCGTTCCGGTCGGCACGGAGCCGTCGGCGTTAAAAGCGGAAACGGGGAGAAAATCGCCTTTTTGTTCGATGATAGGCTTGACTATACTGTCAAAGTATTTTGTCGCCGGTATACTGACAGGCTCTGCGCCTGTTGTCGCTTTTGCCCACGAAGCGGGGTATTTTACTTCCTTTATTCCGGCAACGGCATTGTCTATGGCGGCATTATTCATGTTGACGATAGCGTCGCCCTTTTTGCCGTAGGATTTTTTTATGGCTTCCTTCATATATTTTTCGGCTTCCGCATAAGGGATAACCTCCGATAGGTTAAAGAATGCCGCTTGCATAATCGTGTTTACGCGTCCGCCGAGACCAAGCTCTGCGGCGATTTTTTGAGCGTCTATCGTGAAGAAACGGAGTTTTTTGGAAGCGATAGTCTGCTTCATGGAAGCGGGCAGATTTGAGTCCATATCCGACGGGTCGACTGTGGAATTGAGCAGGAAGATACCGCCGTCCTTAGCGTCCGACAGCATATCGTATCTCGTCACATAAGACGGATTGTGGCAGGCGATAAAGTCGGCATAATCTATCAGATAAGAGCTTCTTATAGGCTTGTCACCGAAACGCAGATGCGATATCGTTATGCCGCCGCTTTTTTTGCTGTCGTAGACAAAATATCCCTGTGCGTATTTTTCGGTATGGTCGCCGATGATTTTGATACTGTTTTTGTTTGCGCCGACCGTGCCGTCCGAGCCGAGACCGTAAAACTTACAGCTTATCGCGCCCTTAGGAGCGGCATTGATGTTTTCGGTCACTTTGAGCGACGTGAAGGTCACGTCGTCCTCTATACCTACGGTAAAATGGTTTTTCTTGCCCGACTTCATATTGTTATAAACGGCGTTTATCATAGAAGGATTAAATTCTTTGCTGCCGAGACCGTATCTGCCGGTAAGCACCGATAGATTTACGTTCTTTTCTTTTAATGCCGCCACAACGTCGAGATAGAGCGGTTCTCCGAGCGAACCCGGTTCTTTTGTGCGGTCGAGAACGGTGAGAGTCTTTGCGGTCTTTGGAATAGCCTTGACAAAGGCGTCCGCGACGAACGGTCTGTAAAGTCTGACCTTGATGAGTCCGACCTTTTCGCCCTTTGCGGTCAAATAATCGACCGTTTCTTCGCAAGCGTCCGCGCCGCTGCCCATGAGAACGATGATGTTTTCGGCATCCTTTGCGCCGTAATAATCGAAGAGATTGTAACGTCTGCCGGTGAGCTTATAGACTTTATCCATCATTTCCTGCGTTATAGCCGGAATGGCGTCGTAGTATTTGTTAGCTCCTTCTCTGTTTTGAAAATATATATCGGGATTTTGAGCAGTGCCTTTTTGGATAGGATGTTCGGGGTTGAGCGCACGGCTCTTAAAATCGGCGATATCGGCATAATCGACGAGAGTTTTCATATCGTCGTATTCGATTACTTCGATTTTTGAGACCTCGTGGCTGGTCCTGAAACCGTCGAAGAAGTGGAGAAAAGGCACTTTGGCTTTGAGCGTCGAGAGATGAGAAACGAGTGCAAGGTCCATAGCTTCTTGTACGGAGTTGGATGCGAGCATAGCAAATCCCGTCTGACGGCAAGCCATAACGTCGGCGTGGTCGCCGAAAATCGACAAAGCGTGAGCCGCTAAGGCTCTCGCGCTGACATGAAAAACGCAAGGCAGCAATTCGCCGGAAATCTTGTACATATTAGGTATCATAAGGAGAAGCCCTTGGCTTGCGGTAAAGGTGGTAGTGAGCGCGCCTGCGGACAAAGCTCCGTGAACTGCGCCTGCCGCGCCGGCTTCGGATTGAAGCTCCGCGAGTTTCAAAGGCGTTCCGAAAAGATTTTTTCTGTTTTGGGCAGCCCATTCGTCCGCGCTTTCCGCCATAGGCGAGGAAGGCGTTATCGGATATATCGCGGCGACTTCGCTAAAAGCGTAAGCTACGTGCGAAGCTGCGGTATTTCCGTCGATTGTCATTTTTTTACTCATTAAATCTGACCTCCGTGTATAAAAAAATCATAAAATAAAACTTATTTGTTGTCTCGGATTATTATAATAAATATCGCCATATTTTGCAAGTAAAAAGGGGTAGTTTGTCGTCTTTTTACAAAATTTGCAACTGCCTTTAAAAACATAAAAACCTTGCATAGTATTCTACTTTTTGTCCTTTTTTAATATTTTTATAACGAAGTGGGTATTTTTGTTTGCCAAAAAATTATTATAATTATATAATTGAGATAATATGCAACAAGAAACGACAAAAGAAATTTTAAATAACGGAGTACAGCGCAATTTAATTCTGTATTTTTCGGGTACGGGGAATTGCTATTCCATAGCCAAACGGTTGGCTGAAATATCGGGCGGTGCAAAAACCGTCAGGATAACGCCGCAGCTTGTGGAAGAAGCCGAAAAAGGCGGTAAGAGCTTTGCCGCCCAAAAGGTAATAATTGTTTTTCCGGCGTACGCCTACGGAATGCCCCCTGTGATGTACGGATTTTTTAAAAGAGTAGCTATTATAAGCCCTTACATCGCAGTTATTGTTTCACATGGAACAAAATACGGCGCGGCGTTGTCGCAGACCAAAAGACAAGCAAGGAAATGCGGAACGGATATAAAGGGCTATTTTGATATAAAATCCGTCGAAAATTTCGCGCCTATCTTTGGATTGCCGTCGGACGCGGAGATAAAAATCCAAACGGAAGAGCAGTACAATCAGACGGAAATAATTGCGGAGAAGATAAAAGAAAATACCCTAAACAAAGTAAAAAGGGGATTTTATTTGCCATACGGCTTTGTGTCGGGAATCTTCCGTTTGTTCCGTCCGCTTTTAAATTGCTCCTTTATAATTTCCGACAAATGCGTAAAATGCGGATTGTGCGCCAAAAAATGTCCGGCAGCCGCTCTCGTTTTTACGAGCGGAGAGAAGCCCAAGCTCAAAAGGCGCAAATGCCAATGCTGTCAGGGCTGTATAAATGTCTGTCCGAAGCAAGCGATTACGTTTGCGGGAATGAGAAAATCGCGTCGTCGTTATCTTCATCCCGATTTTCAGCAAGCCGCAGGTAGCCTTTCGGACAAGAGTAACGGAAGCGATACGGAGACCGAAGCCGATAATTCCTAATATCAAAGGGAGAAGAATATGGTTACGATAAGAAATTATGAGGTCGGAGATTTTGAGAATCTCCAAAAAATTTGCCTTGCGACAGGTCCGAAGATAAAGAGTGAAAAGCATAAATTGTCACAGCTTGCGCTGTATTGCGACTATTTTGCCGAGTACGAGCCGGAGAATCTCTTTGTCGCCGCGAACGAAAGCGGCGAAGCGGTAGGATACATAATGTGTTCGACGGACTTCAAAAAATTTGAAGAGCAAATGAAAGGTCATTATTTAAAGATTGTGCGCGCTTACAGCTTGTTGCAATGGCTTATGAGCCGTGCGGAAATAATTATCGACAAAAGGCTTTTGCGGAAGTACGCGGCGTTTATGCACATAGATATTTTGGAAGGGTATCAGCGAATGGGCGTCGGCAGCAGGCTTGTGGATACTTTGGTCGCTCATTTAAACAATCTCGGCATAGCTGCGGTAATGCTCGGCGTCGGTTCGGGAAATGTAAAGGGCGTGAGCTTTTACAAAAAGTACGGCTTCCATGTAATAATGAGCGGAAAGGGTTTTTACAAAATGGGCTACCATTGTGACGGCAGAGACAAAACAGCTAATAAACAACCGTAAAAAATTGTCCTTAAAAAGGATTATCGACGGCGAAAATTATAAAAAAATAAGGTATAGACACGATATTAAATGTTATATGCGCCCTTTCGGGCGCATTTTTCATTCTAAATGAGTGAAAGATGTTTTTATAAAAAATCCGTTTTACGTTTCGATAAAGCGAAAGAATATTTTTATTAAAAACCGCTTTAAGCATCTGTGAGCGGAAGATGTTTTATTGTGAATTTTCCCGAATTGTCTATCTTGATTAAAGTGCCGCCGCGTTGGGTAGTTTTTTTCTTTATGCCCGTATAGGCGAGATAATCTATACTCATGGGGTATGTGAGCCGTATGCCTTTATATGTCAGGGACAGGGTATTTAAATGGTCGTGACCCATAAAAATTCCTTTTGTGCTTTCCAAGTCCAAAACGTCGTCGAAGATGTGGGTCATGAGAGTTTTTGGATAGCCGAAATAATTGTCCTTTTCGCCGACAAAGCCGCAATGATAAACGACGTCCTTCGAGCCGAGATAGCAGAGCTTCCATGCGTCAAAAAACTCTTTTATCGGTATATGAAAGAACATTAAGGACGGTATAGTACCGCCGTATTCCTGCGAAAGCTTGATTATTTCCGAGCGATACCACTCTATTTGATTGTCGTGAACGTGGTCAAAGCCGGACAAAAAACCGCGCCCCAAATACATATTGCTGTCGAGAAAGACAAGGGCGTTATTCAACGAGCCGTCGCTGTTTTTTATCTTGATTATGTGATTTCCTATGCCGTCGATATTTGACGGACCTTTTTGAAACAGGCAATTCGAGCCTTTTAGGTAGGTGTCCGCAAGGGTGTTTTTGTCATAGCGCGAATGTCTTTCTTGGTCGTGATTGCCAAAGACGAATGTCCACGGAGTGTTTAAGCTTTCCATTATTGCCGAAACGTGTTCGGCTTCCTTTCGGTTGTTATTTGTCCCCGAAAAGATAAATATCGGGTATGTCAAATCACCGTTGACGATTATCAGGTCGGCTTTGGCTTTTTCGGCTGTCCTTCTTATCGCGGCTTCGGCGAGAGCGTCGGTTTTTTTGGAAAAAAAGCCGCAGCCGAAATGTGTGTCGGTAATCAAAAGGATTTTGAAATCGGCATCGGTTTTTTTGTAAAACACGCTGTAACCGTTTTCTTTTATGGGCGCGGTATTGCCGCAGGCGGTTTTGCCCATTGTTTCCGTGCCGCCGTTTTCATCGATAGGCGCGGTATTAGGGCGGGCGGTTTTGCTTATCGGTTCTTTGTTTCCGTTAGCGGACGGGGTATTCAAAAAATCTGACATAATTTCAGCACAGCTCCTTTAAAAGCTTTTGTTTCTCTTCTTTTTCTTCTTCGGTCAAAAGGTCGTCTGTTTTTTGGCGTGAGTGTTCGTTGAAGTAGCGCACCCTTTCGAGCTTTTTGTCCGTGACCTTGTACTTCATCGACGCCAAAAAGGCGAGAAGCAAAAGGACGACTACGGACGCTCCGAGCATTATCCTGACGGCGAGCAGAGCGGACGGCGGCTGTACGATATCCTGACCCGAAGTGCTTTGCCTATATCCGGCGATTTTGAGTCCTATACCAACAAGTTGAATGGCGATAGCCGTCGACAGGGTCCGTGAGAAGGTCATAGCGCCCGAAAACGCTCCGGTAGGTCTATAACCGAGTTTTAATTCTGCGACGTCTACGGTGTCGGGAAAGACCAACCACGGCATCATTTGCGCGCCGCCGACGCCGAGACCCATGATACAGGCGAAGACGGGGATTAGATAGGACGGCCACGCGGTATTGTAGCAAGCCAAAAGGACTGCGCCTACTGCATATAGCGGCAGTCCGACACGGTATGCAAACTGCTTGCTCTTTTTTTGCATTATGACATAGCAGACGGGGATAATGAGCGCGGCAAGCACCATCATAGGCGCGATTACATACAGCGAGCCTATTTGCTTGCCTGCGAGCATAACGCCTCTCAGTACGTCGTTGACATAGTAAAGAGCCAAAGCCGACACGATGTCCACGCACAAAAAAGCGGTGATATACATAAAGATGTGGTATTTGTAAGAAGCTATCTTAAAGGACGAGAGCCATTCCTTGATATCAAATTTTGTTTTGTATTCGGGAATAGGTGTGCGTTCCTTGACCTTAAAGGCGGCGGCGGCGAGCGGAATAGAAAAGACCGTACCGAAGCCGAAGACGATGACGAGATAAAAGGTCGTTTGAGTGATAGCTCCGGCTTGGAGTGCGTCCATGAGCGACGTGGGGATAAGGAAGCAAATTCCTGCGGAAATCATGTCAAAGACGAGCTTGACGAGATTTGCGGAATTTCTCTCTCTAAAATCCGACGAGATGTCCGAGCTCATAGACATAAAGGGTACTTGCGAAAGCGACGCCACCGTGCAATAAAAAAGGTAGGCGGATATGGCAAAGACAATCTTTGCCGTTTGGCTGTCAAAGCCTTGTATCGGCGCAAAGAGAAAGGCATAGGCGGGGATAATCAAGACTGCACCCAATAAGATAAAGGGCTTTCTTCTGCCGAATTTGGAACGGGTATTGTCGGACACGCTTCCGAGCATGGGGTCGATGACGGCGTCCCATAACTTCGATATGAGAAAAACCGTTCCGGCGAGTACCGGGTCTATTCCGATAATGTCGGTAAAAAAGTAGAGAAGGATTATAGATAGAATGGTGTTGTGTCCGCCGCCGAAGAGATCGGCTGCTCCGTACAAAAGCTTTTCTTTTAAAGGAATCTTATCGGCGTCGCCGACTGCGGCGTGTGTGTCTCCTGTGTTCATATCGGTATTCTCCGTTGCCGCCGATATATGCTAAGCGGCGTTACGGTATTATGATAGCTTTACAAGGGATACTTTGTCAACCGAATAAATATGTACTAAATTTTATTTTTTTGCGGATATAGTTTGCGGTAAGATAAACGGCTTGATAAGCTTTTTTTAGAAAGAAAAACATATAAAAAATAAAGAAATTTTAAAACGGCACGCTTCTATACCGCGCAAATCTTAAATGCGTTCAAAAAAATCCGACTGTGGGGAAGTGAAAAAGTGTCGGAGCGGACGCGAAAATTTGTCAAAAACGGGCAAAATAACGGCTTTTGGAGCAAAAAAATAAAAAAAAATTGGAAAAAAATGGAGAAACTTTCAAAAAAAAGTATACAAATCGGGGATTTTATGATATTATATACGCACGCGAATAAATGTAGTGTGTTTTTTATTCGTGTTGTGTGTAGATAGGATTTCTGAGAACGGACAATTTAATAAAGAGTTTCGGAGAAAGACGCGGTATAGAGCGGTCACCGGGTGTTGCCAATGACGGTCAAGCCGATATTTTGAAGGGGATAACCGACAGGTTCGGTGATAGCTTTCTTTTAAAAAATTTTCCCGATAATACTTTTAAGTTTCCGAATATTTGAGAAATCCGATATGAGCGCATGAGCGTACAGGTTTGGATTTCTTTTTTTATTGCGAGTATTTTGCCAAAAAGAGAAAGTCCCCAAAACGGCTCGGCGCGTTTAAACGGGAGTTTCTCTTTTTTATTTTCTTCTTAAATTGAGACCGCTTTGTGTATAAAAAGGAAATTGTATAGAATTTTTTTTGACGGTATAGATGCGTTTTTAAATTGAAATTTGATTGTAAAGGAGAAAATTATTATGGAAAATCAAATGACATTGACGGTGAAACCCGCCACTCAAAAGAGAGTGATTATCATCGAAAAGAACACGGTCAGAGAGGTACGCGCGGCTTATCAACCGGCTTGCTTCAACGTCAACCAAGCGGTCAATCAGCCGTTAAAATTCTTCGGAACGGCGGCTTATCAGCCGGCGCGTTTTGTAGGAAGCGCGGTTTACAAGCCGGCTGTCTTCGCCGGAAACGCGATGAGCAGGCAGGCACTTTTGTCGGGAGCTATGGATGGTCAATCCGCGCTTTCGACCGCCGTAGCGTCTTACAGGGCTTCACACGGGGGTGTCACCGTTCAGATATACAAAGCAG
Source organism: Clostridiales bacterium (assembly GCA_031289755.1). GTDB lineage: Bacteria > Bacillota > Clostridia > Christensenellales > JAISNN01 > JAISNN01. Next base: position 79,219 of record JAITOU010000027.1, read on the forward strand.
CGTCGTTTAATGTGCTTTGTAAAGAACGTAACAGGTCTTTTATCGTTTATGCCGTCGCGTGATAAAAAAAAATTGCAAGGCGTTTTTGATATGACAGTTAAAAATTTCGTGGAAAGAAAAAAATCATCTTATTCTCTCCGATTAAAAAAAAGAAAGTTATAGCGCAAAGTCGAAGAGTTTCAGCTTTGCACTTTAAGTAAAAGGCGCAGTGTAGAAGCGTTTTTTGAAATAAGCTAAATAACTTCTTGCTGATAAAAGAAGAAGTTTATTTATAAAAATTATGTATTGAAAATCAAGGAGCAAACTTAATAATGAAGACCAATGGAAACAACAATGTGAGACTTTCTGGGACGTGGCTGGCTGCTGTTACCATGTCAGTATTTTTGTTACTTATATCGGTATTTACTCTGACACCGATAGTGCGCGGAATAGATAGCGTTATGCCGACGGACGGGAACGTCTTAGCGGCGATAACACCGACGCATGACTACGACTATGTGTTGACAAAGAGCGGGTCTGACTATGTCTTTACAAGACAAGGCTCTGCCGGAATAGATACATATAGCGATACAAGCTTGCCCGACGCCTTTGTCACTCTTAACGGGCAAAACAGCGGCAAGGTTACGCGGGTACAAATAAATAGTTCGATAACCCATTCGACGGTAATAAGCGGTACTACCGGAAGTATTCTTTTGACTGCGGGTACATATATATTCAGCGGAACGGGAACGTTAGCCGCCACCGGTTCGAGTAATAGATTTAACGATATATTTATCATTATGTCCGTAGCTACTTCTCTTTATGTGAATGTCAATATAACCTTCAATACGGGAGGTTGTGTGATATTCAACGACACCGGAACGGTAACCGTGAACGGCGGCACTATGCAGGGAGTTCGTGCGATAAAAAACGGTACTTACGGAACGATAACCGTGAACGACGGAACTATAAACGCAACTGATGTTGCGATATATAATTCGGGAACGATGGGAACGATAATCATAAACGGCGGCACTGTATCTTTAAGCAGCGGCTATTATGCGATAATGAGCGATAATGTCTCAGGCGGTTCAACGATAACAGTTAACGGCGGTACTGTAACATCGTCCGGCACTACTAATGCGATATATGGTTTTGCCGGAACGATAAATGTAACAGGCGGAAATGTGACGGCAACAGGTTCCGGTGCTGCGATATACAGCACGGGTAATGTGGAAGTAAATATATCCGGCGGCACGGTAACCGGGACGACCGGTCTCGCGATAGACACTTCCGGAATAATAACCGTATCCGGCGGAATAGTCACAAGCGCAAGTACGTCGACAGACGGAACTATATGGCTGAGAGGCACCGGCACATTGTCTATAAGCGGCGGCGAAGTACGCAATACTGCGGACTCTGCAAGCAGCCGTGTAATATACAATCAACATTATTCGGGAAAAATAGAAATATCGCTCGATGCCAAGGTATACAGCGGTACGGCCGTCGGCTCGTACAACAGCGGAAACGTAATATACAATAATGACGGCAGTCTTACGGTCAATGGCGGTACGATAACGGCAGCCGACGGCACGGCGATATACAATAATAAGGGCAGTCTTACGGTAAACGGCGGTACGGTAACGGCAGCCGACGGCACGGCGATATACAACAACGGAATCGGACAGATAACACTAAGCGGCGGCTCGGTGACAAGCGCAAATACAAGCGCAGCTTCCGGAACAATATATCTCGCCGCAGGTATGGCAAGTAAAACGATGTTGTCCGTATCGGACGGTGTAGTAAATAATACTGCGAACTCTGCAAACAGCAGTGTAATATACAATGCCGGAGCAGGCGATATAGTGATATCGGGAACGGCGCAGATATATACAATAGTAGCAAGTAACAATTACGGCAAAGGAATATACAATAGCAGCGCGGGAAATGTTGAAATAAACGGCGGCACTGTATCGACAATTGAATATGCGATATACAACGCAGGCAACGGAAATATAACTGTGAACGACGGTATCGTATCGGCAGGTAATGATACGATATATAATGCATTAGGCGGAACGATAACTGTGAACGGCGGTACTGTATCGGCACACGGCGGCAGCGGTATATCTACACCGACGGGTAGCTATGCGATACACAATGCAAGCAGCGGAGAAATTAATATTACCGACGGTACTATATCGTCAGGCAACTATGCGATATTCAACCTAAGCAGCGGAGAAATAAACATATCGGGCGGCTATATAGAGTCGGACGAAACGCCTATATTTGACCAAAGCGGAATAATAACGATGACCGACGGTACAATAGAGAGTGCCGATACAAACTCACTTACGGGAACGATTTATATCAATGGCGGCACTGCCGGTTCGACTATATTGTCGATATCTGGCGGCACGGTCAAAAATATCGGCATCGATGATGATTTTAGCTATGTTTGCATAGTAATTAACAATAAGGGCGCAGGCAATATAGAAATATCGGGAAGCGCGAAGCTCCAAAGCGATGCCGGCAGAGGTATTTATCTCAGCACCGGCAATCTAATAATGAACGGCGGCGAGATATCCGCATATAAATATGCAATATATAGCCCTACAACAGGAAATGTCACCTTAAACGGCGGCACTATCAGCGCATCAGCCGCCAATAAAGTGGCAGTTTGGAGCGGAGCAAATGCTCCGACAACACTCGGCGATGCAAAAATCGTAGGTTATGTAAGTCTTACGGTAAACGGAGCGGGTGTTTTGTTATTCGACGTCGGCTCTATCACTTACAGCGCAAACAGAATAACAACCTTTGAAATCAGAGCAGGCTTAGTGGACGGACTTGAATTGTCCGATATCGGCGGACCTTATGTGGCGTCCTTTGCTTCGGCGGACACTGCCTACATCATCATAGCTAAGAACGGCGCGGCAATCTTTACGGTAGCACCACCGGTTATCACCATTCATCACGCCGTAGTCACCGCCAAAAATAAAGTATATGACGGTAAGACAGATGTCGAATTAACCGTGCTTTTCTATTCCGCGACGACAGAGAATGCAGGGACACTCATATCTATCGCAACAAGCGACTATACACTCGGCGGAGCTTTTGTAGATAAGAATGTCGCTAACGGCAAAAACGTAACCGGAACTCTCGTCTTTGGAAGTGGTTACGTCTTTACGGGGAATACCGACACATATAACTTCACCGTGACTGCAAATATCACGGCGGTAGCGTTGACGGTAACGGTAGATGACCAGACAAGCGAGTACAACGGCAATGAGCCGACGGTAGACCAAAACGCATGGAGCGTAACGAGCGGAAGTATCGTCGGAAGTGACAATATCGGCTTAGTGCTGACAAAGGTAGCCGGAGTAAACGTAGGCAGATAC
>JAITOU010000028.1 GCA_031289755.1 Clostridiales bacterium
ACGATAGAGATAGCCTTCGGTAAGACTAAGGACATCAAGAGCATATGGCTCTGGTCACTCTTCGGTTCGGCAAACGTCATCGGCGCGTTGATGTTTATCATGCGTAAGAAAAATAAAAAGCAAGTATAAAATAAAGTTTTACTTTTTTGGGAATGTGTAAAAAATTACACATTCCCTTTTTTTATGCCCGAAAAATTCGCGGTGTTCTCTTAGTAATATTTTTGTTTGGCGAATAAAAATATCAGCCCAAGCTATACTAAGAGATATCGCGGAGAAGGGGACGGTATGGAGATAGTTGTAGCCGAATTGAAAAATAAATTAAAGGACGCTTTTAACGGTGCTGCCGATTTGAATTTCAAAGAGTTTTCCGTCAACGGCGTTCCGTTAGCGGTCTGTTATATCGACGGCTTGATAGACAAGTCGAGCGTGGAGATAAATATCATAAGCGCGCTTATGAAAACCGCCGAAGCTTTTGCTCCGCCCTACAAGGAGCTGTTGGAGAGTAAGATATGCGCGGCGGACGCTATGGAGATAGAAGATGATTTTGAAAGGCTTGCAAGCCGCATAGCCGACGGAGACGCCGCTCTTTTGATACAAAACGCCGAAAGCTTTTTTCTCTTCGGTATCAAAAACCAGCCGTCGCGTTCGATAACCGAGCCGCCGACGTCGACCGTCCTTAAAGGACCGCGTGAAGGCTTTACCGAAGACATGAAGACAAATACCGTCCTGCTCCGAAAACGCTTAAAAAACAGAAGCTTTGTTATAGAAACAATGCGTATAGGACGTTATACCTCTACGGGCGTTTCTATCGCGTATATTTCGGGCATAGCCGACCCGAAAATCGTCGCCAAAATAAAGGAACGCCTGCAAGCAATCGACATAGACGGTATCATAGATTCGTCTTATCTGGCGGAGTTTTTGAAGGAAAGAAAATTTAGTATGCTCAAACAGATAGGCGTAAGCGAAAAGCCCGACATAGTAACGGCAAAGCTCTTGGAAGGGCGTGTGGCTATTATCGCCGACGGTTCGCCGATAGTGCTTACTATTCCGTTTATTTTGCTGGAAGATTTGCAGGACAGCAGCGATTATTACAAGAACGACGTCAGAGCTTTTTTTATAAGAATGATAAGGATTATCGGCGAGATAATGGCTATGCTCTTGCCGGGTTTTTTTGTGGCGGTTTTGACTCGTCATTATCAGCTGCTGCCCATGAATTTTCTCGTTTCCATTATAACCTCCGTACACGAGCTGCCGTTTACGGCGGAAATAGAAATGATTTTTGTTTTGTTGATATTTGAAATTCTCAACGAAGCGAGTGTTCGTATGCCGCGTTATATAGGTATGTCGCTGTCGCTAATCGGAGCTATTATACTCGGAGATACGGCGGTAAAAGCCGGTCTTATAAGCTCTCCGACGGTCTTGATTGCCGCTATGTCAAATATAGGAATTTATTGCATTCCGGACCAGATAAGCTCGTTTAGTCTTTTTAGACTGTCGCTTGTTTTGGCGTCGTCCTTGTTCGGATTTTTCGGGCTTATATTGTGTACTATCGCCATCGTCGCTTATATGCTCACTTACAATAGCTACGGCGCGCCGTATCTCGCGCCTTTTGCGCCTTATATAGGCGGCGATATCAAGGACTCGATAGAAAAAGAAAGCCTTATAAATATGAAGAACAGACCCGGCTCTATTCCGCACGACAGCGACGTCCGCATGAAATAACGGCGTGGTAGCCGAGCATTATTCCGCAACAATTTTTAACCGTTGATATTGTGAGAAAATATGAATTTAGTTTATAAACGGCAATTTGCCGTACTGATATTTTTTGCCGGAGCGGCATTTAAAATAGCTTTTTTGCCTGCGTATATCACAAAGGCGGTCGGCAACGGCAATACCGCGCTTATCGCCCTGTATGTTCTTTTTGATTTGCTCTTGCTTGCCGCCGTCTATTATATCGCAAAAAAAAATATCATTGCCGACCTGCCCAAAAATTTTCGCGCCGGAATGATGATGATACTCTTTGTGTATTTCGCAATAAAATTCGCCGTCATGTCGGGCGACGTTTCTTATTGTATAAGCGACAATTTGTTCAAAGATGCTTATATAGTTTTTATCTATGCGGCGATAGGGGCGTTGACGAGCTATATAGCCGTCAAAGGCAGTCGTGTGACTGCACGGTTAGGCGAGATTTTTGTCGCCCTGACGGTCATCGGACTTTTTGTAAATCTCGTTACCGCCGAATCGGAAATAAATTTTATGTACAATTTACCTTTGTTTTCGGGGAGCGCGCCGAATTTTTTTGAAGCCTTCGACAAGCTTTATATGTGGACGGGCGACTACCTGCCGCTCATAATATTTACGCTCACAGACACAAAAAAGAAGAGCAAGCTTATGCCGTATATGATTGCGCTGACGGCGGTGACGGTAGTGGGGCATTACGTTTTTTTGAACGCGATATTTAAAGCCGGAGCGTCTGCGGTGGACAATCTGATAGTGAGCTTGGGTTCTTTTAATATCGGCAATATTTTGGTCGGCAGAACCGACGCGCTTTCTCTGTCCGTATGGTTTGTCATGGCGGTGATAAATCTCTCGGTCACTATGCTGGCGGCGACCGAATGCGCTTCTTATTTTTTGAAAGACAGGCGCATAGGCACGGCGGCGGTCAACGTCTTTACCGTCCTGCTGTATATCTTCGGATTTAAAAATATCAACAAGCTTTACGGCTTTGCGACGGGGCAGATACGCTATTTTATTCTTGCGGCGGAAATCCTTGTGCCGGCGGCGATAATCATAGCCTATCTATTTAAAAAGAAGAAGGAAAAAACGGCACGCCTTAGGGCGTTCAAAAGCGGTATGCCAAAAGAAATTGCGGCGGCGGAGCAGACGCAAGGGGAATAGTAATTACGAGGTATAGACTCGGATAAATATAAGAATAGCCGGAATAATTTCGGCGTTTTTTTAGGAGAGAAAATGGCGGGCAGAAAAAAGGGATTGATATTATTTATCACGCTGGCGGTTTTTGTCGTCCTTAGCGGCAATATAAAAAATATCAATCTGAATAAAAGAGCTCTTGTGATAGGTATGGGTATAGACAAGGTCGACGGGGAATACGAATTGACTATACAGACCTTTATGGCAAAACAGATTTCCGATTCGTCTCCCGACACGAGCAAGGCTTTGACGGTCAGCGCAAAAGGCGCGACTGTTGACAAAAGCGTCGCGGCTTTGAATACAAAAACAGGTAAGACGCTTTCATTTGCTTTGTGCTACGTCGTCATAATAGGGGAAGGAATGAAGGACGGCGGTTTTATCGAAGCGTTGGATTTTTTGATAAACAAGTCGGACACGGCGAGCAACGCTATGGTATTGTACGGCGGCGGAACGGCTAAGGAAATCATGAAAATCGATTCGCCGATAAATTCGAGCAGTATGATATTGCTCCATGAGATGCTTGCAGATAAGCAAGCGAGAGAATATTGCACAAAGACGATAAAGGATTTTAATTCCGACTATTATTCCGATAGCAAGACGTCGTTTATGCCGGTGCTTACAAAAATACAGGGCGGTCAGGATATAGAAAACAGCAGCGGCGAAGAAGAGGACAAGGAAAAAAAGGATTATTATCAAATAACCGAAACGGCAATCTTTAAGGAGGATAAATTGCTCTTGACCTTGGACAAGAGCGAGACCTTTTCATACGGATTTTTGCGGCGCGACAAGACAAAGGGTACGTTCGGCGCACGGCTCGGCGAAAAAAACGTCACGTTCGATACCGACAGAAAAAGGCTGCGTATAAAATACGATATCAAGGATATGACCTGCAAAATAGACGTCAAGGTCTTTTTGAACGTCTCGGAGATAATACGCTCAGGCGGCGCGGCGGAACAAAACGAAACGGACAGGGTTTTTTTGACGGACGAAGAAAAACGCACGGTAGCGCAAAATATAAAAGAAGGGATAGTTTTATTGACAGCGAAATGCAAAGCTGCCGGAGCGGATATATTGTATCTCAACGACAATTTTTATCAACGGTACGGCAAGAAATGGAAAGCCGCTGCGGACGGCAACGGCAATTATCTCGATAAAATATCGGAAAAAATCAACGTATCGGTCGAAACCGTTTGAAGAACGATACGCAAGGCTTATTAGGTTTTGAATTTTAATAAAAAACAAGGCGATAAAAACATTTGAATTTTTAAAAGAAAAATGCTATAATGAAACAAAAATATAAATAGCTAATTATAAGGAGTCGCCGTGTTTATTTATTTTGTCATATTTGTTTCGGTTGCCGTCGCAGGCTCTCTCATCTTTGCGCTTTACAATTTTTTTCGCGTCAAAAGGATGAAGAGCGGTACTGACGCCATGAAAGAAATAGCCTCCGCGATAAGCGAAGGTGCAAGTGCGTTTATCGCACACGAATACAAGGTGATTGCAATCGCCGCCGCCGCCGTAGCCGTCGTGCTGGGCGTATTGCTCGACCCGTTCTGTGCCATAGCATTTGCTCTCGGCGTCACGCTTTCGGGCTTGGCGGGCTTTGTCGGAATGAAAATCGCCACTATCGCCAACGTCCGTGTGACAAATACCGCACGCGAAACGCGTGCATTGGGCAAAACCTTAAAGGTCGCTTTTCGCGGCGGAAGCGTTATGGGTCTTTGCGTCGGCGGCTTTGCGCTGTTGGGGCTTTTGATTTGTTTTCTCGTCTTTGGACTGCTCTTCAAGCAGCTCGATATCGAAAACATTGTCGTCAAAGAAAATTGGCTGACGATAGGGTATATACCGTTTACAATGGTCGTTTCCTGTTACGCGCTCGGCTGTTCTATGGTAGCATTATTTAACCGTATCGGCGGCGGTATTTATACAAAAGCCGCCGACATGGGAGCAGACCTTGTAGGCAAAACCGAAATACATATCCCCGAGGACGACGCACGCAATCCCGCGACTATCGCGGACAATGTAGGCGATAACGTCGGCGACGTAGCCGGACTCGGAAGCGACCTTTTGGAGAGCTATGTCGGCGCGATTATCGCCGCCGTCGTCCTGTCGGCGTACACCTTTATAACGTCGGCAAAGGACTTGATATCGCCGCAGTTTTTACAGCGGCTGATGCTTTTTCCGGTGACGTTCGCAGGAATGGGAGTAGTCGCCTGTATACTCGGTATCGGTTATGTCATCTTTAAAAAAGCCGGCGACAAGCCGCACCGCGAGCTCAACATCGCCCTTTGGTCGTCCGCCGCAATTATAGTCATCGGGGGCTGTGCGCTCTCCTGGGCGTTCTTTAAGGGCTTTACGGCGGCGGAGCAAACCGCGCTCGGCTTTAATCTCGGTGCATTTTCGCCTTGGGCAGCCGCAGTCATCGGAATCGTATGCGGCATAGTTATCGGCATACTTGCCGAACGCTATACGAGTGCGGACTACAAGCCGACTCAGGCTATTTCAAAAATTTCCACCGAAGGCGCGGCGTTGACGATAACAAAGGGATTGGCTTTGGGAATGAAGAGCTGCTTTTTCCCCGTCATCGTTTTGGCACTCGCAGTCATAGGTTCTTTTACCGTCGCCGGAGTATACGGCGTCACAATGGCGGCAGTCGGAATGCTCTCCTTTGTCGCCGCCACCGTTTCGGTAGACACATACGGACCTATTGCCGATAACGCAGGCGGTATCAGCGAGATGAGTAAGCTCGACAGCGGCGTCCGCGAAATAACGGACAAGCTCGACTCGGTAGGCAATACTACGGCGGCTATCGGCAAAGGCTTTGCTATCGGGAGCGGCGCGCTTGCCGCGCTCAGTCTTTTGATTTCCTTTATACACAGTCAGTTCGACCCTGCAAATCCTGCCGATTCGGGTCAGACTCTCGATATAATCAATTATATCACGCTCGCGGGCGCGTTTATCGGCGGTGCGCTGCCGTTCTTCTTTTCGGGGCTTTTGACCGACGCAGTAGCAAAGAGCGCGCAATATATGGTCAAAGAGGTTCGCCGTCAGTTCCGCGAAATGCCGGGCATTATGGACGGCACACAGCGTCCCGACTACAAGCAGTGTATCAAAATATCCGCCGCCGGAGCGATAAAAGAAATGAAGCTTCCGGTCATAATCGCCGTAGCGATGCCGCTTGTAGGCGGATTTTTGCTCGGAGCTGATTTTGTCGGCGGACTTTTGGTCGGCGCGACAATCACCGCGATTATGCTTGCAATATTCGCCGCTAATGCAGGCGGAGCTTGGGACAACGCCAAAAAAGCCATCGAACAGGGCTTTTTGAAGGGCGTCGGCAAAGGCTCGCCGGAGCATGACGCCGCCATAATCGGCGACACCGTCGGCGACCCGTTAAAGGACACGGTCGGGCCGTCGCTCGACATATTGATAAAAATCATGGCGACGGTATCTCTTATCGGCGTTTCGATTTTCGGACAATTCAATCTCATCAATTTGTTCTTTTGATGTTGCGGCGCAATATGAAAATCAATCAAAATTCCGTACGGGCTTTGCCGACCTATACAAAAAAAGAAGAGCTGTTCAATTCGTGGTCGCATCTCTTATGCCTGCCGCTTTGCCTTGCGCTTTTTGTCGTTTGTATTGTCATCGCGGCGCGCTACGGCGGCGGCTTTCGCATAGCGTCGGCAGTCCTTTACGGGCTTTGCACTATCGGCTTGTATCTTGCTTCGGGGTTGTATCACGGCGCGGTCACGCCGCGTATCAAGCGCATTCTCCAAACGGTAGACCATTGCACTGTCTACTTTATGATTGCCGGTACATATACGCCCTTTCTCTTTGCGCTTTATTGCAGCGCGCCGCAGACGGCTTATATACTGCTCGGGATAGAATGGGGAGTCGCGCTGATTGCCGCCGCCTTGACGGCTATCGATATTCACAAATTCAGAATTTTTTCCAAAATCTGCTACGGTTGTCTGACCTGGCTCGTCCTGATTGCCATACCGCAGACGGTTGCGTCTATGCCGCCGGCAGGCTCTGCGCTTCTCTTTGCCGGGTCAACGGCTTATTCCGTCGGCATTCTCTTTTTTGCCTTTGGAATCAAAAAAAGACATATGCACAACGTCTTTCATATCTTTATCATTCTCGGCACCGTCCTGCACGCCGTCGGAATAGTAGGGTATGCGTTAAGGGTAAGTTGATTAATGTAGAGCAATGATAAGGAAAATATATATTTTTTTATTTTTCCATTGACAATAATACAATTCCGTGATAGAATAATTATGCTATCGGTAGGTCTACCGTAGCAAAGAGATGTCTTTAAAAACGGTACGGAGAGACCGGCAAGATATTCGCTGAATTTTTTATGTAAAGGCAAGGCGCGTTTTACCGCTTTTTGCCGTAAAGATTTGACATCTATCCTGCCGTTTTCACGGCGGGTTTTTTTTATCTCTATACTTAAAAATCGGATAAAAAAAGGAGAACGGTTATGAAACTGAAAGCAAGATTTATGGACGGCGCGGCAATAGACAGGGCGCTTGCGCGTATCGCGCACGAAATAATCGAGAGAAATACAAATCTCGACGCTCTCGCCCTTGTCGGCGTGAGAACGAGAGGCGTTCCGCTGACACAGCGGATAGCGGCTTTTATCAAAAACGTCACGGGCAAGGAGATAGCCGTCGGGATACTCGACATAACTCTGTACCGCGACGATTTGGGCATAATCAACGAACACCCTGTCATCAACAGTACGGAGATACCGTTTAGCGTCATCAACAAGACTATCATTATAGTAGACGACGTTCTCTTTACCGGACGGACGGTCAGGGCGGCTATCGACGCGATAATGGAATACGGCAGACCAAAAAAAATACAGCTTGCAGTCCTTGTAGACAGGGGGCACAGAGAGCTGCCTATCCACGCGGATTATTCGGGAAAGAACATTCCGACTATGAGAAGCGAAGCGGTGATAGTCAATCTGAACGAAACCGACGGCGACGATTGCGTAGAGCTGTACGAAGCGGAATAAGCTTAGGATATTGCGTAAGAGTTAAGTAAGAAGACGGAAAAAAATTTTTAAGCGGGAGAATTACGATTTTGAAAGACTTACTCGGATTGAGAGAAATCGAAACGGCGGAAATCGAAAACATTTTGGCGACGACTGCGGAAATGAAAAAGATACTCACTCAAAATGTCAAAAAGACCAACCACCTGAGCAACAAAAGCGTAGTGACGCTTTTTTATGAGAACAGCACGCGTACAAAGACGAGCTTTGAGATGGCGGCAAAATTTATGGGCGCGTCGCTAAGCAGTATAGCCGTCGCGCAGTCGAGTGTACAAAAGGGCGAGACGCTTATAGACACGGGCAAGACTCTCGACGCGCTTCTCACCGACGTCGTGATAATGCGGCATAATATCTCCGGCGCGGCGCACTTCCTTGCGCGCAATATAAAAGCGTCCGTGATAAACGGCGGCGACGGCATGAACGAGCATCCGACACAGGCTCTTTTGGATATCTTTACCGTCAAAGAACAAAAGGCTTCCTTAAAGGGTTTAAAGGTCGCGATAATAGGCGATATCAAACACAGCCGCGTCGCGAGAAGCAATATATGGGGAATGACAAAATTGGGCGCGGACGTCACGGTAGCCGCGCCTTATACTCTGCTTCCTAAGGACTTAGACAAGACAAAGGTTCGCGTCACGACCGACGCGGACGACGCGGTAAAAAACGCCGACGTAGTAATGGGTCTAAGACTTCAATTAGAGAGAATGCAGTCGGGGCTGATACCGAGTATCGGTGAATACAACGAGCTGTACGGTCTGAACGAAAAGCGTCTGAGCCTTGCAAAGGACGACGCTATGATACTTCACCCCGGTCCGATAAACAGGGGAGTAGAAATCAACAGCGGCATAGCCGACGCGGAAAACAGCTTTATCGAAAGGCAAGTGACAAACGGCGTAGCGGTGAGAATGGCGGTGCTGTTTCTCTTGACGAGAAGCTGATTTGATAAGTAAAGATAGACAAACGGCATTGCCGTGAGAAGTTGATTTGATAAGGAAATATAAGGAGTTTTATGCGCATTTTGATAAAGGACGGTTTTGTCGTAAAAAACGACGGAATTGTCAAAGACGATATATACATAGAGAACGGAAAAACCGTAAAAAAAACCGCCGCCTTTAAAGCCGACGAGATAATCGACGCAAGCGGCTTGTATGTCATGAACGGCTTTGTAGATATGCACGTTCATTTGAGAGAGCCGGGCTTCGAGTACAAGGAAGACATTAGCTCGGGAACGGCGGCGGCGGTATCGGGCGGCTTTTGCGCCGTATGCTGTATGCCGAATACAAAACCCGTCTGTGACAATCCTGCCGTCGTCGCCTATATCAAAGGCAAAGCCGCCGAAGCGGATAATTGCAGAGTCTATCCTATCGCGGCGATAACAAAGCAGCAAAAGGGAACGGAAATCACCGAGATGTCGGCTCTCAAAAAAGCCGGAGCTATCGCTCTTAGCGACGACGGATTACCTGTTGCCAACGGAAACGTCATGAGATTGGCGCTCGAATACGCAAAGACGGTCGGCATTCCGCTCATTTGCCACGAAGAGGACACGGAAATCGCCGCAGGCGGCGTTGTCAACGAAGGATATAATGCGACGATATCGGGGCTTAGGGGGATATCGCCCGTAGCCGAAGAAGCTATGATTGCACGCGACGTTTTGCTCGCCGAAAGCTTAGACGCTAAGGTTCATATCGCGCACGTCAGCACAAAAGGCGGCATAGAGATAATCAGACAAGCCAAAAAACGCGGCGTACAAGTAACCGCCGAAACCTGTCCACATTATTTTGCGGCAAACGACAGCCTTATACTGTCCTTCGATACATATACGAAGGTCAATCCGCCTTTGCGGTCGGAGAGCGACAGGCTTGCCGTCATAGAAGGAATAAAAGACGGCACGTTAGACGCGATAGTCACCGACCACGCGCCGCATCACAGGGACGACAAATTTGTCGAATACAATTATGCGGCTAACGGAATAAGCGGCTTGGAAACTTCCTTTGCTCTCTCGTACACCTATCTTGTCAAAAGCGGAATAATAGACTTGATTGCGCTCAACCGTCTTATGAGTATAAATCCGAATAAAATACTCGGACTCGATACAAAGGACGGTGCGGATTTTACAATAGTCGATATCGGCGCGCAGTACAAAATCGATGCCAAAGCCTTTGTCAGCAAAGGCAAGAACACGCCTTTCGACGGATATCAGGTCTTTGGCAGGGCGGTATATACTATCGTCGGCGGAGCAGTCAAATACAGATACGGCAAATAGCGGTAAAAGACATCAGAGTCATACAATAGCAGTCAAAATAGATACGGCAAACAAAAGGGGGATATTAAGGTGATTATAGACAGGCTCATCGACAAAATCAAAGAAAAGAAAAATCCTACGGTTCTCGGCTTGGATACCTGTGCGGAATATATGCCCGATGAGCTGCGCGTCGGTATCAAGAGCTTTAAGGATGCAGGAAAGGCTGTTTTTGAATTTAACAAAAACATTATAGACAATACCGCCGATATTATCCCTGCCGTCAAGGTTCAGGCGGCGTATTACGAAATGTACGGAAGCTACGGCGCGGAAGCTTTTCAAAAGACTCTCGAATATGCAAAGAAGCAGGGACTCGTCACAATCGCCGACGTCAAGCGAAACGATATCGCCAGCACCGCCGGAGCATATTCTAAGGCGTATCTATCGCACTCCGATATAAGCGGAGAAGCGGCGTTTGACAGCGATTTTATTACCGTCAATCCCTATCTCGGAAGCGACGGCATAATACCCTTTACCGACGATTGTTCAAAATACGGCAAGGGAATATTTGTGCTTGTCAAGACCTCGAACAAAAGCTCTTCCGAAATCCAAAACCGTGTCTTGGACGACGGAACAAAAATCTACGAGCTTATGAGCGACTACGCCGCCGAATGGGGAAAGGGGCTGACGGGCAAATACGGTTACAGCTCCGTCGGCGCAGTCGTCGGCGCGACTCAGACTGCGGAAGCCGAAGCGATACGCAAAAGACACAAGGGCTTATTCTTTCTCTTGCCCGGTTACGGCGCGCAGGGCGCGACTGCAAAGGACTTAGCCGTGTCCTTCGATGCGGACGGACTCGGAGCGATTGTCAACAATTCCAGAGGCATAATATGCGCCTACAAAAAATATGACGGCTTAAATTATTACCGTGCGGCGCGCAAAGCCGCCGAGCTGATGAAGGACGACCTGAACGCGTACCTGCCGCTCTAAAAAATTTCGGCGAATTTTGCCTGTTTTCGTGCCTGTCTGCGTTGTTTTTTCCTAACGTAGCCGGAGCTACGCGTCGTCAAAAACGCCTTGACAGACGCCAAAACAGCCTAAAATTCACTCGAAATTTACCTGTTTTCGTACCTGCCGCTCTAAAAAAATATGGGCATTATATGAATATAGATAGTGTTGTAGGGGCGGATTCCATATCCGCCCGTTTTGTTCCATAACCAAAAAACATGATTGACGGTGTAGGGGCGGATTCAATATCCGCCCGTCCTATATTACAAATACATTCGATTTTGCGCCTAAAAACACAATATTTACCCAAAAAATCCGTAGTTTTAAAAAAAAGTCGGCGGATTTTTTTTAAAAACTATTTACTTTAAAACGATTATGTTGTATTATATTATCATAGTTGTGTCATAGATTTTTTTATCTGTGATATATCAAAAAAAGCTCGCGCTCTTAAAAGCGCGCGTACATATTATGAAGTCAAATAAAACAATATCAAGGAGGAAGGTTTATGTATACAAAAACAAAAATTGCGGCGATATTTTATACGCTGTTTTATGCTTTTGTAGTAGCTATCGGAGGCGGGGCGATTTTTTTCGGCGTTATCGTATTCAAGGGTGCGGAAAATTTTGATATACCCGGTATTGTGGGAAATATCTTTTCTCAGTTTGCCGGAATATTCGGAGTGGTATTGGCGGCGATATTCTTTATTATCGGCGCGGTACTCGCATTATTCGGAATTATTTTTCTCGCATGGTCTGCCGCGACTATCAAAAAGGGCAAGTTTACGCCGGAGCAATACAGAAAAAAGACGTTTTCCACAGTTTTATATGTAATTTTTAATTACATAGTTTGTGCCGTGTTTGCCGCGATAGCTTATAATTCTATAAAAGAAGGCGCGGAAACGCAACAAATCATTATCCTTGTGGCAATACCTGCGGTGGATTTCATTTTGAACCTTTTGATAGTTCTCGACCTTGTAAAGAACGGCAAGGACATCAAAGCTCTTAAAGAAGCAAAATAACACTTTGCAATAGACCTTTAAT
>JAITOU010000044.1 GCA_031289755.1 Clostridiales bacterium
TCATCGTCCCCTACAAAAGAAAGCTGCTTTAAAATCCGCAATCCTGCATTTTGCATTTTGCATTTTGCATTTTGCATTAAAAAAGCATTATTTAATTTCTTTTTTTTCGTTTATTTTTAGTTTCCTCAAATATTTTCTATATAAATCCTTCCTATTTTTTCGTGTAATCTCTATCATACGCTCCGCACGGAATTTATTGATTTCCTTGTGGTTGCCGTTTACGAGGACTTCGGGGACGGACAAGCCCTCGAAGCTTTGGGGGCGCGTGTAATGCGGATATTCCAAAAGACCGTCGGTAAAGGACTCCTCGTTTAAGGATTCCATGCTCCCAAGGACGCCGGGGATATAGCGCGAAACCGCGTTTATAAGGACAAGCGCGGGCAATTCACCGCCCGTCAAAACGTAATCGCCTATCGAAATCTCCTCGTCGATATCGAGGTCTATCACGCGCTGATCTATCCCCTCATAATTTCCGCAAAGTATCAAAATCCGCTCTTCCTCCGCGAGCCGTTTTACGGTTTCGTGGTCGAGGACACGTCCGCGGGGCGACATATAGATACGTCTGCAAGCGTGTTCGCTATCGACCGCCAAAATCGCGTCGTGGATAGGTTGAGGGGTCATGACCATACCCGCTCCGCCTCCGAACGGCGCGTCGTCGCATTTTTTGTGCTTGTTTAATGAATAGTCGCGGATATCATGAACCGCGACTTCAAACACTTTTTCTTTTAACGCTTTACCGATAACGCTGCTTTTCAACAGCTCGAATTGTTCGGTAAAAATCGTCAACACATCAAATTTTTTCATATTTTATTCCGAATAGACCGCCGTTTCGTCAAGTCTTTTTTTGTCCAACACTATGATTTTGTTTTCCGTGTCGGTCTTTTTTATCAAGTCTTTGAGCGCGGGAAACATTATCTCCCGCCCGTCGTCACCTATGACTACATAGACGTCCGCCGCGCCGTTTTGGAGAACGTCCTTTACCGTCCCGATCCGCTCTTCACCCGCGTACACTCCGCAACCTATCAAGTCGCGTATATAGTGAACGCCTTCGGGGAGCTTCGCTTGGTCTTTTTCATCGATCTCCGCGGTCTTGTTGCGGAACGCGTCCGCGGCGTCGCGGTCGTCTACCCCTTTGATTTTGACGATAATGTAATCGTTTGCGATTTTTGCATACTCCAAAGCGTACGTCTTGTTATCGACGTACAACTCCTTTAGCTTTAAAAATACCGCTTGGTCATAGACGTCGGGCAAAAGCCTTATCTCGCCTCTGACTCCGTGCGGCTTTGTAATCATACCTACAGAAACTCGCATTATTCCGCTTCTTTAATTTCCGCTGCCGGCTCTGTTTTTTGCGCCCGTTCTTTGATCACGATATTATACTTTTTGTTTTCCTTCGCCGCCGCGGCTTTTATCACGGTGCGGAGGGCTTTCGCAATCCTGCCTTGCTTGCCGATAATCTTACCGACCTCGGATTTATTCATAAATATATCCATATCGATCACGTTGTGACCTTTTTCGGTCTCAACTACGGTCACGTCGTCGGTGTCCGCAAGCTCCTTAATCAAAAATTTAACTAAATCTTCCATTATTCGGTCTTTGCTCCTTGCGTATCCGCTTTGTAGGTGTCGCGTTCGATCAAGCCGACATCCTTAAATAGCCGTCTGACGGTATCGGTCGGTTGCGCACCGCTTTTGAGCCATTTTTCGGCAACTTCCTTGTCCACTTTGAGTAGGGTCGGCTCTTTGGTCGGGTCGTAATATCCGATTTGTTCGATATACTGTCCGTCCCTTGCTTTTCTGCCGTCCGTCGCTACGATACGGTAAAACGGTGCTTTCTTTGCGCCCATTCTTGTCAATCTGATTTTTACTGCCATTGTTCTTTCCTCCGAAATTTTATTTATTTATTTTTAGAATAATTGTTTTTGATTGTCAGACCGCTTTTTTAATGCAAAATGCAGAATGCAAAATGCAGAATTGCGGATTTAAAAGTAGGAGCCATTCTGAGCATAGCGAAGAATCTCAAACGATTTCTCCGAATTCCTCTAATTTAATCCTATTTATGTTTTAGCTGTTATAGAGCCGACGTTTTAGATTCTTCGCAAGCTCAGAATGACATGGACATTTATGTTTTAGCTCTTATACCGCCGACATTTTAGACTCTTCGCTACGCTCAGAATGACATCGACTATATATTTTTATCCGCAATTCTGCATTTTGCATTTTGCATTTTGCATTTTGCATTAAATAAATCCGCAACTTTCAACTCATAACTTAAAAGGTAATTTCCCAAACTTCCCGCCCTTTCCGCTCATTTGTTTCATCATGTTTTTCATGGTGTCAAACTGTTTTAACAGCTTGTTTATCGCTTGAATACTCGTTCCGCTCCCCGCGGCTATCCGCTTTTTTTGAGAGCCTTTGATGAGATCGGGGTTGGTGCGTTCGCGTTTTGTCATGGATTGAATGATTGCCTTTGTTATCACAAGCTGTTTTTCGCTGAAGCTTTCGTCAAAGTCTTTGACTTGACCGCCGCCCGGTATCATGGCGAGGATTTCTTTCATACTCCCCATTTTTTTGAGCGAATCAAGCTGTGTGAGATAGTCGTTAAAATCAAAACCGCGCTCCTTGAGCTTCTTTTCGAGTTTTTTGCTTTCCTCCTCGCTAAAGGCTTGTTCGGCTTTTTCGATGAGAGTGAGTACGTCGCCCATACCGAGGATTCTCGACGCCATTCTGTCGGGATAAAACGGTTCTATATCGCCCATTTTTTCGCCGATACCCGTAAACTTGACGGGCTTGCCCGTCACCGCTCTTATCGACAACGCCGCGCCGCCTCTCGTATCGCCGTCTAACTTGGTCAATATCACGCCGGAGACGTCTAATTGCTTGTTAAAGCTGTCCGCGACGGTTACCGCATCTTGTCCCGTCATGCTGTCTACTACGAGAAGAATTTCGGCGGGACGGACGTTGCGTTTGATGTCGGTCAATTCGGTCATAAGCGTTTCGTCTATATGCAAACGTCCGGCTGTATCGAGTATGACGGTATCTATCCCCTTAGATTCGGCATACTTGACAGACTCCGAAGCTATCTTGACCGGAGATATCTGTCCGAGTGTAAAGACCTCCGCTTGTGCGCGTTCGCCGACGATTTGGAGCTGCTTGATAGCCGCGGGACGGTAGATGTCGCAAGCGGCGAGAAGTACGTTTTTGCCTTGTTTTTTGAGCATGGCGGCAAGCTTGCCGCACATCGTCGTCTTGCCCGCGCCTTGAAGTCCGCACATCATGTAGACCGTCGGCGGCTTGTCGCTGACCGTGAGCTTGGAATTTGTTGCGCCCATCAGCTCCACAAGCTCGTCGTTGACTATCTTGATTATCTGCTGCGACGGAGTAAGGCTCTTTAATATGTCCTCTCCGACGGCTTTTTCGGTGGTTCTGTTTATAAAATCCTTGACGACGTTAAAATTGACGTCGGCTTCGAGCAAGGCTATTCGGACCTCTCTCATTACCTGTTTGATTTCAAGCTCGGTCAGCTTGCCCTTGTTTTTCATTTTAGAAAAAATATGATTGAGTCTTTCGCTCAGTCCTTCAAAAAGAGCCATAAGTCTCCTTATTTGCCGCGTAGTACGGGCGATTATAAAATATCTTCTATCTTCTTTAATCCTTCTTTGACACGGCGGTCAAGCCCGTTGTCTACGGTCAAAAGACAGCATATCTTGGCTATTTCCTTGCGCTTACGGTTAAAATTGAGAGCGTCTTCGAGTCTGACAAGCTCCTTTTCGCCGCGCAATATCGCGTCTCTTACCGCTTGCCGCGATATGCCGCTAAGCTCGCTTATCTCCTGCAAGGATATATCGCAATCATAATACAGTCTGATAAACTCTCTCTGCTTGTCCGTCAGGACCGCGCCGTAAAGCTCGCTCAATTCGCTCACGGAAAGATTTTTTACATAACCCATTTTTGTTTAGTCCTCAAACCGTTTTGTCTGTCCGCACGGCTTAGCCGTCAAAAAAAATACTGTAAAGGCGTTTACCTTTACAGTATTATAAGATACATTCAAAACAAAGTCAAGAGAAACGCCGTGCAAATCGGATAAAATTTTAAGCTGCGTCTTTATGCGTGAGTTTTTTACAAGCGTTTTAAAGACGTTTTGCCGCGCCGATTATTTTACTTCGCCGCTTCCGTCCTTTGCTCCGTCCGTATGTCCGTCAAATATGCCTTCGAGAACGGCGTTTATTTTGATTTCTTCCGCCTTTGCTTCTTCGGCTTTGCGTTCTTCGGTTTCGAGCTGTTCGATGATTTCGGCGGCGGTTTTTCCTTCAAAAAGCAAGTCGATTTCGGCGGTGTAGATGGTCTCGCGCTTGTACAGTAAGCGAACCATATTCTCTATGAGCGTGAGATGCTTGGTGATGATTTCCTTTGCGCCTTCATAGCATTGGTCGATTATTTTTTTGACCTCGCCGTCTATAAGGGCGGCTATGTCCTCGCTGTAATTTTTGTGCGACTGATAATCTCTGCCGAGAAATATCTCGCTGTCACCCCCGAAGTAGACGTTGCCGAGAGTGCCGCTCATGCCAAATTCGGCGACCATTTTGCGCGCTATTGCCGAAGCGCGTTTGATGTCGCTGCTCGCGCCGGAGCTGATATCCTCTAATATAACCTCTTCCGCCGCACGTCCCGCAAGAAGGGTTTTTATCGCGCTGATAAATTTTCCTTTGGTCATGTGGCTGTCGTCGTTGTCGGGACGCATGAGCGTGTATCCGGCGGCCGGACCTCTCGGAATAATACTCACTTCGTGTACGTTGTCGTGATTAGGCACGGTACGCGCCACTACGGCGTGTCCGGCTTCGTGGTATGCCGTAATGCGTTTGTCAAATTCCGTCACAAGACGGCTCTTTTTTTGCGGGCCGGCAGTCACCTTATTTACCGCTTCGTTGATGTCCTTCATCGTCGTTTCCAAACGACCCGAACGCGCCGTCAATATCGCCGCTTCGTTCAAAAGGTTTTCGAGATCCGCGCCCGTAAAGCCGCTCGTCAAGCGCGCCAGATGTTTGAAATTGACGTCCTGAGCCAGCTTTTTGTTGCGGCTGTGAACCTTTAATATGGCTTCTCTGCCCTTTACGTCCGGCACGTTGATATAAATCTGTCTGTCAAATCTGCCCGGTCTGAGCAACGCCGCGTCAAGGATATCGACTCTGTTGGTCGCCGCCATGACTATGACGCCTTCGTTAGGCTCAAAGCCGTCCATATGGACGAGTAATTGATTGAGC
This sequence comes from Clostridiales bacterium, assembly GCA_031289755.1. GTDB lineage: Bacteria > Bacillota > Clostridia > Christensenellales > JAISNN01 > JAISNN01. The sequence goes on from JAITOU010000044.1 coordinate 5,261, forward strand.
GTCTGCTCTCTCTCGTCGTGTCCGCCGCCAAAGCCCGCGCCGCGCTGTCTGCCCACCGCGTCTATCTCGTCTATAAAGATTATACACGGCTTGTTGAGCTTGGCTTGCTCGAATAAATCTCTCACTCTCGACGCGCCCACGCCGACAAACATTTCCACAAAGTCCGAACCGCTGATATTAAAGAACGGCACTCTCGCTTCTCCGGCTATCGCCTTTGCAAAAAGCGTCTTGCCCGTTCCCGGCTCGCCCACCAAAAGCACGCCTTTTGGTATTCTCGCGCCAAGGTCGGTAAATTTTTTAGGGGCTTTTAAGAAGTCCACTATTTCTTTTAATTCTTCCTTCTCTTCTTCGACGCCGGCTACGTCGGAGAAACGAATCTTGACGTCCTTTGTCACACGCGCTCTCGTCTTGCCAAAATTCATCGCCTTTGTATTTGCGCCTTGATTTTGGCGCATTATAAAGAAGACGACGACGATAAACAAAACTATTCCGATAGCCGGAAGAATGATATTCCAAAACAACGAGCCGCTGTTAGGGTCGTCAAATCTGACGAGCGTCGCCGGTAATTGCAAATCCTTGTCCGAAGGATTGAGATTTCCCAACGCCGCTAATTCTTCCGTCTTTTTTGCTCTGTATTGCTCTTGAAGGTCGTTATAAAAGTCGGACCTGTTGGAAATATACGCGAAAGCGTCGTAGCTTTTAGGGAAATTCTTGATTGTCGAATCCTTAACCTTTACGACGACTCTGTAAGACGAAATGTATATTTCATCTATCTCTCCGCTTATTACTTTATTGATAACGGTCTGCGCACTGTATTCTTCGGGTTTTCCCGAACGTAAGGTGTATGCCAAAATAACAGTCAGCAAGACTATAAAAATAATAATAAAAACGCCTTTGCCATAATTGAATTTTTTCACCGCATCCTCCGGCAAGTTATTTAAGAAAACCGCACGCATAATAAGATAAGCTTCGAGCCGTGTTTTGTCCGACAAAAAATTTTACCGTATTTGCATGGGATTATTAGTGATTTGTATAAACATTATATTACCATAAAACCCGAAAAATATCAAATCTATTTAACCGCTTTACCGAGAAAACGACAAACTTTTGACAATCCTTATTTTACCGTTATGCTTGACGCCGTTTAATCCCCGTTGTTGTCCGCCTTTATTTGACAACACAATTCCGCTACGCCATAGAGTTGTTTAAATGTCCGACGGTTCGTAGAGGCGCCGTTTACTGCGCCCGTTTCAAATAGGATTGTGGGCGCAGTAAACGGC
>JAITOU010000006.1 GCA_031289755.1 Clostridiales bacterium
TCTTCAAGCGCCGCCCTTAACGAATTTCAGATGATTTTGGCAGCCAAAGCTTCGGCGCCGTTCGTGATACGCAAACTGCTCGAGCAAATCAAGGATAAATACGATTATATAATTATCGATTGCCCGCCTGCTAAGAATCAGTTGACCGTCGCGGCATTAGTGGCGGCGGATAAGGTCATTATACCGACGGAACCCGAATATTTTGCGGCAGATGGCGTTACTTTGATGTTGTCCGACATTATTCAGGACGTTAAGGATAATTACAATCCTAATTTAAAAGTGGAAGGTTTTTTAATCGTCAAATACAAATCACGGTTTAAGGAAAATTTATATATTGTTGAATTGCTTGAAACTATAGCGCGGGAAATATTTAATACAAAGGTATTTGAAACTAAAATCAGAGACACGGTAGCTATACCCACAAGCCAAAGAGAAGGCAAAAACATCTTTGAGTTTGATCGTAATTGTAATGCAAGTCAAGATTATTTGCGGCTTATCCGCGAAATGACAGCGGCGTAAAAAAACCTTGAGTAAAACTTCGACACCACATTGTTTAAGCCGCTGACGCCTATTTAAAAGGCTTAAACGAGAAATCTATATGATGTTTTCTCTTTGTGTTATCCATTATTGAAGGAAAAGTATTAAAAACACAAGAAAAAAACTTGCTGAACAAGTCGAACAAGTCGAACAAGTCGAACAAGTTTAAATTAAAAGGAGTAAAAATATGTCCGACCTCAAATTTATAAATCAAAAATTAATTACCGAAATGTTTAAAGATTTAAAAATACCAAAGCCGCAACTACTCTCGCCTCAAGGAGAACACAAAGAAAAAACTTGTCTGACAAGTCCGACAAGTTTGACAAGCTCAGCAAGTTGGGCAAGTTCGAAACAGCGAAATGCAGAGAAAGTACCTAAGAAAAAACATACCTTTGAGCTTAACGAAGTTATTTTCGAGGACTTTGCTCTATTTGTTAAGGCTATCGGCAAAACTTTGAATGATTATTTTGACGAGATAATTTTCGCGGTTGTTGAAGATAACAGCGAATTTATACAACAGCTTAAACGGCGCGGAAAATAAAGAAAAATCGCAAAGAAAAATTAAGGAGAAATAAGATATGACAGAGAAAAGTATTGGCTATTATGATTTAGAAAAAGATACAAAAGATTGGCTTAGCTCATTCACCTCATCGGAAATGGATATTAGAGAGTTAGAATGCCAAATTAGCTTTATGAAACAAAATATTCCTTTCAATCGCCTTGATGGGAGAGATGAAAGTATATATACGATTAATGCTGCCAAAGCAAGGCTTGACAAACTTATACAGGTTAATCAGTCGGAGCAAAGCTCCGGCGAGTTAATACATAAAAATTTTACGGCGGGAAAGACCGCAGGAGGAATTGGTATGAATTCAAATGTAGTAATCATTGGCAAGGTATGCAAGGGTTTCGAGGCAAGGGACGCGGGCGACAAGAAAGTCGGCAGATTTTCCGTCGTTGTAAATACCGGCAAACAGGATGCAGAGGGGAAGGATGTCGGTGCTTTTTACGAAATAGAAAGCTGGAACGACAAACAACACGATGCCTACAGGGATTTTGTAAAAGTCGGGGATTTAGTAGCCGTCAAAGGCAACTTAAGCATTGACACCTATGAAAAATCCGACGGCGGCAAAGGAACGTCGCTGAAAATTAAAAATCCGGACGTTACTTTTCTCGGACAGGCAAAATCGCCGGGTATGGCGACAATAACTGCCGTAGGCAGATTGACACGCGACGTCGAAACTAAAGAACTTGACGGCGGGAAGAAGGTCGCGAATTTTACCGTTGCGGCAAACGACGGCGGGAAAGAGGACAGCGCAAATTTTTTAAATGTAGAGCTATGGAATGATCGCACTAAGGCGGCGGAGTTTTTACAAAAAGGGTCGCTTATAAGCGTATCCGGAAAATTAAACATCGATACCTATGAAAAATCCGACGGCGGCAAAGGAATTTCGGCAAAAATCAGCAATCCCGAGATAGTTTTTCTGGATAAAAAAAGAGAGGACGGCGGTAAAGCACCCGCGGAATTTGACAAAATAAAAGCACCGGCGGCAAACAAATCGGCGGGAAATTCAAAATAATCTCGTATAAGGTGCTAAATTTTCATTTGAAAAATAGGAGTGTGAAAATGGAAAACTATACTCAGGATAAATTGACGGCAAAAGAATATTTTGCCGTCAGAAATCAACGACGCCTCGCCGACATCGAAAAAAATGTACCGGAGGAAATGAAGGCTATGCCTAATTGGTGCATATTTAAGACCTATTATGACAAGGAAAAGGATATGCGCCGCAAAATAATGCTCGACTGCAACACCGGACATTGGGCGAGTCCGACCGACGCCTCAACGTGGACGGGCTTTAACCGGGCGATAGAGCACGCCAAAACCGGAAACTACGAAGGGCTGAGCTTCGCGCTTAAAGGTAGCGGAGTATCCTGTATCGACTTAGACGGTTGCATTGATGAACAAGGAAAGAGGAGCAGCTTAGCTTGGGATGTGTTAAACAAGTCAAATACATATTCCGAAAAATCTATTTCCAATAAAGGTATCCATATTTTTTTAAAAGGCAACTTTCTTGAGGGTTATAAAAATAAGACCCGCGACGGTAAATTAGAAGCCTACGACTCAAATCATTTTATGAATGTAACCGGAAATATAATTTCAAAGACCAATGAGCTTATGCCTGCATCCGAAGAGCTTCAAGCCTATATCAAAGAAAAACTCGGCAAAAAATCTATGGAACGGACAAACGAATCGGGAAGCAGCGGTCAGTCGGAGCTTGAAGTAATCGAGCGCATCCGGCGCAGTAAGAAGGGAGAGGTGTTTGACCTGCTTTACGGCGGAGCAGACATCAAAGGAGATAAAAGCGTATCCGATTTGACGCTGCTGAATATTTTAGCCTTCTTTACAAATTGCGATAAAAACCAAATGGAAAATATTTTTAAACAGAGCGGGCTTTACCGTCCGGAAAAAAAAGACCGGTATATTCAAATTTCGATAGATAAAGCTATATCCACATTATCAATATTATCAATTCGACCGAACAATTCTAATAGCTTCGGTGTTCACAAAAATCAAAGTAATAATTCAAAGTGACCGTCGCCCCGCAGGGTCGCGCCGCGCACAGGACAAGGAAGGTAGTCAGAGATTTTGATAACGGCAATTTTATGGGTCTTTTGCAAAGAAAGGCTATTTAAAAACTGAGAACACAGATAAGCAGGATAAGGAAGTGCCTCACTTTGCCCGTTTTGGCAAAGTCAAGATATATATATAAATATATATATCTTGCGAGGTGAGGCACTTCGATGTAAAAAGTGCCTCATACTGCCTCACTTTTTATAGGCAATTTGGAAACCAAATTCCTTAGAAAAAACACAAAAAAAGGATTGAAAAATGAAAGAGAAGCTAAAAAAAATTCAACATACGGTGCGGATATACGATGATGACCTTTTGAGTTACATCGAGGAACTTCATCAAACAAAGCAATTTAACAGTAGAAACGACGTAATTAATAAGGGCATTGAATTTGGCATACCGATGCTGTACAAAGAGATATTCGGTAAGCGGTTAAAAGAGTTCGGTGCTTTACTGCCGGCACGCGATACGGAGAACGAGCAACTGGTTGTAAAAAAACTTAAAGAAATAAGTCTCACTACGGACGACATTTTTATCGTTTTAAATTTGCTTGAATATTTGACGACTACAATTTACAACATCGAGCTCAGCAAGCTTAACGGTATAAGCATAACGGACGACGAGGTTCGAAGCGGCTTGTTGTCGGAGCTTCCGAGCAATCTGCAAAAGGTCAAGGATGAAGTAGTAAAACGACACAATAAAAAATCGAGGTAAATATTATGCCAAAGGTAATTTTTAATATCGCATATACTTCTAAATCACCGCCGGAAAAAATGCAGCCGGCAGACAAGGTCACCTATATGGCGCGGCGTAGTTTTTACGATATGACGGCTAAGTACAACTACTTTTCATATGTCTTAAAAAATGAGAAGGTGGTAAAAAACAAGGATATTTTAGAGTATATGCAAAAAAATAGCGGTGCTTTCAATATGCGTGGCATTTTGAGCGAGGATGAAAAAAATGAAATTAAAAAAAGATTGGCTAAATCGAGCAGTCATATTTGGCACGGTGTTATAAGCTTTGACGAGGAGACAAGTAAGGGTTTTACAACGCAAGAAAAAGCGATAGAATTTTTGAAACAAACGTTTAACGCTTTTTTAGATCGGACGCATTTAAATAAAAACAACATCGAGCTCACTGCGGCTCTGCATGAAGATACCGACAATAAGCATATTCATTTTACATTTTTTGAAAAAGAACCTAAGCGCCGCAATAAAGCCGGTGAGCTGTGTTATACCTCTAAAGGCACATTTAATCCGGCGGCACTTGAAAATTATTTGGTGTCAGCTAATATGCATATGTCGGAGCATAGCTACGACTATTACAGCGCACGCGATAGGGCGATAGAGAGGCTCAAGGAAATCAAAATGTCCGGCGAGCTTCAAAATAATAATTTTGTAGAGATGAGGCAGCAACTAAAGCAGCTGTCTAAAAAACTTCCCGCGTCCGGACGCTTACAGTACAATTCGGACGATATGTCGCATCTGCGCGACGATGTCGACGACGTCGTTAATTTATTTATCAAGTCGGATAAAAAGACCTACGATTTTGATAGGCAGTTTAAAGCCGTATTAGCGTTGAAGGAAAAGGAGGCAAAGGAGCTATGCGGCGCGGATGTTTCCAAGCAGCTTATTTATGTCAACAACAGCGAGCTTAAAGGTAAGCAGGTACAGCAGCTCTTAAAAGACGGCAAGACAAAATACATACGGGCTAATAAAATATCATGGGAAAATATCGATTACTTCGAGCGATTGCGGCAGGACTATAAAGCAAGGCTGGGAAATCAGATACTCGGTCTCTGCAAGGATATTAACAGAGATTTTAAAGCAAAAAATCGCAGTATTTTTAACGACAAACAAAAAAAGACTCAGTCGCGAATAATGAGGCGTATCAGCAGAGAAGCGGTATATGAATTTATGAAAGCGCTTAACGGTTATCAAAAAGGATTACAGGCTGATTTTAGTACGAGGCTGCACCAAGTCGAACAGGAGATTGCCCACGAACAAAGTGTAAATGCGGGGGAATGACAATGAAGAAAAAAATATATCTAACCTTCTTATTTTTAACTGTAACCGGAATAATTATTTTTATAATTATCGCCGTTTTGTACTCGCTAATATTTGAAAAAATGTCGCCGGTTGAAATCATAACAAGCGGGTCGATATGGACATTTTGGCTGATTGCGGTCGGAGCCTTGGTTTTAGTTTACGTAATAAATTATAAAGGCAACGGCAGCAAGCGTGTGCTTAAAGTAAACTATATGGAAGATAGTCATTGGATGACATTCGCCGAAATAAAGAAAATGCCTAATCTTACTCTCACGACCTTAAAAGAACTTCCGGATGTCCCCGACGGGGTACCTATATATGCGGAAAAACACAAAAATGATATAGACATTGTTTTGGCGCGCCCGATTCATACGCTTATTATCGGCACAACGGGCAGCGGCAAAACAAGCGGCTATGTAGACCCGACGATACAAATACTTAGCCGCACTAAAGCTAAACCGAGCTTGGTTATTACCGACCCGAAAGGCGAGTTATATCTGCATCACAGTAAATCCCTTGAAAAACAAGGCTATAAAATATACCTGATTGATTTAAAAGATATCTACCGCTCTACAAAATGGAATCCTTTTGCAGAAGTCATTAGAAAAACGGAAGAAACCTTGACGGCAAAGGTCGAGTACGATAAAGGAAAATATTATTTTCAAGGCGCGGAGTATTTAAGCTTGGATACCGCAGAAAAGGAGCTCAAGCTATACAATCAACAGCTTAACGATGAAATTTACGAGGATATTCAGGATATTATTTATACTACTTGTCCGATTGAGAATAAAAATGACAGTACTTGGCAAAAAGGTGCGCGAGATTTGATATTTGCTCTCGCATTAGCTTTTTGGGAGGATGTCCGCGACGGACTGATGCTAAAAAAACAATTTAATTTTTATAATTTATATAAAAATATATCTCTTTATTGCACCGATGAATGTAAAGAATTTAAAAGCTATTTTGAAAACAGGCAAAAGTTTAGTAAAACAAAGGGACTTGCAAATACGGTACTTGTTTCGCAAGATAAAACTTTGACCTCTTATCTGGGTGACATCAACCAATATTTCAATTGGATGGCAGACACCGGCATTAGCAGTTTTACGGCAGAAAATGAAATTGACATTACTAAATTTGACGACGAGCCGTCCGCTTTGTTTTTGCGCATTCCGGAGGACAAAGAAAACCGGCATAAGTTGATAACGCTCTTTATCACCCAAATGTACAAGGCGCTTGTAGCAAAAGCCGGACATAACGAAAAGATAGGAAAAGCAAAAGTCGAGGAGCTTATGCGAAGCGTTTATTTTATTATGGACGAATTCGGCAATTTGCCTAAATTCAATTCGTTGGAAAAAATAGTTACAATAGGTCGCAGTCGGAAGGTTTATTTAATGCCCATTATTCAGGATTTTGCGCAGCTTGAAAACAAATATTCTAAGGAGGTTTCAAATATCCTGAAATCAAATTGCAACATCAATATTTTTATCGGTTCGAAGGATCCCGGCACAATCAAAGAATATTCCGAACTTTGCGGAAAATGTAAAACAAGGAGTATTAGTTATTCGGAGCAAAAAGAGGTTTCAATAAGCACATCTGCTCAGGAGCGGCCGCTTATATACCCGATAGAGCTGCAGACCTTAAACGACCCGCCGCACAAGATGGGAAATGCCGTAGTGCTCGCCTATGGAAAGCACCCGTTAAAAAGCAGATTCACACCGCCGTTTAAGGTTCAGGCGGCGTACGATATGCAGGGCGGAGCTTTTGAAAAACGTGAAGCCGAATTATTTCAAGAGGAAGATTATTTTTACGATATCGTGCAACGCAACGTATTTTTAGACGAGATTGATAATTTGCAAAAACAACAGGATGAAGTCCTACAAAAAATGCTTAATACAATAAATCGGGAAGAGGAGTCTGAAATAAAAAAGGATGATTCCGCAAAGCTTTTGCAGCAAAAGCTTGCGGATAAGTTAGCGGCTTTAACGGGTAAGATATCCGCCGCAACGTTGCAGCAATTGTCAGATGCGCCGGCGAACGAAAAAACAAAGCTTTTAGACGATCTGATTGACAGCGCGGCCGAGAATAAAAATAATTTTTTATTGTTCGAGCTTGCCTACTTAAAGACCTTTATTGAAGAGATATTGCCAAAACTATTACAAGAAAAAACAAAAAACTAAGGAGATAAAAATGATAAAAGCACAAAGAAAAACAATAATTATTTTAACAGCGACGATATTAATTTTTATTTGCACCCTGATAATAACGCTTGAGCGGCCGCCCGTTAAGGCGGAAGCGGCGGTACAAATTCGTTCTGTACCAGATATGCAGTATTATATCAACGATATTTATGCCGGCGAGGGTTGGGCATTTATTCAGCAATTTAGCATTACGGCTACGGACACAAACATTAATATTTCTACATATCAATATCCAAATGACTGTAGAAGGTTGACGTTTGAATTCGAAGTGGACGGTACCTCATATAGTTGGTTTTATGGATTTATAACAACTACTTTTAACGGTCATGATATATCAATCGAATGTTGTGCTATAGTTTCCGTCTTCTCCTTTACGATAGTAAATAGCCGATACTCCGGATGTCGCATCGGAAGGATTGAAGCGAATATCCTGATTAGTATATTGCGACATCGAAGGATTGACCGGAGCCACTGTATCAAGCGTACAATTTACCGCCGTTGACGTATTTCCGGCAATATCTTCTGCATAAAAATACCAAGTACCGTTATTAGCTTCCGTTGCCGTCACCGTATAAAATGAGTGCGTTGTATAATTATAATTTCCCGAGCCTTTGCGATAATAGATTTTTGAAATATCGTTTGTATCCGTTGCAGAGTAATAAATAGCTTGATTTGTGTATGTTTGTAAGGGGGTGTTTGTCGGTACCGTATAATCGATGATGATTTGATAAGTTGTGGACTTGCCCGCAACAGTGCTAATTACAAGCGTATTCGTCCCTTCGGCTGTGATAACGGAATTCTTAGTATAATTTTGACCGTTTAAAGTTACTGCGGCAATGTCGGGTTCGTTTGTATTTCTATTCGGCCAACTAAACGACGGGTTGTATAAAGTAATATCATTACAAAACGTGTTTGTGCTTATCTGCTTAGCGTTCGAAAATGTTCCAGTAGGCGCGGCGGTGTTCATCCGCAAATTAATCGGATATTTATTTCTTACGCTCATATTCCCGTCGATGTCGTAAATCTTAAAATTGATTATGTAATCTCTATCCCAAAATGAATTTGCATCGCGATGTCGATATTTACCGTGTCGACTAACAGCACAAACTTTGGCATCTGGTATTTTTACGCCGAAGATAGCGCGGGAAATAAATCTGAGGCAATAAGCTGTATTCTCAGCATTGTAGACACCTTTAAAAATGCGGCGGACATAAGCAACAGCTATAAGGCAACGAGTTGGTATAAGGTATCCTTACCGTCGCGGATATTTACGGTAACGGGCAAGGATATCGCCGGCAATTACACCTTTGGCAGCTACGCTGCGGCTTTGAGCTTTACAACCGCTAAAGAAACCGAGTATCGTTGCAGTATAATCTCCGGCGGCTGGATATATGTATCGGCGACCAACGAAGGTGTCGCGCAATTTTATACGGACAAGGCCGCGCTCGATATAGCTATTAACAAATATGCAAGCAGTTATATTTCGCCGGTGCAGAAGCTTAGTTTAGATAATAACAACTACTATACGCCGGTTAATAATAACAACGAAATAGATAGCGGAGCTTTGACAAGACAGCAATTGCAGCTGCCGGCATTCTTGTCGGCATACAACGGTTACCGGCTTTATTTATGTCCGAGTTCGTTTGTGTTTACTAAACTGGTACTGAGCTATGCAAATGTTCCAAGCGGCGTACGATTGACATATCTTGCTAATGATTTTCAAACCGTAGGTCAAACGATAATACAGGTGTCTTACGATGCCACTATTAAGGCTGCTCTGCAGTCCGCATCGAGCTATATTCAGGGATATTATTTAGTCACGGAAAGCGACGCCGCGGGCAACATCGAGCGTTATCTGATTTATATCGACATCGAGAAGCCCGGCGCGACCGTCGATGTTATTTACGGGAACAATAGCGGCGAAACAGTAGTATTCGATGAAGACTATGTCGCCGCTTATGCCGGCACATTTTATTTTTTATCGTTTAATATAGCGCGGCTCTTAGATAATATCGATTCTTCTTTTCTTTGTGTTCAAATAAAGAGAGGAACAAGCTTAAATAATATCTATGTCATAGGAGATGTGTTACCGGTGCTCGATACATCCTTCGGTGCCGGCAAATACGTCATAACTATTTATGACCGCTCCTTTAACGCGCTTGTTTTTGAGGTCGTAATTGCCGGCTCTCCGCCGATATGGAATTATACAAGCTTGACGAACGACACAAAGCTTACCATCACGGTATCAACCGCAGGGGATAATAACAACGCCATCGTAAGCCTTCAATTATTTAAAATACAATCTGACGGCACATACGTCGAGTTGTTTTATGACGACGACGGTACGGCGGTCAATTTTATAAATCTTATTTATGTCTTACGGACGGGCGGAAAATATACAATTCAACTTACGGACTTATTCGGCCGCACCGTTGAGATGACGCCTATTTTTTATCAGAAAGAGTTGCCGACGGGTATTCTTAACGGCGTCGGCGAGGGAGGGCGTACCAACTCGGATGTTACCTTTAAATATTCGGCATCCAATACGCTCATAGTCTATGTGTACGTCAACAATGTAAAGACAGTGTTTATTAATTACACATTTATTTATCAAAACAGCACGAATACATATTTAATTACGTTTGCCGCGTCGGCGGCAACCTCATATGAATATCTGCTATTTCTATATAAAAGCGACGATATGGGCTTGTTTATTGAATACCGTTTTGAAATAGATTGCGTTATCGGCGAGGTCGAAATAGTTAATGTAAACGATATTGAAATCGAGTATGACGGCGCTACGACGCAATCCTTTTTTCTGACTTGGACTACGGATTTAAGCGTGAGATATTATACCGCATCCACGGTCGGCGGAGAAATGGGCGCGAGCTCTTACAGAAAGGGTACGCTGCTTACGACCGACGGGCTGTATTATTTCATCGTTAGGGACGACGTCGGAAACGAATTAAGATTTACGATTTATCTTAAAACTAAGGTAGCTTACAGCATTGCCGGCGATTATATAACTCTGCCCGACCGAATTGCATCAAACAATAAACTTGTTATAACAATACTTGAAAGCTATACGTTGTTTTATGTAAGCGGCAACACCGATTACGTCTTTACAAACGGCAATCCGATTTTGTACGACGGAATTTATGTTTTGACGGTAATTGATAATTACGGAAATACTTTAATATTAACGATAGAAATTAATTCTGCGCTGCCGACGCTTACGCTCATCGGTGTAAACAACGGCGGAACAACAAAAAACACCGTAACTCTAAATTTTGACGACACCGTCGCGTCGGCTTATATTATCACGTCTAAAGGCGCGGTAATCGAAGCCGTCCTAAACGGAGCCGTATTCAACGGGCACGGTACTTATTATTTAAAGGTCGTCGATTATGTCGGCAATGTCTCGACCGCATACTTCACCATAGACCTTATCGTCGAATATGAGACAAATATAAAAAATAACAATCTTGCCGTAGGCAAGGTATCCTTTAAATTTCTTGAAAGTTTAGATATTGTGACCGTGCGTTTTAACGGCGGAGTGATAGAACACGAGGAAAGCTATCTTGCATCGGCGCATATTCAATTTATGCCGTAGACCTGTTCGGCAACGTCTTAGAATTCAATTTTGACATATTACCGGCGCGCGCCGCCACGTTGACACACAGGCTGTACGAGGGTTTCACGATAACCGACGTTACGCTAAATAATGATTTCTACGCGCTATCCGTTGACGGATATGGTAATTTTGCCCTGACAGAAAACGGATTTTATCTAATTATTCTGCGTCACAGCGTTTTAGCGTATAGTTACGAGCTCAGAATAGAAATAGATAATATTCCGCCGACGGTTCTAATTACGCAGCCGGACAGTAAATCAGTTAAAGTTTCCGATGCGTCTAAAAACAATCTTATTTGCGTGCTCTTAAAAGACGGCAATGAGATAAGCTACAGCTTGGGTCGGCTGATAACCGACGTCGGAAGCTATAAGCTGACGATTGTTGACGACTTAGGCAATAGCAACACGTACGAATTTACTATTAATTACAGTCTTAACGGGTGGGGCATCCTTGTCGTGATAATCGGAATAATCTTAGCAATTATTATGCTGGCCATAGTTATCAGGGCGCGTACAAAAATTAAGGTTAAATAGGTTTTAATCGGCAATGCCGTTTTAAATAATAATTTTATGGAGGAAATCAAAATGAATAAGCTTTCTCAATTAATGACGGGAATCATCAGAATTTTCAGTCAAGGTATGCTCGGCGCGGACGAATGGTCGGCGTTTTCGGACGCGTTTAAAGACCTTACTAAAAAAATGTGGGTGCCGATGATTGCGATATCTACGTCGGCCGTAGTGCTGTGGGGACTTTATTTGGGTTGGAAATTCTGGTCTGCCGGCGGCGACGAGACAAAAAAGAAATCGGCAAAGAGCGCGGTTATAAGCTTTGTAGTAGGCATTTTTGTAATTTTCGGGGTAGCCGTAGGCGCACCGCTTTTAATCGCCGCATTGGCATCGTGGATGCAGAACCAATAAAAAAGCCCCGTTGGCACGGGGCGTAAATTTAGCAATGAAATTGCTAAGCGACAAAGCTGTTTATCCGCGAACGGATATAATTTATATCGTTTGCAAAAGACTTGCCCTGCGCATCCTGCGTCCAAAAGGTAATCAGCGGAATACCCGCCCCGTCACATAGGTATCTAACCTTGCCGTCACGGTCGATACGCTCCCTATCCGTATGATGCGATATATCGTTATATTCGATTAAAGCGACGATACTAAAATCCTTGTCAAATATTCCAAAATCGCAGACTCGGGAAAGCTCCGACTGATAACCGTCTCCGGCCTTTTCGATGACGCTCGACAAAACTATTTGAGGATATATGAGATAGTCGGGGTCGACCGCTTTCTTTAATTTTTCAAAAAATTCCTGCTCCGGAAACGTCAATAAACGCGCTTTTCTTTTATATTCGGCACTCTGAAACGATTTTGTCGTCTTATCCGTGCCGCCTTGCGGGGTTTGTTTATTTGCCGGATTATTGCCGCGAATAAATAAGACAAGGATTACAAGTCCGATTATTATCCAACCCCAAAACGGCATAAAATCTCACCCCCGCTGATTTTAAATTCTTGTATAAGTTTTATTTGAATATATCAAGGTGCCCTCTTCAGAATTGAGAGTAATCCGTTCTGGTCACTTTCCGGTAGGGTCGCCGATTTTATTATACATCTTGTATGAGTCGACCTTTGAATCATAATACCAAATTAAATTGGGAGACGTTAGTAGCAATTCATCGGTATGTAAATTATATCTATTATAAATCGCCGTCTTATCTTTCTTAAATTCAATAATGCTATAGTCAGATGACCCTTCATCGGGACATTTCCATATACCTACAAGTTCATTTTTAGAATCGCAACCGACGAGAGAAAACGACAGTACGCAAAGAAAAATCAACGTCAAGCCTAAATATCTTTTTTTCATAACGACCCCCTTTTTTAACATTTTACTTTATTGTATAAAATTTTGTCAAGCAAAAAACAGGAGAAATAAAATGCAGGTATTTTTTTACAAATTATTAATGGACGTACTGCTTTGGATACTGAGGCTTTTAGACGGTATATTTTCATTATTTAAATTTTTATCCGGAATTGAGACGGTAAACCTGAAGGACGGGTCGGCGGCTACGCTCGTCGATTATTTTTTGGGCGCGGACGCGGTGACTAAGGTTTTTTGGAGTATTTTTTTAATCAGCATTATAGTCATTGCATTTAGCGTTATCGCCGCCGTAGTTAAAAGCGTAGTCAATATGCACGGAGGAGAGCGCAAGCCGCACGGCAGAACCGTCGGTCAGGGGGTAGGCGCAATTTTTGTCACAATCGCGATGGCGGCCGTAATGCTTTTCGGGATAAGCGCGTCTAATCAAATTTTGGTCTATGTCCACAAATCCTTTACTAAGGGGCAGGAGATAAGTATAGCGAAGGATATTTTTGATATGTCCGTCGAACCGTTTTATGAGATTGATGAAAAAGCAACAAGAGAGCTTGAAGATAACATCGATGCCGACGGCAACTATAAGCAGATAATTTTTAAAGAAACCCAAAAGGACAGCGGATACATAAACGATAACAACATAGATACCGTCGATATTTTTAAAGATACCGGAAATTCGATTTTCGGCAGCTTTGTAAAATCTTGGGGCTTCGAGCAGATAGGTAAGCCACCGAATGGGGGTAAGGTGGATATTAACAGCTTTAATTTTCTTATAGCTTACTTTTCGTCCGTCGCGTTGCTTGTGGTGCTCTGTATGACTATGTTAGGGCTTGTAAAGCGTATCTACGACTTATTACTCCTCTTTCTGTCTTTGCCGCTTATAGCGGGCACAGTGCCGTTAAACGACGGTGCCTATTTTAAGCTATGGCGCGAAACCGTAATCTCTAAGGTAATACTTGTTTACGGTGCCGTAATATCCGTAAACGTGTTTTTGCTTCTTATGCCGCTAATAAACGGAATTAATTTTAATATGACGACATCCGCGTTTATGAATAACATTTTAAAGCTGTTTCTTATAGTCGGCGGCGGCTTATCTATAAACGGCGGTCAGCTGCTGTTTGCCCGCCTATTCGGAACGTCGGCAGAGGAGTCAAGAGAGATGACGCAGGCGGCGCGTTCCGCGATTGCGATGGGCGCGGCGGGAATTGGGACGGGTAAGGCTATAAAAACTATGGCATTAGGCGGCAGAGATAAAGCGGGTAATAAAACGGCCGGAATTTTGGGCAAAGCCAAGGGTGCGGCTGGCGGAGCCGTAAATTTTGCCGGAAACACCTTAGGCGGGAATGCTTACCGTTCGATGGTCGGCGGGGCACACGATGCAAAGTCCGGTCTTATGAATGCGCTGAAAGGCTCGGCATCCTCGACTAAATCTGCAAAAAGCAACGCTTTTATGCAAAGAGGAGGGATTATCGGCAGTGCGGCTCACGGCATTAAGGCACACCGTGCCGCCGTTAAAACTGAGAAAAATAAGGAGTTTGGAAGGTTTGCGTTAGAGCAGCTTGAAAAAAAAGTTATAGTTCTGCCCGGTTCGAAAAATAAAGGGGGTAAAAAATGAGATTAATACCGAAAAACACTAAAATTACAACTAAGGTGTGGAAAACATTTTCTTTTCTCGACGTTATTTTTGCTTTTGTGTTGTTTATGATTGCCTCCGCGACATTTATGTCGAATATTCCGGCTAAGTGGTGGATATTATTAGGCTATTGCACCGTATCGGTCGGGCTGTTTCTTGAGAGCGACGGCATTAGACTCTACGCTGATATCATACAAATTTTTAAATATTTCGTTATGCCGCATACCTTTACCAAAGAACACAAGAGAAATAAAATCGACAGGCTTATGCCTTATACCGGATTGTCCGAGGACGGAACTATATGCTACGGCGAATATTACGCTAAGGTTTTATCTATCGGTTCAATCGAATTCAGACTTTTAAACGAGTGGATGCAAAATTTTAAAATCAGCGTATTTGCAAGTGTTTTAAATAATCTTTCAGCCGGGCAATCGATGCAGATAGTTAAGCTTGACAGACCTATAAACTTTGACGATATGTCGCTTAAATTATTTGATAAAATCAAGGTCGCTCAGTCCGGCACGCCGACGGACGCGCAAAAGATTGAAATATTAAAAAGCCGTATCTCTCAGATTGATTCCATTAACAACATCGAAAAGCAATATAGACCGTATTATTATATCGTCATTTATGACGATAGCCTTTCCGGTCTTAACAATGCGGCCGCATCTGCGGCGGGAATAATCGAAAGTATAGGGTTGCAGGTCGAAACCCTTAATATTTCTAAAACGGCGCTTTTTCTAAAATATTGCAATACCCGCTCGTTTGACGAGCGCGACGTCGACGATATCAAGCCGAATTACTTAGATTTTATCAAACCGAAAAAAATTAAGTTTAAAGCCTTCGATTATGAAATTGACGACGTCTCGGCGTTTTGTTATACGATATCGGATTATCCGTTAGAGGTAGCCAACGCTTGGGGCGCTAATTTGTTTAATATAAACAACACAAAGGTTGTGCTCAATATCAGACCGATAGACAAGGAAAAGGCAATTAAGCGCGTAGACAAGGTTGTGACGGAAATCGGTTCGAGAGAAAATGTAAATAAGGCGTCTCAAATCGTATCCCAAAGCACGCATCTTGAGACAATGGCCGCGCTGTTGTCGAGTATGCAAAACGATAACGAGAGTATGTTTGATTGCGCCATAACGATTACTGCCTATAACAACGAGGACTGCCCGTCCCAGAGCTTTCGGCGTCAGGTAAGACAGGCTATAACCTTGGGAGGGTTTAGACCCAACAGGCTGCGTTGCCGTCAAATAGATGCCTTTACAAGCTCTAATATTTCAAGGCGTAATGCCCTTAAAAACTTCGAGCGCGGAATAAACGGCGAAACGTTAGCGGCTGTTTTTCCCTTTGTGTTTACATCGATTTTAGAGGAAGACGGCATTATGCTCGGATATCACAATTATCCGGTTATTTTAGATATGTTTAAACGGGACGATAAATATGTAAATTCTAATATGATGATAATAGGCAAGCCGGGAGGCGGCAAAAGTTATTTTACAAAAATGCTGTTAAGCAATTTATACAGTGAAAATTCGAGCATTTTCGTGTTAGATCCCGAAAATGAATACGCCGAGCTCAGCAAGAACGTAGGAGGAGCATTTATCGACGTCGGCAATGCAATTACTGGTCAGCTTAATCCTTTTCATATCTACGATATTCTGACGGACGACGGCAAGACGGCTCCGCCGGAGACGACATATTATTCGCATTTACGCTTTTTAGAGAGCTTTTTTCAAGTTACGTTGCCGGGAATACATAGCGATACATTAGAGCTTCTTAATAATCTTGTCGTGCAATGTTACGAAAAAAAGGGTATTAAACCAGATACGGTATGCTCGAAACTGCCGGCGGATAAATTTCCGGTTTACGACGACCTGATGAAAATAATTGTAGACCTTATAAAAAAGGAAACAAATCCGATGCAAAAGACAAACCTGCAACACGCGGAATCTTATGTAACTAAATTTGCCGCCGGTGGCAGAAATTCAAATCTTTGGAACAGGTCGGCGACGCTTACAGCCGGAGAGCGGTTTACCGTTTTCAACTTTCAAAGCTTGCTTGCCGGTAAAAATAACGTTATAGCCAACGGACAAATGCTGCTTACTATGAGATATCTTGAGCAGCAAGTAATTAATATAAGGGAGTTAAACCGGCACAACAAGATAAAATTACACCCGATTATTGCCTTTGACGAGGGGTATACCTTTGTGGATCCAAAGCACCCCGTGATGTTAGATTTTGTTTATTATTGGTTTAAGCGTATACGGAAGTACGAAGGCGCAATGATATTTATCACGCAAAATGTAAAAGACCTCACAGGAAACCCTGAGACGCTTTCTAAGACAAGTACGATAATCAACAACTCACAGTATCATTTTATATTTCCGCTTGCGCCTGCCGACGTTCTTGACCTCGTAGAGCTTTATAGCGGAGCCGGAGAGATAAACGAGACCGAGCAGAACGAAATCAGCACAAACGGCAAGGGCAAGGCTTTTGTAATATCTGCGCCGGGAGAACGTAC
>JAITOU010000024.1 GCA_031289755.1 Clostridiales bacterium
AGGACGTCGCCGGATTCCAAAAGAACAATTAAACCTACAAGACGATTGTAGGTTTAATTGTATAAAACCCACCTGAAAGTGCCGCCCTACAAGGCGCACCTGTAAGCATAATAGTATAGCTACCTTATATATATTCCTCCTTAGCTCAGCCGGTAGAGCGTTCGGCTGTTAACCGAAATGTCGTTGGTTCGAGTCCAACAGGGGGAGCCAAAAAATTGCCTTTGTCGAATAGACGGAGGCAATTTTTGTATACAAATATCGAAATTGAGAAAACTCTCGCTGCATGCACGGGGGTGATTTTTGCTATCTTATAGAAACTTTTCTTGCTGAGCCAAAGGTTTACAAAAAATTTACAATTTAGCCCGTCGCATACGCTTGACTTTATTGGGTAGATGAGTATAATTATAAGGTAAGCTGTATATACGTTAAGTGTGAAACGGCTACGGGGGAGAAAAAGTGCGCGTCATCAACGAACACGATATGGAACGTATGTTTGAATACATCAAAAAAACACAAGAAACGGAGTTTCGTTCGCCAAGTCAGCGCGAAATGCAGAGAAAACTCCGCATGACACCGCCGCGCTGTTTGCGTTATACCAGATTGCTTGCCGAGCGTGGGAAAATTTCAATTGAGAATGACGGGCGGATTTTTTTGCCGCACAAATTGCGGGTAGATGCTAACACACCCATTCCGTTCGGAAGCGCGCAACTTGCTTGCGGAGAGGCATCTTATCTCGACGAGAGATTTGAGGGAATGGTGTCGCTTCCCGAGATTTTTACGGGGAGCGGCGAATTTGTGATGATACGCGCTAAGGGCAGAAGTATGGAGCGACTCTGTGTAAGGAGCGGCGATTACTTAGTCATACGCAAACAGCATACCGCCGATAGCGGCGATATAGTAATAGCCGTTCGCACCGACGAATGGAACGGTGAACAAACGGATGGGACGCTAAAAAAATACGTTCTATCCGACAACGGCTATGTATTAAGACCGTATTTCGACGATGATGACGAACACGACGATATACCCTTTACGGAAGGCTATTCGATAACGGGAAAACTTGTCACGCTTGTCAGAAAATATTAATGAGATGATATATGTGGCGACAAAAAACAGGGAGATAGAATCAATGGACAGCATAAAAAACGCTATCATTTTTGACGGCAATAAACATACCGTCGACTTTGAGAATATGCAATTCGTGTTTGCGGCGGCATTGCGTTAGGCGTGGGAAGAGAGAATTATGCGGTCGAAACGTTTACCGATTTTCTCAAAGCACAATCAAAAATTCCAACCCCAAAATGGCTTGTAAACTTGATAAGAGAGATAATCCGTTATGAGAATGATAGGGTGACGTGGAATTATAAAGACACCGAAAAAGACTTGAACGAGTGGCTTTCTCTAAAAGAGATTCCTACCGCCGAATACAATTCCGGAGAATATGCAGAGAAGTTGGAGTACGCTTTGAGATAAGAGGGGACTTCGTAAAAAAACTAAAAAGGATAAATTATATGGATATATTAGAACAATCGGTCACAATCAGAAGTAATGACGTAGAAATCAATGTTACACTTGATAATTTACTCTTTGTTTAAGGCTCTGCGCTTCGCTATGGGGTAGATAGGCATTTGTATGCGTCGACTTGATTTCCGACTTTATAAAAAGTCAACTAAAATTATTGAATCAAAAATGGCTCATTAATTTGCTTCGGGATTTGACCGGACATCAAAAAGACAACGCGAGTTTTGCTCGCAACGCAATGGAGCAAAGTGATTTTTCAATATGGATGAATATGCAAGAGATTTTAAGGGCAAAAAAATGTATTACACATATATATTAAAATGTTCCGACGGGAGCTTGTATTGCGGCTACACAAACGACGTGGACAAGCGAGTTGCGGCTCACAACGCGGGCAATGCGGCAAAATACACCAAAAGCCGATTGCCGGTGCTTTTGGCGTATCAAGTATGCTTTGAAACAAAGACGGAAGCGATGAAGACGGAGTATGCGATTAAGCAGTTGAGCAGACAAGAAAAGCTGCGGCTTATAGATAAAAGCAGTGAATACAAAACGGTATTAAATAAACAGCCCGTTTTGTTGTTGAGAAGCAAATAATATCGGGGAACGGAAGTGAATTTGTTTTTAAATAAACAGTCACTTGACTGTTTTTGCATAAAAAATTAGTTTTTTTGAAGTATTTTTTAAAAGCTATTGCAATTCGATTGAACCTGTGTTATAATGATGACAATGGGGCGGGGGATTTACCAAGAACCGTCGATATTTTGCTTGATGTATTCTTCCGCTTTGTCCGCCGGTATGTCCAAAAGCACGGATATTTCGCCGTATAAGAAACCCTTTGCCCGTTTGCCGTACGCAAGCTCCGACTCCATTAGCCGTCCTTCTTGACACCGCAGGTAGATTGTTTTGATAATACGCACCCATTCGATTTCGTCGTATGCTTCCATTGCGGTATCATAAAGCTCTTTGCGTACGCTGTCTTTCGGTGCTTGTATCGTGCAGATAAATGGTATTCGGTCGATGACCTCAGTTATTGCTTCCTTTGATACTACCGTCCGCACGATATCCTTGCTTTTTTGCGGCAGGAGTATGACGGAGCCGCCGCCGTGTTCCGTTAAGCTTACATCGTCATCTTCGACCGAGTCGACATGCCATATACCGCCGTTTTTGAGTATCAGATAATCGCCTTTATTATACATTTTGTTATTTCCTTGAATGAGTTATTTTCGGAGATTGATAAGCCGGTTTTTGCCGGACCGTGACGCAGTTTTAAACGTCGGCGAATATATATTGAAGACTTACAAAGCATTGTAAAGCCGTTTTTTTTGAAGCAGGGTATTTTGTTTAAAAATAAAAAAATATGCGCGACAATCAATCGGTCTTACATAATCTTTTATAGCGTCTTATGTTGACATTTTAGCATAAAACCGATAAAAAAACAAGAAAATAATTTGTTCGGATTGTCAAAAAAACAATGGCTAACTTGTTTGTATGACCCGTAACAGGGGATAAAAACTTACGGAAATTCAAAAAAACACTTACATGAAACCGAAAAATTTGCTATAATATAAGCGAAATCGGAAAGGAACACATAAAACAACGTGCGGTTTGCTTGGCGGAACATAAGTCCTGTTGTAACAAACCGTATTTTTATTGTTCGCATAATTATCAGAAAGCGTCATTGTTCGGAGGTGGATTATCAGCCGTAATTACTACAATTATATATCGTTGCCGCAAGATAAGGAATTGCGGCGGTTGTCGCTTCACGACTGCATTTACCTTTCCGAAAATTGCAGTTGCGATATATTGACCGTTTCGGCTTGCATAGGCGAAAGCTGTACCTTTCGCCAAGACGAAAAGATTTTAACTAATCAAAACGAGCAGTGGGCTGCCAAAATGAGAGGACTGAGCGAATCTAAACAAAAAAAAATCGCAAGCAAATATTACAAAAACAAAATGCCCTGGAAGGAGTAACGCTCCGCTAAACGGAGTAGAACAAAAGCAATTTGCAATCACTTTCACAAAGGCATAATTCTTTTATCTATCGTCTACAAGAAGTCTGATATTGCGTAATTGCAAATGCGGACACGCAAACGCCGGTTTGCGTTACGGAGGACTAATAATGTATCAAGTAAATGAAACGGTTTTGTGCGGAACGCACGGAGTCTGCAAAATCAAGGAGCTTACCGTACGCACAATAGGCAAGGAATGTGTAGAATACTATATTCTCAATCCTATCGGCGACTCTTATATGCTCATCTACATACCGACTCAAAATGAGGAATTGACGTCTAAAATGCGTCGGCTTCTCTCCGTCGAAGAAATAGATGCTTTGATAAAATCAATTCCCGACAAAAATATCGAGTGGATAGAGGACGGCAAAATCCGCCGCGAACAATACCGCCAAATACTTTTGAGAGGGGATTGCGGCGACGTCGCCGCGCTCATCAAGACGCTTCGTTCGCAGCAAGCCGTTATCTGGGGCAAACAAAAAAGCAAACAGCTCGCCGCCGAAGATAAGGAAATATTAAAAATAGCCGAAAAACTCTTGTGCGAAGAGATTTCGTATGTGACCAAGATGAAATACGAACAAGTTTTGTCGTTTGTTTTCGGACATACCGAAGATAAAAAATAGGTATAAAAAGCTTTAATTTGATATAAAAAAACAACCCCCTTTTTTACGCTAAACGGTAAAGTGGGGTGTTTTTATTTTTAAAGGTTTTTTGTTCCGTCATCGTTTTTTAAGCGGAAACGGTGGTATTCGACAAGGTTTTTGTGTCGAATGCAGTTTTTTGTGATTTATAACAAGAAAACACTTGCAAAATCTTTTAGTGCCATATATAATGTAGAAGTGGCACTATAATGGCACTTAAAGACCACATTCGCCGTCGTGAAATGATGGCACTAAAACGGCACTTTGAGCGGCACTTAAAGTATTTGGTTGCCGCAAGTAACGGAGGTCACGTTTATGAATCTTGGCATAGAAACTGAGAATGCGGAATATAAAGCAAGCACAGGTGAACTCAAAGAGGGGATTATCTCTATGGGTTCTATGCTGAATAAGCATAAGGGCGGATTACTTTATTTTGGTGTAAAGAATGACGGTTTTGTAATCGGTCAGCAAATCGGAGACGCTACTCTGCGTGATATTTCGCGAACGGTCAACCAAAATATGAAGCCTGTTCCGCTTTTTGTAATTACAGCCTTGAAAACTGACGATCTTTGCGACTGACGCTAAGCTGACGTTCATTGACCAAAACCATTTTTACGGTAATATCTTTCAGTGCATTGACGAGGCTATGTTTTTTGTTAAAAAACACATGAGTTGGCGTGCGGAAATCGATGAAATAAGGATAGACATTCCAGAAGTGCCGATTGCCGCCCTGCACGAAATCATTGTGAACTCATTTGCCCATGCCCGATATCACAATGCGCTGACATCGAATGAGTTGGATATTTATCCAAGTATGATACAGGTATATAACTCCGGTAAACTGCCGATGCAAGTAAATCCGCTTGAATATGCCAAAGGCACAATGCAATCGGTTTTGAAGAACCCTAAAATCGCAAGGGTACTATACTTAACGAACCGCTTTGAATCGTTTGGCTCGGGTTTTCGTCGTGCTTTTGATGCTTGTCGTGATAATGATGTGCAATATTCCTATCGCAACACCGATTTTGGTTTTGCCTTTGAGTTTATGCGAAAAAAGGGTGTGACCGCCAATGTTACCGACTATGAATCGATATTAAACGAATCGTCGGGTACGGTATATGCTCATGTTAAGGCGAAGGGGAATATCACAGTAGAAGGGATTGTAACGGCTACGGGTAAGAGTAGGCGAACCGTTCTCAGAGCCTTAGAAACCTTAAAGGAACAAGGTTATATTAAGCGTATGGGCGGAAAAAAAGACGGCTATTGGGAAATTCTAAAATGACTCGCCAAAGGAATTCTTTCACTTGACTTGTTCTTCCGCTTTAATTTTGATATATAAAAAAACAACCCCCTTTCTTACGCTAAACGGTAAAGGGGGTGTTTTTATTTTTAAAGGTTTTTTGTTCCGTCGTAAACGGGCTATTTTTATTTTGAGAAATATCAAAAGTTTTTTGTTCCGTCGTCGTTTTCAAGCCCTATCAAATAATCCGATGTGACGTTAAAAAAAACCGCAAGCTGCTTGATTGTCTTGATGTCCGGCTCGTTGTCGCCCTTTTCCCAAGCGGAAACGGTGGTATTACGGACAGTCAAAAGACTCGCCAAATCTTTTTGGAGAAGGTTCTTGCTTTTTCGCAAATCTTTCAATCTTTCACCGATTTCCATGTATATAATATAGCTCAATCCATAAAAAATGAATTGACATTCCATAAAATATGGAATATAATAATTATGCCCAATAATACGGGATATATAATTAATCACACAATCAGAAGAAGGAGATTGAAAAATTTATGACATTACACAGGTGTAAAAGAGCGGTTTTAACGAGAGCGGTATTTTTTGCGGCGGTTTTTTTAATCGCGACGGGGATATTCCTATCCTTAACGCCCGGAATCGGGGCAGGCGACTCGGCGGCGGCGTCGGGGGATATAGGAGTTGTGACGGCGATTACGGTCACCTCGTCTAAAACAAGCCTGACAAAATACGACACGACCTTTGCGGGAAAAATAAAAAACAACACGGACGCGACGCTCTATGACGTCAAGCTTACCGTCAACGTCAAGACCAATACTCTCGGCACACCCGGGTCGTATGTAATCACGGCGGCGTCAATAGCGTCAAAACAAACCTATACGATAAATACGACAATCGAAACGGGCGACAATTTTGAAACGGTCACAAGCCTTTCGGCACAAATCGGTTCGGGAACGTCTTTTGCGGTCGCTAACAGCAGCGCGCCGTCTTACGGAGCAGGGTCTATTGCGGCGGTAAGAGAAATCACCGTTGTTTCGACCAAAACCACTTTGACAAAATACAATTCCGTCTTTGGCGGTGCAATCAAAAACAACACGGCAGTGACGCTATACGACGTCAAAGTGACCGTCGGCGTCAAGACGGCTGTCGTCGGAAAAACCGGGTCGCATATCATAACGATAGCGTCAATCGCCGCAGGGCAGACCTATACGATAAATACGGCGGTCGAAACGGACGATAATTTTGAAACGGTGACAACCCTTTCGGCGCAGATAGATTCGGGCAGCTCCTTTACTTTCAGCAATTACGGCACGGCATACGGCGCAAGCTCGCTCGGCATAACGGGGGAGATAAAGGTCGCTTCGTCCAAAATCAGCGCGTCCAAATACACCTCGACATTCACGGGGAAAATAACAAATAAGCTGACCGAAACGCTTTATGACATCAAGCTTACCGTCGCCGTCAAGACCTCTACCGGCGTGATATCAGGTTCATATGTCGTTACGATAGCTTCAATCGCCGCAGGTCAGACGCATACGCTCAATGCGTCGGCGGAAACAAGCGACAATTTTGAAACGGTGACAAGTCTTTCGGCAAAAATCGGAGCAGGCTCGGCGTTTGCTCTTACCAATCTCAATTCCGGCGGAAGCGGAAGCGGCAGCGGTAGCGGCGGCACAGACGACGACGGCGGCGGCGGCGGAAATGTCGGCAGCGTTGTAGGCATAATAATAGGCGTCTTGGTCATAGGCGCGATAGCGTTTTTTGTTCTCCGCAGGATTTTTGGAAGCAGGAGCGTCGCTACGGCGAGCAGTACGAGTACGTCGGGCGTGACGGTCATCAATAACGTCGGCGTCGGTGCGGCGAGCGTTGACAGCCGTATCGAAAAAAGGCGTATAGAATTAGAACGAGAACGCCTAAACAGTCAAACGGAGCTTGAACGCGAAAGAATAAATCTGGAAAAGGAAAAATTGAATCTCGAAAAAGACAAGGTGCAAAACAAGATAGAAGCATCGAAACCTAAATACTGCGGCTATTGCGGCGCACAAAACGACGGCGGCTCAAATGTCTGCTCAAATTGCGGCGCGTCATTTTGATAGATAATTTTTGAAGAAGTCACGGCTTGCTTGCTTATCCTACGGCAAATAAAATATACGCATACAAAAACGCGGTTTTTTCTCCGCGTTTTTGTTTTTGTAAAATATGTATCACGTTGTTTTAGAGAGCGTGTTAGTTAATGGCGAAACGTATAAATCACAAAGTGAAAACGCGCCAAATCATAAAGTGAAAACGCGCCAAATCATAAAGTGAAAACGCGCCAAATCACAAAGTGAAATCGCGCCAAATCACAAAGTGAAATCGCGCCAAATCACAAAGTGAAATCGCGCCAAATCACAAAGTGAAATCGCGCCAAATCACAAAGTGAAATCGCGCCAAATCACAAAGCACGCTTGACAACGGTCGTGTATTTATGTATAATCAATGGAGATACGGAGGTAACGTTGAAATGGAAAAACAATATCTAAATAGAATTGCCGACCGAACGCTCGACGACGCTCTTGACGCGTGCGCGTTACCTACGATAATACAATAAAATCACTTAAAAAATTGTGTCCGAAATGGAAAGCGGTACGGAGATGTGAGATAAGGGGAAAAAAGATGATATATTATACTGCCGATTGGCACTTCGGACACGCTAATATCATAAGGCTCAGCAACCGCCCGTTTACTTCGGTTGACGAAATGGATAGGGCATTGATAGCAAACTACAACATGGTTGTTACGAACGCAGACACGGTCTATATTTTGGGCGACGTATCCTTTCGCAGCTTTGACGAGATTAAGCCGATATTACACAAACTAAAAGGAACAAAGCATTTAATTCTCGGCAACCACGATAAGGGGTTAAGGCGCAATCCCGACGTGACAAAATACTTTGCGTCTGTAAGTGATATTCTTGAAATACGTGACGGCGCAAATAAGGTCGTCTTATGCCATTATCCTATGCTTGCGTGGAACGGACAATTTGGCGGTGCGGCGAACATCTTCGGACATATTCACAATAATACGGGGGATTCGGGATTTGAAGCATTGGAGAGCTTGAACGCATATAACGCAGGCGTGGACGTCAACGGATATATGCCCGTAACGTTTGAAGAGCTTGTTAAAAACAAGGAGAAGTTTTACGATAAGCTGCATTCAATAAACCATACGATAACCGAATCCAAGCACAGTGTCGAATTAGAGCCGTAACCGCACACGGCGGTTTAAAAGCAATAATTTAATAATTTGTGAAAAAGCCTGACAAATAGTAGCCGTCAGGTTTTTTCATATAAAACAATTAGACAGGGAGTAAAGCGGACAGAGCAATATGTCTATGTTTGCCGGAATAGCGACCTGCCCAGATGCGACAAGCCGACAAGCTTAAAACTTAAAAAAAGAGAAGCAAGGTGAGTAAATATTGTGTAAAGCGGTGTTTTTAGAGAGAAAACCGAAAATAATTCATTTATTTTTATGTAATTTTAACGGTTTGTTATTGACACGGTGATATTTGTATTGTAAAATATTTGTATTGCAATAGGTATTATCGGACTTTTATCTATGGAAATACTTACTTAAAATTTATCTTCTTATGCGCGGTGTTTTTATAGGGGGACGGCTTTATGCGGCGGTTTTTTTTAAGGTCTGCTTGTATAATTTTGATAAATGAGAGGTTTGCAAAAGATGAAGAGGGTTTTGGGCGGAATTATACCCGTCGCCGCATTGATATGTGTCGCGGTGGTTTTGTTTTTTATTTCGTATGACGCAAAAAATAACCGTAGCCTTGAATGGACGGTTACTTTTATATCCGACGGTCAGGAATATCACCGTATTGACGTCAAGGACGGCGTAGCCTTTGAATTTCCGCCGCCGCCGCAAAAAGACGGCTATGTCTTTGACGGCTGGTATTTTAAAAATTCCGCATCGACAACGCTTATCAACGGCAATATAAGCGTAAAATCCGATTTGGTTTTTGAAGCGCGTTGGACACAAAAAGCCGACGGCAACGAAGAACCGAACGGCGGTGACGGCGGTGAAATAGGCGACGGCGACAACGGCGACGGAGATAGCGGCGACGGAGATAGCGGCGAGGGAGATAGCGGCGACGGAGATAGCGGCAACGGTGGTAGCGGCGACGGTGGTAGCGGCGACGGTGGTAGCGGTGAAGGCGACAACGGTAACGGCGATAACGGCGACGGTGGTAGCGGCGACGGTAGTAGCGGTGACGGCGACAACGGCGACGGCGACAACGGCGACGGCGACAACGGCGACAACGGCGACGGCGATAACGGCGACGGTGATAACGGTAATGGCGATAACGGCGACGGTGATAACGGCGACGGGGATAGCGGTGACGGCGACAACGGCGACGGTGATAGCGGAGACGGTGTTAGCGGCGACGGTGCTAGCGGTGACGGGGAAAACGGTGACGGCGACAACGGCGACGGTGATAGCGGCGACGGTGATAGCGGTGACGGGGATAACGGTGACGGCGACAACGGCGACGGCGATAACGGCGACGGTGGTAGCGGCGACGGGGATAGCGGTGACGGTGAAAGCGGTGACGGTGAAAACGGTGACGGTGATAACGGTGACGGCGGTAGCGGTGACGGTGATAAGGGCGACGGCGAAAGCGGTAACGGTGACAACGGTGACGGCGATAACGGCGATAACGGCGACGGCGATAGCGGTAACGGTGATAGCGGTAACGGTGATAGCGGCGACGGTGATAACGGTAACGGTGATAGCGGTAACGGTGATAACGGCGACGGCGGTAGCGGCGACGGTGATAGCGGTAACGGTGACAACGGTGACGGCGGTACCGGCGACGGTGATAACGGCGACGGCGGTAGCGGCGACGGTGATAACGGCGACGGTGATAACGGTAACGGTGATAGCGGCGACGGTGATAACGGTAACGGTGATAGCGGCGACGGTGACAACGGTGACGGTGATAACGGCGACGGGGATAACGGCGACGGTGATAACGATGACGGCGAATTAAGTTTTGTTCTTAAAGGAGATTATTACGAGATAGGTATAGGAACTTTTGACGGAACGGATGTTGTGATACCTTCGGAGTATAACGGAAAGAGAGTGGGCGGAATAAGCGACGGAGCTTTTGCGGATTGTACATGGATTTTGAGTATAACTCTTCCTTATGGTATAAGCTATATCGGAGCGGGGGCGTTTGAAAACTGTGTTGGGTTGACGGTCATAATAATTCCCGACAGTGTGGTCGCTATCGGGGTCGGGGCGTTTAGCGGTTGTGTAAATTTGATTGAGATGACGCTGCCTTTTGCGGGGGCTTCGGCGAACGGCGAAAGTAGGCATTTCGGATATATTTTCGGGGCGGCAGATTATACGGAGCAGGTATATGTTCCGATAAAGCTCAAAAAGGTTACCTTAACGGGAGTCGGGGATATCGGCGATTATGCTTTTGCGGACTGTAAATACTTGGAAGAGATAATTATCGGAAACGCGACGGAAATTCTCGGCGAGAATGCGTTTTTGCGCTGCGAAGGACTTTTGAGTATTACGCTCGGCTCGGAATTGACGACGATAGGCGACAACGCTTTTGCATATTGCCAAAGCCTGACCGATTTGATTATACCGAATAAGGTGACGTATATCGGTCATTTTGCTTTTGCCTATTGCAACGCTATTGCAGAGATAACGATACCCGAATCGGTCGCCTATGTTGGAGAGTATGCGTTTAACGGTTGGACACCCGGTCAGACGGTCGTTTTGAAGGTGCATCCTTCCACGCCGCAACGCTATTGGGACTCGAATTGGAATGATACGGGTACATACTATCCTTTGAATGTCACTTCCGACTATGACGGAGCATTATAACGGCACAAAAGAAGCCGGCGGTATTACCGTGCCGTACCACAAAAAAGTTAGACATTAAACCAATTGAGATACATTAAAACAACGGACGCATTACACAATAGCGTCCGTTGTTTTTGACGGCAGTTTTTTAGCCGCAGGATAGGTGATTTGAAAGAAAGCGTTAGCGCGGTATACTATTTCAATAATTCCCTAAATGCTTCGTAGTATATCTCGGCGGTTTTTTTGTTTTTTTTAATAACACAATGAGCGGTAAAAGGTTGTGAACGATAAATTGAGAGAGCGAGCAATATGACACATCGCGTTTTATTGACATTTAATGACGGGCGTGTTAAAATGTAAAAAAACGGAGCATTTGTTGCGGAGCGTTTATCTGCAAGGGGAGAGAAGATGATTTATATTACAGGCGATACGCACGGACCGATTGACTTTGGGAAGCTGTCAAGCTTTGCGGCAAAGCATTCCGAATTGACAAAAGCCGATTATATGTTTGTGGCGGGCGATTTTGGCGGCGTATGGAGCGAAAGAACGCTTGAACGCGATATCAAACGGTATGCGGATTTGCCGTTCACGGTATTATTTGTAGACGGCAATCACGAAAACTTTGATTTGCTGAACGCTTACAAGGCGGAGAATTGGCACGGCGGCAAGGTGCATAAAATTGCGGACAATGTTCTGCACCTTATGCGCGGACAGATTTATGAGCTTGACGGTAAGTCGTTCTTTACATTCGGCGGCGCGGAAAGTACCGACAAATGGATGCGGACGGAGAACGTAAGCTGGTGGGCGGACGAAGTGCCGTCCTGTAAGGATTATGATATTGCACATCAAAGCCTGCAAAAGGTCGGCTATAAGGTGGACTATATCGTGACGCATTCGATAGACGAAAACACCCTGTATTTACCGCCGCTTCTTCGGTACGGCTTCGAGCCGTTTGCGACAAATCGCGGACTTTCTAACTTTGAAGAAACGGTCACCTATAAGCATTGGTACTTCGGGCATTACCACATAGACGCTAAGGTCGGCGACAAAAAAACCGCGCTGTATCAAAAGATTTTAAAAATCGAATAGGGCATATAAGACGAAAAAAACAAAAGTTTTGCTTTGTCGGTATAATAGCAAGTACGGTTGACGCGTCCGACTCAAATAACTATTGACGTGCGCTAAAAAGCCGTTTATTAAAGGCGAAGAATCAAACCGTTACAAAAGGTAATGCTTTCAAAATTTACGTAGTGTGGGGCTTGTAAAAAACTCATTGAAATAATTATTTTCTTTCATCAACTTCCGATTTCTCATAATTTATACTATTTTTTAGTGTTTAGCTTCTTTCAATATTCCTTCCGTCCGACAAGAAAGTCGATATCCGTGTCAAAAAAATCAGCCAAAGCCCACAGGCTGGAAATGCACGGTTCTTTTTTGCCTAAGAGCCATGCGCTAACGGTGTTTTGTTTAAGACCGATTTTTGCCGCAAGCTGGACTTGATTTAGCTTATGTTCTTTCATAAGCTCTTTTATCCGTTCGGCGATTAGTATGTTCATTTATTTTAGCCTCTTATTTTTTGGTCGTCAGTATTTAATTTGGATTTTTTTTAAGAATTTTTTATTAACTTATCATTTCCTATTGACATTTTAGCCCCAAGGAAGTATAATTTACGGAAATAGCCCTATGGGGCTACTTTTGAAAGTATTTTTGGGAACGTACGGTCGAGAAAAAGGACAATCAAAATCAAAAAACTTACGGTAGGAAAAAAAGACAAAGTAAAAAAACAAAAGGAGTATTAGTCATGAAATTTTTTGAAGCAATCTCAAAAGGGATACATAAAGTGTTCCCAAAACTTTTTTTAAGTGTAAAACAAGTACAAATCTTGGTCGCCGTGTTGGCGGTCGTAGTCGTGGCGTCGGTGTCGATACCGATTGCCGTCAGCGCGGCAAACAAGAGTAAAGGCGGCGGAGAATACAGTGACGGATTGCTATTTTCTTCGGTTTCAGGCGGCTATAAGGTGAGCGTCGGTTCGGCAAAAAATGCGACCGAGATTATCATTCCGAGTACCTATAAGGGCAAGCCGGTCGTTGAAATTGGTAATGATTTTCGCTGTCCGAAGTTAGAAAAATTGACCATTCCTTTTGTCGGCGCAAGTCCGCAAGCAACAGGCTATGACGCCTTATTCGGATACATATTCGGCACGGAAGGCTACACGGGTGGGGGAGAAACGTATCAGTTTAACGGAAAACTTTATCCTGTTTCTTATTATATTCCGATATCGCTTAAAACGGTAAAGCTTACGAATGCGGAGAGATTGGGCGTAGGTGCTTTTGAGAATTGCGATAATTTAAAAGAGATAATACTATCGTCAGGGATAACTACAATCAGCAATTGGGCATTCGAGGATTGTAGCAGCTTGACTTCGGTCACCATACCGTCGGGAGTAAAAACAATCGGCGATTCTGCATTTTATAATTGCAACAGTTTAAAGGCGATTATCATTCCTAATAACGTGACAAAGGTCGGTTGCTATGTGTTTTCAGGTTGCCCAGGAATAAAAATCTATTGCGCGGCAGAGAGTAAGCCGAGCGGTTGGGATAGCAATTGGGATGGATATTCTTACCCATATCCAGTGGTATATTGGGGTTATGGAGAATCTACATTGCCGACCGGATTGGTTTATTCATCGGTTTCCGGCGGCTATAAGGTAAGCGTCGGCGCGCTGACAAATGCGACCGAGATAACCATTCCGAGCAGCTACAACGGGAAGTCCGTTGTGGAAATCGGTAGCGACTTCGGGGGATGTGCTAATCTGAAAAAATTGACAATCCCTTTTGTCGGTGCAACTTTAAACGGTACGAGTAGTACATATTTAGGATATATATTCGGGGCGGGCTATTATAGTCAAAATTCTTATGTTCCGGCTTCTCTCAAAAATGTTATTGTGACGGGCGGAACAAGTATCGGGGATTACGCTTTCTATAATTGTAGCGGACTGACATCAATCACGATACCAAATAATGTAACAAGTATCGGTAGTGATGCTTTTGACTATTGTAGCGGACTTACAACAATCACGATTCCGTATAGTGTAACAAGTATCGGGTCTTATGCTTTCTATGGTTGGAAAGCAACACAAACAATCAATATCAAGGGACGCAGTTCTGCACCTGTCGGGTGGCTTAGTGGGTGGTCTAGTTGGGATAGTGGGTGCTCCGCTAACATCGTTTGGAACGCATAACATAATAAAAATAAATAAACATAAGGAGAAGCAAAAAAACTATGGAAAAAATTATCAATTTCAGCGCACTTTCGGATAAGGTAAAGGACGGTATTCAAACAATTAAGTACGACGAAAAAAAGAAAAAACTCGTTACGACCGTCGTCGCGGCAGTTTTTGTACTTGCCGTCCTAATCACGATAATCTCGGTCGCCGCACAACCGCCGACAAAAAGGGTACTTAAAAAATATATCAATGCGTTCAACAAATCGAATATCGAGAAGCTTGCCGACACAATCTACTTCACTGACGACGACGAAAAGGAGTTATTTGTATATAGCTATAAAGAAGATTACAAGTCTAATACCGCAGAGTACAAGTCCAAACTAAAATCCTTTAAGGTTTTCAATAAAACATCGACGCACGTTGACGCTTATGCGGTCATAACTTTATCGGCAAAGTATGCCGTTGACTATGATGACGATGAACAGCTTCGTAGTATAATTACCACCGAAAAAATAAAGATAAGTTTTATCAAATTCGGCAATAAATGGTATATCGATAACGATACAATAGGCCTTTTGGGAGTATTTTAAAAGAGATAGTCTTAATCGCTTGCCGATTGACAGATATCGGTCTTTGAAAGAAAAAAATATTAAAAACACAAAAGGAGAATTTAAAATGAGAGTATGCCTTAATTGCGATAAGGAAGTAAAGTGGAGCGATTTGCTTTGTCCGATTTGCGGAGAACAAACGACCCTAAGCAACGACGAACCACAAGCCAATGTGGTTGCCAAATCGAGCTATACTACCAAACAAAGCCATGACGATAACCCAAGCCGTGATGTCCGACTAAAATCCGACACAAAACAAAGGTACGACGACAACCCAAGCCGTGATGTCCGACTAAAATCCGATAACAATCCAAGCAATGATGTCAGACTAAAATCCGACACAAACCAAAGCTATGACCAATCAAGCTATGGCAACAACCCAAGCCGTGACATACAACAAAAAGCAAGCTATGACAAAAACCCAAGCCGTGACTTACAGCAAAAAGCAGCCGCAAAACCAAAAGTTTATGCCGAAATAAGATCCGACGGCGAATCAAAATTTGATGCCGGATTGATAGAATTGATTGCGACAAAAATCATTCGGTCGATTATCGTCATATTTACTTTGGGTCTTGCTTATCCGTGGGCTGTCGTCTACTATCAAAAGTGGGTGGCAAATCATACTATAATCGACGGACAAAGGCAGGTCTTTACCGGGACGGGCGGTCAACTGTTCGGTCAGTACATAAAATGGCTATTGCTGTCGGTTGTCACTTTCGGTATTTACAGTCTTTGGCTCGGCATAAAAATCAAACAATGGACAGTTAAGAATACACATAATGCAAACAACGTATAAATGTAATCGATAAAGCAGAATACATAATACACAAAAAACGTCTCAGTTCAATGAGACGTTTTTTTGTGGGGGATAATATTTTTGCAGTTTCGGCATAAGCCTTAATTAGTCTTTTCTTTCATTTTCTCCGTCCGTCATGCGGTATATACAATTCTAAATCCGATTCATCGACGGCTATCGTAGCTATCTCCGGCAAATCGCCGTATTGGTCAAATTGGACTAACCATGTGCCTTGTGTTTTTTCCGAGTCGCAAATCCACCCGTCCATGCCTTTATGAACGCCTTCCTTTGCATATTTTTCCTTTTCGGCAATAAGCCTTACTCTGTCGTATTCTTTCATTTTTACCTCCCGGCATAAGGTGTGGTAAGTTTTAATTTACCTAATTCATATTCGCCGGCGGCATATTTTTCCTGTGCTTGCCGAATGAACTCTTGTGCAACCGTTGCGAATCCATTATATCATAACCCCATGCTTCAAATAAAGCCTTTTTACCTTTATTTTTTGATATATCATCAACTAAAAATAGATTCCGTTTCCGAAATCTATTTATTTTATCCCTGCTTCTACTATAACACAGCTTGACAATAGGGCTGTTTTATAGTTTTTGTAGAAATTTGTTAGTCTTTTGTGTAATTCTGCTCCGCATAAAAATTTTTGTGCCGCTTAGGTTGCTTTTTGTGTTGCGCTGTTGTATAATTATAATTATTATAACAAGGTTCGGAAGGCTTTTAAAGGCGCAGGCCGTATGTAGAGCGGTGTCCGGCAATAACGGTGGATTATGAAAATTTTGCATTTAAACGGCGAGTGGCAATTCAGAGAAAAGGGCGGTAATAAGTGGGCGAAGGCGACGGTGCCGGGCAGTAACTTTACCGACCTGTTAAATAACGGCATGATACCCGACCCGTTTGTCGGGGTCAACGAAAAGGACAAGGCGGTTCAGGAGGTCGCGTTAAAGGATTGGGAATACGGCAGAGAATTTGATATCGACGACGTGTTTTTAAAATACGAGAGCATAGAGCTTGTCTGCAATTCTCTCGACACTCTCGCCGACGTCACCTTAAACGGTCAAAGGATAATATCCGCCGACAATATGTTTAAAAGATATACGGTAGATATCAAGCCTTATCTGATGGTCGGCAGCAACGTCTTGCACGCCGTGTTTTATTCTCCGATAAAATACGTCAACGCCGAGAGAGAAAAAAACAAGCTCATGATGAGCTTTGACGCGATAGCTCCGGCACAATATATCCGAAAGGCTCAATACCATTTCGGATGGGATTGGGGTCCGCAGCTTCCGCCGTCGGGAATATCGGGGGATATATATATAAAAGCCTTTAACAAGGCTTGTTTAGGCGATGTGAGCTTCCGTCAGACTCATAGCGAAGACGGCGTAAATCTCGCGATTAGGGCGGACATAAGCGAAAAAACCGCCGGACAAAGCCGGTATACCGTCAAGTTAGAGATAATTTCTCCGTCGGGGGATACTCTGATAGAGAGCGCGGACGCCGTGAACGGTGCGGCTTCGCTGTCTTTGAATATCAAAAAGCCCGTACTGTGGTGGCCGAACGGCTTGACGGACAAGGAGACGCAGCCGCTTTACCGTATAAACGTATATTTGCATATCGGAAACACCATACTCGACCAAAAGGATTACAACATCGGACTCAGGACAATCGAGCTTGATACAAGCTCCGACAGTTGGGGCAAGCGTTTTGCCTTTAAGGTCAACGGACGCAGAATATTTGCTAAGGGAGCAAATTGGATTCCCGCCGATTCCTTTACGGAGAGAGTAAGCTACGACAAGCTCGACAGGCTGTTAAAGAATATGAGAGATGCGAATATGAATATGGTTCGCGTTTGGGGCGGCGGCTTTTATGAAAGCGACGATTTTTACAATATTTGCG
Source organism: Clostridiales bacterium (assembly GCA_031289755.1). Classification (GTDB taxonomy): domain Bacteria; phylum Bacillota; class Clostridia; order Christensenellales; family JAISNN01; genus JAISNN01. Next base: position 17,832 of record JAITOU010000024.1, read on the forward strand.
ACAAGTACGGAATACTCGTGTGGCAGGATTGCTGCTTTGCTTGTCAGCCTTATCCGCTCGACAAGGAAGAATTTGTCGGCAGGATAGAGGAAGAAATATATTACAATATCGGGAGAATAAGACATCACGCGGCTCTCGCTCTGTATTGCGGAAACAACGAGCTTGAACAAATGGCAATCTCGTGGCGTTTTAATAAAGAGTTAAAGGAAGCGACGGGCAGGTTTTTTTATAGGACGCTGCCCGATTGGATAAGACAAAAGGACGACGTGACGCCTTATTGGGCAAGCTCTCCGAGCGGCGGAGAGCTGTTAAACGGCGTCAACAGTGAAAGTGTCGGGGACACCCATTTGTGGCGCGTGTGGCACGGTCTAAGCCCTTATACCTACTACCGTAAGGTTTATACGAATTTTTGTTCGGAATTTGGTATGCAATCCTTGCCTACGATGAACACCGTCAAAAAATTTGCTCAGCCGGAGGATTATGATTTAAATTCTCCCGTCATGAAAAATCATCAAAAAAACATGGCGGGAAATTCGATAATGAAATACTATCTCGTAGCCGACCACCGTTCGCCTAAGCATTTTGAAGATTTGGTTTATCTCACTCAGGTCGTCCAATCGGAATGTATGAGAGAGCCGACCGAGCATTGGCGCAAAAATTCCGGACGCTGCAACGGCGCGCTGTATTGGCAGTTTAACGATTGCTGGCCCGTCAGCTCGTGGTCGAGTATAGATTATTACGGAAATTTTAAAGCCTTGCATTATGCCGCCAGACGCTTTAATCAGCCGCTTACCGTCATCATCGAGAACGGCGGCGAAAGCGGCAAGGACGGAATGACGCTCTATGTCGTCAACGACGGCATGAAGGATTTTAAAGGGGAATTGCTTTGGAGAATAGAGAGCTTTGACGGCGAGATATTGGCGTACGGAAAATACGACGTCGAAGCGGGCGGCAACGTCTCTCAAAAGCTTGCGCTCCTGACCTTTGGAAAGCTCCTTAAAACTCACGGAAACGATTGTGTGTTTGTAGCCGAGCTAAAAGAAAACGGCGTCACGGTAGCGCGCAAGACGGCTCTGTTTAAAAAGGAAAAGAAGCTTGACCTGCCAAAAAGCGAGATAACCGCCGGTGTCAAGGCGGACGGCGACGCTATGCGTATAACCTTGTTTTCTAAGCGGTACGCGAGATTTGTCAAGCTGGAATTAGACGGGATAACCGAACCTTTTTCGGACAATTTCTTTGACATGACGGCAAATCAAGAAGTGAGCGTCACTATCGCCGTTCCGAAGAATTGGGATGTCGAAACGGTCCTGCAAAGGCTTACTATAAAATCTATCGGCGATATCGAGCCGGGCGCGTCGGAGCTTTCGGACTTTCTCTACAAGGTCAAAATGAACATGAAGCCTATGAACATCATAAAACGCATAGGATATCTTCTCGGCATATGAGTTGAGAACCGTATAAAAAAACGCTTTCAACACATATTAACACCATGAAAAAAGATACAAGGATAACGAAGATTTTATGTATTTTCTTCACGGCGGCGGTGTTTTTGAGTGTGTTGTTTTCCGTTGCGGGAGAAAGGGTTTACGCCGTTGATAACGGTGTAAGGCTGCCTGTTCTTATGTATCACAGCACGTTCTACAAGGACGTGGGCAAATATAATATACACCCTTCGATGTTAGAGAACGATTTAAAATATTTAAAGCGGCACGGTTATACGACGATTACCGTACAAGACCTTATCGATTACGGGGCGGGGAATGCGGAATTGCCGGACAAGCCCGTCATGCTGACCTTTGACGACGGTTATCTGACAAATTATTATTATGCCTATCCGCTCTTTAAGAAATACGGAATGAAGCTTGTCATGTCCGTCATCGGGTCGTGCGTAGACGAAAATTACAAAGCCGGAAGCAAAAACAAAGCGGCGCACGTCAATTATGAGCAGATAAAGGAGATGACCGACAGCGGTCTTGTCGAGATACAAAACCACACCTACAATCTCCACAAAAGCAAAAAGACCAAGGGTTTGAGCAAATTGCCCGACGAAAGCTACGACGCTTACAAAGCGCGCCTGTCCGCCGACCTTATGCGGCTCAACGATTCGCTGACGGAGCATATCGGCATAAAATGCACCGCCGTCGCTTTTCCTTTCGGTTTTTATACCAAAGGCGATACTCTTAATGTGATAAAAGAACTCGGTTTCACGGCGTCCTTTACCTGCACCTACGGAATAAACTATATCAATAGACAGAGCGATTTTCATCTTTTAAAAAGAATCAACAGGTCGGGGAATACGCCGTCGGAAGAGTTTTTTAAAAGACAAAAAATGTGATTTAAAAGCCTTTTGCAAACAGTAATGCCTTGGCTTAACTTAAAAAAGAACCGTCATATTTAAACTAAAATGACGGTTCTTTTTTGATGTATTAAAACCATTTGATTTTGCAAGAAATCCGCCCAAAATCCGCTTGTCGGCGATAATCGTTGTATTAGTTATACAAATTCCTAATGGCTTTCAGCTGTTTTTCGGACAGCGAACCGATAAAAACCAGACTTTCCTTATCGGTTTTATAGCGTTGGATATCGTGATAAAAAAATTCTTCCGGCGTAGAATTGCAAGCGTAGATAATCTCCAAAAGCACGGGCAGCGACGGAATAAAGCCCTGCTGCTCCATTCTGTTGATATAAGAATCGGTCTTTCCGATATTCAGGCTCAACGCACGCGCCGATAAATTTGCCCGGTTGCGGATATAGCCGACCCTAAAAATAATTTCCTGTGTATCCATTGCAAACCTTTTTCTTTAATTTTAACAGTCGGCAGTCGTGCTGCTATGATATTTAAGATTGTCAAAATGTATTATAAATAAATATTTTATATATTTTTAGTATATATTATTGACTTTGAGTCGGCTTTTATGTATACTGTAAGTAAATAAAATTTAAAAAGGGTGAAAATTATGAATTCAACAAAAAACACATTGCAAAAAACCGCCGGTGTTTTTCAAATTATCGTCGGTATCGTCATTACTATTATCGGAACAATCGCAATCTTGCTATGGCAAGTAATCGCCGATTTTTTCGGTGATGTAGGAAGTATTTTGGATACGGTCGGTGCACCGGGCGGAGGAGTCGCTGCCGGACTCGGCGGAATAGGTTATTTTTTATTTTTATTGATTATCGGGTTCGGTATCACGATGATTGTTTTAGGCGGAAAGCTGACTGCCAATCCTATCAACAATCTGTTCAATGCCAAAGCATTAATTGTAAATCCGTCAGAGAAGCCAATCAAAGACAAACTTGGTGTTTCTATTGCCACCGTCATAGTCAATCTGCTCTTTTTGCTTACTGCGATTGGAACGGGTTTTAACGCTTGGCTACACCTTGCTCCGCTTTTAATTACCGTTTTAGCCGGTATCGCCTTATTTTTGAAGCACCCTGAAAATTCACCGGAAGCGATTAAGGCAAAAATTGAAGCGCAAAAAGCCGCCGAAGCGGAGCAAAAGCGTATTCAAAAACAAAAAGATGAAGAAAAAGAGCAAGCCTTAAAAATGCAACAGCAACAGCAAATGCAATTTCAACAAATGATGCAGCTTCAAATGCAAAATATGTTTACTCAAAATAATCAGTTCGTGCCGAAAAACAATGAATCTCAACCGAAACAAACAAACGAACCGGCCCCCGAATCTGCGCTGGAATCAAAACCGACGGCTGAATCGTCAAAACAAGACGTCTGAGAAAATAATACTCTGTAAAGTCTAAATCTTGACATTTATTTAACAGGAAACAACGTATCGGTTGTTTGCAAAAACGTGTAAGCAGCGTCACCCAAAATTGTAGGGGCGGATTTCATATTCGCCCGAAAATAATGATATTCCTAACGAAAAAATAAATTATCCCCACCGTAGGGGCGACCCTGTGTGGTCGCCCGTAACCGTTTTACGGAC
>JAITOU010000034.1 GCA_031289755.1 Clostridiales bacterium
TACCGCAGATTAATAGACAATCTTTAAAAAAAAATGTATAATAATAAAAATATACGTCATTTTATACGGCTAAAAGCGTTGTACGGAGTGATATGAGCAAATATAAAGTACCCAAAGGAATGTACGATTATCTGCCGGAAGAATGTTATATAAAAAACATCATAGAAGAAAAAATTCTCAAAGTATTCAAAAGCAGCGGTTATGACCGAATCGAAACGCCGAGCATAGAATACCACAATGTTTTTGATTATAACGACGTTTTTCCGATAGAAAAAGCCTTTAAGCTGACGGACACGGACGGCAGTCTGATTATTCTGCGTCCCGACATTACTATGCCGTTGTCGAGAATAGTTTCGACAAAAATGCAGCCGTCATTGCCGCTAAAATTATCTTATCTCGGCAACTCCTTTTCTATGCTTGCAGACGATTACCGTTACAGAGAATTTACGCAGGCAGGGTTAGAGCTTATAGGCGAAAAGTCCTACACAGCCGACGCCGAAGTCATAATTCTTGCGATAGAAGCGTTAAAGGCGTCGGGGCTTGATGATTTTCTCATCGAGATAGGCAATACGGAGTTTTTTAGGGGGCTTATAAAGGAATGCAGGCTTGACAAAAAGGACGAAGAAGAGCTGATAAAGAACGTAGACAAAAAGAATAATTTTGCCATTACCGAAGTGTTAAAAAATTCCGGTGTAGATATTTCTTTGACCGACGCGATAACCGAGCTGCCGACGCTTTTTGGCGAAGACGCGATAGAAAGAGCGTACAAGCTTGTCAAAAACAAAAAAAGCGTAGACGCTCTCGACGAGCTTGTCAGGATATATACGCTTTTGAAGTCGCTCGGTTACGATAAATATTTGTCGATAGATTTGAGCCTTTTAAATTCTATGAATTTCTATACGGGCACGATATTTAAAGGTCTGTCGCGGCATTTCGGCGCGCATATATTGAGCGGCGGAAGGTATAACAATCTTTTTACCCTTCAAGGAACGGGAAATATACCCGCTACGGGCTTTGCCGTCGGCATAAAAAATCTCTTGACGGCATTGACCGCAAGCGGCAATACGGCTACGAAGCCGTCCTGCGACTATGTCATCGGCGCTAAGAAAAAATATATCGCCGACGCCTTCCGCTTAAAGGAGCGGCTAATTAAGGAAGGCTATACGGTCAACTACACCTTTATCGAAGAAGAAGAAGAATTGAAAAAATTTGCGGCGGCTGTCAAGGCGCATAAATGCATTTTTATAGAAAAATAATACTATAAAGCGGCTTTGCCGCACAATATTTTAGAATAGATATCTTAGATTACCACAGGCAGGAGAATCCATGATTACCATTGCGCTCGCAAAAGGCAGACTTGCCGAGCAAACTATCGAAATACTCGGAAAATGCGGAATAGACATATCCGTTTTTTCCGAAAAAACCAGAAAGCTGGTTTTGACCGACCCGACCGAAAGCTTTCGGGTCATTTTTGTCAAGCCTGCCGACGTGCCGGTCTATATAGAGAACGGCATTGCCGACATAGGCGTATGCGGCAGCGACACACTGTTAGAAGAAGACAAAAAGCTCTATGAGCTTCTCGACTTAGGCTTTGCAAAATGCCGTCTGTGCATAGCCGGCTATGCCGGCTTTGACGGCGCAAAGACCGGCGCGCCGCTTAGGGTCGCGTCAAAATACGAAAATATCACAAAGAATTATTACCACGAAAAGGGAGAAAACGTACAGGTTATCAAGCTCAACGGTTCTGTCGAGCTTGGACCGGTAATGGGATTGAGCGACGTTATACTCGATATCGTCGAGAGCGGAAGCACGCTCCGTGAAAACGGCTTGGCGGTATTGCAGGAAATATGCCCCGTATCGGCGCGGCTTGTGGCTAATAAGGTCAGTTTAAAGACGAAATCCGATGAGATAAAGCCGCTTGTGGCAAAGATAAAGAACGCTTTGGAGACGGTAAATGATAGAAATTAAAAATGCTTACGAAAAAAAAGGTCGGATAAACGGCTTTGAAAGCCAATTGCGCGCCGTTGACGAAATAATAAAAAACGTGACGGAACGCGGCGACGAAGCATTGTTTGCTTACGCTAAACAGTTTGATAAGACCGATATAAACAAGCATAATATAAGAGTATCGGATAACGAAATCAACGATGCCTACAATTCCGTTGCGCCGGAGCTTTTGAAAACGCTCATAAACTGCAAAACCAATATCTTGAAATATCACGAGCGTCAGGTAAAAAACGATGATTTTGACGGCAAAACCGGTTGGAAATTTGTACCCGTCAGACGTGCGGGACTGTATGTTCCGGGCGGACTTGCGGCATATCCGTCGTCGGTTCTCATGTGCGCCTTACCGGCGGTCGCCGCAGGCGTGGGAGATATCTCAATCGCCACGCCGAACGTGAAAAATCCGCTCATACTCGCCGCCGCCAAGATATGCGGTATCAATAAGATATACAAAATCGGGGGCGCGCACGCCGTAGCGGCTCTGGCTTACGGTACGGAAAGCGTCGAAAGGGTAGACGTCATAGCTGGACCGGGCAATATATACGTGACGCTTGCAAAAAAGAGAGTCTTCGGCGACGTGGGCATAGATATGCTTGCGGGACCGAGCGAGATAACGATATTGGCGGACGAAACGTCCAAAGCCCGATATCTGATAGCCGATTTGATTTCTCAGGCGGAGCATGGACCGTTAGGCGCGTCTATACTTGTCACGACAAGCCGCGAGCTTGCCGAAAGCGTCAAGGTCGGACTTTTTGAAGCGGCGGAAGCGGCGGAGCGCAAGGATATAATATTAGAATCTTTAGGGGCTAATTGCCAGATTATATCGGTTAAGAGCATCAAAAAAGCCGTCGCCGTCATCAACGAAATAGCCCCCGAGCATTTGGAGATATGCGCGTCAAACGCTTATGAGATTTCTAAGGAAATCTACAATGCCGGAGCGATATTTTTGGGGCAAAACACGCCTGTTGCCGTCGGGGATTACTATGCGGGGCCGTCGCACGTCTTGCCGACCAACGGAAACGCGAGATTTTCTTCCGTCCTGTCGGTCGATACCTTTTTAAAAAGGACGTCGCTTATAGGCTATAACAAAGAAGAATTATCGGCAGGCGCGGAAGATATTATCAAAATGGCAGAAACGGAGGGCTTCGACGCTCATGCGGACTCCGTAAAAATAAGACTGAAATAAGAAACGTAAGAAAAGAAAAAACACAACGCATGAATAAATATTTACGGAATATCGGATAAATGAAGAAAAATAAAGCAAATATTATAATCGTCCTTATATGCGCCGTCTTTACGATAGTCGGTGGTATACTTTTGACGCGAAGTCTTGCCGTAACGGGTTGGATTATCGCAGGCGTTGGAGGCGTGTTACTTTTAGTGTTTTATTTTTTAGTCAAAAAAAATAACGAACCTCTCATCAAGCTAATGCTGTCGTTATTTCTTTTGGGCGTTGTGATAATTGCCATTATGCTCGTTCTCTCTTATATGGGCATTTTGGAGTACATCAAGGAAGTAGACCAAAACGATTTGGCGGAAATGGTCAAAAATTCCGATTCGTCAAAGCTCGTTTATATGCTCATTCAATTTTTGCAAGTGACATTTTTGCCTATACCTTCAAACATTTCGACTGCGGCAGGCGCGCTGATTTTTTCGCCGTGGGATACGATTTGGTATACCTTCGTCGGCGTTATGATAGGCTCGCTGTTGGCGTTTATCATTGGGCGTCTTTTTGGAGTCCGCGTAGCCAGATGGATAGTCGGACAGGAAATGCTCGACAAATATTATAACTATGTCAAGGGCAAAGACAAGGTTTTGTTGTTTTTGATGTTCTTATTGCCGATGTTTCCCGACGACATACTTTGCATGATTTCCGGACTGACAAATATGAAATTCAGAACCTTTGTACTTATGATGTGCATATCGCGCCCGATACAGATTATTTCGACGGTATTCGGAGCTATTGCGCTCAAAAGCATACCGATACCCTTTAAAGGCTGGGGCATACTGTTTTGGGTCGGCATAGGGGCTGCGACGATAGCCTTGATAATACTTTTGTTAAAATTCGGACCGAGATTAGAAAAGAGAATGCTCAAAGTCCTTGAAAAACTCAACAAAATAAAAGCGGCTATTTTCGGCAAAATCACTCGGACGGCATTATATCAAAAATTCGATGCAAAAAGAACCGTCATAGTCGAAAAATTCAAACGCACAAGGTTATATAAAAGAGCGCATAAACACAAACAAGATATATTAAATAAATTGCAAGGGCCGGAAGAAAATCAACCGGAAGAAAATCAAGATGAAAACAGAGAAGAATTGTAATACAAAAAAAATCATATTGACGGGCGACCGCCCGACGGGCAAGCTTCATTTGGGGCATTATGCAGGCTCGCTCAAAAGGCGCGCCGAATTGCAAGACGGCGGCGGCTTCGACGAGATTTACATTATGATTGCCGACGCGCAGGCTTTGACCGACAATGCCGACAATCCCGCCAAAATACGCGCCAACGTCACCGAAGTCGCGCTCGATTATCTGGCGTGCGGTCTAAATCCCGATATCGCTACGATATTTATCCAATCGCAAGTGCCGGAGCTTACCGAGCTGGCTTTTTATTATATGAATCTCGTGACGGTAGCAAGGCTTCAACGCAATCCGACCGTCAAATCCGAGATACAAACACGCGGCTTTGAAGCGAGTATACCGGTAGGTTTTTTTACTTATCCTATTAGCCAGACGGCGGATATAACGGCTTTTAACGCGACGACAGTGCCTGTCGGCGAAGACCAGCTTCCTATGCTCGAACAAGCCAGAGAGATTGTCAGAAGTTTCAATACCCTTTACGGAGATACCTTGACCGAGCCTAAGGAGCTTTTACCCGAAAAGGCGTCTTGCGGCAGACTCCCGGGCATTGACGGCAAGGCAAAAATGAGCAAATCACTCGGCAATTGTATCTATCTGTCCGACAGCGCGGACGAGATAAAGTCAAAGGTCATGAATATGTACACCGACCCGAAGCATTTGAGAGTCGAGGACAAGGGCGATACAAAGGACAATCCTGTTTTTATCTATCTCGACGCTTTTTCGACCGACGGGCATTTCAAAAAATACTTGCCGGATTATCAAAATCTGGAAGCCTTAAAGGCGCATTACGAGCGCGGCGGACTCGGCGACGTAAAGGTCAAGAGATTTTTAAACAGCATTCTGCAAGAGATTTTAGAGCCTATAAGGACAAAGCGTGCAGAATGGGAGCAGCGTATTCCCGAAGTGTACGGTATCCTTCGCAAAGGCTGTAATAAGGCGCGTGCCGTAGCGGCGGAGACGGCGGACAGAGTAAAAAAAGCTATGCAGATAGATTACTTCGGTTAGACGCCGATTTAAGATGTAAAATAAATTTATTAGGGTAAAAAAGTGAAAATATTGAGTTATTTCGGTCTGGACGACAACGCGTCCGCCGAAGCAATAGACGGAGTGTATAACGACAGACATACGCGGCTCTACGAAGCGGTTTTTTTAAAGGGAATCGAAGGCGAAAGAGCGGCTTGTGAGCTAAACGCGCTCGAAGAAGCCTACAAAGAAGCCAAAAACTACATCAACAACCGTGACTTCGGCGAAAACAACCCGGAGATAGCAAAGCTTGTCAACGAAGCGGCGGCAAGCGGAAACCCCGAAAAGGTACAGGCGTATTTGGACGTCATATTGGACAAAACGGCATATTGGCATTATGTGCAATCGGTTGTCTATTATATAAAGCATCTTTATTTTGACAGCATTAAGCATCTCAAAACGGCACTTACGCTCGACAAGCTAAATGAAAAATACTCAAAAGCCCTTTATCGTTTGGAAGAAAAGATATTACTCCAAAGCGGCTTCGTCGACGACGACAAATAATACTAATATTTGTATAATAATCGAAGACAACAAAAACACTCGTTTTAAAACCAAAACGAGTGTTTTTTATTATTAAAATTATTTATTACTTTACTTGATTATAAAAGTTTGCGATGGAAGTAAACTTGGAGGCTTTTACAAATATTACATATAAAGCATAAGAGACAAATGCGCCTGCCGCTGCGGCACTTGCGGCGACGTTAACGGTCAGCCATGCAGGAAGTGCTGGAAGATTTTGCGGTATCAAGGAAGGCATGGCGGGAAGCTCGATAGGCAGATTAGCCAAAAACTCAAAGCCGAGAATAGGAGCGACCGACGGCAAAGTGATGACTGTCAGAACGAGAGCCGCGCCCGTAAGTAAAAACGGCAGGAAGACTGCGATTTGCAATAAGAGCGGAATGATATTTAGCTTGATATAATCAAGGATAGACGCGAAATCCATAGCTTTCCAGCTGGCTTTGAGAGTAGCGCGGAATTTCAGCGTATTGTCGTCGTCGTCGGCTATATAAAAGCGGACAAGGGCGAATTTGAGATATATAAACAACGCATATATAAGCGCGAGAACCTGCAATACTTTGATAACCGTCAAGATAGCCGGAGCTAAACCGACAACGGGAGCGACAAAGCCGACAACCAAAAGTAAAACCAAAGGTATCCAAGCAATAACGCCTATGACGATAGGATAAAGAAGTATCTTCATAGTCCTGTACGCTCTCAGATTTGCGCCGTAGATGACGGAAGAGATAGAAGCGTTGCCGTTATAAGCCAATTCGAGCGGGAATTTTGCGGTTATTCCGAAAAGGAATATTTGAGCCGGTCCGTATACAAATAAGAAGACAAGCAGAAAAGCCGCCAAAATTATAAGTATCAGCTCGAAGATATAAGGACCGCTTCCGTCGGCATGGGTCAGTAAACCGCTGGAAGAAATGTAGCTGGTCAAAAAGTATGCGGCTACACCGACGATTGAGATTGCGAGTAAGACGATTATGTGACCGGCGATAAATTTACCGCGGCTTTTTTCGACGTCTAACTTTGTTTGTTCTTTAATAAGATTGATATCCATACAAAAACTCCTTAATTCAAAGAAAAGTTTTCTTTATTATATAATTATAAAATTATATTCAATATAAGATTGAGCGGTCAGACTTTACCGCCCGTAGCCGTAGGGTTAGCGACTTCATAATAAAACAAAGCGCGTGCGGTATTCAAACGCGGAAAGACTGTAAAGGATAAAAGCACAGTCGCCGCAGAAACCAAACCGATAACGGCAAATATTACAAGCGGAACATCTCCGCTCAAATCGTAAGGCAAATAAGAAATAGCCGGCAAAGAAAGATATACGGTCTTGTCGCTAAGAAAATAGGTTGCTACTCCCGAAAGAACTCCGACCAATATATATATGACGAGAATTTGGAAAGCATACAAAAGATGCAGTCTTATATATTTGAAGCAGTTTCCTTTCATTATAGACCAGCTTTCTTTTATCGAGTCAAAAATGTTTTTGTGTCGGTCGGCTATTATGTAGGGAACTAACGAGAGTTTTAGGGATACGACGATACAAGCAATCGACACGGCGATTAAAAGCACCGAAGATATGATGAAAGAAATCAACGCCGCCGTAGAATCGACCGAAAGCAGCGTCAGGAATGAGCTTGACTGAGATACGGTGGTCAGCGCGCCCGAAAGAAGCGAAATCAAAATGTAATAGGCGATTGCGTTTAAAAACACTTTATTTTTAAAGACGCCGAAAACGGACGAAAGAGTACCTTTGCCGTCTTTTGCGATTTTTAAAAAGAAATTGTAATTTAAACCGAAAGAAACCCCATAGAGCAACAATGAAGCTACCAGAGAAAACAGCAATAACGTTACCGCCATAATCCAAAGATTGCTAAAAAGTGCCGCTGCGATACCTATCGTCGGTAATACAAAAATAATAACGGGGGCAAGGAAAGTGTAAAAGAAAAATTTAAGCTTATTTCCCTTTACCAAAACCTTTGCCGCGGAATTAATTTCGGATATACTCATTAGCATACTCCTTCATTTCAATATACATTATATAGTATATCTCATGGGTTGTCAATATGTATTTTAAAAAAAATTATGCTATTTTTTATATTTCTCACATAAATTTAATGTAGCGGAGAGTAAAAAGCCGCGTTTGGGGAGTGCCGAAGGTCAAAACCACTGCCGGTAGTATAAAACAGGTTTTTGAAAGCCTATAAATAAAGTGAGCTAAGGCGGCGGCAAGGAGAAAAGATGATTTTTGCAGATGATTTAAAAGGTAAACTCGGCACGGGCGGTTTGGACGGCGGAAAAATAATAATTTTCGGCGGCGGCGTATATGTCGAAGGACACAAAGGACTTACGGAATTGAGCGAAGCTTGCGTCGTTTTTCGTTTTAAAAAGAAACGCTTGCGTTTGCAGGGTATAGGTTTTAGACTTACCTGTATATCGAACGACAGCGCGAGCGTCTCGGGGCGTCTGACGGCTCTTTCGTTTGAAGAGTAAATGGCGGTAAGCCGTGATTTTTAAGAAATGCGGCATATAGCCTAAACTCTACATAACATTATACCATAATTACACAATAAACAGAGTTTTTTAAAACGGCAAAGGTGAAAAAATGTACTTATCCGAATACACAGGCTTCAAAATCCCGTCCATAAACGGACACAAAATGATTTCTTCTCTCATTCAAAAAAATATAATACTCAAAGACGTCCGCGCAAAAGACGGCGAGATTACTTTTCGGGCAAAAAAAAATGAGAGTAAAAAGATAATTGCATTCTTCGGGGAAATATGCTATACTTATAAAACAACCGGGGAGAGCGGGTTGCTTTTTTTGCTGAAATGTTTTTTGAAGAGAAAGGGGCTTATCGCCGGAATCCTCATACTTTGCACGGTTTTCGGGCTGATAAATTCCAGACTCAACGTCATCAAGGTCAACGGGTTAAAAACCGTCGATTACGCTTCTATCGTACGCATACTCGACGGCGCGGGCGTCAAAAAGGGCGTATATACCAAAAACATCGACAAAAAGCATTTGGAATATCTAATAACAAGCTCTATCGACAGAGTGGCTTTTGCGTCGGTCAAGATTTCCGGCATGACGCTCATCGTCAATATTTACGAAGAATTGCCGCCGCCCGACCTGATAGATATGACCGACGACGTTCCGCTGACGGCGACAAAGGACGGCGTTGTCACGCGTATAATTACCTTTCAGGGGACGCCCGTCGTCAAAATCGGCGAAGCGGTCAGAGCCGGAGATATGCTTATAGCCCCGATAGAGAATATCGGCGGAATACCGATAGGACTCCGTGCCGTCGGCGACGTTTATGCAAAGGTATATTACAAGGGCGAAGTCGTCTTTTTTAAAGACAGGATAGTCACGGTCAGGACGGGCAATTATAAGCTTGCGAGCGAAGTGCAAATATGCGGTCTGCGTATAGGCAACGCACCCGTTTCGCCTTATACAATCTACGACGAAGAGATTGAGCTTCAATATCTTTCGCCGCTTCCCGTCAAGATAACGCGGCACCGCTATTACGAATTGAAAGCCGAAAAGATAAACTCGGTTTTTGAGGACGAGCTGCAAGACCTTATCAAAAGAGCCGCCGCTAAGGCAAGAGCGCAGCTTATGGACGGAGCGGAGATATCGGACGAATGGTACGTTATAAGAAATGACGCAGGCGGCGGCAAAACCGTTGAATATTATTATGAAACGGAGGAAAAAATATCATAATACAGATTTATCGGGAGTAAGATTGGATAACATTACGATACAATATCAGATTGACAATTTTGAGAATATAAAGACGCTGTTCGGCAATATCGACGAAAACATAAGGTTTTTGTCCGAATATTTTAACGTCAGCATATATTCCGGCGGCGATTCTTTCAAAATTTCCGGCTCGAAGGAAAACGCGGAAAAAGCCGTCGAGGTCTTTAACGCTTTGACAAATTTTGTCCAACGCGGCGGACAGGCAAAAAAAAGCGACATAAAGATGCTTATCGATATGTCGGACGACGGAACGCTTGACGAAATCGACAGTCTTTTTGAAGTCGTCGCGGTGACCGCTAAGGGCAAAAATATCAGATGCAAAACCGTCGGTCAAAAAGCCTATATCCGCTCCGTCAAATACAATGACGTCTGTTTCGGGATAGGACCCGCCGGCACGGGCAAGACCTACCTTGCGGTCGCTTTGGCTGTAAAAGCCTACAAAAATAAAGAGGTCGAGAAGATTATTCTCACAAGACCGGCGGTGGAAGCGGGAGAAAAGCTCGGCTTTTTGCCGGGTGATTTGCAGGACAAGGTCGACCCTTATCTGATACCGCTTTTTGACGCCCTTCAAGAGATGTTCGGTTATGAGACCTATCAAAAGCTTTTGGAACGCGGCGCGATAGAGATAGCTCCGCTCGCATACATGAGAGGACGGACGCTTTCGGGAGCGTTTATCATACTCGACGAAGCGCAAAACGCGACGAGAGAACAGATGAAGATGTTTTTGACGAGAATGGGCGAGCATAGCAAGGTCATTGTGACGGGCGACGTCACCCAAACCGATTTGCCGCCCGAAAAATCCGGGCTTATCCACGCTATCGAGGTATTGCGCGGTATCGACAAAATCGGAATAGTCTATCTAACTCAAAAGGATGTCGTCAGACACGAATTGGTCAGAAAAATTATAAACGCATATGAGAATAACGGCAAAAAGTAACCGAAGCCGATTTTTGGGCTGTTCGGTTTTTTACGGGGCTTAACGCCCGAATCGGAGGAAAAAAGATAAAAATGGAAGCTAACAATCTAAAAGACGAATATAAAACGAAATTCAAAAGCATAAAGACGGCAAACAAGAGTAAAAAGATAGCCTTAATTGTGCCGTATATGGGCGTAAGCCTTATTTTATCGTTTGCGTTTTGTTTGTTTTATTCGCTGTTTATACACAGGCAATTTTTTAACAAAAGCAATTATGTCGAAATAATCTCGATGTTTGCGGTGCTGGCGATAATGTTCGTGCTTTTGTTCGTCTACGAAAAATATGTGACGGGACAACGCGGCGACAAGCTCAAACCGCATTTGATATCCGCAGTCGTTTCTTTTGTCACGCTTGCCTTATCGATATTTTTTATAAAGACCGTTTCGGAATTTTTTGTTCCGCTGATGTTTTTGTTTTTGGCGTGCGCGGCTCTCGTCAATACGCGAAGCGCGATGTTCAATCTCTTTGTCAACGCTTTCGCATTGTTTTTTATAATACTCAACAGCGGTATCTTTAACGAAAGCACGGCGTCTTACGGCGTTTTGTTCAACACGATAGCCGGCACGCTGACGGTTTTCGCGCTCAAATGGAATTATAAAAGGATAAATATCATCGTTTTAAATATCCTTTTAGGCTCGGTTGCGGCGGTTTTGGTCTATGTTTACGCCTTATTGACAAACGAGTTCGCCGAAAGCGAAGCTCTTTGGCTGCTCGTGTCGGTCGTATCGTCGGTCTTTCTCTTTATATGTCTTTTGCCGCTCTTCGACAGAATGTTCGACGTTACGACGGATTTTAGAATAGCCGAATATCTGACCTTAAAAAATCCCGTTTTGAAGTATTTGAGAGAAAAAGCACCGGGGACGTACAACCATTCGCTCATTGTCGCCACCCTTGCCGAGAGCTGTGCCGAAGCGATAGGAGAAAATCCGCTCCTGGCGCGTGCCGCCGCCTATTATCATGACGTCGGCAAGACCAAAGCGCCGGAGTTTTTCAGCGAAAATCAATTTGACGGATACAATCCGCATGACGAGCTTATCCCCGAAGTCAGTGCGAGCAAGATAATCGCTCACACAAAAAACGGCGTGCAAATGCTCAAAGAAAAGCATTTCCCGGAAGAAATAATAAAAGCGGCAGAAGAACATCACGGCACTTCTCCCGTAAATTTCTTTTATAACAAGGCAAAAAACATGACGGAAGGCGGTCGTCTGTCGGCAGGCAACTATACTTACGACAACCAAAAACCGAGCAGCAAAATATCCGCGCTCATCATGATATGCGATACCGTCGAGTCGGCGGTCAGGGCAAATCAAAGCTCCGATATTCCCGAATTGATAAAAAAACTCGTAGACGACAAAATCGCTCTCGGACAATTCTCCGAATGCGATATATCGCTCAAAGACATCGACATCATCGAACGCACGCTCTTGGATACGATACCGCAGGTCTTTCATTCCAGAGTGCGTTACGGAAGCTCCAAATAATAAGGAAAGCTATGGTTTTTTTAAATGATTTTCCGCCGGAATTTAGCGGCGATATAAATGACGTTTATGCGGCTGCGCTCAAATATTTCAAACAGCGCGACGTATTAGAAGTGTATCTCGGCGGCGTCACGAAAAGCGGTATCAAAAAAATCAACAAAAAAACAAGGGGCGTAGACGCCGTGACCGACGTCTTGTCCTATCCGAATCTTTCCGCCGTAGAATTTCCTTTAAAAAAAAGCGACTACAAAAACGATATCAATATGGAAACGGGCAAAGTTATGCTGGGCGAGATATTGATTTGTCTTGACAGGATGAAGGAGCAAGCGGAGCAATTCGGACACACGGCGCAAAGAGAATGCTGTTATCTTTTTTTGCACGGGCTTTTGCACCTTTTCGGCTTTGACCACGAAGACGATGCGGACAAGGATAGGATGCGCCGCGCCGAAGAAGATATCCTGTCGTCTTTAAACATCTTGCGCTGATTATGACCGCAAAATGCGGCAAAAAAATAACCGGTAATTCCGGCAATAAGGATTTTTAAAATGTACAAATCTTGTTTTATCTCTATTATAGGCAAACCGAACGCAGGCAAATCTACGCTTTTGAACGCTTTTGTAGGCGAGAAGGTATCGATTGTTTCTTGGCGTCCGCAGACCACGCGCAATATTATCACCGGGATTATGCACGGAGACGATTATCAGATAGTTTTTCTCGACACGCCCGGCTTGCAGCAGGGCAAAAGTATGCTCAACGAATATATGTCCAAAAGCGTCAGGTCGGCGTCCGAAGATGCAGACGGCATAATCTATGTAGTTGACGGCTCTAAGCCTATCGGCGAAGACGAATACAGATTGATAAAAAAATATTCCGAAGCCAAAACGCCCCTTATCGTCGTCGTCAACAAAACCGACGAAGCCGACAAGGAAAGGCTTGTCAATAATATGTTGAGATTTAACGATTTTGATAAACTCACCGCCGTCGTCCCCGTTTCGGCGCGAAACGGCAACAATGTAGACGCTTTAAAACAAGAGGTCAAAAAGCTTTTGAAGGAAGGCGAGAGATATTATTCCGAAGATATGATAACCGACAAAACTCTCCGCTTTATGGCTCAGGAAATTATCAGAGAAAAGGCTCTCAAATACTTAGATAAAGAAATTCCGCACGGAATCGGCGTATCGGTCACGCGTTACGAACTGAGAGAAAGCGGCTTAGCCGACATAGAAGTCGATATAATAGCGGTTAAACAGAGTCATAAGCCTATAATTATAGGCAAAAACGGCGAAATGCTCAAAAAAATAGCCACCGCCGCCAGAGAAGACATCGAAAAACTGTCGGGAGAAAAGGTCTTTTTGAGAATTTGGGTAAAGGTCAGAGAGGATTGGCAGGACAATTATAATATCATCAAAGAATTAGGCTACGACAAGACGGAAATATAATAATATCACGGCTTAACGTCGGTAATAAAATCAAGAGCTTCTTTTATAGCTTCCTTTGCGACCTTCATACATTGACCTACGGGAAAGGCGTGTATAGCTGATTTGCCCTGACCGTGATAATGACCGTATTGTATTCCTAAGCCTTTGAGCTTTTCGATGAGCGCGAAGCTCTGAAAGCGCAAAGCGTCGCGTTCTCCCGTGATGACAAATGTCGGCGGCAAGTCGGAATCCAAAAATCTTATCGGTGAAAGATAGAGCGATTCGGCATCGTTTCTAAGGATTTCGGCAGGCAAATCGGCGTAAGCCGCGAGATATTCTCTTATATACGGATAACCGCAATCGAGCGCGTCGCGAACGTCGAACAGACCGCATATCGGCATAATGCTTTTAAATTTTAAGTCTTTCGATTCTTCGGGAAGCGTGAAGTAGTCCTTGTAGCCGTCGTTTACCGATATCGCGCCGACGGTCAAGGCGAGAGTACCGCCTGCGGATTCGCCGCCTGTATGAATATTTTCCGTATCGATATTGTATTTTTCGGCGTTTTGCTTCAAAAATGCCAGAGCCTTATAGATATTGACGACAGGCTCGGGGAAGCGGTAAGCCGGTGCAAGACCGTAAAATATTCCGACGGTAAAAAAGCCCCTTGCGGCGATATTTGACAGAATGGCTCTGCGGTAATCGGGCGCGCCCGATACAAAGCCGCCGCCGTGTATATAGAGAAAAACGGGCAGCTTTTCTCCCGTACGGTTCTTTGGCTCACAGGTATTTAAGTAGAGCTTAGGGTCTTGGCAATAACGTATTTTGTTTGTAAATTTTACGTTTGAAGAGCCGCCGAGCTTGTAGACCGTGTGACCGAATAAAAATTCGCTGACAACACAAAAGGTCTTAGAAAATAAATATGCCGCAGATTTTTTCATGTTTTCTCCGTATTTATTGTACCGTTTTTTCTTTGATTATATCTTAAAACATGAGAATTTGTCAAATATTTATCAGACTTATCCTAAAACCGTAACCGCCATAATCAACTTAACATTAAAAAATTTTAATATACAGAGGTAAAACATATGGAAGAAACCGAATTACTCGACCGTGCAAAATATTACATAGACAGCCTTGCACGCGGTATCGACCCGATAAGCGGAAAGGAAATGCCCGACGACGAGCTGTTAAACAACGTCAAAATGTCGCGCTGCTTTTTTTATGTCTCGGATGTTTTGGGGCGCGTCATAGAGAGAGGCGGCGTGACACAAAAAGTTAAAAGAGCCGGTCTATGCGAATTTGCTCTCAGCGACGAGCAAAAGGCGCGCATAAAGCTTTCCGAAACGCCTTTGCCGATAACAAATTTTGTCAAAGAAATCAACGAAGTGATAAATCAAGAAGAATACAAGAAGCTTTCGTATAATACCGTTTTGGATTATCTCATCTCCGAAGGATATCTGGTCGTGCGCCAGGAATTTGGCGGCGATATCAAATGTCCCACCGAAAAGGGCGTCGCTCTCGGCATAATCAGAGAAAAGCGCGAATACCAAAACAAAACGTCCTACGTCAACGTCTACAATGTCAACGCACAGAGATTTATAGTGGATAATTTAAATCAAATGTAGTGCGTTCTCATATGAATGCACCGCGCCGAAGCGGATATCTCTAAAATAATCTCAAAAACGTTTGACAATATTTTGAATTTAATGTATCATGTACACAATAAAGGCGCTTGAAACAGACTTTCTCATCTGTTGAGCCGTCCGAAGAACGGCGATTTTTTGCTTATTAGAACGGACCGTTTGAACCCTTTGCGTAAATAAGGACTTTTAAAGAGGCATTTGTCTTATCGTTTTAAGATATCGGCAAATGCAATTTGAGTGGTACCGCGGAAATCTTTCGTCTCAAAGCCGATTATCGGCTTTGAGATTTTTTATTACAGCAAATACCGCGCAAACCGCGGAAATCACCGCATAGTATTCTACCGAAACCGAAATACGGGAGTATTACATTCGGCAATACGTCATAAGGAGATTGTGAATATGAAGCATTTAAAAATTTTTGATACGACCTTACGCGACGGCGAACAGTCGCCGGGTTGCAGTATGCACATCAACGAAAAAATCGAGCTTGCGCTGCAATTGGAAAAGCTTAAAGTCGATATTATAGAAGCCGGCTTTGCCGCCTCGTCGGAAGGCGATTTTAATTCCATAGCGACAATTGCCGAAAGGATAAAGGATTGTACGGTCGCAAGCCTTTCGCGTGCGTTAATCGCCGATATCGATAAGTCTTATCAGGCTATAAAGAAAGCCGTGTCGCCGAGGATACACATTTTTTTAGCGACAAGCCCTTTGCATATGCAATACAAGCTCAAAATGTCCGAGGAAGATGTATTGAAGCGGATAGAAGAAAGCGTCAAATACGCAAAAACAAAGGTGAGCGACGTGGAGTTTTCGGCGGAGGACGCGAGCCGAAGCGACAGGGCTTTTTTGGCAAAGGCTTTTGAGGCGGCGATAAGGAGCGGAGCGACGGTCATCAATATGCCCGATACGGTCGGTTATTGTACGCCTAACGAGATGTATTCCTTAGCGCGTTTTATCAAGGAAAATGTCAAAGGTGCGGACAAGGTGGATTTGTCAGCGCATAACCACAACGACCTTGGGTTAGGAGTCGCAAATACTTTGGCTATGATAGAAGCGGGTATTACGCAGGCGGAATGCACCGTGAACGGTATCGGCGAGCGCGCCGGAAACGCTTCCTTAGAAGAGATTGTCATGGCGGTCAATACGCGCCCATATCTCTACAATGCCGAAACCCGTATAAAGACAAAGGAGATATATAAGACCTGCAAGCTCGTTTCTAATATTATCGGCGTCAATATACATCCGACAAAGCCGATAGTCGGCGCGAACGCTTTTGCGCACGAGTCGGGAATACATCAGCACGGCGTTTTGGCAAAGAAAGAAACCTATGAGATTTTATCGCCCGAAGCCGTAGGTATTCCCGAAAACAAAATCGTTCTCGGTAAGCACAGCGGAATGCACGCCTTTGCCGAGCATCTTGCGGATATGGGCTATCACGAGATAAGCGGTGAAAAATTGCAGGAATTATTCGGAGAGTTTAAGCGTCTTTGCGACGTCAAAAAAAGTGTCTCAAACAAGGACATCGAAGCTCTTTTGACAAATAAAAGTCTTGAAAAAAATCTCTTATATTCTCTCGAAAACTTTGTCATCAACTGCAAAAAAGGCAATGCCTACGCCGCCGTCAGTATAAAATGCGGCGGAGATGCCGTCAAAACGGTCATACAGGACGGTGACGGACCTATCGACAGCGCGTTTCTCGCCGTAGACAGAATAGTCGGAAAAAGCTTTGTGCTGACCGATTACGGAGTGCAGTCGGTCACGGAAGGACAAGACGCTCTCGGTGAAAGCTATGTCAGGCTCGGCTTAGAGGGCGGCGAATCGGTCATCGGCAGGGGCGTGTCTACCGACGTGATAGAGAGCGGTATTTTGGCGTATATCGACGCCGTCAATAAGCTTCTCGCATAAATCGCCGCATTGCGGCAATACTCTTCCGCTTCAAGTATTCTCTAAAAGGTCTATTAATCGAATACTTTACACGGAAAAAGCATTTTTTTAACGGAATTTTCAATCAAAATTGAAAATTATATAAATAAACTTAACCTAAAACAATAATCGGGCGAAGCGTAAAAAATCTTTGCGTAACTATCGCCTTTAAAAAGCACGGAGATACATTATGACTTTATCTCAAAAAATTTTAGCGGCAAAAGCCGGACTGAAAACCGTTGAGCCGGGACAGCTCATCAAGGCAAGGCTTGACCTTATGCTCGCAAACGACATTACCGCGCCTGTGTCTATAAAGGAATTTGACAAAGCCGGAATTACCGCCGTAGACGATAAGAGTAAGATAGCTCTCGTCATGGACCATTTCACGCCCAACAAGGATATAAAAGCCGCCGAGCAGTGCAGCTGTGTCCGACAATTTGCAAGGCGGTTCGATATCGAAAACTTCTTTGACGTCGGCAGAATGGGAATAGAGCACGCTTTGCTGCCCGAAGCCGGACTTGTGCTTCCGGGCGACCTTGTGATAGGCGCGGACAGTCACACCTGTACCTACGGCGCGCTCGGCGCTTTTTCGACCGGTGTCGGAAGCACCGATATAGCGGCGGCAATGGCGACGGGCGAAGCGTGGTTTAAAGTTCCGTCGGCTATAAAATTTGTTTTAAAAAACAAACCGGCAAAAAATATTTCCGGCAAGGATATCATATTACATATAATAGGCACAATCGGCGTTGACGGCGCTTTGTGTAAATCTATGGAGTTTTTTGGCGGCGGCTTGAAATATCTCGGCATAGACGACAGGTTTACGATAGCCAATATGGCGATAGAAGCCGGTGCAAAAAACGGTATATTTGAAGCGGACGCTATAACTCTCGAATACATAAAGGGCAGAAGTGCGCGTAAACCGCAGTTTTTTGAAGCGGACATAGATGCGTCATATGAAGCCGTGTACGAAATAGATTTGAGCGCGCTTAAACCTACCGTCGCTTTTCCGCACCTTCCGAGCAATACGCGGACGACGGACGAAATAGGCGATATACAAATCGACCAGGTGATAATCGGCAGCTGCACAAACGGACACATTTCAGATTTGAGAGCGGCGGCGGCGGTTTTAAAGGGCAAAAGGGTCAACGACAGAGTGAGAACGATAATTATTCCGGCGACAAACCGTATCTATCTCGATGCCTTAAAGGAAGGCTTGATAGAGATATTTATCAATGCCGGAGCGGTAGTTTCCACGCCGACCTGCGGACCGTGCCTTGGCGGACATATGGGAATACTCGCCGCGGGAGAACGCGCCGTATCGACGACCAATAGAAATTTTGTCGGCAGAATGGGACATCCCGAATCTGAGGTGTATCTCGCTTCGCCGTATGTGGCGGCAATGAGCGCGGTCGCCGGTAAAATATGCGGTTAATGAGCTGTATTTAAAGGCTCACTATTCTATAAAAAGGCATTTTATAGAGTATTACACTTAAAAAACTTTAAGGAGAAAGACAATGAAAGTAAAAGGCTTTGCTCATAAATACGGAAGCAACGTCGATACCGACGTCATTATTCCGGCACGGCATTTAAATACGAGCGACCATACCGCGCTTGCCGCTCATTGTATGGAAGATATCGATAAGGCTTTTGTCAATAAAGTCAAAAATGGCGACATCATAGTTGCGGAAGCCAATTTCGGATGCGGAAGCAGCCGTGAACACGCGCCTATCGCTATCAAAGCAAGCGGCGTTTCGTGCGTGATAGCCAATACGTTTGCGAGAATTTTTTACAGAAATTCTATCAATATCGGTCTGCCTATCGTCGAATGCCCCGAAGCCGTCAAGGACATCAAAAGCGGTGATATAATCTCCGTCGACTTCGAGAAAGGCATAATCGCCAACGAAACGAGCGGCAACAATTTTAAAATATTGCCGTTGCCGGAATTTATACAGGAAATCGTCGACGCGGGCGGTCTTTTAAACCGTATAAAAGCAAAATAAACGCGCCGGTTAGGGCGCAATTCGGAGGAAATATGGAATATAAAATAGCCGTAATAGACGGCGACGGAATAGGTCCGGAGGTTTGCGCCGCCGCGCTTCAAGTTTTTGATGCGGTCGGCAAAAAATACCGTCATGATTTTCGCTTCGAGCACGTCTTGATGGGCGGAGCTGCCATAGACAAAACGGGCGTGCCGCTGCCGAAGACGACTGTGGATATATGCAAAAAAAGTAATTCCGTGTTGTTGGGAGCTGTCGGCGGCCCGAAATGGGATGGCTTGCCCGGTCATTTGAGACCCGAAGCCGGACTTTTGGGTATCAGAAAGGCACTCAATCTCTATGCAAATATCCGACCGGCGGTATTATTGAACGCGCTCAAAAAAACCTGTCCGCTCAGAGCGGATATAAGGGATAACGGCATAAATATTATAGTCGTCAGAGAGCTTACGGGCGGTATTTACTTCGGCAAAAGAAAAACCGTCGATAAATCGGGCGGCGCGGACGGAGACAAAACGTATGCCTACGATACCGAGAAATACAGCGTTGACGAGATAAAGAGAATAGCCGTAAAGGCGTATGAAATTGCCTCGAAAAGACAAAAGAAAATAATAAGCGTAGACAAGGCAAACGTCCTTGACAGCAGCCGTCTTTGGCGCAAAACGGTTCATGAATTAAACGCGGAATATCCCGATATAGAGGTCGTAGATATGCTCGTAGACAACGCGGCAATGCAATTAGTAAAAAATCCGTCGCAGTTTGACGTCGTCTTGACGAGCAATATGTTCGGCGATATACTTAGCGACGAAGCCGCAATGATTACGGGCAGTATAGGCATATTGGCTTCGGCAAGTCTTGGCGGCGGCAATCTCGGACTGTACGAGCCTATTCACGGCAGTGCGCCCGATATAGCCGGTCAGGACAAGGCAAATCCCGTCGCGACAATTCTCTCCGCCGCAATGATGCTCGGAATGTCCTTCGGCCTTGACCGCGAGTCCGCCGCCGTCGAAGCCGCCGTCAACTCCGTCTTAGAAAAAAACATCCGCACCGCAGATATTAAGGAAGCCGGCAGCACGGTAGTCGGTTGCAAAGAAATGGGTACTCTAATCGCCGAAGAGATATTGAAAGCACATTAAATTCGGGTTAAAGAAATAGCGACTATTCTGAAATAACGGCTTTTATGGAATACTCCGCAAGGCTTGGAGAGACAAAAAATAAAATTGCCCGAAAAATTATTTTTCGGGCAATTTTATGGTACTATTCCTTAATTTGTTTTTCAATATTCATGTGACCGTATAAAATTCTATGGATAGTGGCTTTTTGTAGCAATTGATAGGAATAGGCTCATTTTACATATTTACAACTTAATTCCTTTTTAAATTCTTTAAAGATGGCAAAACCGTCAAGCGGTTCAATATCGCTTAGAATTTCGTTTTCAGCTTCTTTTAGCTTTGCATCTACATAATCTTCGGTAAGGTAAGGAACAGGTTTTGCCGTGAGTTTGTCTATGGTTTCTTTTTTTGATTTTGTAGCTTTGAGCGAAAAGGGTAAACCGTTGGTATTGACTACCTTAGCGAAAAATATGTTTACGGCTTCGGCTGATGTCATTCCGATTTGTTCAAAAATATCTTCCGCTTCGGCTTTTAGCTTTGCATTTACTTTGATTGTGTCAAATTTTTTCGGACTTGTCTCGCTCATGACGGTGTTCTCCTTGTATATGTATTATATTTACGGCTTGGCAAAGGTAAAAGTGAAGTTTGGACTATCGATTATAGTGTTTATCGATAAATTCTTGCATTTCCGCCCAACATTTTTTGTAAGCCTTCTCATATTCATCCGTCGAAAAATAATCAATATAATTGATGTCGCCCAAAAAGCTTTTCTTTGAAAAAATGCGGCTGTATCTCGAAAGCTGACTTTCTAAAAACAGTCTGAGAATGCCGCAGTGCATGAAATAAAATAGCTTTGCTTTTTTAGTCATTTTGATATTCTTGTTTTCAACTTCCGCAAAGCCAAAAGCTACGAATCTGCTTAGTCCGTTGTTGATTTCATCAAGCGTAAAGACGGCATAATTAAAAGAGTCGCCTCTTGCAATAATGTCTTTGAGCGACGGATTTTTTAACCCGATTAGCGTTATGAACAGCCAACCGTCGGAAGGCTGAAATTTTACCATAGCTACTCCTGTTTGATTTGAGTATATTTGTGTAAAATATGTTGCATTTGGATTGATACGGAAACTAAAAATTTAAAGGGATTCCGCAATAGATAAGGACATTCTTATAATAAATACAAACGACCCCGATGCCTAAATAGTGAAAGTCTTCAAGCTCTACACGAACGTCAATAATTTTGTTATCGCTATAACCATTAAACACAATTGTATTGAAAAATTGACGATTATCGAAATACAAGCCTTCGGCAAGACCTATAACATCAAAGTTTCTTGGCGTAGTATCGAATGTTTTATTGTAATTCTTATCATAGTTTTTAACGGTATAGTTTTCACAAGTAAAATCTTCGACGAGAATCGAAGTTTCATCAAAGCCCGTATAATACACAAAAAAGCCGATTTCAGCAAAGGCCCCCTCGGTGTATTTTACAAAACGAAATTCGAGCTCGCCAACGGTTGACGTATCAAAAAAATCATTCGGCAATTTATCTCGATTGCCGTGTCTGCACCCGACGAGTACGACTGTCAAGCCGACAATTAGTACAAGAATCATCAATGGATATTTTTTTTCATATGAACACTCTCCTTATGCGTATGCTTTATAAGTATAATGGATATGAGATACATTGCCAATTGTGTTTTACTTTCTTAAAGTAAAAAAGACCTTTTCAAAGGTCTTTCTTTGTTTTGGTGGAGATAAGGAGGGTCGAACTCCTGACCTCTTGAATGCCATTCAAGCGCTCTACCAACTGAGCTATACCCCCGTGCGGTCGGATTTGACTTTCGGGCAATATTATATCATAAACGGAGAAATTATGCAATTAAATTATATAATTTGATTTGGAATTTTATATAATCTTGATTTGAAATTTTACGTTAATTTCTTTGATTTTTTTATCCGTATATTGTATAATTAATACATATAGTCAATATGGAGCGTTCATGTTTGAAAGAGACAAGATAACAGACGAAAATATTAAGCGTATTTTGGAGAGCTTTAACTTTGAAGGGAGCTTCGTGGGGCTTGCTCCGCACGGCTGCGGACATATTAACGATACGTTCTTGATGTCTTTTAGTGGCGCGGACGGCGGCGATATAAAATACATATTGCAGAGAATAAACGGCGGAATTTTCAAAAACATACCTGCGCTTATGCGCAACTTCGAGCTTGTCACCGCATATCTGGCGGAAAAATCTCTTAAAGCGGGCGGTAATCCTATGCGCGACGTGCTTACGCTGATATTTACAAGGTCGGGGCAATCTTACTTAGAAACAAACGGCGAATATTTCAGAGCCTTTGTCTTTATAGACCGTGCGATATCTTATCAGACCGTTGAAAAGCCGGAGCATTTTTTTGAAGCCGGTATTGCATTCGGAAGGTTTGCCGCATTGCTCGACGGCTTCGACGCGTCGCTTCTCTTTGAAGCTATTCCGAATTTTCATGACACCGCAAAAAGGTATGACAATTTTTTAAAGGCTCTCGAAGCCGATAAGCATAGCAGGGCGAAGGATGTCAAAGCCGAGATAGAGTTTACCAAGTCACGGCGCGGAATAACGAATGCGGTTATATCCTTACTCAACGACAACAAAATCCCCAAAAGAGTTACTCACAACGATACGAAGCTAAACAATGTCATGATAGACGATGTGACGGGGAAGGCCGTCGCCGTTATCGACCTTGACACGGTGATGCCGGGTTCGCTCCTGTACGACTTCGGGGACTCGATACGTTCCGGCTGTAATACCGCCGCCGAAGACGAGAAAGATTTGTCAAAGGTCACTTTTGATTTGAAGCTTTTTGCCGCATATTCTAAGGGATATATAAAGGAAACAAAAAAATTAATCCGTGCCGAAGAAAAGAAGTTATTGGCGGCAGCACCCGTGCTTATGACCTTTGAGTGCGGTATGCGTTTTTTGACCGATTATCTTGACGGCGACAATTATTTTAAAATAAAATATCCGTCGCATAATCTCGACCGAGCAAGAACGCAATACAAGCTTGTCGCCGACATGGAAAAAAATGCTGACAAAATGGCAGAAATTCTCGATTCGGCTTTTGCCGAGTGAAGCTTATCACTTAAATCATATATTCCATGCGGCGAAGTATTCTATAAAATATACAATTTTAGAATACTCTACCCATAGTATGTATTTTAATAAACAAATAATCAAAAAATAAATATCAATAATAAAGGCGGTCTTATCATGAAAATTTTGGTGACGGGCGGAACCGGCTACATAGGAAGCCACACCGTAGTGCGGCTTATCGAAAACAAATACGACGTTGTCATGCTCGACAATCTCTCCAACAGCAAAAAAGACGTCGTGGACAAAATAGACGTCGTAATAGTCGACAATCTCTCCAACAGCAAGGAAGACGTCGTGGATAAAATACAAACGATTACAAAGGTGAAGCCGATTTTTTACAAAGCCGATTTACTTGACAAGGACGCTGTTTCAAAAATTGTAAAAAAAGAAAAGCCGGACGCAGTGATTCATTTTGCCGGACTCAAAGCCGTCGGCGAATCGGTCGAACAGCCTTTAAGATATTACCATAACAACATCACGGGTACGGTCAATCTCTTAGAAGTCATGGCGGAAAACGGCATAAAAGACTTTGTATTCAGCTCGTCGGCTACGGTTTACGGAAACCCGAAAAGTGTTCCGATAAACGAAAATTTTCCGTTGTCGACTACAAATCCTTACGGCGCGACAAAGCTCATGATAGAAAACATTTTGAGAGACCTGTATAACTCAGATACGTCTATGAATATAGCGATTTTGAGATATTTCAACCCTGTCGGCGCGCATAAGAGCGGACTTATAGGCGAAAACCCTAACGGAATACCTAATAATCTCGTTCCGTATATGATGCAGGTCGCCGCGGGTAAGCTCGATTATCTAAGAGTTTTCGGCGACGATTACAAGACAAAGGACGGAACGGGGGTCAGGGATTATATACACGTCGAGGACCTTGCCGAAGGTCATTTGCTTGCGCTCAAAAAGCTCAAAGAGAAGCCGGGCATCGTCACTTACAATCTCGGTACGGGCGTTGGGTACAGCGTTCTCGAAATGGTTAAGGAGTTTTCTTCCGTACTCGGACGCGACCTTCCGTACAAGATAATAGCCAGACGTCCGGGAGATATCGATGCCTGCTACGCCGACACCGCTCTCGCAAAAAAAGAGATAGGCTTTGAGGCAAAAAGGGGCTTGCACGATATGTTTAAGGACGGTTGGAATTTTCAAAAAAATTCTTAACCGCATAGAATGGCAGATTGATTGAAAATCGCCTAAAAATGCTTATTGTCATCTTAACTACTATATAAACGGCTTGTTTATAGAATACTTCGCGTATATTTGACGCGTAAGGAAGGAGAAAAACATATGAAAATTTTGGTACTCAACGGTCCGAACCTAAACACTCTCGGCGACCGTGAACCGGGAATTTACGGAAATTTGGGCTACGACGAGCTTTGCGACGGAATCAAGTCTTTTTGCAAAACCTTTTCGGTAGATGTCGCGATATATCAGAGCAACAACGAAGGCGATATCGTCACCGAGCTTCAAAAGGCAAAAGACGGCTTTGACGGTATCGTAATCAATGCAGGCGCCCTCACGCATTACAGCTATGCCGTATATGACGCGATAAAATACGCCGCGCTGCCTACCGTCGAAGTGCATATTTCAAATATCTTTAACAGGGAAGATTTTAGAAAAACTTCGGTCATCTCTTCCGCGTGCGACGGCGTGATATCCGGTCTCGGTACGGAAGGATATTATTACGCGATAGAATATCTGAAAAGTCTTTATCAACAAGACGGCGAATAAGCTTGTCCGATGACCGCACCCGTCGGCAAATTTTAGCGTCTTTTGTCATGCTGAAATTTGTTCGGCGTTTAGGTTTTGGGATAAGTCTAATAAAAAATTACGGAGTTATAGAGTATGTCAAGGATAAGCTGGGATGAATATTTTATAGGAATCGCGTATCTCTGCGCCAAAAGGTCGACTTGTTTACGGCGGCAAATAGGCGCGGTCATCGCCGTTGACAATCAAATCATTTCGACGGGCTACAACGGTGCTTGCTCAAAGCTCGACGAATGCACCGACATCGGCTGTCTTAGAAACGAATTGAATATCCCGTCGGGCGAAAGACACGAGATATGCAGAGCTGTCCACGCCGAACAAAACGCTATCATTCAAGCTGCCGTCAGAGGCGTTTCGCTCAACGGCGGTACGCTCTATTGCACGCATTCTCCTTGCGTCCTTTGCGCCAAAATGATTATTAACGCCAAAATAAAAAGATGCGTCATATCGGAGCATTATTCCGAAAACAAATACGTCGAATTATTTAAACAAGCCGGTATAGAGATTTTTTATATAGAAAAACCTAATGAAGAATCTAAGACGGTTTGATTGCCTAATTAATTCTATTAAAAGGGAAATATGATAAAACAGAGAAACAGCGTAAAATCGGTGTTTTGCCGTGCTTTACTTATGGTCGCACTGCTTACGGCGGCGACATTGATAGGCTTTTTGTTTCGGCAAATAGGCTTGACGGAAACAAGTATCGTTATGGTTTATCTGTTGTCCGTGCTTTTGACGGCGTGGCTGACATCGGGCGTTGTGTTTTGCATTCTCGCATCGGTGGCGGCTACTTTTTTGTTCAACTACTTTTTTACCGAGCCGTATTTTTCTTTCGGTATCGACGACCCCGGTTATTTGATTACCTTTACCGTCATGACGATAACCGCGCTCATTACGAGTACGCTTACTTCGCACGCTAAGCGCAATGAGCGTTCCGCCGAAGAAAGAGAAGCGGAAACAAAAGCCGTATACAATCTCACTAACCGTCTGACGGAAGCCAAGGATATTCACGAGATTGCCGATATCGCCGTAAACGCAATAGGCGACAGCTTCGGTTGCATGGTCGCCTGCCTTTGTTTTGACGAAAACGGCGCGCCGGAAAAGTTTTTTATACAACGCATATCCGAAGGAAAAACGATAAGACAGACCGCCGAAAACGAAGATGAAATTATTCGGCACGTCAAAGAAATGCGGGACGGATATTATGACGGAACGGATTTCTTTGACCTGTCCGTATACGGCAAGGAAAGCCTTTTGGGAATGGTGCGGATATCAAAAAAAAATGCGGAGGATATACTCGAAGCAAAGAAACATCTTTTGCGTTCTATGGTAGAAAGTACGGCTCTTGCAATGGACAGATTCCGCGCGGCGGAGCAGCGCGCCAAATCACGCGAAGAAGCCCTGCAAGAACGCTATCGCGGCAATCTTTTGCGTGCCATTTCGCACGACCTGCGGACGCCGTTGACCGGAATTTTGGGTGCAAGCTCCGCTATAATAGAGAATGAAAAATCATTGAATAAGGCTACGAGAATAAAGCTGCTGACAAATATCAAAGAGGATTCTCAATGGCTCATTCACATGGTGGAAAATCTGCTCTCCGTGACGCGCATCAATCAAGGCACTATGAAGGTGACAAAGACCCCCGAAGCCGTCGAAGAAATAGTCGCCGCCGCCGCCAATCAAATCCACAAAAGATTTCCCGACAGGAAATTTTCGCTCAAAACACCCGACGAGCTGCTTGTAGTGCCCATGGACGGAACGCTGATAATGCAGGTACTCATCAACCTTCTCGAAAACGCTATCAAGCATACGCCGACAGGTTCAAAGGTAAGCGCGGAGGTGAGAAGAGAGAACGATACCGCCGTCTTTGAAGTCGTGGATAACGGCAACGGAATTTCGGAGCAGGAGCTGCCTTATCTGTTTGAAGGCTATGCTTTGGGCGAAAAAAACAGCTCGGATTCGTCAAGGGGTATGGGCATAGGTCTTTCCGTCTGCAATTCTATCATAAAAGCGCATGACGGCAAGCTGGAAGCCGCCAACGGCAAGGACGGCGGCGCGGTATTTCGCTTTGTCTTGCCGCTAAAATAAAGCCGTAGATTTTGTGCCATGTCGGCGGCGGCTTCAACCGCCAATCAAATGACGCCGCAGATTTTAAGCCGCGTCGAGCGGCTTTAAAGGAGAAGGATTATCATGAATAATAAAGCGTTGGTTTTGGTCGTCGAGGACGACGAAACTATATGCAATTTTATTTCCGCTATATTGACCTCTAACGGTTACGGAATCGTCAAGGTTTCAAAGGGTAACGACGCGCTTTCGGCGGCGGCATCTCATTGTCCGGACGTTATTTTATTGGATTTGGGCTTGCCCGATATTGACGGAACGGATGTTCTCAAAATTTTAAGACAATGGACGGGCATACCCGTCATCGTCGTATCGGCGCGCAGTCACGAACGTGAAAAGGTTGAAGCATTGGATTTGGGAGCGGACGATTATATAACGAAGCCCTTCGGAACGGCGGAATTGCTTGCGCGTGTCCGAGCCGCACTCAGGCGCGGTCAAAAAGATGCCGGTCACTTAGAGCCGGGCGAAATGTCGGTCGGCGACCTTGAAATCAATTATGAAAAAAGACTCATAAAGCTTGCCGGTAAGGTGATACATTTCACGCCGATAGAATATAAAATCGTCGTATTGCTTTCGAGATACGCGGGCAAGGTCTTGACCCATGATTTTATCGTCAAGGAAATATGGGGACCGTATACCAACGAGGTTCAGGCTTTGCGTGTAAATATGGCTAATATCCGCAGAAAATTAGAGGAAAATCCCGCCGAACCTAAATATATAGTAACCGAATTAGGCGTCGGATATAAAATGGCGGAAGAGGTGTAAGTGATTTAAGACCGTAAGCCTAAAATTCCGCTTTAAGCAAAAAATCTTTCAAGTTAATTCCAATCACGCCGTCAAAATTTTCTTTTGCAAATCTGTGTTTCGGTTGACAACGTCTTTAAGAACGGCAGAAGAATTGATATCGATGACAACCTGTCTGATTTCTTCTTCGCCGAGCTTGATTACCGAAAGGAGCGGAAAGCCGCCGACGGCAATATAATCGTATATTTCTTTTTCAAGGTCGTTTGTTCCGAATCCGCTTTCTTTTCTGAAATTTATAAATTCCGAGAAGGTCAGCGGTTGGACATTAAAGGCGACATACCGATAAAGTTTGTAATTTTAGGTAGCTTTACACGTCATACGCCGACAAAGCTGTCTTTTAAAGCCGTTTTACACGTCTACGCCGATAAAGTTATCTTTAACGGCGTTATTTTATTTGTCGAAAAATATTAGACAGGTCTTTCTTTATGCAATCTTTATCTCCGTTTTTTTTTCTTTACGCCCCTTTTATACAAAAATCGCTATAATGAAAGTGTAAATATTGACGGCGGTTTTTTTTAAATTTAAATATCGTACAATGTGTTTACGGAGGTAAAAATGAAACAGGACTCAACGGACAGCCGAAAAGAATTGGCTTTGCTTTGCTGTAAGGTCAGAACGCTCATGGAAAACAATGAGAGCGGAGAATGCGAAGCGTTGATAAAGGATGCGATGAGCAAATATCCGCACGCGCCCGAGCCGCACAATCTGTTTGGATTGCTGCTCGAAGTACAAGGCGACCATTTGACGGCGATGAAGCATTTTCGTGCGGCATGGGCGTTAGACCCGACTTATATTCCTGCAAGGAAAAATCTCGAACACTTCGGGAATTTTTGTCCGAGCGGAAGCCGCTCGTACGGCGAAACAAAGGCGGTCGGCGAAGTCAAGGACGGTACGCGAAAAATCGAATACGACAAAAACGGCATCGGTCGTGTCTAAACGGCACGGCTGCAATGGAGAAGGTATAAATGAAACTAATTTCTAATAAAAAAAAGGAAAACTATACGGTCATTATAGGCAGCGGACGTTTGGGGTCCGGACTTGCAAACGCCTTGTCCGACGACGGCGCAAACGTAATGATTATCGACAGCGACAAAAATTCTTTTCGCAAGCTTTCGCCGTCCTTCGGCGGCTTGACACTGCTCGGCGACGCTACCGACATAGACGTCTTACATGAAGCGCAAGCCGAAAAGGCGACGGCTATCGTCGCCGTCACCGACAACGACAATACAAACATCATGATTGCTCAAATGGTCAAGGAGCTTTTTAAAAAGGAACGCGTAATAATACGCCTTTACGACCCCGAACTCGAATGCGTTTACGGCGAACACGGTATCGACACGATATGCCCGGCCGTCTTGTCGGCAAAAGAAATAAACAGATTGCTGATATCGGGCAATAAGGAGAAAAAATGAAACGCGCATTATTAATCGGCAGCTTCAACAAAGCCCGTTCACTCGCCGTTTCGCTGATAAAAAAAGGGTACGCGGTGACGGCGATAAACAATAATTACAGAGATTGTCTGATATTGGCGGAGATAGATTCTCTCAACGTCATCAACGGCGACGGTTCGATACCCTTTGTCTTAGAGGAAGCCAACGCTACCGAAGCCGATATCGCCGTCGCGCTCACCCAAAGAGACGACGACAATTTGTTGATATGTGAGCTGTGCAAAAAGAAATTCCGTGTAAAAAAGACCGTCGCTCTCGTCAACGACCCCAAAAAGACCGAATTTTTTTATAAAATGGGTATAGATTCGGTAGTATGCGCCGTAAATGCCATCACAAACATCATCGAGCAGCAGGCATTTTTGGACGGAATAGCCGCATTGATTCCGATAGGCGAAGCGCGCGTCAGTATTGCTGAAGTGCCGATAACCGAATCCGCGCCGGTGGCAGGCAAACGGCTAAAAGAAATCAATTTGCCAAAGGAGGTTATTATCGGCTGTATTTTGCGCGGCGAAAAAAGCATGATACCGCGCGGCGACACGCGTATCTTAGCGGGAGATATGTTGGTTTTGATATCGTCGGATAAGCAAGAAATGGCGGCGATAAAGGAATTGACGGGACGTATATGAAGAATAAAATTTTTTTGCATTGCGGCGCAGGCGGCAAGCTTGTGATGATGATAGGAGTTTTACTCGCCGTTCCGATAGCGGTATTGCCGTTTTATCCGGCAGAAATCAAGTATGCTCCTTCCTTTCTTATTCCGTCCTTGATATCGGTTGCATTGGGCATAATGATGTGTATGCTTTCTAAGCGCAGAAGCGGAAGCGAAGCGGCGCGAAGCGGCGGAAGGACGGTCTTATTGATATGGCTTTACAGCTTTTTTGCCGGAGCGTTTCCCTTTTTTATTTCGGGTCAGCTCGATTATGTGCGCGCTTTTTTTGAAGCGGTCAGCGGTTGGACGGCTACCGGCTTGACGGTCATCGACGTCGAAGCTACGCCGCACATCTTCCATTTTTATCGCGGCTTCATGCAGTTTTGCGGCGGCTTGGGCTTTGTCATGGTTATGGTCATGTTTATGGGCGGCAAGCAGTCGATGAGTCTTTACAGCGCGGAAGGGCATACCGACAAGCTCATGCCAAATTTAAAGAAAACCGCTCAAACTATTATAGTTATTTACTTAGTTTTGCTTGTCGTAGGGACGGTAGGATATATTATTATGGGTATGCCGCCCTTTGACGGCTTGATTCACGCTATGTGCGCTTTGGCTACCGGCGGTTTCTCGACGCAAGCGGACAATATAGGAGCTTACGGCAGCTTTGCGATAGAGGCGTGGACGGTGATTTTGATGATTATCGGAACGATAAATTTTGCCGTGCTGCTGCTCCTTGTCAAAAGGAAATTTAAAAGAGCCGGTCGCGTCAGCGAGATACGTTTTATGTCCGTGCTTCTGATAGTCTTTATCACGGTTACGGCGTTGTCCTTGTTTTACGGAGTCTATATGAGCGTCGGCGAAAGCATACGCGCCGCGCTCTTCAATATCGTGTCCGCTTTGACTACGGCGGGATTTTCTACGGCATCGTATGAGACATGGCCGCCCTTTGTCATAGGAGTCCTGATACTGCTTATGATTATAGGGGGGGGATTAGGCTCTACGGCAGGCGGAATAAAGCTGACACGCGTCTATCTGCTCATGAGAGTTACGGGCGAAAATATCCGCAGGCGTTTTTTGCCGCCGCGAAAAATAATATCCCTTAACTATTACGGCGCGCAGGGCAAGACTCCGATAGACGACAATTTAAAAGCCAATGTAATAGGCTTTGCTTCTTGTTATATTTTTATCTTCATCGTCGGCTCGTTGCTCATGACTCTGACGGCGGACTGCTCTCTGTCGGACGCGATGTTTGAATTTGCCTCCGCACTCGGCACCGTCGGCTTGTCGATAGGCTTAACGGGTCCCGAGACGGGAACGGCGACCCTTATAGTCGAGATAATCGGAATGATATTAGGCAGATTAGAAATCTTTATCGTCTTAATCGGAATCGGCTCGGGAGCTTCGCTCATAAAGCGCGGTATTCAAAAAAAATTCGCAAAAAAAGCCGCTTAGTCAAAAAGGTGCGGCAATTTAATTTACATTTTGTAATTAATATCCGTAAAATTATTGACAAATAGCAAATTTTATAGTAAACTATAATAATAAATAAAGACACAAAAGAGTTATATTATGAAAAATGTAAAAAGCACTGCAATAATCAAAGAAAAACACGAAGGAAAACGCGATATAATATCAGCTATATCGGGGGGGGGTACACCTATTATATGGCCGTATTTTATAATGCGCTAAAACAATTTAATATATTATCAAAAAATCAAAACAATTCCGGTTTTTCGCTTAGGTGAGATAACGGAGTTGTTTTTTTGTTATAAAAAATTTTTCATATTAGAGAGAGCATAACTTCAAGCAAAACAAATAAATAAATGAAAGGAGTAAACCATGAAACTAACGAAAGGAGTGGAAATGAAAAACAAAGTTGTAATTTCAATTATTTGCGTTGTTGTGGTTATTGGTGCGTCAATCGGGTTGTATTTGGGTTTGCGAAATACAAACGATAAACCAGTGAATAGCGTTACAATAACCGATATGGTCGGCGATACTGTAACCGTCAAAAAGAATGCGTCAAAAGTTGCCGTTCTTGCTCGGTCTGCCGTTGATATGCTTGTTGCGTTTGGACTTGGCGAAAAAGTTGACGGCGTTTATTACACCGTTCTTAATAACGAATGGGCGAAAACTATTTATCCGCATAGTGAAAATTATTTTGCTTATGATTATGACACAACGGTTGAAACATATCTTGCTCGTGGTGTTGATTTGGTTATTGCACCCGAAAAATATATTGCCGATAATTTGCGTGAACACGGCATAACTGCTTTTACAGTCAGTCAATATGGCACCCCGAATTATGATGACAGCGTTTTTGCTTTTGCCGAAATAATCAAAAAGATATGGGAAGGAAACGAAATTAAAACAAAAATAAATGAATGGGAAAATGAATTTACCGCAATAAAAGACGAAATTATTCTCAAATTAGCAACCATACAAACAACGCAAAGTTTATATTATGTGCGTGGCGATAAAAACAAAGGGATACGATATACCGAAAATAGCGAAAAGACAATACAAAATACAATCGCCAAATATCTCAAATTGAATTATGTAAGTAAAGATTTTACTTCAAGCGAACCCACCGCAGAAGTTTTATTATCCACAAACCCCGATTATATTTTTGTAGGTGGTGCTTTCCAAAACACAATAATAAACAATATAAGAACTGATAGCATTTGGTCGGGTCTGTCTGCTGTAACAAATGATAAAATTTTTAATATCGGTGTTGGCTTTGTAATGTTTGAGCAAAACGGCGTGGAACTTTCAATTTATTTAGCAGATATGGCAAATAAAATCTACCCCGACAAATTCAATTTTGATATTACGCAAATGTTAAAAGACAGTATGCAAAAATATTTTGGCAAAACAATAAGTGATAATGACGCAACAAATATGTTAAACGGAAAAAAAGCAAATGGCGAAAACTTGGCATAAATACGGCTGGCTTTATTTGATTGTAGGCTTTATATTTATGGCTTTTGTTTTTGTGCTATCACTTTGTATGGGGCAATATCACTTGTCTTTTAGCGAAGTCATAAACGCATTATTTAATGGGGATAACGGCGAAACAGCAAACAATATAATATGGAAATTGCGGTTGCCACGCTTATTGTCGGCTTGTTTTATTGGTGTTGCTCTTGCCGTTGCTGGCATAATTTATCAAAACACTTTTCAAAATGAATTAGCATCGCCCGATATAATCGGCGTTTCATCGGGTGCAAGTGTCGGTATTGCTTGGGGTATTTTAATTGGCTTGCCACTTATTGCAATATCATTTCTTGGGTTCGTTCTTGGTGTATTGGCAATGGGTCTAACTTTATTTATTGCACGGCTTTTCAAAAACAAATCAATGACGATTTTAATTATTTCGGGCGTTTTAGTTTCGGGATTTATGGGTGCGGTCGTAAGTTTAATTAAGTCAATGGCTGACGCAGACACGCAACTGCCAAATATCGTCTTTTGGCTCTTGGGTTCTTTTGCGTCCGTTACAATGGAGCAAACAATTATTATTATGATTGTCGTTTCAATTTGCGTTACGTTTTTATATTGTATTAGCGGTAAAATCTTAAACAATATTGCACTCGGTGAAGAACAAGCACGCAGTAAAGGTGTGAATTACAAACTATGGCGAATTATTATTCTCGGGTTTGCAACAATACTTACGGCGTTATCCGTTTCTATTGCTGGCGTTATTGGTTGGGTCGGTCTTGTAATCCCACATATTGCAAGATTACTTGCAGGACATACAACTCAAAAATCAATTCCACTTGCTATTCTCTTTGGCGGTTCGTTTATGATGATATGCGACACGCTGGCACGCACATTAACGACAAGCGAAATTCCTGTCGGTGCGATTACGGGCTTTTTCGGTATTATTTTATTTATCGCAATCTTAACTTTCAAAAAGGGGCAAAAATATGGAATTGACTGACAAGGAAGATAATAATTGCCTTATTAAAATTGAAAATTTGTCTTTTGAATATCACAAAGGCGAACCCGTTTTACAAGATATAAACCTTGAAATAAATGAAAATACTATAAATGTTTTTCTTGGCTTAAATGGCTGTGGCAAGACAACACTTATTAAATTGATTGCAGGGTTGCAACGCCAAACAAACGGCACAATTTTATTAAACAACAAACCTATAAAAGAATATAGCGACACGGCACGCTCTAAATATATTGCGTATGTTCCGCAAAACACAAATAATAATATGGCTTTTACGGTTGAAGAGTTTTTATTATTGTCTTTTACGAATCAACGAAATTTGTTATGGCAACCAACAACGGACGACTTAAATAAAGTCAAACACTTTATAAAAAATCTTGACATTGATGAAGATAAATTACAAAAGAAAATGTGCGAACTATCCGGTGGCGAACGACAAATTGTAATAATCGCTGGGGCTTTATTGCAAGATGCAAAAATCATTATACTTGATGAACCGACTGCAAGCCTTGATATGAAAAATCAATATGCCGTTTTACACTTCTTAAAAAAATGCCAAAAAGAAAATGACAAAACGATTATCTTTACTTGCCACGACCCGAACCACGCCTTGCGTCTTGGTGGTGATACAATCGCCATACATAACGGCAAGATACTTTTCAAAGGTCAAAGTAGAGATATTATCAAAGCCAAAAACTTGAAAAAGATATACGGCGAAAGTGTAATCGATAGTAAATATAGTCAATACAATATCATTACATTGGAGGACTTTTAGGTTTGAATATTTATTTAGACCATAAAGCCCCTTAACCCCGCATTCTCCAAAATTTTTTATCGCCCCTTGTTTTCGGTTGCAAAAATTTTGAAATGCTGATATAATGTTAAGGCTGTGCTAAGTGGGGAGCTAGCGGTGCCCTGTGACCCGCAATCCGCTATAGCGGGACCGAATGCCCTTAGCGGCGGTTGTGTGGAAAGTCTGACTTTGATAAGGAATGTTGATATCAAGGTCCCATCCAATGTAAATCTGTGAACCATGTCAGGACCGTGAGGGAGCAGCATTAAGCAGACCATTATATGTGCCATGGGGAAGCTTTGAAGGAGTCACCTGTCAACAGTACCGTTTCGGCAGGACTGGTCAATAAGGGATGCACAGTTAATTTGATTTTATGCTTAAAGCGGCGATGCGGATTGTACGCCGCTTTTTGTTTTTTGCACAATATAATACCTTTTAGCCTTTACCTAAACGACAAAATGTCAAAAAACAACAAAAAGACATTGAAATTTCTTGACACAAGGCTTCTTTTATGTTAATATGTCAAAAGCCGCGTAAAAAAGGCTCTTTAAGTACCGTTTAACGGTCGCCTTATTAGCGAGATTAGTCGGAGGAGGAAAACCATTCATGTATGCTATCATTGTTTCCGGCGGCAAACAGTACAAAGCCGAAAAAGACCTTATCATCAAAGTAGAAAAACTACAACTCAACGAAGGTGATAAAGTCAAATTCGACGTGCTATTGCTTGCTGACGACGGTAAGATAACGACGGGAAATCCCGTTGTCGAAGGCGCATATTGCGAGGCCGAAGTTATCGGTCAGGGCAAAGGCGACAAGCTTGTCATTTATCGTTACAAAGCAAAGAAAAACGTAAGAAAGAAACAGGGACACAGACAGCCGTTTACGGCGGTCAAAGTTCTCGACATCGTAAAATAATGACTATCGTTAGATTTTTTAAAAAAGGCTTGGACTTTTATCAAATAGAATGCGACGGACACACCGATTACGGCGTCAGCGGAGAGGATATCGTATGCGCCGCCTTGTCGTCGATAGTCCAGACGGCGGTTCTCGGCATATTGCAAATAGCCGGAGTCAACGCCGACTTTGAAAAAAACGACGAAAAAGCCTATCTCAAAATGACTCTTCCCGATAAGATTACGGACAGACAAAAACACGATGCGGACGTTATTTTAAAAACGCTGTATTTGGGGGTCTCCGACCTTTATCTGGGATATTCAGATTTCATTCAGTTGGAGGTAATTTAAAATGTTTATTAATATTCAGCTTTTTGCTCATAAAAAAGGCGTAGGAAGCTCCCGTAACGGTCGTGACAGCGCGTCAAAAAGACTCGGACCTAAAAGGTCTGACGGGCAGTTTGTTCTTGCCGGTAATATTCTCGTCAGACAGCGCGGAACAAGAGTTCATCCGGGCAACAACGTCGGCATAGGCAAGGACGACACTCTCTTTGCGCTTGTAGACGGCATTGTAAAATTTGAGAGAAAGGGCAAGACCGATAAGCAGGTAAGCGTTTACGGAAAGGTCGCGGAATAATCACGCGAAGCTTATTTGATAGGAACGCCCGCGCGGTGTTTCAAAAAAAAATAAAACGGCTGTTTTCGGCGATAAATATACGGAAACGGCTTTTATTTTTGTCCGTTTTTGCGTATAGATAACCTAAATCATTGTCGACAAAAGTTAAGCTTTCTTTTGCTTTACTTTTTTATTATTTTTTTATATAATAGATTAGTCCTATA
Organism: Clostridiales bacterium; assembly: GCA_031289755.1. GTDB lineage: Bacteria > Bacillota > Clostridia > Christensenellales > JAISNN01 > JAISNN01. Next base: position 36,650 of record JAITOU010000034.1, read on the forward strand.
ACCTATATGACGAACAGATTGTAGCGGATTTTTGCCTTATACAAGGCGCATTTGACGCCGTGTAGCGTAAGCTACACAAGGAAAAGGCAACGCTGTATAAGGCAAAAAGACGCAAAATATGTCGGCAGATAGGTTATAGGACTAATCTAATAAAGGCAATATTTGTATTGTTTTTATGCAATATTTTGTAATAACGATTTATATCTTCATAAAAAACGAGGTTTTTATAATGTACAAAAAAGTAACCGCCGATATGAATTTTTGCGAGAGAGAAAAAGAAGTTTTAGAATTTTGGAAAAGCAACGGTATTTTTAAAAAAACCGTCGAGCACGGCGAAGGAAAGCCGGCGTTTACCTTTTATGACGGACCGCCGACTGCAAACGGCAAGCCGCATATCGGACATATTTTGACAAGGGTTATCAAGGACATTATTCCGCGCTATAAGAGCATGAAGGGCTATGACGTATTGAGAAAAGCCGGCTGGGATACTCACGGCTTGCCTGTGGAGATAGAGGTCGAAAAGTCACTCGGACTTGACGGAAAAGCCGATATCGAACGCTACGGCGTCGAGCCATTTATCAAAAAATGCAAAGAAAGCGTTTGGAAATATAAAGCCGAATGGGAAAAAATGAGCGAACGCGTCGGTTTTTTTATGGACATGGACGACCCTTATATCACTTATCAGGACGGCTATATCGAGTCGGTATGGTGGTCCTTGAAGCGGATTTTTGACAAAGGACTGATATACAAGGGGCATAAGATAGTGCCTTATTGTCCGCGTTGCGGCACTGCGCTTTCTTCGCACGAGATAGCGCAAGGCTACAAAAACGTCAAAGAAAAATCCATATACGTCAAATTTAAACTCAAAAATAAGACGGACGAGTACTTTATCGCATGGACGACTACGCCGTGGACGCTTCCGTCTAACGTCGCGCTTTGCGTAAATCCAAAGGAAAAGTATTCCAAGATACGCGTCAATCAAGAATATTATATACTCGCGGACGCGCTTATTCCTTCGCTTTTTGAAGAAGGCTCTTACAGTGTAATAGATACAAGGACAGGAAAGGACTACGAATATACCGAATACGAGCGGCTCTTCGCTTATGATACAAAAGCCAAGGAAAAGGCATATTACATTACCTGCGGCAGTTTTGTCACCCTTACGGACGGCACGGGAATAGTCCATATCGCGCCCGCATTCGGTCAGGACGACTATGAGGTCGGCAAGGCTTACAAGCTGCCGTTCGTCCAAATGGTCAACGACAGGGGTAATTTTACCGACGAAGCAACCGATGTCAAGGGTATGTTTGCAAAGGACGCCGACAAGCTCATCATATCGCTTTTAAAGGGCAGGAAGCTGCTTTTTAAGGAGCTGCTCTACGAGCATAGCTATCCGTTTTGTTGGAGATGCGACACGCCGATTCTGTATTATGCGCGGTCGAGCTGGTTTATCAAAATGACTGCGGTCAGAGAAGCACTGCTCAAAAACAACGCTTCGATTAATTGGATGCCTCCGGCTATCGGCACGGGCAGAATGGGAAACTTTCTCGACGAAGTACAGGATTGGAGTCTGTCGAGAGAGAGATATTGGGGAACGCCGCTGCCTATCTGGGTGTGCGACAAATGCGGCAAGCTTCACGCCGTCGGCAGTAAGGCGGAGCTTATCGGGCTATCGGGCAAAAAAGACGACATAGAGCTTCATAAGCCGTATGTCGATGCAGTGACCTTTAAATGCTCTTGCGGCGGCACTTTTAAACGGACAAAGGAAGTAATAGATTGCTGGTACGACAGCGGCTCGATGCCCTTTGCACAGTGGAATTATCCTTTTTCAAATAAGGAGATATTTGAAAAACGCTATCCGGCGGATTTTATCAGCGAAGCCGTCGACCAGACACGCGGTTGGTTTTATACCTTGATAGCCATATCGACATTGCTTTTTGACAAGCCTTCCTTCAAAAACTGTATCGTTCTCGGACATATCAACGACAAGGACGGCGTAAAAATGAGCAAGCACAAGGGCAACGTCGTAGACCCTTGGAGCGTTCTCGATAAGCAGGGTGCGGATGCTGTAAGGTGGTATTTTTATACCGTCAGTCCGCCGTGGATACCGTCGAATTTTTACGGAGAAGCCGTGAGCGAATCTCAGAGAAAATTTTTGGGAACGCTTTGGAACGTCTACGCTTTTTATGTTCTGTACGCCGACATCGACAAATTCGACCCGTCGAAATACAAATTAAAGGATTGTAACCTTTCGCTTCTCGACAAGTGGATACTTGCCAATCTCAATTCGCTCATAAAGGACGTCGACGACGGTCTTAACGAATATAAAATCACGGAAAGTGCCAGACGCATACAAGAATTTACCGACAAATTGAGTAATTGGTATATAAGGCGTTCGAGAGAAAGATATTGGGGCAGCGAGATGACGGACGACAAAAAGGCGGCATACATGACGCTTTATACCGTTTTGAGCCAATTATCTAAGCTCATCGCGCCGTTTACTCCTTTTATTGCCGAGCAAATCTATCAAAACATCGTCGTCAATTTTTATAAAGACGCGCCTATAAGCGTGCATTTGTGCGATTATCCGTCCTGCGACAAGAAGTATGCAGACAAAGCCTTAGAGGACGGCATGGATTATGTCTTAGAAACCGTCGAGCTTGCCAGAATTTGCAGAAGTAAGGCGAATATCAAAAACAGACAGCCTTTGAGCCGTTTGTATTTAAAGGACACGGCACAGCGTGCGCTCTTCGGCAAGGAGCTTCAAGACCTTATAAAGGACGAAATCAACGTCAAGGAAATATCGGCTATCGTCAACGACGAGAAGTTTTTGACTTACGACATCAAACCGCAGTTAAAGGTCTTAGGACCAAAATTCGGAAGCCGTATCAAAGAAGTCAGAGAATATCTTGCGTCGGTGAATTGCTACGACGTTGTGAGCGCGCTCAAAGCAAACGGCGTTTTCATAGGAAATTTGAACGGCGAAACGGTCGAATTTAAAGAAGGCGACCTGCTCATATCTCCCGTAAACAAGGAAGGCTTTGTCGCGGAATCGGGTGAGGCTCTTACCGTAGTTTTGGACACAAATCTCACAGACGCGCTCATCGAAGAGGGTAACGCGAGAGAAATAGTCAGCAAAATACAATCGATGAGAAAGGAAGCCGGCTTTAACGTCACGGACCATATCTTTATAGGCTTCAAGACGGACAAAAAGGAATATGCGGAGATATTTTTGAGCGGAAAAATCAGCGGCGACGTTCTCGCCGACAAGACGACCGAAGGGCTATTTGACGACGGCTACAAAAAGACGTGGGACATCAACGGAACGGACGTCGAGCTTACGCTTAAAGTCGCCGCGTCAAGGAAATTATGAAGATAAATACCGAATGGAAGGATTACAAAATCATAGCGACCGGCGACGGTATGAAGCTTGAAAAATGGGGTAAATTTATCCTTCTTCGTCCCGACCCCCAGATAATATGGCCGGCAAGGATAAATATGCGCGACTATAAGGGGCTTGCCGCCGTTTATAACCGCGATACTACGGGCGGCGGCAAGTGGGAGTTTTTGAAGAGCATTCCCGACGGCTTCAACGTTTCGTGGCGAAATTTGACCTTTTCGCTCAAATTGATGGGCTTTAAACATACGGGATTATTTCCCGAACAAGCCGTTAATTGGAATACTATGACCGAGCTGATAAAGTCCGCCGGACGCGGTATAAACGTACTCAATCTCTTTGCATATACCGGCGGTGCGACGGCGGCTTGTCTTTCGGCAGGGGCGAGCGTCTGCCATGTGGATGCGGCTAAGTCTATGGTAGACCGTGCAAAGGAAAATGTTTCACTGAGCGGACAGGACGGCGCGGACGTCAGATACATCATCGACGATTGCCTAAAATTTGTCAACAGAGAAATAAAACGCGGCAAAAAATACGACGCGGTCATTATGGACCCGCCGAGCTTCGGAAGAGGTCCTAATAACGAGGTTTGGAGAATAGAAGACGGCATTTATGAGCTTGTCAAGCTGACGGGCAAGGTGATGAGCGACAATCCGCTTTTTCATCTGATAAATTCTTATACTACCGGCTTGCAACCCGGCGTGCTAAAAAATATACAGCAACTGATTTTTGGAAGCGGCGCGCTTTATGACGCATACGAATTGGGCTTGCCGACGGAAGAAAAAATCGCTTTACCTTGCGGAGCAAGCGGCTTGACGGTTTTTTCACGGTAATAGCATATCGTTCATTTACAAAAAGTAAGGTGATTTATGAATATAAAAAAAGAAGATATACAAATAATGTTTGAGGACAACCACCTTTTGGTTGCCGTAAAACCCCAGAACGTGCCGTCGCAAGAGGACGAAACAAAAGACCCCGATATGCTCACTCTTTTAAAGGAATATTTAAAGGAAAAGTATTTAAAGGAAGGCAACGCTTTTTTGGGGCTTGTACATAGACTTGACCGCCCGACGGGCGGAGTTATGGTCTTTGCAAAGACGAGCAAGGCGGCGGCGCGGCTCTCCGAAAGCATAAAGGACGGCGATTTTGAAAAGACGTATTTTGCCGTCGTAGACGGCGTGCCGAGAGAAAAAAATGCGCGCCTGACCCATTATCTTTTAAAAAACGAAGAACAAAATGTCGTGCGTATCGTTCCGCAGGCTACCGCAGGAGCAAAAAAAGCCGAGTTAAATTACAAGGTTCTCGAAACGCTCCATGAAAGGACGCTTTCGCTATTGAATATAAACCTTTTGACGGGGAGAGGACATCAGGCGAGAGTGCAGACCTCCGCTATCGGAACGCCTATCTACGGCGACCACCGCTACGGAAAAGCCCGTCCCGGCTCAAATCTTGCGCTTTGGGCGGCGGTGTTAAAATTTCCGCATCCCGTCACGGGCAAGACTATGGTTTTTATAGCGTATCCGCCCGAAAACGAAGTGCCTTGGAACAAATTCGATATATCTAAGTATTTGAATATCAATAAAGAAATATAATTTTAATGTCAACCATATAGAGTTATACGGTTGACAATATGCCGTTTCTATGATAAAATAATCGAGCAAACGGTTTGAAGGAAACAAAGATGAAAACTGATTTTGACAAGAGCATTGCCGAGCTTGAAGATTTGACAAAAAAACTCGAAAACCCGAACATGAGTCTGACCGAAAGCATCGAGCTTTTTAACAAAGGCGTAACGCTTTCCAAGAAATGTTTGGAAGTTTTAGAAGAAAGCAAGGGCAAAATATCTCTTTTAACGGATGAAATCAACAACATATCCAAGCCGTTTGACATAATCGAATAAGAAATGTATAGTATTCCACAAAACGACGTTTTATAGAATACTATGCGGTCTAAAAAAAGGATGCGGCAGCGGCAATGAAAAAAAATACTACTCATGCGATAGCAATCTATGCGCTTTTTGCGGCGTTGACGGCGATATGCGCCCAAATCAACATTCCTATTCAACCCGTGCAGATAACCTTCGGCGTCTTTGCCGTGCTTTGCGCAGGAGCTTTACTCGGACCGAAGCACGGTACAATTTCCATTGCAGTCTATGTGCTTTTGGGGCTTGTAGGCGTGCCTGTCTTCGGGTATTTTAAAGGCGGCATAACGGTTTTGCTCGGCAGCACGGGCGGATATATCGTCGGATATATCGCTATGGCGTGGGTTACGGGCTTTTTTGTCGGCTTGTTCAGGAAGAAATTCGGAGAAAAGCTTTGGATTTATTTTCTCCCGATGATACTCGGCGTGTTGGCTTGTTACGTTTTTGGCGTAGCGTGGCTCATGATATCTTTGAATATGAAATTTAAAGCGGCTCTTATATCCGGCTTTGTTCCTTTCTTGCCGGGTGACGCGTTAAAAATCGCACTTTCTGCGGTTTTTGTCTACAAGATAAAACCTCGTCTTAATAAATATCTTGCGTCGCTTCAACCGACCGAAAAAATTATCCTTGCCGATAAAACGGTTGCGTCCGAGCCGCCGACGGGCGAAGCGACGGAAACGCAAGCGGATTAAATATTACTACTATGATACATAACAAAAAAAAACCGAACGCCGTTCGGTTTTTTTTTATGTCTTAAAATTTATATCCTTTGTACGGAGCTTGCTTTATAAAGCTTCAAGTCTTTTACGCAGATTTAATATGGATTTTTTGACGGCTTCTTCCGCCGGTCCGCCATCGGAGGTCAGGGTATCGAGAATGTTTTGTATATTGATTTTTTGATAGATATCCGCTGCAAAGAGCGGCTTTTCTTTGTTTAGACGATTAAATTCTTTGATTAAGTCCTTTTTGTCGCCGTTAATATGGCAGGTATTAAATTCTTCTAAGGTCAAAACGTCGAGCGGCGTGTTATTTTTTGATACGGCGTAGCCTACGAGCGCGCTGATTATGCCGTATGCCGTGCGGAAAGGTATGCCCCTTAGAGTGACAAGGTAGTCGGCGGCGTCGGTGGCGTTGATATATCCGAAAGCGCAAGCGTAGAACATGGTTTCTTTGTTGTATTTTAGCGTCGTCACCATTCCCGTAAAGACATTCAAACAGCTTGACAAGGTGTCGTCGGCATCAAAAAATATTTCCTTGTCCTCCTGCATATCCTTATTGTAGGCGAGCGGAAGTGCCTTCATTGTCGTGAGCATAGCCGTCAGCGCGCCGAAGACTCTGCCCGTTTTGCCCCTGATAAGCTCGGCTATGTCGGGGTTTCGCTTTTGGGGCATTACGCTCGAACCTGTGGAATAGGCTTCGTCAACGGTTATATATCCGTAATCGGACGATGAAAATATGATAATTTCTTCGGCAAAGCGCGACAAATGGGTCATTGTATTGGCGGCGCAATAGAGATATTCAGTGACAAAATCTCTGTCGGCAACGCCGTCGATAGAGTTATTGGATATGCTGTCAAATTGAAGCAGCTCCTTAACGTAATCTCTGTCTATCGGATAGGGCGTTCCGGCAAGGGCGCGGCTGCCCAAAGGCAGAGAATTGAGCCTTTTGCGGCAATCCTTAAATCTCGTCAGGTCTCTAAAAAACATTTCCGCATACGCCATGAGATGATGCGCCGCCGTTACGGGCTGAGCTTTTTGGAGATGGGTAAAGCCGGGCATGACTGCATCGGTGTTTTTTTCGGCAAGCTCAGTGAGCTTAAAAATCAGATTTGACAAAAGCTCTGCGGTAATATCGCAGGATTTTCGGACATACAGCTTAAAGTCGGTCGCTACTTGGTCGTTGCGGCTTCTCGCGGTGTGAAGGGCTTTTCCGGCATCGCCGATTTTTTTTGTCAATTCCGATTCGACAAACATATGAATGTCTTCGGCATTTTTGACTTTTAGCGCGCCGCTTTCGATATCGGCTTTGATGCCGGTGAGTCCGGCAATGATAGCGTCCGCGTCGCCGCTTGCGATAATGCGGCATTTTTGCAGCATTTTTGCGTGCGCTATACTCGCGTCTATGTCCTCGCGGAAAAGACGCTTATCTACGGACAGAGAAGAATTGAATTCTTTTGCAAGCTTGTCCATATCTTTATTAAAATTTCCGGTGCGGTATTCCATAGTTAAGCTTTTCCTTATCGGTTTATCGTGCATAGTATTATGCTTTAACGCAAAACGGAGAATACTATGCGGATTGCAATTATTTTTTCTTGGCTTGGGTATTTTTTATTTTTAAGGCTCTCACTTTGAGCGGAAGTCCGAAGAGATTGATAAAGCCTTCGGCATCCTTTTGATTGTACACCTCGTCTTCGGAGAAGGTGGCGATGTCGATGTCGTGCAGAGAGTACGGACTCTTGACTCCGGCAGGATAACATCTTCCTTTGTAGAGTTTGAGCCTGACTGTTCCGGTGGTCGTTTCGAGAGCTTTGTCAAAAAAGACCGAAAGGCTTTCGCGGAGCGGTGTGTACCACTGTCCGTTATATACAAGGTCGGCAAATTTTAACGAAAGATGCTGCTTAAAATGCAGGGTTTCTTTGTCAAGGGTGATACTTTCGAGTATTTTGAGAGCTTCGACGAGTATCGTACCGCCCGGCGTTTCGTATACGCCCCTTGATTTCATGCCGACAAGACGGTTTTCAACAATGTCCTCGATACCGATAGAATGCTCGCCGCCGATTTTGTTGAGCTTTTCAAGGAGCTTGTAGCCGCTTGCTTTTTTGCCGTTCAAGGCGACGGGGAGACCTTTTTCAAAGGCTATTTCTATATATTCCGGCGTAGACGAAGCGTTCTCGGGAAGCCTTGTCAGTACCGGAACGTCGGTCGGCGATTCGTTCCAAGGGTCTTCGAGAACGCCGCCCTCGTGACTCAAATGCCAGATATTTCTATCCATGCTGTAAGGACGTTTTTTTGTGACGGGAACGGGGATATTCTTTTTTTCGGCATAGTCGATGGCGTCTTCGCGTGATTTGATATCCCATATACGCCACGGCGCAATGATTTTGAGAGAAGGATTGAGAGCCTTTATAGTCAGCTCGAAGCGCACCTGGTCGTTGCCCTTGCCGGTGCAGCCGTGACATATCGCGTCGGCTTTTTCGGTTTCGGCGATTTCGACCAGACGCTTGGCGATGACGGGGCGCGCCATGCTCGTGCCGAGAAGATATTTTTCTTCGTAGACCGCGCCCGCCTTTAAGGTAGGAAATACGAAGTCGTCGACAAATTCGTCGCGCAAGTCCTCTATATAAATCTTGCTTGCGCCTGATTTTATAGCCTTTTCTCTTACCGGGTCAAGCTCTTCGCCCTGTCCGACGTCGCCGGCGACGGCGATGACTTCGCAATCGTAGTTCTCTAATAACCACGGTATTATTATAGACGTGTCAAGTCCTCCCGAGTACGCAAGGACGATTTTCATTTTTGCCATATTTCCTCCGTTGAATAAAAATTTTGATGATGAGAGATTAATAAATTGACTTTATTTAAAATTATCTTTATTATATAATATAAGGCGAATTTTAGCAATAAAAAAAGAGGTGTTTGTTTGATTATTTTGGGAATAGACCCCGGAATCGCGATAGTGGGATACGGGATAATAAGGTCGGAACGCGGCTTGCATACAGTCGTCGATTACGGCGTCATCGAGACTCCTAAGGAGGAAATGACGGCGGTCAGATTGGCTATGGTGGCTGAAAGCATGGAAAAAATAATAAATAAATACAAGCCGGACGACGTGGCGATAGAGGATTTGTATTTTAACAACAATCAAAAGACCATTATAAGGGTGGCGGAAGCACGCGGAGTGCTGATGCTGACCGCCATTAGAGAATGCGGAAGGCTCTATGAATATACGCCCCTTCAAGTCAAGCAGTCGGTGACCGGCTACGGCAGGGCGGACAAACATCAAATGCAGCAAATGGTAAAAACTCTCTTGAAGCTCGACAAGATTCCAAAGCCAGACGACGCCGCAGACGCGCTCGCGATAGCTCTCTGCCACGCGCAGTATTGCCGTTCGCCGCAAATGAAAGCGTCTTACGGAGAAACAAAATTCAAATAAAACTGCTGCGGCGGCAAAAATAATATGAAATAAAAAGGGGTAAATATGTATTCGTATATAAAAGGAAAAATCACCGACAAAGAAAGCGACCGTCTTATAGTCGACAACAACGGCATAGGCTATGAAATCCTCGTATCAAATAATATGCTGGCGCTGCTAAACGCAGGCGACGACGCGCTTGTCTATACTTATTTTCATGTCAAGCAGGACGGTGTCGCGATATTGGGTTTTCAGAGCAAGGAAGAAAAAACTATGTTTTTGCGGCTCATAACCGTTTCGGGGATAGGACCTAAGGGCGCGCTCGCCATTCTCAACGAAATCAATCCTTACGATTTGGCTTACGCAATAGCAAGAAACGATTCGGCGCGTCTTTCGTCCGTCAAGGGCATAGGCAAAAAAACCGCCGCGAGAATAATCTTGGAGTTGAAGGAAAAAATAGAGCTGTCGGAAGGGTTGGAAGCCGTCTCTAAGGATAACATTAAAGAAGAGATGAGCCGAGACGTAGACGACGCCGCAGTCGCGCTTCAAGCGTTGGGCTTTTCCAAAAACGATTCGGTCAAGGCGGCGGCAAAGGCGGCGGAAAGCGTGTCGGGGGCGGAAAATATTATCAAAACGGCTTTGAAAATAATAAGAAGATAAATTCGCCGGAGGGGTTTTATGTCGGACAGAATGAGAGAACTTATCGATATATTAAATAAATACGCTTATCACTATTATGTGCTTGACGAGCCGATAGCCGCCGATAAGGAATACGATAAGCTGTATGACGAGCTTTGCGCGGCGGAGAAGGCTACGGGTATTGTATTTGCCGATTCGCCGACAAAAAGAGTGGGCGGCGAAGTATTGAAGGGCTTTAAAAAGTACACCCACAAGCAACGCCTTTACAGCCTTGACAAATGCCAAAGCGCGGAAGAATTGAAAAAATGGTTTGAAAAAATAAATGCGTCATACAAAAACACCGCCTTTACCTTGGAATACAAATTTGACGGATTGTCGGTAAACCTGCTCTATAAGGACGGTCTTTTAAAGACCGCCGCGACAAGGGGCAACGGAGTTACGGGCGAAGACGTCACGGCTCAGATTGTGACGGTCAAGACCGTTCCGCTCAAAATACCTTATACGGGAACGGTAGAGATACAGGGCGAAGTGATAATGAAGAAGTCGGCTCTCAGTCGGTATAACCAAAAAAATCCCGATGCGCCGTTAAAAAACGAACGCAACGCCGCCGCGGGCGCGGTGCGTAATCTCGACCCGACGGTTACGGCGTCGCGAATGCTCGACGTAATAGTGTATAACGTCGGGTATTCGGAAGAAAGCTTGTTCGGCACGCAGTCCGAAATGGTCGTATTTTTAAAAAATAACGGTTTTCGCGTCGCGGAGTATTTCAAAAAGTCGTGCGATATAGAATACTTGACGGAATGTGTGAGCGAAATAAACGCCAAAAGAGAGGGCTTGGACTATCTGATAGACGGCGCGGTTATAAAGGTGGACGATTTGAATATCCGTGACGAATTGGGCTACACGGAGAAATTTCCGCGATTTTCGGTCGCCTATAAGTTTGAAGCGATAGAAGTGACTACGGTATTAAAAGAGGTCAAATGGCAGGTATCGAGAACGGGAAAAATAAATCCGCTTGCAATACTCGAACCGGTAGAGCTGTGCGGCGTCACCGTAGCAAGAGCGACTCTAAGTAACATTTCCGAAATAAAAAGAAAGGATATACGGATAAATTCAAAGGTATTTATCAGGCGCAGCAACGACGTCATTCCGGAGATAACGGGCATAGCGGAGCATTATACCGATTCGGTCGAGGTCGCGCCCCCGACGTTTTGTCCGTCTTGCGGCAGTGAGCTTAGGTACGATAATATATTTATATATTGTACAAATCAGGATAATTGCAGAGATATCATCGTATCAAAACTCGAACATTACGCATCTAAGGACGCTATGGATATAGTCGGGTTGAGCGAAAAAACTGTCGAAGTATTCTATGATAAGCTCAATCTTAGAACAATCCCTGACCTTTACCGCATAAAATCCGAAGAATTAGCCGTTTTAGACGGCTTTCAAGAAAAAAAGACGGAGAATATCATCAATTCGATAAAGGCGTCTCTAAATACCGAGCTTGCCGATTTTATATATGCGCTCGGCATAGAAAATATAGGCAAAAAAGCGGGCAAGGAGCTTGCCGCGAATTTTCGCAGCTTAGACGCTGTAAAAAACGCCGCCGCAGAAGAAATCACAGAGATGAGAGATTTTGGGGGAATAACGGCAAATAACGTTTACGATTATTTTCACAACGAAAAAAATCTCAACATGATAGACGAGCTTTTTTCTATCGGCTTGCAAATCAACGACGTAAAGAAAAAAAGCGGAAACGCAGGCGTATTTTTGGGCAAAACCGTCGTACTCACGGGCGCGCTTGCAAGCTTTAAACGCAGTCAGGCTAAGGAAATAATCGAGAGCAACGGCGGCGAAACCGCCGACACCGTGTCAAACAAGGTCAATCTCGTCGTCGCCGGAAGCGACGCGGGAAGCAAGCTCGACAAAGCCCAAAAGCTCGGCATAGAGATAATAGACGAAGAAAAATTTTCGGCGTTGATTGCAAAGCTAAAAAAGTGATAACGGCTTGCCGAAATGCGGAGTGGTTATGCAAGATTTTTTTGTATAAATATTCATTTTAGCCTTATAAGTATCGCCGTGTACGCCAAAACGGCAAAATTTCCGTTAATTCTTTTTAAATAATAGCGTCTGCGCTTGAAATAATTTCCGAGATATGTTATAATAATAAGAAAAGATTATCTACTTTAAGCTTTTTGTTGTGCGCGGCATGACAAAAGGATATTTTCGGCGGCATTATGCGGATAGGAAAACTCACAAACGACGAACTCACAAACAACGTCATAGACGTCATCGGGACGAAACGTCCCGAAGTTTTATCGTCCGCCGGAATCTCTAAGGATTGCGCCGCCGTCAAATGCGGCGACATCATCTTGCTCACCTCCGACCCGATTACCGCCGCATCGCATATTGCCGGACGTCTGGCGATAATAGTTTCGTCTAACGATATCGCCGCAGGCGGCGGAGAACCTTTTTGCTGTCTGCTGACGATAATTGCACCGACCGACGCGACCCCCGACGACATAAGGGCGGTCATGACCGAAGCGCAAAGCCAAGCCGCCGCGCTCGATATCGATATCGTGGGCGGACATACCGAATTTTCACCTTCGGTCAACAGAACGATTGTATCCTGCACAATGCTCGGACGCACCGTAAAGCCTGCGGCAAGGAAGCTGCAAGGCGGCGACAGTATAATCATGACAAAATACGCCGGACTCGAAGGAACGATTATCGCCGCTAACGACAAGGGCGAAAAGCTGTCTTTGAGCGATAGCGACCGTCTGTTTGTAGACGGACTTGCCGAAAACCTAAGCGTTTTAAAAGAGAGCAAGGCGGTGTCGGGTTATGACGTTTTGATGCACGACATAACGGAAGGCGGCGTTTTCGGAGCGATATACGAGGTTTGCCTGTCACAAAATTCCGGCGCGGATATTTATACTTCCGATATTCCCGTTTTGCCCGTGACAAATAAGATTTGCAATACGCTCGGACTCGACCCTTACAGATTGATATCCAGCGGCAGTATGCTGATATTTACCGACAAGCCGCAAGAAATTCTCTCGGCGTTGCATTCGGACAATATAAAAGCCGCCAAAATCGGCGAAATCAACGACACTGGAACGGTAAGGGCGTTTTTTGATAGCGGCGATACCGTGATAATCGATTCGGGAGAAGACGAGATTTGTAAGCTTCTCTGATACTCCGAAAAGTCTATTTTGCCTTTTGGCATTGCAGAAGACTACGCATGAAATACTTTGATATACAAAACGTGAGGAAATAATATGAAAAGTATGACCGGTTACGGCAGAAGCACGGTAAGCTCCGGCGGACGGACGCTTACGATAGAAATCAAGTCGGTAAATCACAGGTTTTTGGACATTGCCTTTAAAAATTTTAAGACCTTTGCTTTTGCGGAGGACACGGTAAAAAAGCTTGTCGAAAATCACGCGGCAAGGGGGCATATCGAAATATCGGTAAATTATTCCGACAACCGCGACGACGCCGTCGCGCTCGATATCAACTACAATCTGATAAACGAATACATAAGCAGCGCGGAACAAATACAAGAAACCTTCGGAATCGAAAACGATATAAAATTCAGCTCGCTTATGAGAAACGGCGACATCTTCAAGCAAGTATTTAACGCGGACGACGAAGAAGTATTATTGTCGCTTATAACGGAATGCGCCTTGCAGGCACTAAAAGAACTCAATGCAAGCAGAGAGCGCGAAGGCAATCTTATAAAAGCCGACCTTGCGGAAAAATTAAGAGGAATCCGCGAAAACGTCGCCGCTATCGAAAAAAGGTCTCCGTCGGTTTTTGCCGAATACAAAGAAAAGCTCACGGCGCGTATAAAGGAGTCATTGGGTGAAATAGCCGTCGACGAAGCAAAGCTTTTGAACGAAGTGGCTTTTTTTACCGACAGAGCCGGTATCGACGAGGAAATCGAAAGACTAAAAATCCACATAAGCCATTTTTTCGGCATAATCGAGTCGTATGAGCCGGTCGGCAGAAAAATGGATTTTACCCTTCAAGAAATGAACCGTGAAATCAATACCACCGGCAGCAAGTCAAACGACATGGAGCTGTCGCGCATAGTTATAAACGTCAAGACCGAATTGGAAAAAATAAGAGAGCAATGTCAAAATATAGAATGACGGCTAAATGCCAAAATGCGAAAACGCAGAGCTTCATACGGACACCGTTTTTGGATATAGGATAAGCAAAAATGAACATCGGCAATCAAAGCAGCAGCAATTATCAAAACCAGACCAAATTTGTCAGCATAGGCTTCGGCAATATCGTCAACCGCGACAGGGTGATAGGGGTCATTTCTCCCGACACTCTCCCGAGCAAAAGACTGATAAACGACGCGAGAGACAACAACAAATTGCTCGACGCGACCTGCGGCAGAAAGACGAGAGCTATAATAGTCTTGGATTGCGGAAATATAATTTTGTGCGGCTTGCATACTGAAACGATATCTGGACGTCTGAACCTAAGACCGGAGGACGAAAAATCTTCCGAAGACGAGCTGGACTAAAAAACCGCCGATAAAATCGGCATTAAAAAAGGTATTAATTTAAAGAAAAATATATATAATTTGGATTGTACAAGGAGAACACTATTATGATGATTGACCCGCCTATCGATAAGCTTATCGAAAAAGCAGATTGCAGATATGCGCTTGTTTGCGCCATATCCAAGAGAGTCAGCGCAATTATTACCCAAGAACCCGAATATCTCAAAGAATCGGGTGACAAGCCGGTAACCTTAGCGGCAAAAGAAATCTATTATGACAAAATAAGGATAGCCGAAGAAGAATGAAGAATGTTGTTTTGGGCGTTACGGGCTGTATAGCCGCGTATAAAGCGTGCGAAATAATCGGATTGTTAAAAAAATCCGGCTGCACAGTCGACGTTATATTGACATCTAACGCCGAGCGTTTTGTCAGCCGTTTGACCTTCGAGACGCTGTCGGGCAATGCCGCCGCCGTCGACACCTTCGAGCGGCCGTTAAAGCGTGAAATAGAACATATCGCGTTGGCAAAAAAAGCCGACATCTTTGTCATAGCTCCGGCAACCGCCAACCTCATCGGCAAAATCGCAAACGGCATTGCCGACGATATGCTCACTACGACGGTTATGGCGTCAAAAGCCGTAAAGGTCTTGTGTCCGGCTATGAATACCGCCATGTACGAGAATGCCGCAGTGCGTGACAACATCGAAAGGTTAAAGGGCTACGGCTATATTATTATCGAACCGGAAGACGGCTTACTTGCCTGCGGCGATATCGGCAAAGGACGGCTTGCAGACGTCGGAGTGATAACAAAAGAGATTCTGCGCCTTTTGAACGTAAAACAAGACTATAAAGGCAAAAGAATACTCGTGACCGCCGGAGCGACACGCGAAAACATCGACGGCGTAAGATACATTTCAAATAACAGCAGCGGCAAAATGGGCGTTGCCTTAGCCGATGCCGCCGCAGAGCGCGGCGCAGAAGTGACCCTTATCGAAGCTTATGTCAAAGAAGCCCCGTCCGCCGTTTTAAAAAAAATCGTGACAGTCGGGACGACCGCCGAGATGTACGACGCAGTTATAGGCGGTCTCAATCAAAACGATATTATCATCAAAGCCGCCGCGCCGTCGGACTACAAGGTCAAAGGCACATATAGCGGTAAGATAAAAAGCCCTACCTTGACTCTCGAATTGGAAAAAAACAAGGACATTGCCGCCGCCGTCGGACGGTTAAAGACTAACGGTCAAAGGCTTGTTATTTTTAGCGCGGAGACGGAGGATTTAATCAAAAATGCAGAAAAAAAGTTAAAGAGCAAGTATGCGGATATGGTTGTTGCCAACGACGTTACGATAGAGGGCGCAGGCTTCGATACGGATACGAATATCGTTACTATCATAACAAGCGAAGGCAAAAAATACGAATATCCAAAAATGCAAAAAAGAACGCTTGCCGATATCATACTTGACCGAATACTCGAATTGCCTTAAAAATCTAAGAGCTTGTATTGACGATAAGACATCGTTCAGTATCTCCATACAAGCTCTATAAGCGGAGCGCAAATGATAGCGGAAGTAATTATCGACATATCTAACGACGAGGTTGACAGGGTATTTGACTATAATGCCGCGCCCGACATCAAAACGGGCAGCCGTGTTATAGTCCCTTTTTTAAACAGAGCCGTGCAAGGGTATGTCATAAAGCTCAAAGAATCTTCTGAATTTGCGGGGAAGTTAAAGGACATCGGCGAGGTTTTGGACGAATCGGTCATAAGCGGCGGACTAATCGCGCTTATGGATTTTATGACGTACAAATACAATCTCAGGCGTATCGACGTGCTTCATCTCTATCTGCCGCCCGATATGCGCGGCGGTAGGGTCAAGGAGCTAAAAAGAAAATTTGTGATACTCAATCCCGAAATGCCTTACGAAACTATTTTGAGCGGAATAAGAAAAACACAACCGAGACAGACGGAGCTTGTAGAGTCCTTAGAGAGCGGCGGCGAATATCTCTCCGCACTAACGACCTTGTACGGTTCGACGGTAAACACGCTTATCAAGAAGAATTTTCTCACCGTCACAGATATGCCCGTTCGCCGCGAGCCGCGCGGCGATTCTCATGAAGACCGTGTTTTTGAGCTTTCGGACGACCAAAAAAAATGTGTCGGAGATATTATATCGGGCAAGGGCAAATTTCTTTTGCACGGCGTCACGGGCAGCGGCAAAACCGAAGTCTATATGCGCGTCATAGAAGATGCGGTCAAAAAGGGCAAGACGGCTATCATGCTCGTTCCCGAGATTTCTCTGACGGCTCAGTTTTATAAGCTTTTTAAGGGTCGTTTTTTTGACGACGTAGCTATCATTCACAGCGGCTTGTCCGCCGGAGAACGCTTTGACGAATGGACGAGAATACTCAACAAGGAAGCGTCGATAGTCATCGGAGCGCGTTCGGCGATTTTTGCGCCGCTTGAAAATATCGGCGTCGTCATTATTGACGAAGAACACGACGGCAGCTATATCAGCGAAAGCAATCCCAGATACGACGCGAAGGAAGTCGCCGCATTCCGTGCGGAGCACGACGGCGCGGTACTCATACTCGGAAGCGCAACGCCGTCGGTCGATACCTATTACGCTGTCAAAAAAGGCGTTTATAAGCTGTTAAGGATGCCCAACCGAATCAACAAAAAATGCTTGCCGGATATAGAGATAGTCGATATGTGCCGCGAAGTCAGGAACGGCAATACGGGATTGTTATCGCACCGCTTAGAAGAGGCATTGTCGCAAACGCTAAAAGACGGCAATCAAGCCATGATATATCTCAACCGCAGGGGGTATTCTTCCTTTGTCATGTGCAGAGCCTGCGGATATGTCGCCAAATGTTCGGAATGCGATATTTCACTCACTTACCACATAGAAGAAGACAAGCTCAAATGCCATTATTGCGGCAAGAAATTTTATATGATAGATACCTGTCCCGAATGTTCGAGCAAAAACCTTAGATACGGCAAAATCGGTACTGAAAAGGTCGTCAAGGAATTAAATACAATTTTTCCGAAAGCCGTAATACTGCGCATGGACAACGACACGACGAGCCAAAAGGACGGTCACGACAAAATTCTCAGCGCATTTTACAAAAAGCAAGCGGATATTCTCGTCGGCACTCAAATGATAGCCAAGGGGCATGACTTTTCCGACGTTACGCTTGTCGGAATACTCGATGCGGATATGAGCCTGTATTTTTCGGATTACAGGAGCAACGAGAGAACCTTTCAGCTCATGACGCAGGTCGCCGGACGCGCAGGGCGCGAAAAAAAAGGCGGAGCGGTCGTCTTGCAGACATATGTTCCTTCTCATTATGTTTTTCGTTTGGCAAAACGATATGATTATGAAGGCTTTTATGACAAGGAAGTCAACGGTCGCGAAGTCACAAAGTATCCGCCCTTTACCGTCATAGTCAGAGTTTTGGTGACGGGAAGCGAAGACGCGGCTGCTATGAATGCCGCAAGGGCAATATATAACGATATCAAGGCGTTTGCCGCCAAAAATCCGGCGTATTTTGTCTATCTCAACGCCATGCGGTCGCCTGTGACTCGTATTCAAAGCAAATACCGATACCAAATCCTTATGCGCATCAAAAACGATGCCGAAAAGGACGATATAATACAAAATATTTACATACTTGCCGGAAAGGATAAGCTAAAAGACGTCACGGTTTTTACTGAAATCAATCCCCAAAGTCTTGTATAAAACAGGAGCAAATATATGGCTTTAAGAAAAATATTAACGGTATCCGCAGACGAAAAGCGTTTGAGATGCGTAAGCAAGCCCGTCGCGGAATTTAACTCAAAACTCTTCGATTTGATAGACGACCTGCATGACACCTTAAAAAAAGCCGACGGCTTGGGCTTGGCCGCGCCGCAGGTCGGCATATTGAAACGCGTCGCAATAGTTATCGACGCCGACAGCGGCAAGTCTTATGAGCTTATCAATCCCGTCATTATCGGTCAGGAAGGCGAGGCGTATGCGGACGAAGGGTGTTTGAGTATCCCGAAGTATTTTGTCAAGACAAAAAGACCCGCAAAGGTCACCGTCAGAACGCATTTGCGCAACGGCACGGTCACGGAATATACGGGCGAAGGTATGCTTGCCAGAGCCTTTTGCCATGAGCTTGACCACTTGGACGGCAAATTGTTTACGGACATAAACGGCGGACAGCCGGAAAAGAAATAAACGATTCTCAAAAACAGATTAACCGTAAAACCTAAAAGACGCAAAATTTAAAGGAAGTAGATGAAGATAGTCTTTATGGGAACGCCGGCTTTTGCCGTGCCTTCTCTTGAAATCCTTATAAAAAACCGTTATGACATAGCCGCAGCCGTCACTCAGCCCGACAGACCGAAGGGGCGCGGCGGAGCTTTGAGCGCGTCGCCCGTCAAGGAATTTGCCGTTAAGCACGGAATACAGGTCTTGCAGTTTGAAAAAATCGGCAAGGAAGGAGCGGAAATTTTAAAAAAGCTTGCGCCCGACCTCGTTGTCACGGCGGCTTACGGACAGCTTTTGACGCAGGAGCTTATAGATATTCCAAAATACGGAATAATAAACGTCCACGCTTCGCTCTTGCCCAAATATCGCGGCGCAGCGCCTATACAGCGCGCTATCATCAACGGCGAAAAAATCACAGGGGTGACTATTATGAAGACGGAATTATCTCTCGACAGCGGAGATATCTTGCTTCAAAAAACCACTCCGATAGGCGCGGACGAAACGTCGGGAGAGCTTTTTGAGCGGCTTTCGCATATAGGCGCGGAAGCGTTATATTCAGCCGTCGAGTCTATCAAAAACGGCACGGCGGTATATACAAAGCAAGACTCTTCGGCGGCAACGTATTTTAAGTCGATAAAAAAAGACGATGCGGCGATAGACTTCAATAGAAAAGCCGATGAAATCGTCGATTTTGTCAGGGGAATGAATCCTAATCCTACCGCCTTTACCCAAATCAACGGAAGCAATGTCAAGGTATACAAAGCCGCCGCAAGGTACGGTGATTATTCCGTATACAATATCGGAGATATAGTCTTTGCGGACAAAAAGAACGGACTTATCATAGCCGTCGGACACGGAGCCGTAAGGCTCGAAGAAATTCAATTTCCGAACGGAAAAAAAATGAGCGACACGGCGTACCTTGCCGGACACAGTATTCTATAAAAGAAGATTAAAGGCGTAGATTTGCCTTAATCGCGAATACTTCGCCGCGCATAGTATTCTATAATGACGCAAAAAGATAAAGTGAGAATAATGAAAACAAGCTTATTAGAATTTGACAAAGAAAATATGACGGCGCTTATGCTGTCGCTCTCTCAGCCGGCATTCCGTGCCGGACAGCTTATACTAAACCTATACGACGGAAAAACCTTGACCGAGATGACGAATATCCCGTCGTCCTTAAAGGACGTTTTAAAAGAAGAATATTCGGATATACCCGTCGTCATAGAAAAAAAGTTTTTGTCAAAGGACGGAACGGTCAAATACCTTTTTCGCTTAGAGGACGGCGAGCTGATAGAAGGCGTCCTGATGACATATTCTTTCGGCAAAACGCTGTGTATTTCCACACAGATTGGGTGCAGAATGGGTTGCACCTTTTGCGCATCGGGGCTGGACGGACTTAAAAGAAATCTGACGCCGGCGGAAATGCTCGGCGAGGCCGTCGTCGTCAACCGCGACAATCAAATCGGAAAAAACGGCAGGGCTGTCACAAACGTCGTGCTTATGGGAAGCGGCGAGCCTTTGGACAATTATGACAATGTGACAAAATTTTTGCGGCTCATATCCGCGCCTTACACGCTCAATATCAGCGAAAGGAATATTTCTCTCTCTACCGCCGGATTTGCCGACGGTATAAGAAAGATTGCCGACGAAGGTCACCGTTTCAATCTCACGATATCACTGCACGCGCCTAACGACACCGTGAGAAACATGATTATGCCGATAAACAAAAAATACGGCATCGAAAGCGTCGTTTCGGCGGCAAGATATTACTTTGAAAAGACAAGGCGCAGACTGATATTCGAGTATTCTCTGATAAGGGGCGTAAACGACGGCAGAGAAAACGCCGAAGAATTGAGCCGTTTGCTTAAAGGTATGCCGTGCCACGTCAACCTCATAAGGCTAAACCCTGTCAAGGAAAAGAATCTGAAAGCTACCGACGCCGCCGGCGTAAAGGAGTTTTTGAGTATTCTCGAAAAGAACGGTATTTCAAGTACTCTGCGCCGCGTAATGGGCGCGGATATCGACGGAGCTTGCGGACAGTTACGGCGAAGGTTTATCGTAGATGAAAAAGCGTGAATAAATATGGAAATTAAAATAGCAACGGCAAGACAAAAAGATGCGGAAGCATTCCTAAAAGTAGGAATAGTTACACGGCGCAATGCGTACGCGCATATTTTTTCTAAGGAAGTTTTTGAGCGGCAAGATACAAATTTTCAGCAGGATATAAAAACTATGTCCGAAAGATTTACAAGAGAGAATGAGTATTATTATGTCGCAACAGCAGATGCGAAAGTCGTCGGGATTCTTGCCGTTATGCTTTTATCCAATTATGAACGATATCGAGCTTTGGGTTATGCCGATTTGGAATCGCTTCATGTTCTCCCCGAATATCAAGGTATCGGAATAGGCAGAAAGCTTTTCGACACCGCAATAAAAATTCTTTTAAAAAACGGTGCGGACAAAATGATTATCGGGGTGTTAAAAGACAATCATAAAGCGCGTGCCGTTTATCAAAAATGGGGCGGCGTCTTAGATGATTATCGGCAACTCTATATAAAATTCGGAGAAAGCTACGGCGAAGTTTTTTATAAGTTCGAGCCGTTAGAAGAATTTCTGTCAAAATGATAATTCAACAACGCTATTATGACCCTTCACTTTGCAAACCGACGAGTTTTGCACTGTTTGCAAAATAGACTTTGCAAACTGACGAGTTTCGTACTGTTTGCAAAATAGATTTTGCAGTTTGCTTGAAGCGTGGTATAAAATTTAGATAAATAAGGAGTAGCATAATGGAATATTTTGAAACGATATTGTTATCTTTGGAAAAAGAAATCGTTATGTGGGAGTCGATGAAGTCAAAAAGCAAGCTGCCGTACGGATTGACTGCCGAAGCAATCGATGAAAAGATTAACTCTATAAAGTCAAATGCAGAAGAGATAAAAAACAAAAACGGAAAATTTTACGATGCGATAATAGAAATGCAAAGCAAGAGCTTTTTAACGCCCGAGCTAAGTCGGCAAATCGAGGAAAGTAAAGCAAAAATTAAAGAACGGGAATGCAAATCCGAAGAGCTTGTCATAGACGAAACGCAGACATACACGGCGGTTATAGAATGGGGCGGCAGCTATGCAAGCCTGTCGTTTAAAGATAAGGAAGGTTGGCTTGTTCAAGGCGAGGTGGATAACACCTTAGAGCCGCAAAACTATGACGGCTACGGGTATGATATTGCAACGGGAATCGGAGAGCTGACAATATTTCCCGACGACGGCTATTTTATAATAAGCTTAGAAGATTATCCCGTCGATAAAATTTTTAGAGATAAACAAAAAATTATCGACTGTTTGAAGAATGTTTATTTTGACAATAAAGAAAAATTCAGGCTTAACATAGAAAGCGATTTGGGTAGTTATTAAAACCCTTAAAACAGATATTGCAAATAATGGAACAAGCAAAATAACCGAAATGCAATAGGCGGCAAAAATAATGTATAATTTTGAGCATGAAATCGATAAACCGCAAGATGAAAAAATTGCTTACTATTTGTATAGCGATTATTTTCACGACGGCGTCATTTTTGATATCAAACGCAGTCTTGACGGCGTCATTATTTTTATACGGTGTGTGAGAGAAGAAGAAGAGTGGTACAAGGCTAACAAAGGTACGTATGACGAAAAAACAGCCAAGCTCAAAGAATCGGAACAGATTCATACTTATCAAATTATTTTTAAAAAGTATAAGTATTTTAATCACGAACACGGACAATATTATGGATTTGCAAACGGCGAATATCTTAACGGTCGGTTTAAGCGCAGTGCATTGTGTCTGAAAATTGAAGACAAAACAAAAAGACTGCACTATCATTTTCGCATTCAGACATCTTGCGGCTATATCGATATTATCTGTGAAAAAATTTGCATCAAAAAACAAATCGGCAGAGTAAAAAATGTCACTTTACAATTTGACCCCTTTATGTCGAGATGGTTAAATAGAAACGAATTAACTAACAATGACGGCGAACCCGACATGGATAAGATTTTTGAGCTGGCAGAGAGTCAAGACGATATCGACCGATATTTGGCACTGACTTATTTGGGGATAACGAGAAATGAAAGAGCTATTTTTTACGCAAGAAATTGTATGAAATCGGACGATACCAAAACGGACAGCAGAGTAACTTCTATATGGATACTCGGGGAATTTGGCGACGAAAGCGACATTGCAATTTTGATGAAAGAGCTTTTAAATATTGAAACGGAATATTTAAGTTATAAATCTTACCATTCACCGATAATGGAAAAAAGAAACATTATTGACGCCATAGAAAAAATCCAATACAGAATGCTAAAAAATAACGAAATGAAATCGTAACAAGGGGTGTGTTTTTGACAGGCAGAGTAGAAAAGGGAATTGCGGGAAAGTTTACCGTTTGCGGCGGCGGACATACCTACCTATGCGCCGCTAAGGGCAAGCTCAAAGCCGACGGTGAAATATACATCGGCGACATTGTCGCGTTCGACGAAAAGGAAAGGATTGTCACTAAGGTTTTTAAACGAAAAAATTATCTCGTCAGACCTTATGTCGCTAACATAGATTTAATTGTAATAGTTCTCGCGCCCGTTCCCGAGCCGGATTTTTTGCTCTCGGACAAGATGATTATCAACGCTATAATGATGGATATCGAGCCGATTATCTGTGTCAACAAGAGCGATTTGGGCGACGGCGCGCTTGCTCTCCGCGCCGAAAAAAACTACGCCGAAACGGTGAAAATCATACATACGTCGGCGACAAACGGCGACATTGCCGAATTGACGGCAATTCTCGGCAACAAAACCGTTTGCCTTGCCGGACAATCCGCCGTCGGCAAAACCTCCGTCATAAACGCTCTCTTAAACAAAGAGATAGGCAAGGTCGGCGCATTGAGCGAGAAGCTCCAACGCGGTAAGCATACGACAAGACACAGCGAGATATTTACCTTTGAAGGTGCGCTGATAATCGATACGTCGGGTTTTTCCGAATTTAAAATGCCGCTCATCAATCCTTCCGAGCTTACGGAATATTACGCGGATTTTACCGAATACGGCGAGCGTTGCAGGTACAAGGGCTGTTCGCATATATCGGAGGACGATTGCGCCGTCAAGGACGCCGTTTCGTCGGGCGCAATATTTAAGGAAAGATACGACCGCTACGTCGAATTGTATCGGCAAATGAAAGAAGATTGGAAAAATAGATTTGATTAAGCTTATGCCGTCTTAAACGGTTTAAGCCGATTACAACACCGTTACATCCTTATATTCGGTGTTTTTTTGCATAAAATTTATCTAATTTGCACGCTATTTATTTAATTTTTCCTTGCGTAGTGTCCGCACGCCCTAAATGCAACGCCGTATAAGGCAAAAAGACACAAAAAAATGTCGGCAGATTAGGTTATATGACTAATCTAATATTGACATGAGCCGATTTATCGGCTATAATGATTACAAAGATTAGAAAGTATTTAAACGGGGGCGGATATGATAAAAATCGCACCGTCGATATTGTCGGCGGATTTCTCAAAAATCGGCGAAGAAGTGCGTCTGTTAGAGCGGAGCGGAGCGGATATCATACATTGCGACGTCATGGACGGCGTATTTGTTCCGAATATCTCTTTTGGTATGCCCGTAGTCGGCGCGGTAAAAAAGAATACGTCGCTTCCTTTGGACGTTCATCTCATGATAATAAATCCCGATAGATATATAGACGCCTTTATCGACGCCGGAGCTTCTTATATAACCTTTCACGACGTGGCGGTCCAAGACAAGTCGATTATCGGAATATTAGAGAAGCTAAAAAGCAAAGGCATTATCGGCGGAATAGCCCTAAATCCCGATATCTCCTTAACGCATATCGAGCGCTATATAGAATGCTTAGATATGCTGCTCATCATGAGCGTATACGCGGGCTTCGGCGGTCAAAAATTCATTCCCGAAAGCCTAAAAAAGATTGAAGAAGCCGCGAAGCTCAAAAATAAATACAACAAAAATCTCATCATCGAGGTCGACGGCGGCATAAATACCGAAAATATCAGAGCCGTCGAAAATTCCGGCGCGGACATTGCCGTCGCCGGAAGCGGCGTCTTCGGCGCAAAGGACAAGAAGGATTGCATAAAAACTTTGAGAGGTTAAGCCTAAGGATATATAACTCTAAAATGAGAAAAGACAATGAAACAAACCAAAGTAAAAGCTATACTCATCTTTGCGATAGTCTGTTTGACTTCGGTATTTGTGTTATCGGCGTGTAAGCTCAAATATTACGATGTGGTATTTATGAATGACGGCGAAGTCTATAAAACGATTACGGTCAGAGAAAACAGAACGATTAGCGCATATCATATGCCGCGCCCCCCCGTAAAAGACGGCTATTTCTTTGGCGGTTGGGTCTATTATGACGACGAAGATGTCGCCTTTGATAGGAGTACAAAAATTACCGCCGATATCGTTCTCACGGCGAAGTGGTATATTCCGGAGCTTCTCTTTACTCCGATAGTCGGCGGCTATGATGTTGGTGTCGGAACGATGACAAAGGCAACCGAGATAGTCATTCCACAGGAATACAACGGAGAACCCGTACTTTCTATTGACGACAGCTTTGGGGCTTGCACGCAACTCGTCAAACTGACAATTCCTTTTATCGGGGCGACCTTAGACGGTACAATTAATACGCATTTCGGATATATCTTCGGAGCAAGCCGTAAAAATTCAAGTGTTTATCAGCCCAGAGAGCTGGTTATAACAGGCGGAACGAGTGTCGGGGATTATGCTTTCTACGGTTATAACAACCTAAGGTCAATTACTATTCCTGATAATGTGACAAATATCGGAGATTATGCTTTCTATGGTTGTAACAACCTAAGGTCAATTACTATTCCTGATAATGTGATAAGTATCGGAGATTATGCTTTCTATAATTGTAACGAACTAACAGAAATCACAATACCGAATGGCGTGCCTAATATTGGGAATTATGTTTTCTACTATTGCAGCAAACTGACCGAGATCATAATCCCGGATAGCGTTTTAAGTATCGGAGTATAAAGGGTACACCGACAAAAAGAATAAAAATTATGGACAGAATCAGCTGTGTTAGGGATAATCGTAGTGCGTCCTGAAAAACGCAATAAACATAGCGAGTGGAAATCTTGTCATAAACAAAATAAATCATCTAATTGACCCCAAATAAACTATAAATAATATTAACGACAGCCAAAATTCAAGGGCTGTCGTTTTTTTTGTGCGCTATCTTTTATATATCAAATAGCGATATGCAATAATACTAAACTATCGCACGAAGCCGAAAGAGATAAAAGGCATTGCCGCCCTACTTGACAGAGTCGAAACAACCGTGAGAGAATCTCAATATGACGATTAAAAACGACCACGGGGCAAATAAACGGCAAAGACGGAGTGTGCCGAGTGAGCAAGAGATAAACTAAACACTAACGATTATATAAGCAAAGGCAATTCCGACAAGTGGAATCGTTTTTTGTTATATTCAGATTGTATTAGATTCCGCGAACGAGTATTTAATGATTGCAAAAATCCTTAATTTATGTTAAGATAGTATAAACACATGGTGGGGGTATAAACAAATGGTAAGTTACAAGAAACTTTGGAAACTTCTAATCGACAAGGATATGAAAAAGCGTGATTTAATGGCGGTGGCAAAATTAAGTCCTACTACGGTTTCCAAACTAAACAGAGGTGAAAATATCAACATAGACGTGTTAGTTAGAATTTGCAACGCACTTCA
>JAITOU010000021.1 GCA_031289755.1 Clostridiales bacterium
AGGTATCGCATTGGTCTTTTTTGCCGTTATCAAATAATACATCGATTCTTTTCATAATAAAAGTCTCCGAAATTTTATATTTTTTGGATTTAACGGCTTTAATTATAATCCATATTGCAAAAAAAAACAAGGAATTTCAAAGTCTTTTATAATTTTTTAATGCGCCGCCGTGCCTTTTGTAAAAAGCACGCCGCGATAAGATACTTATTCTATCCGTCCCGCTATTGCCCTAAATAAAAACATTCGTAAAAACATTTACATATTAGCAAGACAAAAGCTTTTAAAAAAGATTGATTTTAATCGATTTATGTATTATAATAATAAAAACGCTTTTATCGGATAAATTACATAAATATTGATTTTAATTTTATATATTTATCCAAAACACACAAATTATTAAAAAGGGAAAGCAACTATGGATAAAAAAATTAAAAGAATTGTTTTAATCTCAATCTGCACGATTATGCTCGCGTCGATTCTCTCGGCTTGCAAGCAAAGCTTTACGGTCAGCTTCGAGACCTTTGACGGAACGCCGGTGGCGGGCTTCACCGTCGACCGAAACACTTTATTGAGCGAAAGAGATATCACCGTTCCTTTATGGGCGGATTATACCTTTGCCGGCTGGTACAAGGACAAAGCCCTTTCAAAGGAATGGGACTTCGCCAAGGATAAGGTCAAAAAGAACGTCACATTATATGCAAAATACGTAGAGAAGCCGTCCGTATACATCTTTACTCTCAATGAAGACAATGCGTCTTATACGATAGCGGCAAACAGCGGAGGCGGTCTGTATTCCACACTTACCCTGCCGTCGTCATATAAAGGCTTGCCGATAACCGCCATAGCCGACAACGGCTTCCAATTAAGGGGCGGCATCATCAATCTCACCATTCCGGCGACAATCAAAACCATCGGCAAATACGCTTTTAATGCCTGTACTCTTTTGAGCACCGTCAAGTTTGAAAGCGGCTCGGTCCTGACATTTATCGGCGAACGTGCTTTCTCCGAAAACAAGATATTAAAGAGCGTCGCTCTGCCGGCTTCTTTGGTGACAATCTCCGACCGTGCTTTTTACAACGACATCATTCTCCGTTCCGTCACCATTGAGAGCGGAAGCGCGCTCAAAACGATAGAACCTTATGCCTTTTACGGCTGTGCCTTGATAGATACGATAGGTATCAAAACCGACGATACCCACACCGTTATGCCGGATACACTCGAAGTGATAGACGAATATTCCTTCGCTTACACCGCAGTTTTAAAGTCGGTAACCTTCTCCGAAAACTCTACTTTACAAAAAATCGGCAATCATGCTTTCGCCTACGGCGGTATCACCGCAGTTTCTTTCCCAAAGACCTTGACAAAGCTTGACTCCTATGCTTTCACCGAAACAAAATCTTTAAGGAGCGTCATATTTGACGGCGAAACGACGGGGCTTACCGAAATAGCGTCGTATACGTTCAGCAACTCCGTCAATCTCCATACGGCTATTATTCCGGCGTCCGTCAAGACTATCGGCGTAAGCGCGTTTAACAATACTACGGGGCTTAAATTGCTCGTATTAAATTCCTTGCTCGGCGACGGTTCGCTGTCGAGTGCCGGCGTATTTACAAGCGAAACAATCGGCGGCGTCACCAATATCAAAAAAGCCGTTGCCGTAGTTATCAACGAAGGCGTCGGCGACGACGGAGCGGCGACCGACTATTTGACGACCTACAAAAACCGTAACACTTTATACTCAAAATATTTTACCGCTGCGGGCTATGAACCCGAAGCCGGAGAAACACAGTACTCAAAAATCCTTTCAAACGATTTTCTTATATACACCGATACTGATGCCGGTACGTCGTCGCTTCTCGTCTACTTCGGCACGGGTCAAGCCGTCGACTTAGCCGATGTCACGGTTAGCGTCGATACAATCGGCGACTATGCTTTTTACGGCTCTTATCTGCTCGAAAGCATTACTATAGCCGCCGGAGCAAATGTCGAGATAGGCAGATACGCTTTCGGCACTTGCGTCGCTCTCAGAACCGCCGCTATCATAGGCGCGGAAAGAATAGGCGCTTACGCCTTTGCAAATACCGGCATTACTACGGTCACGCTCGGCGATTCGTTGGAGTATATAGGCAACAACGTCTTTGAAAATTGCACATCTTTGACCGAAGTAACAATACCGGACAGCGTTGAGTTTATCGACAACTACGCTTTTTACGGTTGCCGCAGTCTTGTCACCGTCAATATATCTTCATCTTCCGTTCTCACCGATATCGGAACGTATGTTTTTCACGACAACAAGGCGTTAAGGAATATCACGCTTCCGGCGTCGCTTACGTCTATCGGCGATTCGGCTTTTAGCGGCTGTTCTTCTCTTATCTCAATCAATCTGCCGGACGGACTTACGATAATCAACAAATTCACCTTTGAAAACTGCATTCTCTTGCACGAAATAATCCTTCCCGACTCCGTAACGACCATAGACAGCTACGCTTTTTCGGGCAATACGGTTTTGACAAGTATCAATATCGCGGCTACCTCCCTTCTCCAAAAAATAGGAACGGCGGCATTTAAAAATGCTTCGAGCCTGTATACCTTATGGCTTCCGGCAACGTTGAGCATTGTTGAAAGAGAAGCGTTTTACGGCACGAAAATCAAGGTCATCACAATCAATTCCTTAATCAACGTCGACGACGGCGGCGTACCCAACCTTTCACAGCTTCTGACAATAAGCGCGACGCAAGGCACGGCCGTCAAGGATTTGGGGCGCGTCATCATCATCAACGCCGCGACGGCAAGCGCACTCTATACGGCATACAAGGACCAAGAAGCCCATGCGGACAATGACTTTATCATATCCTATTATGCCGACGTACTGACGACCGACAACATACCGTATATAGACGGCGGCAACAAAATCGTCAAAACCGACGGCTTACTGACCACTCTCGTCGCCTACTTCGGCGAAGAAAACAATCTCAACTTAAACTACAACACTATCGGTCAATACGCGCTGGCTAATTCCAAAATCAGCGGCAAGGTCACCTTCGGAACAAACACCGGAAATATCTTTTCGCACGCTTTTGAAGGCTGTTTGGGAATAACAGAAATCGAGTTCACCGAAAAAAATCCCGTAGAAGGCACTTATTCTATATGGGATTCGACTTTTAAGGGCTGCGTCAACGTCGAGCTTGCCACGCTTAGAAGTATCGGCATAGTATACAACGGAGCATTTGCCGGCTGGTTAAATTCGCAAAAGATAGACATCTACGGAACGACAAAAGCCGAAGCGACGGCAAATTGGCCGTCATGGTCGAGTCAGTGCTTTGCGACAATCTCTTATAAATAAAGATAGAAAACATTTCTTTTACGGCTGTAAGATTTTTTACAAAAAAAAACGGATTGTCTTTTTGGGACAGTCCGTTTTTGTATTATCGGTAATTTACACTTCCGGCGGAATGTAGTCGTCGGCAAAGGCATCGGCTTCGGGGATTTTTTCTTCCTTTCCAAATTCGCCGTTAAAATCCGCATACATATCGCCTGTTGTTGAAGCTTCCGCGCCGTCGCCGGATTGTACCTGCGTCAAGCCGCCGACCTTTGATTTTTTTTGCGGAGCGGATTGATAACTGCCGCCTACCCTGTCGAGCTTAGGTCTGAAACTGACTTCTTCTCCGACCCATTCAAAATAAATCGTTCCCGTCTTTCCGTTTCTGTGCTTGGACACTATCATCTCTACCTCGTCCTTTTCGGCGTTGGGGTCGTACATATCGGGCTTATGTATAAAGATAACTATATCGGCGTCCTGTTCGATTGCGCCCGATTCTCTCAAATCGCTTAGCATAGGTCTGTGGTCGGTACGCGTTTCGAGAGCTCTCGAAAGCTGTGAAAGCAAAAGGATAGGAACGTTTAATTCCTTTGCAATGATTTTTAAGGAGCGCGTAAGCTCGCTTATCTCCTGCTGACGGTTGTCACTGCGCTTGCCGGACGACATGAGTTGGAGATAGTCTATCATTACAAGGTCTAATCCGCCCTTTTCTTTGATAAACCTGCGGCACTTAGAAAGAATATCGGCGGGGGTATTGAGCGACGAATCGTCTACATAGATATCCGCCGCAGTTATCTCCTTGTTAGCCGCATGAAGGCGTCTAAAAACCTCCGCGCCGACGCTGCCGTTACTTATATCGCTCATGCTGACATGACCGACTCCGCAAAGTAATCTCTTGGAAAGCTGTTCGATAGGCATTTCAAGCGAAAATATCACGACCTTTTTGTTTTCTTTTAAAGCCACGTTAGATACGAGATTGAGCGCAAAGGACGTCTTTCCGACTCCGGGACGCGCCGCTATCAGGATAAGGTCGGAGCGGTGAAGTCCGTTAAACCACAAATCGAAGTTTTTGAAGCCGGAATATATCCCCTTTGCCGACGTCTTATTGGTAAATAAATCTTCTATTTCTTTTATCGTTTCGCTCGTCACGGTATTGATATTGACAAGCGACGACCTGTCGCGTTCTCTCGATAGGTCAAAGATTAATTTTTCCGCCTTGCTCAACGCTTCGTCTGCATTTGTGCTGTCGTAAGCGTCTTCCAAAATGTTATTTGACGCTTTGATTAGAGCTCTCAGCGTCGAATCTCTTTTGACGATGTTGACGTAGTATCTAAAATTTGCCGCACTCGGCAAGGATTCCGAAAGGCTGACAAGATAATCAAGCCCCCCGACCTCGCTCAAAAAGCCGTTACGGTCCAAAAGGTCGGTAACGGTCACGACGTCTACCGCCTTATTGTCATTGTAAAGAGCTTCGATAGACCCGAAAATCTTTTGATGCGAAGCCAAATAAAAGTCCCTTACCGACAAAGCCGCCGTCACGTCCGAAACTATCTCGCCGTCTATCAGGCAAGAACCCAAAACGCATTGCTCGGCTTCTTGATTGCAGGGCATTGTTCGGGCGTTTGTTTTTTTGTTTTTTTCATTGTCTGCCATAAATATTTTTGCCGCCGTAATAATAAAATTTTTGCTTCCGCATTATCGCGGATAAGTATCCGTGTTCAAAAAGAGCGCGCCCAAAATCAAGCGCGTTCTCCGCTTTTTTTTGCTTTCAAAAAAGCAAGCAAAATCAATACCGTGACGCCTGCCGCGCCGAGAGCGATAGCCGCCCAAGTAAAATAATTTGCGCTTCTTTGAGTAAGCTCTATCGTTCTGCCCCTTTCGGCATTCGTCATTTTAAAGACGTGAGAATACAAGCCCGTTTCTTCGTCGATTTCAACGATATCAGCGTCCGAGCCGATAGACTGATAATAGGTTTCGTACCTGTAAACGTAGGTAAAGGCATCGTAATTAAAGCTCGCTATATCGCTTGCCAAAGTAGAATAATATTCTTGCGCAAGCTCGGCGATAATAGGGTTTTCGGTATAAACGCTCCCGATTGTTTCTTGTATATCGTTAAAAACCGTCTGCATTCTCGTCACATAAGTATTGTAAAAGAATCCGCCTATTTTAAAGAAATCTTCGTCGTCTTCGGGAATCTCGTCGCCCGTCAGTCCGTTGTAGATATACAGGTCGGTTTTTGAGTCGAAGGCTAACTGTGCGGTGACGGTATTTTCGCCTATCTCGGTCGCATAACCGTAGCTCTTAAATACCAAATCGATTATTGTGAGTATGTCGTCTATCGTATACGCGCCGTTGCTTACCGTATCGGCGTCTATGTCTACAAGGTATTCAAAGACTATCGAGCCGTCGGAAAAATTGTATACACCGTAAGTGATTTCGGCTTCGGCGCAAGAGCCGAGCAAAAAAACAAGCGACAGAACCGTCGCGGTCAATATTAATTTTTTCTTCATACAGCCGCCTTTCTTGATTTATTTTGATTTTCGATTATATTATATATGATAAAAGAACCGTTTGCAATACTTATTCCCGATATTTTATCAGCATTCTATACGCTCGAACAATTCGTCCGACATCTCTTCCTTTTTCATACCGAAGATTACATATATCAACACCGCGACAAGATACGACGTTCCCCAAAAAGCCGCGTACGCTATATATATATTCAAATAACCGCTTCCGGCAAGCGCGGATAATATTATACCGACAATCATGAGAAAGATACCGCCCGCCGAGCTTATCAGCATGGGCAGCATGACGTAGGTGTTGTTTTGCAGGGCTTCGCGAATATTGTTCCAATTTAGCTTAGGACGCTTTAAGTCCCTGCGTATCCCGAGCTTGTTGAGCGAATAAGCGATAATTCCCGACGCGCCGCACATGAGAAGAGCGTTTACAAACGCCGCCGCCGCATTGCCCGATATCGAGAATGACATTACGGCGAGAGTTATCGCCGACAGCACTATTCCTATGCCCGCGATAATCGTCGCGAACACCGTCTTGACTTTAAAGACGAGCTTATACGGCACGGGCAAATACTTGTTCATATAAAAATACTTGCCTTCTCTCGTAAAAGCGATATGAGCGGTATAATTCAAACCGCAAATCATCATAGGCACAAGAAACATCGCCATTGCAAAGCACATCAAGACGCTTGCTTGGGCATTTTCCTGTGTGAGACCCGAAAATGTTTGGCTGTAAAAAACCAAAATTATCGGACACATAATCATACCCAAATACGACTGAAACGCCGTTCCCGTATTCCGTGTCAGCAGCTTGATTTCTTTTATAAAGAGCGACCTTTCGAGAGAAGAGCTTTTTGTTCCGTATTTTATCCCGGTCTTAGAAGCCGCGCTTTGGCTTTCGAGCTGGCTTGTGATGTTTTTTGCATACAGCTTAGCCGCCGCAAAAACCGCGCCGCCCACGAGAACCGCCGTACTCAAAACAAAAAACAAAATATTGACGAGCGGATTTTGCAACAGCAAAAACAACGACAAAAACTTAACGGGATAAAAATACCGTGCCGGAGTGCAGAAGTCGATTACAAGCTTAGAAAAAAACTCCGGGTCAAGCTCCGTCCCTTCCGAAGCCGAAGCCGAACCCGTCAACGCGGTTATTCCCAAAAAATATACGGCAAAAAAGCCGACAAACAAAAGCATGATTCCTATCAGCGACATTATCGATTTGTTTTTGAAAAAATTGACGATATACATCAACGGAAAGGACAGCAGGGCTATCAGCAAAAGCGGTATGAGCGGCAGCAAAATAATAGCGAACGGTATCATAATATAATAAAGCGCGGATACGCCAAGTCCGCCTGCCGCGCTGCCTGCTCCGAAGGCTATCATGAGCGGCAAAATTATGACAAAGGACGTCAAAAGCTCCGATATGTAGACTACGCTCATTTTTGCCAAAAACAGCTTGACATTGCTATACGGCAAGGACATGAGAAACTCCGCGTCTTTGCTGAAAAATATGACTTGCAGCATTGCCGTCAGTCCAAAAAAGAAGACGATAAGCACGACTGCACCGAATATCATACTCAAAAAATCCGCGCTTACCCCCAAGCCCTTGTCGGCTATTTCTTTGCCTGCAGCAAAACAAAATACGCAAACGCCTGCTAATATCGGCACAAAAACTACCGCCATCAAAATATACATCGCAAGCCGCGTTTTCTTTTGCTCCTTGTCTATGCGGTAAACGTTTATCAGTAAAATCCTTATCAGCTTTAAAAATGAAGACATTTTTTCACCTCGCAATAATACGGCTTTTTATCGGTCGCCCGTAACGCTCAAAAAATATTCTTCCAAGCTCTCGTCTTGTCGTACCGCCTTCAAATCGGACATTGTGGAGTCTACGACAAGCTTGCCCTTGTTGATGATAGCCACGCGGTCGCAAAGCTTTTCGGCGACGTCCAAAACGTGCGAAGAAAAAAACACTATATTGCCCCTTGCACAGTATTCTCTCATAAGCTGTTTCAAATCATACGCGGACTGTGGGTCAAGCCCCGTGAGCGGTTCGTCCAATACCCAGAGCTTAGGCTCATGCAGGATTGCGCCTATGACGCAAATTTTTTGTTTCATGCCGTGCGAATATGCCTTGATATAGTTTCCGAGTGCGCTTTCGAGCTTAAATAACGACGTGTATTTCTCGATTTTTTCCTTTCGCGTTATCAAATCGACGCCGTATACGTCGCTCATAAAATTCAGGTATTCTATTCCGGTCAGCTTCTCATAGATGACATGATTGTCGGGAACGTAGCCGATACATTTTTTGGCTTCTATCGGAGATGCCTTCAAGTCGTAGCCGCAAATATCGATACTGCCCGAATCGAAGGGCAATACGCCTATCATAGATTTGATAGTCGTGGATTTTCCCGCGCCGTTAGGACCGAGAAAGCCGAAGATTTCGCCCTCGTTGACGGTAAGGCTCAAATCGTCGACGGCTTTGACGGCGCCGCCCGCATACGTCTTTGTAAGATTTGAAATCTTTAACATTATATACACTCCTTCTTTGGATTATAGTCCGATAAAACCTGCCGATATTATGATAACATATTTTTAAAGAATAATCAACAAAGCTATACGTCTACTCTTATCAGCTTGTTGCCGATAAGGTCGCAGGACGTGAGATAATACTTTATTCCGTTTTTTACAACGACGTAGTTTGCGCGGCAATCCTTGCCGTGAAGGTGTCCGTATATGACGCATTTGACTGGATATTCACCGATGATATCCGTAAAGCCGCTGTCGTCCGCCTGCGCGTTAAAGGGCGGATAGTGAGTCATCAGATAGATTTCGCCGCCGCCCTGCTTATACAGCTTCATAGCGTAGTCGAGAGTCAATCTCAATCTGAGCTTTTCACGTTCGTATATCTTGACGTCGGCGTCCGCCGTGTTTTTGTCGGGGATTGTCCAGCCCCTTGTGCCTGCGGCAATAATACCGCCGATTCTTTGCGCGTCGTTTTGAATGGCGTACATTCCGGACGGCAGCATAGCCTTAACCTTGCTGTAAGAATTCCACCAATATTCGTGATTGCCCTTGATAATGACCTTTTTGCCCGACAAAGAAGCTATGTCGTTCAAATCGGTCACCGCCTCCTCCGGCTTCATAGCCCACGATATATCTCCGGCAATCAAAACGACGTCGTCTTCTTGTACCTTTTCAGTCCAATCGGTCTTGATTTTGTCCCAATAATTTGTCCATTGTCCCCCGAAGATGTCCATAGGCTTATTAACCGAGCCGGACAAATGCAGGTCGCTGATAGCATAAACCATTTTTATTTTCCTTGTAACCGCCGGTCTTATCTCAATAATCCGATTATATCGATATTGACCAAGAAGATTCTGTCCGCAACTATTAGCCCTACAAAAAGCAAAGCGTAAAAGAGCGCGGCAAAATCGGTTTTTTTGTATTTTAAAATCTTCATTTTTGTGCGTTTGTCGGATAAATTGTAGCATCGCGCATCGAGTGCCAAAGCCAGCTCGTCGGCGCGTCTGAAAGAGCTTATAAAAAGCGGTATGAGAATAGGCAGCATTGCCTTAGCCTTTTTAAAAATATTTCCCGTATCGAACTCCGCGCCGCGCGCTTTTTGAGCGGAAATAATTTTTTCCGTTTCTTCCTGAATGGACGGTATAAACCTGAGCGCGATGCTCATAATGACCGCCAAATCATGCACGTTGATACCGATGTATTTTAGCGGTTTGAGAAGACCTTCTATCGCGTCGGTGAGCGCGGTCGGCGTAGTGGTAAAGGTCAGCAAGGACGTTCCCATGACAAGCAAAATAAGTCTTAAAGCCATTGTAAAAGAAAAAAACAAGCCTTCGACGGTGATTTTTATCTTCCAAAATTCTATGAGAACTTCGCCGTCCTTATAAAAAAAGACGTTTAAAATCATTGTAAAGAGTAGCAAAAATATCACCGCTTTAAGACTCTTCAAAACCGTCCTGACCGGTATCCTTGCCGCAAAAATTATAGCGACGGCATAGACCGCGACGCCCGCATAACCCAAAGGCGATTTTATAAAAAATATCGCCACAATATAAAAAAACGTAAACAAAAGCTTGGTTCTGGGGTCAAGCCTGTGTACTATCGAATCGGCGGGATAATATTGTCCGAAGGTTACGTCTTTCATTCCGTGTTCCTTATTTGCTCGTTTTATAATACTTCAAAATGCTTTCGATAAGCTCGTTTTGTCTTACGCCGGTTATCTCGGAGAGCTTTAATGCGTTGCGCAGCTTGACCGTCACGGGAACGTCCAAACCACGCTCTTTAAGTCCGTCGGCATATTGCCCTATATCCGCCGTTTTAAAATCGGCATATATCCTTCCGTCGTCAAAGACGGCTATCCTGTCGGCATATTCGGCGATTTCGTCTATGTCGTGAGAGATGATTACGACGGTATGCGACGTAGACGCCTTGATTTTCAGCACGAGATTGTACATTTCGTCCTTGCCTTTTGGGTCAAGACCTGCGGACGGCTCGTCCAAAACGAGATATTCGGGCT
Source organism: Clostridiales bacterium (assembly GCA_031289755.1). Taxonomy (GTDB): domain Bacteria; phylum Bacillota; class Clostridia; order Christensenellales; family JAISNN01; genus JAISNN01. Next base: position 10,379 of record JAITOU010000021.1, read on the forward strand.
TACAGGCAATGACTCCGGCGATTGCGACGCGCCGCTTTTCTCCGCCCGACAGCTCGAATGGCGACCTGTCCTTAAACGCTTCAAAATCCAGCCCCGCAAGCTCGATTGCTTCATGCGCGAGAGCTTCGCATTCTTCCGCGCTTTTTTTCATATTTTTAGGGCCGTAACAGACGTCCTTAAAAACCGTTTCGGCAAAAAGCTGGCTTTCGGGATATTGAAAGACCATGCCGATTTTTCTTCTCAAAAGCTTTAAGTCGGGCTTCTTGGCGGAAAGGTCTATGCCGTCGGCTATTATGCTGCCTTGCGTCAGCTTGATAAGACCGTTCAAATGCCGCACAAAGGTGCTTTTGCCGCTGCCGGTCGCCCCTATTATCCCCAAAAAATCTCCGTCGTTGATAGTGAGAGATACGTCGTTTAACGCCTGTTTTTCGTACGGAGTGCCTTTCATATAGGTGTAGGACAGATTTTTTACAACAATCGGCATAACTCCTCCGTCAAGGCTTCGAGCCTTGTGACCGAGCCGTTTATAGGCAGTCCGCCGTCTTTTAGTTCCTTTGCGATACGGGTGACGAGCGGCAACTTCAAATTGTAAAGGGGCAGTCTTTCGTCCGCAAATATTGTTTCGGGCTTACCGTCCATAACGACCGAGCCTTTGTCGAGAACGATTATTCGGTCGGCTTCGACGGCTTCGTTCATGTCATGCGTGATAAATATCACGGTCATTCCTTCCTTTAAAAGACGCTTGATGACGTCCATGACCTCGCCGCGCCCTTCCGGGTCAAGCATAGAGGTCGATTCGTCAAAGATTATGACCTCAGGCTTCATGGCGAGTATTCCGGCGACGGCTATTCTCTGTTTTTGACCGCCGCTCATCTTGAACGGTGCGGCATATCTGTATTCTTCCATTCCGACGGCTTTTAACACCCACTCTATGCGTGCGATAATTTCTTCTCTTTCTATGCCGATATTTTCAGGGCCGAAAGCTATGTCGTCCTCGACGATACTCGCGACCATTTGATTGTCCGGATTTTGAAAGACCATTCCGACGTTTTTTCTTATTTCAAATAAATTATCGGCGTCCGACGTATCTCTGCCAAAGACCGTCACAACCCCTTCCGTCGGGAGCAGCAAGGCGTTCAAAAGCTTCGCAAGCGTACTTTTGCCGCTTCCGTTCCGACCCAAAACGGCTACAAACTGCCCCTTATCTATCGTAAGAGAAACATTTTTTACCGCTTCTATGACGTTGCCTTCGTAGTCCTTGTATTGAAAACCTACGTTTTCAAGCCTGATGATTTCCATAATGATTTATTATATCATAACAGCTAAAAAAAAACAAATCAAAGACGGCAATATTATTTCTTATCCTTATTAAAAATAAATCAATTTTGCTTGCATATATTTTGACGGCAAAAAACAAGGCTGTCCGATGCGTTTGAGCGCAATAGACAGCCCTGTAATTTTTGCAATAATGACGGTATTGTACTCGCCTACTTTGCTATTTTTGCAAATTTTTCACTTATTTCTTTGGTGATACACAGAACGCCGTCTTTGTTGTCGATATTACAAATATGACCGGCATTCGGAACGATAAATAATTTCTTGTCGGGTGCGTTTAGCTTGCCGATATATTCTTTACAAGCTCAATCGGCACTTGCGTATCATTTTCGCCGTGAATAAAGTATATCGGCACGGCAAAATCCGTCATCTTACCTGCGTCAAAATCTGTAAGAGCTTCTATAAGACGACCGATGAGCTTAGGGGCTTTGAGCATGGCAAGCAAATCCGTAAATTTGAAAACGGGACTCTTCATAAAAATTTGCTTAATCCTTTTTGAGTCCATAACCATACCGTACCGGCGTTTTAACTTTAAGACGGTTTTTGACACCTTTGCAAAATCCGCATACGTTTTCAAATTGTACGGATAATCGCCTAACTGCAAAAGCTTGTGCGTATCTTGCGTATTTGCCTTTGCGGCGTCTTTTAGCTTGTCAAAAAACAGTTTTTCGCCCTGTAAAAAATTTACAACCTGTCCCGCTCCCGTATAGTATAAAATATCTTGCGGATTGTTATACGTATATATAAGCCCGAGCAAGCTACCCCAAGAATGTCCCGATAGTATGATTTTATCTTTACCGTATTTCTTTTTTACATATTGAACGGTAGCCGCAAGGTCGTTTAGCAGTTGTTCAAGGGTTACGTCGCTGCCGTCGGTGCTGTTTTTGATTAAGGTCTTTCCCGCGCCCCGTTGGTCGTAATATACCGAAGTGTATTCGGGTGGGTTTGGTTCGGCATAATACGCCAAATGCGCTTCGCTCTGTGCCGGACCGCCGTGAAGAATCAGCATGACCTCGCCGTCGGGTGTCGGATAATGCAAAAAATATTGGCTGATACCGTTGATTGCAACATATTCTTCATTGTATTGCCTATCACCTACCTTTTGTTTCGCCATTATCCGCTCCTTCAATAGATTTCTTGCAAAATTAACTTCGCGCAATCTAAGGCATATCTTCTTGCTTTTGCATTTGCAAAATCAGCAGGGACGACCGTTCTCGGTCGCCCCCACAATATTTCCGTCAATTAAATTGTTTGTCATTTAGGTAATAGGTTATCTTCTGGCATCGTATTTTATTTCACTGCCGTTTTCGAGAAGGTTGCCTTGTAAAGAAGAGAAGGTAACGGTTTTGCCGTGTATTCTCACATTACTGTTGCGGAGTATATTTCCGTTAAAAACCAAATTCTTTGCGTTTATAATCGCTATGCCGCTGTCCGTCAAAATGTTGTCGGAGATGCTGTAATTGTTGCCCATTTTGGCGCATATCGAGCCGCCGCTCGTATCGCTTATCTCGTTGCGGAGTATTTTGAGACCGTCAACCGAAAATTTCAACGTATAGATATCCTCTAAAAAGATATGAAAAAATTTGTTTCCGATTGGTTTAACCGACGCCGGAGAGACGTCGATGCCTATTCCCCAGCCCGTCCAAAAGCCCTTGACGTTGCTTATCTTGTTATCTTCGGCGACGCTGTTGATTGCGCTTTCAAAATGTATGCCGTATCTGCGCGCTCCCGTGATTGTGCAATTACGGATATAAATGTTTTGGCTGTTTATGCCGCCGTCGCTTATCAAAAGACCGTTTGCGCCGACATATATGCCGTCGCCCGTGACGTTTGAGATTGTGACGTTTTCTACCGTGACGTTTTTGCTCGACGCTATCCAGATACCGTAGCCGTCAAAATGGAATATCGACGACGGATTGAATAAATATATATGCGAATCGGCATCTCCCGTTACAAAGCCGTTTTTTATGACGACATTCTCCGACTCCGCTACCCCGAAGACCGAATATGTGCCGTAAAAATTTGCGGCGAGCTTAAACTCCGCGCCGTTCAAATCTATCTCCGTATCGGAAGGTACGATAATACCGCCCGTCGGAACGTCGGCGAGATTATTTGTATCGTTATATACCGCATATTCGCCTGCGGCAAATTTTATCTTATTATAGCCCTGTTCCTTAGCCCATTCGATGGCGCGGTTGATACCGAGCGTCGTCTTGACGGCGTCGCCGCCGCTTGCGCTTATGCCGAAGGCTTCGTTATCTACCGTATACCAACCGTTCGCGTCGGCAACTGATACGCCGTTCAAACCGCTGACGTCCGCCTTCTCTGCAAAAAACAAAGGGTAGACGATAGGAATTGCCGTTGTGGCGCAAAAAACCGTTACGGCAAGCAACAAAATTCCTAATAATATCTTTTTGTATTTAGCGTTTGTTTTTCTCATAGTTATAATTATAGCATTCCCGAAATGTTTTGTCAATAGATTAGTTTTAAAAAGGAGTGTTTTGTGTCACTCGTTTGTGATATTATCCCATGTAGGCGCACGTGATTTTGTCCTAATAATTTATTTAATTACGCGCACGAGGGGCAAAAGACGTGTAGCAATGGGAGGTCAAAATGTCGGGAAAGAAAACACAAGGAAAAAAAGTCGATAGCGAATACGGTTTAAATCGCTATTGGATAA
>JAITOU010000045.1 GCA_031289755.1 Clostridiales bacterium
TAAGCGTCGTTTAAAGAAAGCGTGTATGCTTTGACAGAAGAGTATTCCGAAAGAGAGCCTATCTTGTAATACTCTAAGGCGCTTTTGATGAATTTTCTCATCATTGTTTGGGAAATAAGCCCTTTTGTCTTGTATATCGGCATAATTCCCTTCAAAGCCTTAGGCTCATCGGCGTCTTCAAAGACGGGATTCGGGAGCGTCAAAACGCCGTTAAAATCCGACGCCTTAGCAAAAAAATTGTACGTCTTGCCGACCGTCAGCTTGTCCTTTATATAGGGCTGATTAAACCATACCGCGCCGAGCTTAGATATATGCGCCGCACCGTCCCAAAACGACGGGAGAAGCTGTGCCTTAACGGTTTTTCCGTGAACGGAAAGCTTTTTTATTTCCGCCTTTAAAAAAACATACTGTCCTTCGGCGACATCGACGCCTTGCGTATATTGTCTGAAATCAATGTATTTTACAGGCAAAAAACCGACAAGCCCGGCAATGTCAAAGATACCTAAGGTATTGAGTTTTTTGAGATAGGCGTTTCCTATTCCCTTTATGCCGCTTAATTCCATTCTCTCACCCGTAAAATTTTTACACTAATGTTTTTGACAGCCGCGTATATTTAAAAAAACCGAATTTTTCGGTTTTTTAAAATAGATTAGTCCTATAACTTATATGACGAACGGATTTTTGCGGATTTTTGCCTTATACAAGGCGCACTTGACGAAGTGTAGCGTAAGCTACGTTAGGAGCATGTGGGGTTATAGGACTCTAATGAATAATTCCGATTAAAAAATATCCGGTTATTCTACGCTTATAAAGTAATAGTAATGCGGCTGTCCGCCGTTGGCAATGCTAACTTCAAGCGACGGAAAAGCCGCCTGCAAAACTTCGGCGTCACTCGCCGCCGCTTCGTCCGTTATGCCGTTGCCGTAAAGGAGAGTGACTACTTCGGTGTTTTCGTTGATGAGCTTCTCGACGGTCTTTTTGAGAACGGCTACGACGGTCTTGTCCTTTGCGACTATGCCCCTGTCTGTCATGCCTATGATATCGTCCACCTTTAACTTAAAGCCGTCTATCGAAGTATTGCGTACCGCATAAGTTATCTGACCCGATTTGATTTTTTTGGCGGCTTTTAGCATGGCGACGGCGTTTTCTTCGGCACTAATGTCGGGTGAGAAAACCACAAGCGCGGCAAGCCCTTCGGAAACATTGGTCGTCGGAACTACTACTACCTTTTTTTCGGCAAGGTCTTTTGAATGCTCCGCCGCCAAAATGACGTTCTTGTTGTTGGGAAGAATAATTATACTTTCGGCATTGACGGAGCTTATCGCGCCGAGAAAGTCTTTGACGCTCGGATTCATCGTCTGACCGCCTTCTATGACGCGGTCTATGCCGTAATCTTTGAATATCGCTTCGAGTCCGGCTCCGCCGCTGACCGATATAAGCCCGATAGACTTTCTGTCCGCCATAAGCTTTTCTTTGAGCGCACGGTTTTGTTCGAGCATATTTTCGATTTTTATCTTGTCGATTTCACCGAGCCGCAGAGCGAGAGCAAGCGCTTGGTCGGGGTTATTGGTATGAACGTGAACCTTGACAAGGTACAAATCGCCTATAACTATCGCGCTGTCGCCTATCTCGCAGAGCGCGTCGCGGAATTTGTCAATGTCGGACTCGGTAGTCTTTGGAAAGATATTTGTGACAAAAAACTCGGTGCAGTATGCAAATGTTATGTCGTCAAGGTCGTGGATATCTGCGAATTGAACGCCTTCGGAGGCTTCTTCGCCGTTTGAGCTTTCGTCGCTGACCAAAGGTATCTCGATACCCGCCATGACGTTGTAAAAGCCGCGTATAACATATATCAAGCCCTTTCCGCCCGAATCGACGACTCCGGCTTTTTTAAGCACGGGTAACATCTCTGGGGTTTCTCTCAAAACGTCTTCGGCTTTGTTTAAGATAAGCTGCATAAAGACGAGATAGTCGCCGTTTTTGGCGGCGATACTCTCCGAATACTCGGCAGTCATTCTGACGACGGTAAGTATAGTGCCTTCCTTTGGCTTTGTGACTGCGCTGTAAGCTATCTCCGTGCCGCGTTTGAGCGCGGCGGCAAAGGTCTTTGTGTTGACATCCTTTGCATTTATGACGACGTCGCAAAAACCTTTGAGTATCTGCGATAAAATAACGCCGGAATTTCCCCTTGCTCCTTTGAGCGAGCCTTTGGATACGGCTTTTGCGAGAGCGATGATATCGTCCTCTTTTACTTCTTGCATTTCGCGCAATGCCGCCTGCATGGTCAGCGACATATTTGTTCCCGTATCCCCGTCCGGGACCGGAAAGACATTCAAGGTATCGACGGCTTCTCTGTTGTTGGCAAGAAGCTGCGCGCCTCCCGCTATCATCTCCCTGAATAATTTGGCATCTATATTATTTAACATAAGTATGTGTTCCTCAAATCTTATACCCTACTACATTGATATCGACCGACTTGACGCGCATTCCGGTAAAACTCTCTACACTGTAAGTTACCGCACGCTTTAAAGATTCTTTGACGGCTTCGGCATTTAAATCCTGCTTGACGGTGACGTATACGCTCAAATAAATCCGATTGTCGGAGGTGACTACGCGTATGCCCTTGCCGTATTTTTTTTTGTTAAAAAGGTCGGCGATGATATCGCTGAAACGGTTTGAAATAAGCTCCGCCACACCGTAGCATTCGGAAGCGGCGTGTCCCGCTACCATTGCTACGGCATCGTCGGATATGGTTATTCTGCCATAAATATTCGACGTCGCTAATGCCATTTTTTATTTCTCTCCGCTCTTTTATTTTTACGCGCCGGTTTAGGTTATATTTTGTCGCGGCGCAAAAAATGTTGTATGTAAAGTTCAGTTAAGATATTTTACAATAATAATAAAAAAAATGCAAGCAATTTTATAATTCCCCCTTCAAATCTCTTGCTTTTATTTTATAATAATGATAAAATAACGTAGTTAATTTGATATGCGGCGTCTATTACGCCAAAAATCGCGGAGGAAATATATATGTCGAGAGTATGCACCGTTTGCGAAAGAGGGCAAATGACCGGTAATAAAGTCAGCCACAGCAACCGCAAAGCCAGAAGGACTTGGAACGTCAATTTGCAAAAAGTCCGTATCAAAGGCGTCAGAGGAAAATCCTACGTCTGCACCAACTGCTTAAAAAGCGGCAAAGTCGACAGAGTGTAGTTTTTTTAGCTTACCGCAAATACCCGTCAATATTTATTCATCACCTTTTTTGCATACGCTTTTTGCATATGATACGGTTTTGATTTTATCTTTTAAGCTCCCCTATCCGGCGGAGCTTTTTTGTTAGACTTCTTTCTTACCGTCATTGCAAAAAATTTGCCGCAAAAAAGCTTTTAACGGCAAAAATATATCTTTCTCGTCCGGTCTTCTTCATTAGCATTTCATATTCATATAGTATGCTCAAACATAATTATTGTCGACAAGGTCAAAAATCGGGAAATACCGTGCCTGAGATAAGCTTTTGAACAACATAAACTTTTATCTCATTTTGCGCTTCTTCCCTTAAAATAGCAAACGGGGTATTGCGCAAAAAAAAGACATTCTCAAAGGAGTAACGTCATCATGGAAACAAAAAACCGTAATGTTTTATTCGATAATTTTAGGGGTATGCTGATGTTCATCTTTGTCATGCTGGCGGTTATGGCGGCAATATACCGCTACAACGCCGACAGCGTCATCCCCGATTGGGTGTTTGACCATGCGCAGGGCAGAGCCGTCGGTCCTTTCGGAAGTCCTTTTACTCCCGTTGACCTCGGCATGATTTTCTTTTATTTTATCGGCGGCATGACCGCCGTCCCGGCATATCGGTCGAGAGCCTTTAAGGACGGCAAAAAAGCCGCCATGAGCCATCTCTTTACACGAAACCTAAGCCTTATCGGCATAGGAACGGTCATGTATCTCGTCGCGGCACTTTTTACCGCCAATCCGAATCCGGGCTTGTGGGGACCGCTTCAAGCAATCGGCTTTACGGGTATTTTGACTATGGCGTTTTTGCACTTGGACAAACGCCGCAGAGCGATAGCCGGAATAGCCTTTATAGCCGTTCATGAAATATTTTCAAAATATCTCTACACGCTATGGAATCCGCAAATCTTCACCCTTGCGGACGGCGGTTTTCAGGTCTGCCTGATGTACGCAGGCTTCTTTCTCATAACGACGGTTTTGTTTGAGCTGTACGCAAAAAACTTCTCGTCTTTTCTTCTCGGACTCCTGCCCATTATCGCTTTTACCGTCGCAATCTACTTTGTGCTGCCGCCGACTTACCGCCCTTATAACGTGACCTTCTTCGCCGTGACGTACTCCGTCGTCGCCTTGATTTTTATAATCTTCCGCCTTATTTTGGATTTTGTAAAATTTATCACGGAGAAAATTTTCCGCAAGCATACGTCGGGACTCATTCCCCTTGCCGGTCTTATGGGCAGAAATATGCTTTTGTATTTTATAATAAGATATCCTCTCTCGATACTCTTTCAAATACTTTACAACTCGCTCTTTGTCAAAGCCGGTGTCTACTTGGGCGGCGCAATCGTCGCTATTCTCGCTGTCGGGCTGCTCGTATTGATTGAATACACCTTGAAAAAGAAAAATATACTTATTAAGATGTAAAAAAGCTCTAACGAATTTTAATATGCGTTCTCTCACCGCTAACGTATACGAAAATGTGTTATGGAAACAAAGGATATTTATAAAAGACTATATTTGAAATGTTTTGATTACTGCGGCAAAAGAATGTTTATCAAAATAGTTACTGCGGTGTTTCGCTTACTGCGGCAGACGGATTTGTGTGAACCGTACATGGTGTCATTGCTTTGATACTGCCAAGCTCCGTAGACTTTGCTTTCGATTTGCATAACGGCACAGGTGTTACTGCGGTGTTTCGCTTACGGCGGCAGACGGATTTGCATGAACCGTACAATGCTTCAATTCGGGAAATGTCTTTTCCAAATCGTCATGCACCGCAGTCGCTATGTCGTGCGCTTCGACAAAGCTCAATTCGGCATTGATACTTATCTCGACGTCGGCGTATATACGTTCTCCGAATTTTCTTGTCTTTAAGCTGTCGATATTGATGACGGCGGTATGCCCGTTGATAACCGCCTTGATTCTCTCGACAAATTCGTCGCTGCAAGCTTCGTCGGTCATTTTTTTGACGGCGTCCCAAAATATTGATACGGCGGTTTTAATGACAAATATACTTATCACCGCGCTGGCTATCATGTCAAGCGGCATGAAGCCGAGCCGTGCGCCGGCGATACCGATAAGACTTCCGATTGAAGACAAGGCGTCGGAGCGGTGATGCCATGCGTCTGCAAGCAAAGCTCCCGATTTTATTGTTTTTGCCGCCTTGCGCGTATACCAAAACATTATTTCTTTGACGGCTATCGAGACGACGGCGGCTACAAGCGCAAGTATTCCCGGAACGCTCAAAGACGAATAGTCGCCGATAATTAATTTGCTTATGCCCGAATACCCTATGCCTATTCCGGTAGCAAAGAGCAATGCCGCGAGAATAACCGCCGCTATGCACTCGAAGCGTTCGTGTCCGTACTGATGATTTGCATCGGACCTTTTGCCCGATATCTTGATACCTATCATGACTATAAAGGTGCTGAATACGTCCGAAGCGGAATGAACGGCGTCGGATATCATGGCATAAGACCCGGCAAATATTCCGGCAAACAGCTTAAAAGCCGTCAAAATCGAATTGATTATGACGGTCAAAACAGAAACTTTCATAGCCGTTTTTAGATTTTCATTTTTTTCTTTTTCCATACGGTAATCCGGTTTTGCCTTTTTTTACTTAGCGTTGCGGTTGTTGTGCGAGCTTGTCATCTCTATATAATATGCCGGCGCGGCTTTCTCATTACGCGAGAATACGACATGATGTAAAGCTTTTTAAGGAAAATTCTATAAAAAAGACGCCGCTCAAAATTTTATCTCATTTACGCGGAATTTTCTTAAATAATTCCGGCTCGATTTTGAGCATAAACTCATATTCGTCCTTTAAAGACTGCGCTGCGGACATCGGTGCAAATCCCAACGTCTCCTTTGCTTTTGAATTGTCAAAATTGCCGTTGCTGTTCAAAATTTCTACGGAGCTTTTTGTATACAGCGGCTTTATCTTTTTGATTTTGCATAATAGCTCCGCAAGCGGAACAAACAGCTTTGCCACCCAAAGCGGTAATTTGATATCGGACGCCTTTACTCCCGTAATCTCTTGCAAGGTCAGCATCATTTCCCTGACCGACAGCTTGTGTCCGCTCAGCAAAAAGCATTCGCCGTCGGCGATTTTGTCCGTATCGGCGGCGGCATACATTGCCCGTGCCACGTCGCGCACGTCGACAAAATCATATTCGCCGTCGATATACGCGGCAAGACGTTTATTGGCGTATTCTATAATCATTTGACCGATATTTGAACGCCTGTACGCATAAGGACCCGTGACGCCCGACGGCATAAGCACAACGGCGTTCAAGCCGTCGTTTTTTACGGCGTCCAAAACGATATTCGACGCTTCCGCCTTGCTTATAGAATAATCGTCCTTTAACTTAGACGGATAAAATATGTCCTTTTCTTTTATTGTCTCGTCATTTGTATCAAAGTCTATCGCGTGTACGCTGGAAACGTATACAAGGCGTTTGATTCCGGCTTTTTTTGCCGCTTCGGCAACCTTTCTCGTTCCGTCTACATTGACCGCCTTTATGAGCTTTGCGTCCGTCTTGCCTATCTCTATTATGCCCGCCAAATGATAGACTATATCCGCACCGTCAAAAGCCTTTTCGAGCGATTCACCGTCCGTGACGTCGCCGTACACAATCTCGTCCGCAAGCGGCTCGATAAAATCATATCCGCTCCCTTGCCGCACAATAGCGCGTATGTATTCGCCTCGCTCCTTTAATTCGTACATGAGAGCGACACCGATGTGTCCCGTCGCTCCGGTTATCACGTTTATTCTTCTTGTGTCCATTTTGTTCCTTTTAAATGCCGGCGCGCTAATAACTCGCTAAGCCGTGTAAAATAATATTTCTATTATAACAAAAAAACTGTAAAAAGTCAAAAAATTCATCGTTCAAGAAAATTTCCGACAGACTGGATATGTCGTCCGAAATATGTAGCGGAATAATCGTGCCGTCAAAATCGCCCGTAAACTCGAAAACGACTCTATCATGTACGGATATGCCGTGTCGGTCGGATTCTTGAAACGAAAAAATTGCGGCGCGCCGTCACTTCACTCAAACACTTTATAACCGCCGCTTTTTACAAAAGACCAAAACGCTCTTACAAAGCTCTCGGCAAGACTCTCCACGATATGACCATGTCTGTATCCTTTGTAACGCGCATAAGCGACAACCCTTGCTCATCTAACAAAAGTGAGGAGCCGTGCCGCCGATAATAACATGTCCGTATACGCTTTAAATTGCTCCGCAAATTTATCAAGTCCCGCCGTCATGATTTGTACTCCTCTAAAATATTGTTTAACGCGTCTTGCACTCGCTCGTCTTTTCTTCGCGTAGCGCGGCATAGAGCGATATGCCGTCAACCCCGCCGTCCGCTTGCATAAACACACGGATTATATTTCCACACTTCAACCTTTATATTGCCGGGTACATACGTTTCATAGCGGCATCGAGCCGACCGCAATTCTACTTCCAAATGCTTTGAAAACGTCTATATCCCTAAGGCGACTTCGATATTCCTTTTGTCAAAACCGCAACGGGGGCTTCGTATGCGTTGAGTAAAATCAACGCGTCTCTTGTAGTTTGGCTATTATCGGTATTGTCGCAATATACGTCGCCTATAAAAGACGGCATGATTTTTTTCATACCTTTTCTCATGCAAATCCTTTTCAATGCCGCGCAAGACATCATTTCGTGGCAAGGCGTGCCAAAAAATGTTTTAAATAGTCGTCCCGAGTCTATAATAATTTACTTTGTCAACGACATAGTTGCCAAGCATTCCGTAGAAAAACTCTATGCCTAATATTTGTAAAGATTTTTTTGAAATATTTTCCTTTTTAAATATAATTTCACAGGTTTCATTGACAACCGCACCGAAAATATATAGAATAAGTATATAAAATAACAAAAAAGACCGCTTGCTCCACACGCAAGAGAAGATAAATCCTACATAGCACAATGAGTTAAAGACCGCTTGGCGATAAAATTTGAATACAAATCATACGGAGGGAACATAAATGGTCGTCCTAATCACAGGCGCGTCCGCCGGAATCGGCAAGGCGGCGGCGGAGCTTTTTTTGAGCAAGGGCTGTATTGTGTACAATATATCGCGGAGCGGCTCGGACGTAAGCGGCATACATAATATATGCGCGGACGTTTCCGACCCTTTGAAGGTTTTTGAAGCGGTGGAAAGCGTATATGCCGCCCAAAAGCGGATAGACGTACTTGTCAACTGCGCCGGCTTCGGCATATCCGGCTCGGTCGAAAACACAAGCCCCGATAATATGCAAAAAATCTTTGCCGTGAATTTTTTGGGAACGGCATATATGTGTCGGAGCGTCATTCCGATAATGCGCGGACAAAACGGCGGCATGATAATCAACGTCGGCTCTGTCGCCGGAAGAATACCCATACCCTTTCAAGCCTTTTACTCCGCGACAAAGGCAGCCGTCGGCTCTTTCGGTCAAGCCTTGCGAAGCGAAGTCAAGCCCTTTGGCATCCGCGTGACGTCGATTTTGCCCGGCGACGTCAAAACCGAATTTACCGCACGGCGTGAAAAAAATCCGTTAGACGACAAAGCTTACGGTGACCGTATCGAACGCTCCGTCAAAAAAATGGAAAAGGACGAACAAAACGGTTTGCCCGCATCGCTCATCGCCGCTCAAATTTTTCGTCTTTCCCGAAGGAAAAATCCGCCGCTCGGTGTAATCGGCGGCAAAGCCTATTCCCTTCTGCTTTTTTTGTCGAGATTTTTGCCGGAGCGGACGGTTTCGTTTTTAATCGGCAAGCTGTACGGTTGATTTCCGCTCGGCTTTTGCGCCGTCCGAAATCGGCTTCCGCAAGCAACGCCGCAGATAATTTTCTCAAATAACTTTCGCGATAAGTATTGACAAAATCCCCGAAAAAAAGTATTATATGTTTGGAAGCAATTGCGGCAAATTGTACTTTGTACAAGTAAAAATGCGGAGCATTGATGAAGAAAATTTATTTTTATATCGCATTGATATTAATCTTCGCCCTTTCGCCGGTCATTTTACCGGCGGCTTTGCCTTTGTCAAAAGCCTTAGGCTTCAACGGAGATTTTTACGCTTTTTCAGACGCCTTGACGGGCATATTGAGTGATTACGGTCAAAGCGACGGCGATACATACGACCCTTACGACAGCTATTCTTCAAAGAGAATTATAGTCAAGTCCGACTCCGGCGTCGGCTCTTTCGGAGCGGTTGCCGTTGCGGAGGGCTACGGCGGTCTGCATATCTTTCAATATGCGTCGGCAGCCGCCGCAAAAAAAGCCCATGAGCATTTTCTCTCCTTATCCGCCGTCGAATGGAGCGAACCCGATACCATTATCGACACGGCGTCCGATGATGACGGCAGTGATTATGAGTTTTATTTAGACCATGAGGTCTCTTCGGCGGCGGAAGAAACGCCGTCGGGCGAATATTTATCGTGGGGAGCGGCGTATCTCGGCGTAGAAGCCTATTCGTCTTATCTCACGGCTTCGGTCGGAACGGCAAACCTTAGAGAGGTCGTCGTCGCGGTGATAGATTCCGGCATAGACGTCACTCATCCGCTCTTTAACGGCAGAATTGCAGCGGGCGGCAAAAACTTCACGTCCGAGCCGTCAAGCTCCGGCTACGCGTACCAAGACGCCAACGGACACGGTACGCACGTTTCTGGCATAATAGCCAATCTCACTCTCCCTAATGTCAAGCTTCTTCCGCTCAAAGTCATCAATTCCAAAGGTGCTGCGGCTTTTTCGTCTATCATAGCCGCGCTTTATTACACCGCCGAATTGAAGATAAGCGGACAAAATATTTATTTTGCCAATCTCAGCCTGTCGGGCGGAATATCGGTCAATTCCACAATGCACAAAACCTACTCTAACGCCCTGCAAAACATTTACAATCTGAATATCATCCCTATCGTCGCCGCCGGAAATAACGGCGCGGACGCTACATCTTACGCTCCCGCAAACGTCGCCTGCGCCGTTACCGTTTCGTCGGTTTACTCGTCCGGCTCGACATTTTTAAAGGCTGACAATTCAAATTACGGAAGCTATATCGACCTTGCCGCTCCCGGCGTCTCTATAAACAGCGCGGCAATAGGCGGCACTACAAAGCTAATGAGCGGTACTTCTATGGCGACACCGCACGTGACGGCGATAGCCGCTCTCCTGCTCTCCGACCCCGACAATAGCTTTTCCGCAAAACAAACCGAAGCCCTTTTAAAAGCCTATGCCGTCGACATCGGCACGGAAGGCAAGGACAGCTCCTTTGGCTACGGACTTGTCAACACGGGAATGTTTTACTATTCCGCCAATGAAATTCCGCCCCAAATCCCCGACGAAGGCGAACCTTCCGGCGACGGCGCGGCGAGCGGTTCTGCGCCGTATACAGACGGCTTAATCGGCGGTGCAATCGACGTCCCTAAAACAAACTTAGGCTTTGTCGCCGCAGCAATTCTCTGCGCGGCGGTTTGTACCGTCTTACTGCTGACGACACACGACAAAAAAAATGCAAAGAAATAAATTCCTATTTAATAACCGACTTTAAAAAACGCGTAAAGCACCTTTGCTTTCCGCGTTTTTGTTATTTTAATCTGCTTATATGCAGTTTAGATTATATCCGTTTATATGATTTTACCATTTTGAAATAATCTTTTTGATGTTGTCAAGCAAATTGGCTTTTGCTATGTCGTCGAGAGCTACGGCGACGCAGCCGTCTATCGTTTCACCGTCTTTTTTGACGGTGACCTTGCCTATTGTCTGCCCTTTTTGAATTTTGGCTTTGATCTCTTCGGGCAATTCGTATTCTACCGTATATTTTGTTCCCGAACCTTTTTTGTTTAAGACGTATATATCGTCGGACGGAGCGATTCTAACGGTGTCGTTTTTGCCGCCCTTGACCTTGACTGTATTCGATATCTCAGCGTCCTTTAATACGAGTTTTTTGTTTTCATAATTGGCGAAGGCGTAATTAAAAAGCTTTTTGGCGTCTTCAAATCTTTTGGGACTCGTATCGGCGCACATGACGACAGATATCACTCTCATGCCGTTATTGACCGCCGATGCCGACAGACAGTATTTTGATTCGGACGTAAAGCCCGTTTTGCCCGCGTCGCACCCTTTATAGAAGCGTATGAGCTTATTTGTATTTGTCATTTCCGTCTTTCTGCCGTCGGGGTGTATATAATCTTCAAGCCAAACCTTGGTAAATTCGTAATATTCCTTATGCTTCAAAAGCTCTCTGTACATCTTGGAAACGTCTCTCGCCGTGCTGTACTGTCCGTCCTTAGGCAGTCCTGTGGCGTTTGCAAAAACGGTGTTATCCATGCCTAAGCTCTTGGCTCTGTCGTTCATCTTGCTTACGAATATTTCTTCGCTTCCCGACACCGTTTCCGCCATAGCGACGCTTGCGTCGTTTGCCGAACACACCGTTATAGCCTTTAAGAGATTGCGCACGGGATGCACGCTGGCGGCGTCCAAAAAGACCTGCGAGCCGCCCATGCCCGACGCGTTTTCGCTGACCTGTATCTCTGTGTCCATCGATAT
Source organism: Clostridiales bacterium (assembly GCA_031289755.1). Lineage (GTDB taxonomy): Bacteria > Bacillota > Clostridia > Christensenellales > JAISNN01 > JAISNN01. The sequence goes on from JAITOU010000045.1 coordinate 11,785, forward strand.
CTGCCCCGCGTCTATCGCTTCAAAGCTCAAAAGCAGCGTCATAATCTTGACCATGCTGGCAATGGTCAGTTTTTGGTCGGCATTTCTTTCAAAAAGCTCCGTGCCGGTATTAAAATCGGCAAGGTACGCCGATTTGGATTCAAAATTCATTAGTCCGGCATCGCTCTTATTCGCCGCGCCCGAAACAATCTCCGCGCCGTAAGCCGGAGCGGAACGCGCCGTATAAAAGACCGATAGCGCGCTTCCCGATATTCCCGACACCGTCAAAAATAACAAAAATAAATAAAAACACCTTTTGATATTTTTCATATAAAACCTCTTTTCGCATTTAGTTTGAGATGATATGAAAAAAATATACAATTATCGCAAAAATTAGGACAGTGTACGCACGCCCTAAAAAACTATGACAAAAGCCAAAATATCCGCCGCCAAAACGACGGGCAAAAAATAAAGGCTTTCGCGCAAAGCCGCCTTGTAAGACGGCTTAAATCTATTAAGCCCCCTGTTTTTGAAGCCGCCGGAATGCTCCGTACACACCAAAAGATACGACGACAAAGCGGCGAGCAAGACGGCGTTGACGGGAATATACACAAGCACGGCGTTGACAAGACCGCCTATGCCGTACAAGGCAATCAAAGCGGCTATCGACGAACCGAGCTTAAAGGCTACGGCAAAGATTGCGGCAAAGCCTGCAAGAGAGCAATAGAGATTACACACCGTTATATACGCTATCGCAAAATAAGCGGTATGCAAAAAGAAAAAGCTTGCGAATTTCATACCGCCGCCGTATGCGCCGAGATTTTTTATCAGAAAGAAATTGTCTACAAAAAACCTTTCGGAATGCGTCAACCCAGAAATAATCCCAATCAAAAAAAACGCTCCGACGGCTATCCAAAGCCGTCCGAGACGGTTTTTGTTTTTTGCATAAAAGCAAGTAAAATAATCTGTGAAGTCGGTCTTGGTTCTGTCAAAAAAATTTTTTGTTCCGTTGTTCATGGTAAATATTATGTCGAATAAGAGATATTAATGACATATATTTTATCTGATTTGCTCGTCGTTTAGGTCTTAGGACAAGTCTAAAAGTTTTTCGCAGTATTTTATATTCTCCTGCTTTGTTATCACCGCGCCAAGCTCCCATTTCATAGGAGCGGAATCGTAATCGACCGAAAGCCCCGTGTCAAAAACCTTTCCGTCGTATTGAACCCTGACCGACGTGTCGCCCCTGTATTCTCTGCAAATATCGGTGACGGCTTCGAGAGTCGGTTCAAAATTATCCTCGATTTTGATATAGAGAATTTTTTGCACGTTGCTCTTGACGGGCTTTTCGGGCGCAAGCGGAGTATCGACGGCGGCGGCGGAATTGCTCCAAACGATAATATCGTTGATAATGATTTTTGGGCTTTCTTCCTGAGAAATTCTTATATTGCCCGCGACCTTGATGACGGAATCGTTGACAAGCGAATACTTATATTTTTCATACTGCGACGGAAAGAAGACAACTTCGATTGCTCCGTACAGGTCTTCTAATCTGCCGTATGCCATCATCTTGCCGTTCTTGGTCATTTTTCTCGAAAAATTTGTCAAGACACCGCCGGCGGTTACAAAATCGCCGTCTATCACCGACACAGCCGCCGCTCCGCTTATTTCGCCGTCGTCGCCGTCCGTTTCACGGCTTATCATAGACATATTAAAGGACAATTTTTTAAATTCGTCCAAAAAATCGTTCAAAGGATGTCCCGAGATGTACATTCCGAGAACTTCCTTTTCGTAGGAGAGTTTTAGATTGTCGGGGTATTCGGCGATGTCGGGATATTTGACCTCGATTTTTAGCTCGTCCATTTCGGCGTCGAACATACTGAACTGTCCGCATTCCTTGGTCTTGCGGTCGCTCGTCACGATATCGGTGATGTATTCGTAAATGCTCATAAGCTGAGAACGCGTCTTGCCGAAACAGTCGAATGCTCCGCCCTTTATAAGGCTCTCTATCATGCGCTTGTTGATATAGGCTTGGTCGCACCGCCCGATAAAATCCGCCAGACCGGTAAACGGTCCGTTTTCCGCTCGGTTATTGACGATAGCCGATATAGCCGTTTCGCCGATGTTTTTGATACCCATGAGTCCGAAACGCACGCCGCCGCCTTCGACACAGAAGTAGACGTTACTTTTGTTAATGTCGGGCGGATAGACGCGGATTTTGTTTTCTTTGAGAATGATGATATATTTTGTTATTTCGTCGATGTTAAAGATTCGGTTATTGATGACGGCGGTCAGATAATGCACGGGATAATATTTTTTGAGATAAGCGGTTTCGTACGAGAGATACGCGTATGCGGCGGCGTGAGATTTGTTAAAGGCGTAGGAAGCGAATTTTGCCATGCTGTCAAAGAGCGACTTAGCCGTTTCCGCCGAAACGCCCTGTCTTACCGCGCCCGGCACGACGATGCTTCCGTCCTTGTCGGTAAGACCGTTGATAAAGACCTCTTCCTCCGCCGACATGGCTTCTTTTTTCTTTTTGCTCATTATGCGGCGCAATATATCTGCGCGCCCAAGCGAATAGCCCCCAAGCTCTCTCACTATGCGCATGACCTGCTCCTGATAAACTATGCAGCCGTATGTAACCGACAAAATCGGCTCTAACTTAGGATGCTCGTATTTTATCGCTTCGGGATTTTTTTTGCCCCTCAAATACGACGGTATATAATCCATAGGTCCGGGACGAAAAAGAGATATTCCGGCTATGATTTCTTCGAGCGCGGTCGGCAGCAGCTGCATCATAAATTTTTTCATGCCCGCGCTTTCGAGCTGAAATACCGCGTCAGTTTCGCCCGTGCCGATAAGGTCGTAGACGTTTTTGTCATCAAAGGGCATTTGGTCAAAATCTATCGTTACGCCCTTGTCTTCCTTTATATAGTCGACGGCTTTTTTGATATCCGTCAACGTCCTAAGCCCCAAAAAGTCCATTTTGAGCAGACCCAATTCTTCAAGCTCGTTCATGTTGTATTGGGTCGTCACGTCCGCGCCGTTTTTTGCGAGAGGCACTTTTTCGCCGACGGGGTCGCGGCATATGACGACGCCGGCGGCGTGCATGGACGTATTGCGCGGCATACCCTCGAGCTGCATAGCCATATCGATGATTTTACGGGCTTGCTCGTCCTCCTTATACATCTTTTGAAGCTCCGGTATGACCTTTATAACGCCGTCGTCTTCGCCTCCGCCCTCGTGCGCGCTATGGGCGCTTTCGCCTATCATTTCGCCGATAGAGACCTTGCCGAACGGTATGAGCTTGGTAATCCTTTCGACCTCCGCATAAGGAATGCCGTATACTCTGCCGACGTCCTTTATAGCCGCCTTTGCCGCCATCGTGCCGAAGGTGACTATCTGGGATACTTTATCCTTTCCGTATTTTTCGATGACGTATTCGATGACCTTGCCGCGTCCTTCGTAGCAAAAATCTACGTCGAAGTCGGGATTGCTCACTCTTTCGCTGTTCAAAAATCTCTCAAAAAGCAGGTCGTATTTGAGCGGGTCTACGTTTGTTATTCCGATTATATAGGCGACTATGCTTCCGACGCCGCTGCCCCTGCCCGGTCCTACGGGAATACTATGCCGCTTAGAGTAGTCTATAAAATCCCATACTATGAGATAGTATTCGGCAAAACCGAGCTTGATGATGATGTCCAGCTCGTATTCTATGCGCTTGTATATATCTTCGCCCGGATTTGGATAGCGGCTCTCCAACCGCTCATAAGTCAAGGAACGCAAAAAGTCCTTAGGCTCTTGTCCCGTTTCGGGGATATAATAAGGCATGAGATTGGATTTTTTCAGCTCTATGACCTCGCATTTAGCGGCTATTTCCAAAGTCGTTTCGATAGCCTCCTTGCGCCATGCAAAAAGCTCCTTCATCTCCTTCGGGCTTTTGACATAGAAGCTGTTATTAGAAAATTTCAGTCTGTTTTCGTCGGCAAGGGTCTTTCCGGTCTGTACGCAAAGCAAAATGTCGTGCATTTCTTCGTCGGTTTGTTCGAGATAGTGAACGTCGTTTGTCGCGACGGTTTTGACGCCTATGTCGGAGGCTATTTGGACGAGAAGCGGATTGACCGTTCTTTCTTCTCTCAAATTGTGGTCTTGCAATTCGATATAAAAATCACCGGGCTCAAACATATTTTTGAGCCTTTTGGCGTATTCCAAAGCTCCGTCATAATCGTTGTTCAAAAGCTTTTGCGGAATCGCGCCGGCTATGCACGCCGAAAGGCAGATAAGACCTTCCGTGTGGCTTTCGAGTATCGAAAGGTCGATTTTCGGCTTGTAATAAAAGCCTTCGACAAAGGCTATGGAATTGAGCTTGACAAGGTTTTCGTAGCCCTTCATGTTTTTTGCGAGCAAAATGAGATGGTTTTGGTTTTCGTCGCCGTCCGCCGAAAAAGCCTTGACCGTTATATCCTTAGACGTATAAAACTCACAGCCGACTATCGGCTTGACGCCTTTCATTTTTGCCGCTTTCAAAAACTGATATACGCCGTACATGACGCCGTGGTCGGTTATCGCGACGGTGTCCATATTCTTCCTTTTTATTACGTCAAAAAGCCTGTTGATACGGGCTGCGCCGTCTAACAGACTGTATTCCGTATGCAAATGAAGGTGGACAAAGCCTTCCCCGTATTTTTCGGTCTTCTCCGCTTGCAGCTTTTCCGCTTCCAGCTTCTCTGCTTGTAACTTTTCTTCTTGCAGTTTTTCCGCTTCCAGCTTCTCCGCTTGCAGCTTTTCCGCTTGTAACTTTTCTTCTTGCAGTTTTTCCGCTTGCAGCTTCTCTGCTTGCAGTATATCGTTTTGTAGTATTACGCTTTCTTCCATTTTTTCCTCATGAAGTGATTTTTTGCAAAGCCGCTATAAAAATTATATAAAAAATTTTGTTAAATCGCTTATAGCTTTTGCTTCGTCCGCGCCCGCCGCCGTCAGCATGATTTCGTCGCCGCGTCTGAGCGAGAGCGACACCGCCAAAACGCCCATAAGGCTTTTTGCGTTGACTTTTTTGTTATTGTGATACAGCTGGATTTCGCTTTTAAATTTTGACGCCGCATTTGTAAAAGACGCCGCGTCGTCCTTTGTAAAATTCACCTTATTGAATTTCAATTCCTTTTTCAAAGCCTGCTCCTCCTTGTGTTTTGTTATATGTTCAAGCCGTCCGATATGTCGCAAAGTTTTTTGAGTCTGTGCTGGACACAGCCCTTAGAGACGTTCAGCAGTACGGCGAGTTCTTCGGTAGATGCCGTGTTGTTGTTTAGGCGGCAAAGAGCCGTTTCGTATAATTCTGTCGGCAGGGCGGCAAGTCCGCCTGCGCTTTGTTGTATTTTGGTTATGGCAAGGACTTGTTTGACGCTTGCGAGAGCCGTTTTGTCGGTGTTATGCGAATCGCAGTTGGCGCGTCTGTTGGAATTGTTGCGTTCTTCTCTGACCAAAAGTATCTCTTGAAGTTCGAGCGCGCTGCCGTAGGCGCGCACAAGCGCCAAAAACGCGCCGACGCTCTCCCCGTCCTTTAAATAAACCGCGTAGGTTTCGTTGCGCTCCGCAAGCTTTGCCTTGATACCGTAGGTTTCCAATTCTTCCGCGACTCCGGCGGCAAAGCCGTCGTTTTCAAAGACGACCTCCGCATAGTAGCCGCTTTCCTCGCCCTTTTCGTCGGGGATTCTCAATGCTCCGTTTTTTAAAAACGCCGTCTGCATAACCGTCTTAAAAGCCCTTTCGTTTCGGTACTTTTCGCAAAGCTTGTCGGTAAAGCCGATAAGCCGACCGTCTTCGACGACGGCGGCGGACAAATCGTCGAGCAAAAAAAGCGTGTCCTTGTCGCTCAATTCGATTTGCTTCAAGGTTTTTTTTGTGTGCTGCGAAACGGATAAGGTGGCGTTGATTCCGTAGACCGTTTTGAGAGCTTCCGAAAATTTAAGCAAAATGGTATTTTCGCCCGCTTCCACCGACAGATAAAGCTTTCGCTCGGACAGAGTAAGACTTCCGAAAAAGAGTATTACCGAATACAAATACGCGCCGTAATCAAAATCTTCTTCGGACAAAATATTTTCTAAAATCTCTTCCTTGACCTTGCTCTTTGCTATCATAAAATTTTATTCCGCAACCCTTTTTATATGCGTCCCGATAATTCTATACCTTTTTTTAGATTTTCTATCCTGTTTATATCGAAGCCGTTCTCCGTGATAAAGCTCTCTATTCCGCCGAAAGCTCCGACATTATAGCTCGAATGTGCGTCGGTATTAGCGACAAGACGTGCGTCCGACTCAAAAAGTGCTTTGCAAATCTCCGCGTCGAGATGCTTGGCGTTTAGCTCCATATACGTTCCCGTGTCGGCGCAGACCTTTGCCACTTCCTTGATATCGACGTAAAAGGAATGATTGATATGCGGATAAATATCTATCTTATATCTTTCGAGCATTTTGATAGCGGCTCTCGTATTTTGTCTGATGATTTCCTTTGTCGGTTTAAAGACTACCGAAAAATAAGTTTTGAGATGTATGCCGTACATATCGGCTAAGGTATATGGGCGTGCGCTCGGATGATAACCGGCTATGACCAAATCAAACAATCCGAATTGCTCCCGCGTCAAATCTATGCGCCCGTCCGTGCCGACCAAATCGGCTTCGATACCGTGTAGGATTTTGATGTTCGGATATTTTATGCGGCAAGCGTCTATCTCTTTTTTTTGTTTTTGGATATCGCTTATTTTTAGGCAAAACATATTGCGGAAGCCGTGGTCGGTCACGGCGATTTCTTTTAATCCTTTTGAGACCGCCGCCGCGACGTTTTCTTCTATGGAATTTTTGCCGTCGCTGTACCGCGTATGGGTGTGATAATCGCCGTAAAATGTCATCTGTTTTTCCTTTAAAGCAAATCGGGCGGATATGCGGCGGTCGCTTGCTTCAAATAATCTCTATCTCCGGCATAAGCTCCGCGCCGAACATTTCCTTGACCGTCAAACGCGCCTTTTGCATAAGGCTTATATAATCGGACGAAGCCGCGCCGCCTTTGTTGATTATAAATCCGGCGTGTTTTTCGGAAATAAACGCTCCGCCTACATTATACCCTTTAAGACCGGCTTTGTCAATAAGAAGAGCGGGTATGACCCCCTGCGTTCTTTTAAAAACACTGCCTAAGCTCGGCTCGCGCGGCTGACACTCCGCACGTTTTTTTGCGTAAGCCGACATTGTGAGCTTGACGGCGGCTATGTCGGAAGGGTTAAGCTTAAAGGCGGCTTTTAAGACGGTAAGTCCGCCGCCTTGCAAGTGCGACGTCCTGTAACCGAAATCTAAATCCTTAGCGGAATACCGTTCTATACGCTTAGTCCCGATGTCAAAAATCTCCGCGTACAACAAAGCTCCGGCTATATCCGCTCCGTAAGCTCCGGCGTTCATATATATTCCGCCGCCGACCGTCCCCGGTATACCGCAAGCAAATTCCAAGCCCGACAAGCCGTCCTTCGCCGCAAAAGCCGCCAACTGCGGCAGCGATACTCCGGCGCAAGCTTCAATAATATCGCCGCCGAATGAAAATCCTTTGCAATCTCTAAGCGTCACAATCACGCCGTCAAAGCCGCCGTCGCCGATAAGGGTATTTGTTCCCGCTCCGAGCAGCTTGTATTTTAAGGAAGTGTTGTCAAGGACGCTCATAAGGCGGACAAATTGCGCGCTTGTCTCGGGATAAAAAACCAACGGAGTAATTCCGCCGCTTTTAAACGAGGTCAATTCTCCGCCCTTTACGCCCGATTTAAATTTTACTCCTACGGTCGTCAAAAAATCATATCCTTCTCTCATACGATTATGATATGAGAAGAAGGACGGAATATTGATTAACCGATGTTTTTTACCAAAAAAATTGCCGTGTTATTTGAGCTTTTCTCTTCGTTTATTTTCTAATTTTTCCAGTCTTTTTGTGCGTTCGTCCAGCTCGGTCATGGCGTTGTAGCCCATCTTGTTCATACGCATATTCGACGTCGCCACCTCTACTACTATCGCGAGATTTCGTCCGGGCATGACGGGCAGTTTTGCATAAGGAATGTCTACTCCCAAAAGGTTTTTGTAGCTCGTATGGTTGCCGAGCCGTTCGTATTGCTCCTCGTCCTTCCAATACTCCATTTCGATAATCATGTCGATTTCGTATTCGTCGATGAGCGCGCCGACTCCGAACAAATGCCTTACGTCTATTATGCCTACGCCCCTTACTTCGAGAAAATATTTGAGTATTTCGGGAGCTTCGCCGATAATTTTGTCCTTTACGCGGCGTATTATCACAAGGTCGTCAGCTACAAGCCTGTGTCCGCGGTCGATTAGCTCCAACGCCGTTTCGCTCTTGCCTATCCTGCTGTCGCCGATAATCAAAATGCCTTCGCCGTACACGTCGAGCAAAACGCCGTGAATGGTTTCGCGTTCCGCCAAAATGTCGTTGAGATACATTACGACGTCGTTCATGACCTCATAGAGAGGCGCGTGGGATATAAAGACGGGACGGTTGAATTTTTTTGCGTATTCGACTATCTCTTTTGGCGGCTCTAAATCTCCCGACAAGACAAGACAGGGTATGTCTTTTTCTAACAAGCGCGCAATGGCTCTTTCTTTTTTTTCCTGTTCGAGCGATTCAAGATAATGCAATTCCGCATTTCCGAGCATCTGGATTCTTTCCGCGACAAAATAATCGTCGTTGTCGGCGAGCAAAAGTCCCGGACGGCTGATGTTGACCGATGTGACCGTCATCACTTCGTTTTTGCCGCCGTTCTTTATGTCAAATTTGCATTTAGCAGCAAATTCGCCTATCGTTATCTTTACATTTTTGCTTTTTTCCGATTTCTTTTTTTCGGAGCCGCCGTCCTTTGCCATAAATTTTCCCCGTTTATCTAATTATCGCTCATGCCCTCTTCCGCCGGCAATTCGCCTTCGGGAATTTCGGGCAAAATGATTTCCTGATATTTGCATTGATTGTTTGTGCATATATATTTTTTGTTGTCCTTGCCGTTGTAGACTCTCATATAATTGCCGCAGGTCGGGCAAGGATACGGCGCGGGTACATCCCACGAGATAAAGTCGCAGGTCGGATACCCCGAACAGCCGTAAAAAAATCTGCCCGTCTTGGACTTTCTCTTGTAGATATCCTTGCCGCATTTCGGACATGTCGATACGGGCTTTTCGTAAGGCTTGATGTTTTTGCAGTTCGGATAGGACGGACAAGCCAAAAACTTGCCGTATTTGCCGTCTCTCACGACCATGTGCGCGCCGCATTTTTCGCAAATGATCTCGGTCACTTCCGGTTGGAGCTTTACGCTCTCGCCGCTCTTGGCGGCGTATTGTACCTTGTCGGCAAATTGCGGATAAAATTTGGCGATAATCTCCTGCCATTCCTTGCCGCCGTCCTCTATCTTATCGAGGTCCTCTTCCATTTTTGCCGTAAATTCTATATCGGTAAATTCGGAAAAATATTTGACGAGATAGTCGCATACCGTTTCGCCGAGCGTCGTCGGCACGATAAATTTTTCTTCCTTGACGCTGTATTCACGCTTGTTAAGGACGTTGATAACCGTCGCGTAGGTACTCGGTCTGCCGATACCGTTTTCCTCCATCGCCTTGACAAGGGTGGCGTCGGTATAGCGCGACGGCGGCTTTGTAAACTTCTGTTCGTGCTTCAATTCCTTTAAGAGCAATTCTTCGCCTTCGGTGAAGTTTGGAAGCACGCCGCTTTCTTCGTTATTTTCATCGGGATTTTCATTTTGAGTTTCGATTATGCTGTCGCCGTATACGGCGGTGAAGCCTTTAAAGACGATACTGCGTCCCTTTATCCTAAAACCGTAGGTGGTATCGGGCTGAGACTTGGACGGCACGGCTATACGCACGTTTAAGGTGTTGTAGACGGCTTCGGTCATTTGGCTCGCCAGATATCTCTCGTAAATGAGCTTATACAGTCTGTATTGATTGCGGTTGATTTTGTTGTAAAGAGATTGGGGGGTGCGTTCTAAGGATATAGGACGGATAGCTTCGTGAGCGTCCTGCGCGCCTTTTTTGGATAGATATACGTTAAAGCTTTTGGGCGCGTAATCGTCTCCGTAATTTGCGACGATATAATTTTTGGTCTCCGCCTGCATATCCGACGACACTCTCACGCTGTCGGTTCTGATGTAGGTGACGAGAGCCGTTTGACCTTCGCCCTCTATCTCCACGCCTTCGTAAAGCTGCTGGGCAATCTGCATGGACATCGGCGACGACATCGAAAGCTTTTTTGAAGCGTCCTGCTGCATCGTACTCGTGGTAAACGGCGGCGAAGGGCGGTTTTTTGAAACGCCTTTTTTGACCGAATCGACATGGAATTTTTGGTCCTTTATGTCCGCCAAAATTTTGTCTAAGGCTTCTTTATTCGGGATAGTGTATTTCTTTTTGCTTATGTCTTCAAAAACCGTCCTGAAAGGCTTTGCGTTTACATCGTCGAGCTTTAAAAGGAACGCAAAAAGATTCCAATACTCTTCCGGCACAAAGGCTCTGATTTCTCTTTCTCTGTCTACAATCATTTTGAGCGTAGCCGACTGCACGCGCCCCGCGCTCAGATTTGAACGTATTTTGCGCGACAAAATCGGTGAAATCTTGTAGCCGATAAGCCTGTCGAGAACGCGCCGCGCTTGCTGTGCGTCGACTAAGTGCATATCTATATCTCTCGGATTTTGAATGGCGGCATTGACGGCTTTTTTTGAGATTTCGTTAAAGACTATGCGGTTGTTGTTGCCTTCTATCTCCAAAATGTCTTTGAGATGCCACGATATGGCTTCGCCCTCTCTGTCCGGGTCGGTCGCGAGAAAGACGGTATCGCTCTTTTTTATCAAGCTTTTGAGTTTTTTGACGGTATCCTTTTTTTTGTCGTAAACCTCGTATTGCGGCTTGAAGTTGTGTTCGATGTCTATTCCGAGCGCCTTTTCAGGCAAATCTCTGATATGACCGCCCGACGCTTCCACTATATAATCTCCGCCCAAGTATTTCTCGATTGTTTTTGCTTTTGAAGGTGATTCTACGATGACTAATTTTTTCATGAAATATTTGCTCTCCTTATCTTTGCCGAAGCGGCGCGCCGTCGGCTTTGTATAATTGTTAAAAAAATCTTGCTTTATGATGCTATGGAATAATAATTGCTGCCCGTCTCTTCTATCTGACCCATTATAATCAGCGACGTCAATATCGAATTTAGCTTACTGACTTCGAGTCCGGTGCAAAGCGTCAGCTCGTCAAAATGCTTTTCGCCCTTTTCAAGCTCCGAAACTATGAGTGTTTCCATTATGTCGAGAGCTATTCCGCTTTCGGCTTTTGTTTTTCGCTTTAAATTATTATCCTCTAAAATGTCGTTTATATCGGTGACAATCGCCGCTTGTAATTTTTTGAGATATTTGTTCGCGCCCTTGCTCTCCGGCGAATATATGTTGCCCGGAACGATGTAGATGTTTTTGCCTTGTTCGACGGCGTAACTCACGGTTATGAGCGAGCCGCTGTTCTCTCCGGCTTCGGTGACGAGCAAGGACCTCGACAGCGCGCTTATTATTCTGTTTCTGTGCGGAAAATGATAATTCATCGGCGGCGTCTTGGGTCTGTATTCGGTAATTATCAAGCCGTTTTGGGCTATTTTCTCCGCCAGCTCACGGTTTTCCGCCGGATAAACGACGTCTATGCCCGTGCCGAGTACCGCGATAGTCGGCATATTGTTGTCGAGCGCGGCTCTGTGGGCAATCGCGTCGACGCCCTTTGCAAGTCCGCTGACAATGACAAAGCCCGTTCGCGCAAGCTCTTCGGCAAATTCCTTTGTCACTCTTCTGCCGTAGGCGGACGGAGTGCGCGTGCCGACCACCGAAAAAGCGTCGCCGCCGAGCAGAGCCTTATCTCCCTTGCAATACAAAATCAAAGGAAAATCCGGTATCTCTCTCAAATTTTCGGGATAAACGGCATCAAAAAAAGTGATATATTCCGCTCCGCAGGCGTTTAAGCCGTCTATGACGGATTTTTTGTAATCGTCGTTATTTAAAGAAAGAACGAGATTATACAGCGGCTCTCCCAATATACCGATTAATTCGCCTTTCAAGTCGGCAAATTTTTCGATAAGCTCACACGGTTCTCCGACAAGCTCTAAGGCGTCCAAAATTCTTTTTTGGGTCATTCCTTCTATGCTGCAAAGAAACAAAAGCGACAAATTATTTCTTTCTTCCATACCTTCTTCCTTGATATCCGCGCCGAAAGGGCGTGGGTTAGCCGTTTAAACCAATCTATATTTCCTGTCGAGAGAACGGTATTGCACCGCTTCCGCGATTTGGTCGCTCTTGATGTCGGCAATGCCTTCCATATCGGCTATCGTTCTGGCGACCTTTAATATTCTCGTCAAGGCGCGTGCCGTGAGATTGAGCTTTTTGAAAGCCGTTTCGAGAAGCTTTTCCGAGACCTGGTCGAGCTTGCAATATTTTGAAAGCTGAGGGTTATTCATGGAAGCGTTTGTGTACATAGGCTCGTTTTCAAATCTTTTTCTCTGTATATCTCTCGCTTCTTCCACTCTCTTTTTGACGGTTTCCGACGTTTCGGACTTTTGTCCGCCGTACATTTCTTCAAAGGCTATGCCGTCGACCTCGACGTGCAAATCTATTCTGTCGAGCAAGGGTCCCGAAAGCTTGTTCAAATATTTGTGTATGGCGATTGCCGAGCAGGAGCATTTTTGGGTTTTCGAGCCGAAATTGCCGCAAGGACACGGATTCATACTCGCTACGAGCATGATGTCCGACGGATATTCCACCGTCCTGAAAGCTCTCGAAACGGTAACGGTCTTGTCCTCTAAGGGCTGCCGCAGCGTCTCTAAGGTATAACGGGAATATTCGGGCATCTCGTCCAAAAAAAGCACTCCGTTATGAGCTAAGCTGATTTCTCCGGGCTTGCTTTTGACGCCGCCGCCGACCAAAGCCACCGTAGTCGCCGTGTGGTGCGGCGAACGGAACGGACGCATCGTCACTATTCCGTCGTCGGAATTTAGCACGCCCGCCACGCTGTGTATCTTTGTAACCTCTATGGCTTCTTCAAAGGTCATGGACGGCATGATGCCGGGAATACATTTGGCTATCATGGTTTTTCCGGCTCCGGGCGGCCCTATCATCAGGATGTTGTGTCCGCCGGCAACGGCTATTTCGATGGCTCTCTTTGCCTTTGCCTGCCCCCTGACGTCCGAAAAATCGCTGCTCGCTCTCGTGAGATTTAAGGCGCTGTGATAAGACGAAAATTGCAGCGGCGCAAACGCCGCGCTTCCGTTCAAAAAAAGACAGACCTCGGTCAAGTTTTGAAGCGCGTATATCTCTAAGCCTTCTATAAAGGCGGCTTCGGCGGAGTTTTCACGCGGAATGATAAACTTTTTAAAGCCCGACTGAAAAGCCGCTATAAGCATGGGCATTACGCCGTTTATATGCCTAAGGCTGCCGTCGAGCGAAAGCTCTCCGATAATGATAAAGTCCTTATATGAGTTTTCGGCTATTTGCTGAGATGCCGCGAGTATCCCGACGGCTATCGGCAAATCGAAGCAGGGAGAGTCTTTTTTGATGTCGGCGGGCGCGATATTGACGGTGATTTTTTTTATCGGATAGTCATAACCGCTGTTTTTTATCGCCGAACGCACTCTTTCTTTGGCTTCTTTGACCGACTGACCGACAAGCCCCACTATATCAACGGCAGGCAAGCCGGCATTTATATCCGTCTCCAAAACCGCTTCATATCCTATCAGACCGTCAAGTCCGAAACTTGTAATCTTAGAAAGCATATACCGTTAGCTCCGTAATTTTTACACTTCGTCAAAATTTAAATGAGCCTGCGTGTATTCAGGCTCATTTATCAGTCATTTTATGCGGACGGTTATTTTTTGAATAACAGTCCTTTTACCTTTGTCGTTATATAATTGTCGCCGCTGTTATCACCTAACGGCAGTATGCTTTTCAAATTGCCTTTATAGGTTATATCGTAGACGAGATAAGCGAAATACAGCGTCAGTAATACGTTGATAACCGACATTATTATAACGCCAGCCGTTCCCAAGAGCGAATAGTAGGTCGCCGTAGTATTGGCTTTAAACATCGCGCTTCCGCCGACCAAGCCATCCGCGCTCAAAACCATCATGATATTGAGAACGGTCGTCAGCGAATACGCCGAAAAGAGAAACAACACTCTTTTTTCGTTGGAAACGATGACATATAGGAGCAGCAGCACAAGTCCGAATATCATCGAAAACGGCTGCATTCCGAGTGTGAATATATATATCGTCACTATCATAAACGCCGATAAGAGAATCAAATCGACTCTGTTCTTCTTCTTGAAATAAAGCGATATCGTCCCCGCAAAAAGACACACGGCTATTATGATATCGAAGACCGCCTGCACGTTTGAATAGGTACTGTTGTTGCCGCCTATCATCGTATAAAAGTTGAAAGCGTCCAAAGACGTACGGTCGATTATCGGCAATAACGTGCCGCCGATTGTGACCTTTGACAATCTCGTGTATTGCACAAAGATATAAAAAGGATTGACGGTAAAATCCGTGAACGGGAATGAAATCACCCAAAATCCCACAAGACACGCAACCGCCGTTATGATGATTTTTGTTCTCGCTTCGGGGCGTCTGTAACAAGTATATATCAGGAACGCCGTCACCAACGGAAGTACATAAAGTGCCTTTACATTGAAAATCAATGCGAGCGTCATATATACGCAAGCCAAAATATATTTCTTATCCAATACGGAGAAGAAGGTGAATATCAAAAACAGTCCGAGAATCGAATCCGCCGTACCCCAGCCCGACGACGCTATAAAGACCGACGGCAGCACCGCATAAACGAGAGCGAACAAAAACGCCGTTCTCTCGCCCGTAAAGCGTCTGGCAAAAATGAAGATATATCCGGCGGCCAAAAGGTCGGCTATAATGCCCGGTATTTTTGCCATAAGGTCGATACCGGCTTCGCCGTAGTCTATCCCGAAGAGCTTACAAAGACCGCCTATGATAGAATATACAAAGAGCATTCCCGGCGTCTGCGACTTGCCCGTCGTTGTGTTAAAGATTTGCGCCCAACCCGAAAAGCCGTCGGTCAAGGCGTCCAAAAGGTCGGAATAAAAATACGGTCCGGTTTTTTCGTCGTAGCCTGCAATGACGCGCTGCATGAGCAGCCTTATCAAAAAGCCCGCCGCAAGGACTATCACAAGGAGATAAACGGAAGAAATTTTTAATTTTGTCTTAGCTCCGGTATCCTTTTCTTTTAAGCCCTTTCTTATAAAATAATACAAGGTAAAGCAGAGAGCCGCCGACAATACCGCCGCAAACACGGTGATAAAGACGCTCAGTCCCGAAGCGTAATTGACCGACGATTTTGTCAGCGAACGTATGAGCTTACCCTCGACTATCGCGTCGGGGATATTCTTTTGAGATATTTTCTTTAAAGAAACGTCGTCAAATCTCAGACCGACATCGGTCTCGGCCGCCGTAACGGGATTTGCCTCCGTACCCAATCTCAAAGCGACTTTGAGCTTCGAGTAGCCCTTTGTATAGAAATATATCTCTACATAACTCCACGCGCCGTTCGTCGATACTACCGAGCTGTACACAAAATCGTCGCTCTCGACAAAGCCGATAAAGGCTCCCGGCGACGCGATTTGGTTTGTCGCGCTCTCGGTCAGGGTTTTTGTGTGAATATATGCGGAAAGCTTATAATAAGCGTTTCTTTGTACGGTGACCTCTTGATAATAATAAGAGTAATCCTTCTTGCTTGTATGCGATATCGATATCACATTGCCGCGCGGCGAAAAATCATCGACAATCTGAATCTTTGAGTAGGCGTCGTCTTCTTTGCCTTTTGTCCAGCCGTTGACGACCGACCCGGTAACATCCTCAAAGTTGCCGTTCGTTATCAGTTCTGTGTCGTAAGTAACGGTTTTGCAAGAAGCAAGCACGGCAACAAACAAGATGAGCAAAACGGATATTGATAAAAACTTTTTCATATAAACAAACTCCGAAAATTATAATTATTTGTGAAAAAGGTTAAGGAAATACCGCGCATAAGGATATAAATATTTAGCAAGCGTTTTTTTGACGTCGGACGGATTGCTTCGAGCAGATAATAGCCGTGCCGTTATCCATATAAAAGCAATGCGTTTTTGGGCAAAAAAGACGCAATTTAAAAATTTATCGCACCTACGCAGTGTTTCCTTAAAATCATACTTTATAAAGTATAGAGTATAAATCAAACTTTTTCAAGCATTTTAAGGATAATTTAAAAATTTTTTTTCGGGTTCTTTATTCAAATCCGCGAATATACTTTATTACAGACGGTTAAAGCGAGGAAAAAACCATGATTTATTTTGAAAATGCCGCCGTATTCGCTTGCGGACTCTTTATAACCGCAAGCGTCGTATGGGTCACAAAAAACAAACCCGGCTATATATACGCCGTTTTGACCAACAGTATGGTAGGCGGAATAATCTACGCCGTGTCCTTTGCCGTCGCCGGGATTCCGCGCCTGTCCGCCTTTTCGTCCTTTTTGACGGGAGCTTTGGGAGTGATAGGATTTATTTTGTCGCTCCTTTAAACCGATTCTGCGGAAGCGATTTTATTTTTGACGCTTATGTAAATGCGCGACAATCTAAAAACATACTGCTGTTTCTCCGAAAGATTCAATTCCGAATAATATTCCTTGTCCATGAGCCTGCCGATAGGATTGACGATGACCTCGCTTTTGCCGTCCGCCAAAATCTTTTTGACTCCGGCATAATATTTCTCTTCTTCCTTTGTCAGCGCGGAGCTTTCGGTAATACGGCGTTTGCCGTCGGTGTCGGTTTCGTCCGATTTGCGTTTTTCTTTTATTTCATTCCAATAGCCGAATTTCAATCTCTTTTTTGCCTCCACCGCCAAGGCTTGAATGGTATTTTTTGTCGCCGCGTCCATAAATATATTTCCTCCTTGATTTTTATCGGCGCGCAATAGGCATAAGCAAAAGCGCGTTGCATTAATTATATAATAAAAAAAATCATTATGAAAGGACGAATATTTGAGAATATTTACATTTATAAATATTTATTTTGATTTATTTAAGTTTATAATCTGATTTTATTAATTTTGTACAATATTCTGAAAATAAGTGATTTTATTCGATAATATAATATATTTTTGTACAAAAAGCGCGCTCTCATCCCGTCATTTTGCCGGCGGCTCACCTTTCCCGTCCAAAACGGCGGAGCTTCGGGCAAAAATGACCCGATAAAGCGCGGCAAAGGCGCGAAAAACCGCCCACTACCGTCGGTTTACCCTATACAAAAAATCAATTTTTTTCAAAAAAATTAAAATAAAAGGTTTACAAACGGAATTATATGTATTACAATATATAATATGAACGATAAAAAAATCAAGCTCAAAAATCAAAAAGAGATAAATATTTCCGCCGCCGTCGCTTCCGCCGTTCTCGTCACGATATCGGTTTTCGGATTTATTTCCTTCGGCACATCACGCGCTCCCCAAGCCTTGATATCGGCTTTGACTGTTGTACTTTTGGCATTGTGTATGCTCTTTACGGCATTTTATTCCTATTACTCCTTTGCCGACAAGTACCTGTATGTAAATTTCGGCTTCTTTATCTTTAAAATAAAGTATGACGACATCAAGCTTTTGAGAGAGGACAAGGAGTCAAAGACACTTTTTATAGTATATTTAAAAAACGGCGACACGGAAAATGTCAAATTTTTGAAAATCTTAATCGACAAATCAAAAAATATTCCCTTTATCACCGCCGTGCGCAACAAAAACACTCTGGCAATCTATGAGCTTTTTGACAAAAACGACGAATTTAAAGATGACGGCAATACGAACGTAAAATAAATTAGGGAGGCAACACTTATGAAGGCAAGAACTATTTTTAAAATAATCGACGTTTCATTTGACCCGGTACAAAACAACGGCTACGGCGCGTTTATCAAAAAGAACGGCATATCCGTCACAAAAGACATCGTCTATGACAAAAACATTCCCGACATACGCGTCGGCGACCTTTATGTCAAGGACGCGCTCTTAACCGAACCCGACGCAAAGCTCCCCGTCTTTATCAATATCCACGGCGGCGGCTTTGTCGCGGGCGACAAAATACACAGACGCTATTTCAGCGCGTATGTCGCCGACATCGGCTATGCCGTATTTAATATCAATTACGGTTTAAGCCCCGAATACAAATTCCCTTTCTGCCTTTTGAGCATAATCAAGGCTCTCGATTGGGTGGCGGATAACGCCGAAAAATACGGCTTTGACACGAGTAAAATCGTCATGAGCGGAGATTCCGCAGGAGCAAATCTCGCCGCTCTCGGCGGCATTGTCGCCTCAAACCCAAAATTTGTCGAAGCACTCGACGCGCAAATGCCCGCGGCAAAGCCGACGGCTCTGTTGCTGTGCTGCGGTCCTTACGATATCACTACGGCACTTCAATCGAATATCCCCTTTGACCTGCTCAACAAAATCATCACCGAAGCGACCGGCTACGACAAGGACCATGTAAACGAATTTAAATATTTAAACGAGTTTTCGCCTATCGAATATATCAACGAAAGCTACCCCAAAACCTTTCTCATCTATTCGGCAAAGGATATATTTTGCCGCCAACAAGGAGAGGTTTTTGAAAAACTGCTCAAAGAAAAAAATATCAGCGTAAGCTCTTTTCATTCCACGAGCCTGCTCGACAATCACTGCTTCCACTTAAATCACAATTTTAAAGTGGCAAAGGCGGCATTAGACCGAAGCAAAGAGTTTTTGCTGTCAATATTGAACGACGGCAAAACGACGGAAGAAACGCCTACGGAAGACATTACGGTTTCCGTCTAAAAAAATATCCGTTTAAAATTATCTCATCTCATTTGCGCGGTGTTGCTTTTAACGCCGCGCTTATTCGATTTGCATAAGGCGTTCGACAAATCTGTCTATCTCTTCGTCCGTCAGCTTCAAGCTGTCCTTTACGGCGTTTCTGTAAGAAAACGCTTGTTTTAAAGTGAACATTTTGACAAAGCCGACCATAGGATGCTTTGTTATGCCGGGCGCGTACTCTTCTACGAGCGCGACGGCTTCGGCATTGCTCAGCACCTCTCTTATTTTTGTCGAATCGTTAAATCTTCCCATATGATATTACCCCTTATTTTTTTATTATTAATTATATTACCCATTGTTTTTTTATTTTTATCAGACGTTTTTATATCGGTTCTGTATATTCCGTATCATTTATGTAAAGAAATTCGGGCGGAAGGGTCTTTCCCGTTTTTGTTTTGTCGCAATTTTTGACCGCGCACGCCACGTCGGACGGCGAAAGCGCGCCGAGTCCGACACTCAAAAGCGTTCCCGCCATTGTCCTTGCCATTTTGTAGAGAAAGCCGCTGCCCGTTATCCCGATATCCAAGCAGCCGTCCGCCAATGCGCATACCGTCACGGAATAAACCGTTCTGACAGTACCGCCGCTTACGCTGCCGGATTTTTGAAAGCATTTGCAATCGTACGTTCCCGTCATATACGAAGCCGCTTCGGTCATTGCCTGTACGTTCAAAGCCCTTTTGACAAAAAATCTCTCTCTGTCCAACAGCGGACGCCGTATGTCCGACACATAGAGCTTGTAGGTATAGGTCTTTTTTTTGTCGCAAAATCGCGCGTGAAAGCTCACGGGTACGGCGCGGCAGCTCCTGACGCTGATGTCGTTCGGCAAGAGCGAATTGACGGCGAAAGGAATTTTTTTGGGCGGAATGTCCGTCTCCGCGTCAAAATGCGCCGTTTGACAAAACGCGCTGACTCCGGCATCGGTTCGGCTGCTCCCAAAGACGGTAATTTTACTACCGAAAAGTACGGAAAGCTTATCTTCGAGCATCTCCTGCACGGTCATTCCGTTTTTTTGCCTTTGCCAGCCGCAATAATTTTTTCCGTCGTATTCTATGATTATAAAAAAGCGTGTCTTCATTTATTTTCTCAAAATATCGTGTTTTTTTAGCTTCAAATCCGTTTTGATATATATTGTCTGCTGCACCCTAAGCGCGTCGTCCACCGTCTCGCCGTCCGCTCCGTACATATAGTCTACGGTCAATTTTTTTAAAAAATTACCGTCCGGCGACAAAACTTCGAGTACGTCGCCTTTTTTGAAACGGTTGCGCTGTTCGGCTATCACCGCGCCCTTTTCTTCGTCGTAGCCCGACACCTCGGCGACAAAGGTATTCTCGCCCTGCGTCTTGGACGAAAGGGTATTGATATGGTCGTTTTCTTTGAGATAAAAGCCCGTCGTGTAGCCCCTGTTGCCGACCTTTTTAAGCTCATCGAGCAGCTTCTCATCGGCGCGTTGCCCGACCCTGTAAGCGTCCAAAGCGCGTCTGTACGCGTTGACGACGCTTCCGACATAATACTCGGACTTCATTCTGCCTTCTATTTTAAAAGAATCCGCGCCGGCTTTTATAAGTTCCGCTATATGCTCTATCATGCACAGGTCCTTGCTGTTCATGATGTACGTTCCCTTAGAGTCCTCGCTAATGCTCAATTCCTTGTCGGACGACATCTCTTTCAGACGGTATTCCCAACGGCACGCCTGAACGCATTTGCCGCCGTTTGAATCTCTGTCGGCCAGATAATTGCTCAAAAGACATCTTCCGCTGTACGATATGCACATCGCTCCGTGTACGAAGCATTCAAGCTCTATCCCGTCTACCGCGTCTTTTATTTCTTTTATCTCGTCTATCGTCAGCTCGCGTGCCAGCACGACTCTCTTGACGCCCAAGGACTTATAAAAGCTTACGGCGTCAGCATTTGTCGTATTTGCCTGCGTGCTTATGTGGACGGGTATTTCGGGAATGTATTTTAAGGCGTTGAATAAGACGCCTATGTCGCCGATAATGATACCGTCCGGCTTGACGTCTTTGAGCGCGGACATATACTCGCGTATCGCGCCGAAGTCGCCGCTTCTCGGAAAAATATTCAGAGCGACAAAAACCTTTTTGCTTTGCGAACGGGCAAAATTGACTGCCGTTCTGATATCTTCGAGCGCAAAATTGTCCGAAAAAGCCCTTAGGCTAAATCGGTTGCCGCCGATATAAACGGCGTCCGCCCCAAAATGAAACGCGGCGTATAATTTATTTAAATTTCCTGCCGGAGCTAAAAGCTCGGGGATATTGTCGGGCATATTTCTTCCTTTTTTAAAAAGTTATTCGTGTGAAATCGCGGCGGTTTTTTTGGATATCATAATACCGTCGCCCGTGTCGAGAAGCTCCGAAACAAAGCCTTCGGCGTTTTTCATATTGTCGATAAAGGCTCTCAGGCTGTTGACAATCGTGCGGTGCTTGTGCCTTATATAATAATCGGAAACATAGCCCTTAAAGAGTACGTTGTCGGCAAAAATCACTCCGCCGTCATCGAGCAAATTTATGAGATACGGTCTTAAATGCTCGTATTGTCCCTTCGGGCCGTCGAGAAAAATAAAATCGAATCGGGCGTCCATCATAGTTATTATCTCGGTGACGTCGCCTTCTATAAGCCTGACACGCTTAGCAAGACCGGCTTTTTCAAAAAACCTTCCGGCTATCTCGGCAGAGAATGCGTCGATTTCTATCGTCGTCAAAAAAGCTTCCGGCAAAGACCGAAGCATCAGCGTTCCCGAATAGCCTATTCCCGCTCCGATTTCCAAAATTTTTCGGCACGGAAAACTCCGTATACACGACAAAAGCACGTCCCTTGTCTCGTCCTTCATGATAGGCACGGACAAATCCATAGCGCAGACTTTTATCTCTTCAACAATATCCATTTTAAATATTGTAGCATATACAAGGAAATATTTCAAACGATTTTGAAGGGGTTAAAAAGGTCGTTAGCTAAGCAAAAAACGCCCGATTGAAGTAAAATCACGGCAAAAAGGTATGAGAGTATTCCGGAATAACGGCTTTTAACATAATAATATAGATTACTCTATCGCGTAGAATACTATGCAAAAGCCGTCGTCTACTACTTTTTTACACCGCTGCACGGCGTATTCAGCACGCGGGACTTGTATTCAAAGCTTTTTTCCGAGTCTTTTTTGCTCTCGGATATGCCCGTTTCTATCATTATGCCGATGAGCTTTTTAAAAGTAATTCCGTTCTCTGTAAAGAGATAATAAGCAAGCGAACCGGGAACGGTATTGATTTCGTTCAGATATACAAAGCCGTCGGTTTTGTCTATCAAAAAATCTATTCTTACGCTCCCTTTCATATCCATATGGGAATATACGGCGCGTGTAAAATTCTGTACGGCTTTTTTGATATTGTTCGGGATTTTGGCGGGATATTCTCTCCTTTGCCCTTTCATGCCATCGCCGCCGCCGCCGTATTTTTCGTCGAAGCTCAAAAACTCCTTCCACGAAACGGGTCTTTCGCATTCGGACACTATTATATCGCCGCCGTCCCTTACTGCGGCGCAATTTATCTCGGTAAAATCGCTCAAAGCCTTTTCGACTATTATCTTAGAATCGAATTGCGCGGCGATATCGCACGCGCTTTTAAGCTCGTCGGCGTTGTGAGCGACGCTTATACCTATGCTCGAACCCAAAGAAGCTGGCTTGACAATCAAAGGATATTCCAAATCGTTAGGCATTTCGGCTTTGCCGTCTTTTATCACATAATAAGGCAAAATCGGCAGCTTGTTCGCGTATGCAAATTCCTTTGTCAGCGTCTTGTCCATAAATACGGCAGCCGCCGCCGTACCCGCCGACGTATAAGGTATGCCGTAAAACTCCAAAAGCCCTTGAAGCTGTCCGTTTTCTCCGACTCCGCCGTGACAGCATATGAGCGCGCAATCGGCTTTTACATATTTCTTAAAGGACGGACATTTAAAAAATCTTATTCCGCCGTTTACAAATTCCGCCTTTTTTAAGGCTTTTTTTGCTCCGTCAAAATCCGCGTATGTTTTTAAATCTTCTAACGCCTTTCCCGTATACATTCCGTCCTTTATGTACAGCGGAAAAATATCGTATTTTTCCCTGTCAGCGTTTTTTAAAGCCTGCAACGCCGTTATCACCGATATATCATGCTCGCATGATTTTCCGCCGAAGATTACAAGAATATTTTTTTTCATATCATTCCCTCATTTATTTTTTTACTTACGCCGTTTGTCTTTTATTCCATATTGTCCGGCATATCGTTCTCGAACAAAACGACGTCGCCGCTCTCAAAAATTACATTGAAATCCTTTTTTGCCGCCGCAAGCGACGGATAAGAGAGAATATTCTCGGCGTCAAAACCGACGCTCATCAGCCCTTCTCTTATATATTTGCCGTCCGCACCTATGAGAACGGCTATATCCGCGCTCTCGGCTATCAAACGACCGAATGCGCCGTTTGCCGCCCCGATATTTTTGCCTTGCTCGGCAAAACCGCAGGTCACTACGATTTTGCGTCCGTCAAACATCTTGAGCGTATCGAGAGCGGCGGCCGCGCCGACGGGATTGCTGTTGTAGGCGTCGTCTATGACCGTAACGGAAGTATTCTCGTTTTTGATTATCTCGCATCTGTGCGGAACGGGCTTCAAATCTCCTATCGCCGCCCTTATATCGCTTAGCCCGACGCCCAAATAATACGCGGCAGCAGCCGCAACGGTGATGTTGACAATATTTGCGCGTCCGATTAACTGCGTTTTGACGGCGATTTTTTTTGACTTTGCCGCTCCGTTTCCATTACCGCCGCTCCGTGCCGCAAAGCACAAGGTAAATCCGCTGCCGTTTATATCCGAAACGATATCCTGCGCATAACAGCCGAACGTATCCGACGTTCCCGCCGTCAGACTCTTAGGCTCTTTCAATATATCCAAGCCGCGTATCTCCGCGTCGTCGGCATTAAAGACACACATTCCGCCGTCCGGCAAAGCATAAAACAATTCGGATTTTGTTTCTATTATATTGTCCAAGCTCTTAAATGTTTCCGTATGCTGCATGGTTATTCCGCTTATAATGCCTATGTCTGGCTTGACGATATCGCAAAGCTCTTTGATTTCCCCTTTGCGGCGCGCACCCATTTCGGCGATAAATATCTCTTCCGTTCCGTCCAAGCTTTCGACCGACCGCGCTATTCCGAGCGGCGTATTGAAATTTTTTTCGGTGGCGGCGGTTTTATATTTTGTTGCGAGCATTGCCTGCAAAATGTTTTTTACCGAAGTTTTTGCATAGCTTCCCGTTATGCCTATCTTGATGAGATTTTTGCAGGACGACAATTTTTTTTGCGCTCTCTTCACATATCTTCCGTTGTTTGCCCTTTCAAGGACGTTGATAGCCGCCGCAAAAAAAGCATAGTCGGCTATATTCGGTAACGTCAAGAGCGTTGCGGCTATCATATATATTTTGATACCAAAAAGCTCATATATCAAAAAAAACATTAAGGCGTTTGTTATGTACAAAAATGCAAACAATCTCTTGACGCGCTTTGTAAAGACGAGCGGAGTCTTGGCCTTTTTTCGCATTGCCGCATTATACGGTAAGGTAAATATAAGCACGGCGGCACAATACGCCGCATAGATATAAAGCTCCGATACGCCGTCACCAAAAATCAACAAGCAAAGACATACCGCCGACAAGACGGACAAGACTATAAGCGAAGCCGATTGCTTTTTTAAAAAATTTTTCGCGGCTTTTATCACCTTGTAATTATTTAATTGCAAATATTTTATGTAACCGTGCGCCGCAGCGGTTATTATGGCGGCGTAAATGAGCGGTATCAAAACCATATTATCTCCCCATATACGGCTTATTATATGCGCCGTCAAAATCAAAGGTGACACTATCCGGCGGCAAACGCTTCGAGTATTTTCAAAAATTTGCGCGGCTCGTCAAGGTATGCGAAATGTCCGCAATTTTCAAAGACGATTAGCGCGCTGTCGGGTATATTTTCATGCAAAATTTTCGCCATATACATAGGAGTTTCCGCGTCGTTCTCGCCCCATATGATAAGCGTAGGGCAACTTATTTTGTACAGATGCGGAGTAAGGTCAAAATTGACGATATTGACAAAGGTTTTTTTCATAACGGCGGATAGGCTTTTGTAGTCCGCGCTTCCGGCTTTTAGCTCTATGCGGAGCTTTTTTAAAAGCTTGTACGCATAGACCCTTAAATAATATTTAAAAGTCCTTTTTGGAATAATTCCCGCGCTGTCCACAAGCAAAAGCTTCTTTACCGCACCGCATCTCCCGTCCGCAAGGCGCATCGCCACCCTGCCGCCGAATGAATGAGCTACCAATACGACGCTGCGCATACCGTAATGCTCTATCAATCTCACTATCGATTCGGCATAACCGTCTACCGTCAAAGGCGTTTCCGGCTCGGGCGTTTCGCCGAAGCCGTACAAATCCACAAGAGTCGTTCTGCATTGTCCGCTCATATATTCCGCCGCAAAAGCAAAGCTCTTGACCGAACCGCCGAAGCCGTGTAAAAATATTATATCGGTCTCGCCGTTTCCCTTTGTAATGTGATGTATCATAAAAACCGCCGTCAAATTTTTTAAAAACCGTCGTGCTAATATATTATGTCGTATCGCCGCATAATTTGACATACAAAAAAGAACCTAAATATTAGGTTCGATACAAAAAGTACATTTGATTAAAATTGCTTAGGCGCAAATTGTTTTCAGGCTTACAAAGCCGCCGAATAAATTTCCGCGTCGTATTTGCCTTCATAATACGCACGGCGTACGGAGATTTTTTGAAAGCCGTATTTTTCATAGAGTTTTTTGGCGGGCAGGTTGCGGAAATCGACTTCCAAAAAGACTTTTTTTATGCCTTCGTTTTTTAGCTGTTCAAGAGTATAAGCGAGCAATGCGCTTGCATATCCTTGTCTCCGGCTTTTTTTTGACGCGGCTATTCTCAATATCTCGGCGTCGCCGCAGACTGCACGGCAAAAAATATATGCCGTCAAACCGTCTTCGGCGAAGACGGCAAAGGCGCGCGCGGTAGGGCTTTTCAATTCTTCGTCAAGCATTCCGACCGTCCATGCGTCCGAAAAGCTTTCTTTCTCTATCGCAAGGATTTTATCGGAATATCCGTCGGGTATTTTTTTGATTTGTATGCCGTATTTTTTCATAGTATTACACAATAGCCGATAATCGGGAATAGTTTACAGTATAATTACAGAACAAAGTCTCGGTCGTCTTTTATATCCTTAAAGCTTTGACCGGCTTGTGATTTTTTCATATAAAAAGGTATCATGAGATTTCCGTAATCCGTTACGGAAATTTTTTCTTTGACGACGGCGACGATATTGTCTATGTAATATTCGTTGTCGTCGCGTATAATCTTATTGTCATAGCCGTCGGTAAGATTGCGGTCGAGAATAAAATATCTCCTTACACCGTCCTTGACTTCCATAGCGTAATAGTCGTGACCGCTGTCAATCAGACAAATATATTCGCCGAGAGCCTTTGCGCCGTAGCCCAAAACTTCGAGAGAATTGACCGAAACAAGCTTTTTGCCGTTGGCTCTCGCCATAGCGGTCAAAGCGCATACTCCGACCCTTATGCCCGTATAAGAACCGGGTCCGATAATGCCTGCGAAAAAATCTATATCGGCGGCATCTATGCCCGCTTCCGTCAGAAGCTCGTCTATCTTGACAAATAACAGAGTAACGTGTCTCGAATTGCCGCGCAAACTTTTTCTGACGTACATTTTGTCGTCCTTTAAGAGAATTGCAAGCAAAATCTCGCGTGTGCTGTCTACGATAAGAACATTCATGACTGTCTCCTTAACAAATACCTATGTCCGTTTTAAATGCGCGGTTTTGTCATTTTGAAAGCGCGCCAATCCCCGAGCGCAAGCTCCCCCGCAAGAAGAAAGCCGCTTTTAAGATAACAATCCAAAACCTGCTTTTGTCTTCCGTCCACAACCCCCGACAATATCGCCGTGCCGCCGTCTTTTAGACGCGCAAATAAGGCTTCCGCAAGCCGTATGAGAATGTCGGCGGTTATATTCGCCAGGATTATGTCTGCGGCAGGGTTTTTGCCGAGAGCTTCTTTTAGAAGGTCGGCGCAAAATATCTCGGTTTTGTCTTGAACGTTGTTTTTTTCAGCGTTTTTACGGGCGGTAAGAACAGACGTCGGGTCTATGTCGTACAGATATGCCGCCGCCGCGCCGCTAAGCACCGCCGCTATCCCCAAAACGCCGCTGCCGCAGCCTGCGTCGTAAACGGTTTTGCCGTCCAACGGAGCGTCCTGCATCAATTCTAAGCACATCTTAGTCGTCTCATGCTCCCCCGTTCCGAATGCCATGCCGGGGTCGAGATAGACGGTGACAAGTCCGTCTTTTTTTTGGTCTTTGAGCCATTCGGGTATGACCTGAATGTTTTTGACTATTATCGGCTTGTAATATTTTTTCCAATTATTTTCCCAATCGGCATCGTCGATAATCTCCGAAGTGATTTCCAAAGAGCCGCTGTCTGTAAAAGAGCCTTTGATATCGTCCAGACGACGGCGCAATTCTTTGACTCTCATGCCGTATTCTTCTTCCATAAAAAAGCCCGCGACCTTTACTATGTCGGAAGAGCTTTCGAGAAGCTCCGCGTCTACATAATCCCAATAGAGATTACTCTTCAAAGCGTCCGTGACGTCTTTTTTGTCGATTATCGAAACGCCCTGACACCCCATCGAAAAGAACGCATCGGAAACGATATCCGCCGCTTCGTGAGTAGTATTGACCGTCACTTCAAGCCATCTCATATGCACTCCCTATCTTAGCCGACAGCGCAATCGTACTACGCGCTTCGGCATACATTAAATATCCTTTATGCTTTCCAAATATTCCTTTTGTACGGGATATTGACTCTGACCGAGAGAGCTTTCAAGGCTTCTCAAAGCGTCTTTTTCTTTTGAAGAAAGATTCTTCGGGATTTCCACTATGATTTTTACATATAAGTCGCCGCGTGATTCTTTTTTGAAATGCTTGATTCCGTAGCCCTTTATGCGGAATTGCTGTCCCGTCTGCGCCCCTTCCGCGATAGTATAAGACACGGGAGCTTCGAGCGTAGGAATATAAATTTTACAGCCCAAAACCGCTTGCGTCATCGTTATAGGCACGTCGATATAAAGGTCCGAACCCTTTCGGATAAATAATTTGTGCGGCCGCACGTTGATGATAATGATTACGCTGCCCGTCCTGCCGCCGTTTATGCCCGTGTTGCCCTGACTGCTGTATGTCATGACCTGACCGTTGTCTATGCCTGCCGGAACGGATACGTTGATTGTCCTAAGTTTTTTTACCCTTCCGTTGCCGCCGCAGGTCTTGCACGGGTCGATTATGACCTTTCCGCGTCCGCCGCATTGGTCGCAGGTCTTATTTGTAGACATCTGACCGAAAGGCGTGCTGACCGCCTGCCTTATCGCTCCCGTGCCGCCGCATTTGGCGCATTGTTTGACGCCGCCGCTACCCCTTGCGCCCGTGCCGTTACAATCGGAGCAGTTTTCCACTCTGTTGACGGGTATTTCCTTTGTACAACCGAACGCCGCTTCTTTAAAGGACAAGGTAAGGTTGATAGTAATATCGTCGCCGTCTATTGCGCCGGTATTCGTATGCCGAACGCCGCCGCCCGTAAAGGACGAAAATATATTTGAAAAAATATCCTCGAAGCCGCCCATTCCGCCGCCGCCGGAGCTTCTCCAAAAGCCCCCCGAATTTCCGCCGCCAAAGGAAGAAGGGTCGTCGCTGCCGTATTGGTCGTATTGAGCTTTTTTTTGCGTGTCGCCCAAGCAATCGTAAGCTCTCGATATTTCCTTAAATTTCTCTTCGGCGGCTTTTTTTTCCGCGTCGGATTTGCCCGAATACAAGTCGGGGTGATATTGCTTTGCGAGCCTTCGGTAGGAGCTTTTTATTTCGTCTTCGGATGCGCCCTTAGTGACGCCGAGTATTTTATAATAATCCTGTTCTGCCATATAGTGCCGTTTCCTTCTGCCTTACTTAATACTTAAATATCGCCGCTTGCGCCGCGTATGTTTTTAAAACGATAACCGTCAATATTTTTGACGTAAAATAACTTTTTAGCGACTTCATACAAAGCCGCTAAAAGGTATCTTTTTGACTTCTTCAATAATCTATCGGATTGCATAAGGCAAAGATTTTTTCGTGTATTTTTCGGTATAAAGCGCGAGCGTAGCAGTGCTATGTGTGCGTTTTATAACGGGAAATAGACTGAAAAAGATTGGCTTAGACGATTGCGAAAGATTACTGAATAAGTCATAGTTAAAATTATTGAATATCGGGTTCGTCGGTATTCCCACCGTCGGCATTGCCGCCTGCGTTTTCGTCGGGATTTGCGCCGGAGCCGTTAGCCGCTTCCTGTTGATAGAGATTTGTAAATATCGGGTCGGACACCTTGCCCAGCTCTTCGAGAGCGTTTTTGATGTCGTCCAGATTGTCGGACTCAACCTTTGTCTTTGTTTCGGCTACGGCGTCCTCTAATTTTTTCTTGTCGTCGGCGGAGATTTTGTCGCCGCTTTCTTTGATGAATTTTTCTATGGTAAATATCAGGTTTTCGGCGTCGTTTTTGGCGTCTACTACCTCTTTGCGCTTTTTGTCTTCTTCGGCATATTTCTCGGCCTCCTTGACCGCCTTATCTATATCGCCGTCCGAAAGATTTGACGATGCCGTGATAGTGATGCTTTGGGTTTTTCCAGTGCCTTTGTCTCTTGCCTTGACGCTGACTATGCCGTTCGCGTCGATGTCGAATGTCACTTCTATCTGAGGAATGCCTCTCGGAGCGGGCGGAATGCCGACAAGCTCAAATCTTCCGAGCGTCTTATTGTCCTTAGAAAACTCTCTTTCGCCCTGTAAAACGTGGATATCAACGGACGGCTGATTGTTGGACGCCGTACTGAATACCTGCGACTTTGTGGTCGGGATAGTGGTATTGCGCGCTATAAGCTTTGTGCATACGCCGCCGAGCGTCTCGATACCTAATGAGAGCGGCGTAACGTCGAGAAGCAAAACATCCTTGACTTCGCCGCCGAGAACGCCCGCCTGAATGGCTGCGCCTATCGCCACGCATTCGTCGGGATTGATGCCCTTAAACGGCTCTTTGCCCGTGCTTTTTTTGACGGCGTCGATGACCGCCGGGATTCTCGTCGAACCGCCTACCAAGATAACCTTAGATATGTCGTTGACCGAAAGCTTAGAATCCTTTAACGCCTGATTGACCGGTCCGACCGTCGCTTGAACCAAATCTTCGGTGAGCGAATCGAATTTTGCTCTCGAAAGGTCCATATCGATATGACGCGGTCCGTCGTTGCCCGCGCTGATAAAAGGAAGATTGATGTTGGTTTTTAACACGCCCGAAAGCTCAATTTTGGCTTTTTCTGCGGCTTCCTTTATTCTTTGCATAGCCATTTTGTCTTTTGACAAATCTATGCCTTCTTTGGCTTTAAATTCCGAAACGATATAATTCATTACTCTGTTGTCAAAATCGTCGCCGCCGAGACGCGTATTGCCGCCCGTAGACAAAACTTCAAAAACACCGTCGCCTAATTCTAAGACGCTGACGTCGAACGTGCCGCCGCCCAAATCGTATACGAGTATCTTTTCGTTTTTTGAGCCGTCCTTGTCCAGACCGTAAGCAAGCGCCGCCGCCGTAGGCTCGTTTATGATACGAAGCACTTCGAGTCCGGCTATTTTTCCGGCGTCCTTAGTCGCCTGTCTTTGGCTGTCCGAGAAGTATGCCGGAACGGTGATGACCGCTTGGGTGACCTTTTGACCGAGATATTTTTCGGCGTCTTCTTTGAGCTTTGTCAAAATCATCGCGGAAATCTCCTGCGGCGTATAAGACTTGTCGTTTATTTTTACCTTGAAATTTGTACCCATTTCTCTCTTGATAGAAGAAATGGTGTGGTCGGGGTTTGCGATAGCCTGTCTTTTTGCTACCTGTCCGACCAATCTCTCTCCGTCCTTTTTAAATCCTACGACTGACGGAGTCGTCCTTGCTCCTTCGGCGTTGGCAATTACCGCCGCTTCGCCGCCTTCCATAATCGCTACGACCGAATTTGTCGTACCTAAATCGATTCCTATTATTTTTCCCATAATACAATTACTCCTTATTTTTGAATGAAAATTCTTTGTTTTTATTATTTATTATATGGATTTTATCCTTTTATATAAATGCTATTTTGCTACCTTTACCATTGCGCATCTCAATACCTTGTCGCCGAACATATATCCCTTTTGCATGATGTCCGTGACCGTTCCCTGCTCTGCTCCCGGCGCGTCTACGCTCTCAACCGCATCGTGGTAGACGGGATTGAAGGGCTGTCCGAGTACTTCCATTTCTTTGACGTTAAATCTCGAAAAAACGTCTATTAGCTGCTTATAAATCATCGTCACACCGACCTTAGATTTTTCGTCGAGATATTTTAAGGCAAGCTCATAATTGTCCGCGAGCGGGATAAATTCTTCGATGATGTCGGCTGTGACTGTTTCTCTCAAAGCCGCATTCAACGCATTATTGCGCTTTTTGTAATTGTCAAAATCCGCCGCAAGCCTTAAATAACCGCTCTTCGCTTCATTCAGCTCCCCTTCGAGCTTCAATATTTCGTCATTCGCGCTTTCGTCAAAAACCGGCTCTCCGACCTCACCCCTTGCCCTTTCATTGACATTCTCATTGACTACGCCGTCGTTTTCCCTTTTCTTCGACATGACTTCCTCCTGTATTTGTAATATTAATTGACTGTATATATACCGCCGTATACGGCGGAGAGTGGGTGCAAATTGACTATGTAATTACCCATATGAGCTTACTGCTCGCTACGCTTACCCTTTATCATGAGCTTACTGCTCACTCCGCTTTACCCTTTATGAGCTTACTGCTCACTCCGGCTTACCCCTTATCGAGTTACCGCTCACTCCGTTTTACCCCTTATCGAGTTACCGCTTACTCCGTTTTACCCCTTATCGAGTTACCGCTTACTCCGGCTTACCCATTACCCCTTTTATACGAGCTACTGCTCACTACGTTACCCTTTTGAATAACGGCGGAGAGTGGTGCAGATTGACTATTTCTTTGGAAATTCCGCGAGCGCGCGTACTTGAATGGACGCAACCGAGCGGAATTTTCAAAAAATGGTCAAGATGTGCCGCTATACGCCGTTATTCTATTTTAGGATTTTGTCGAGCATCTTGCAGACATAATTCAGGACTGAGTAAACTTTGCTATAATCCATTCTCACCGGTCCTATCACCCCCGCCCGTCCTATTTCCTTTCCGTTAAGGCTGTACCTTGCCGAAACGACGGCGCAATTATCAAAACCGCCGGCTTCTTCCTTGCCTATTTTTACGGAAAATTCTATATCGTCGCTGTCCTTTATCAGATAATTGAGATTGTCCTTTTTTTGGATTGTGCTGATAAATTTTCTTGCGCTGTCGCGGTCGTTGTCGGGATAATCGAGTATTTTGTATTCACCGTCGGTGACGATGTTTTCGTGCTTGATATTTTCTTTGATGATTTCAAGCACGTTCAAAAAAACCGAACGGAAGTTGTCGAGTTCTCCGTCTATCATGCCGTCTACATCGCCCAAATCGTTGATGTTTTTGCCGGTAAACATACCGTTCAAAAGGTCGTTTGCCGTATCGATGTAATTTTCGTCAAGTCCGTCTGGCAGGGTTATAAAGCTGTCTTTTAGCACTTGTTTGTTGGTGACGATTATGACGAGAGCGGTATTCTCTATCAGTCCGACGAGCTTGATATTCCTGATGACGATATCGTCGTCCTTTAAGAGTATGACCGAAGTGTAATTTGTAATGTCGGATATGATTTTGGCGGCTTTTTTGATGACCTCTTCGATGTCGAAGAGCCTGTTGTCAAATTGTTCCTTTATTGTATTGATATCGTCTTTGCCGAGAGGCTTATTTTGCATAAGCTCGCTCGCGTAGAGCTTGTAGGCAATATTAGAAGGAACACGTCCGGCGGAAACGTGCGGCTGCGTAAGATACCCCATCTCTTCAAGCGCGGAAAGCTCGCTTCTGATTGTCGCGGAGCTTACGTCGGGCAAATGCTTGTCCTTGATGTCCTGACTGCTTACCGGATTTGCCGTCACGATAAAATCGTCTATAACGGCTTTTAAAATTTCCTTCTTTCTCTTAGATAATTCAGTCATAAAGCGCACCCCCTTCAAATCTCAAACGGCGGTTTACGCACACGCACCGATAGATTTGGCATTCGGCGCGCCCGTCTGTTAGCAGTCATGAAGCTTGATTGCTAAGACTATTATATTCATATCTTTCCTTTCTGTCAAGCGTTTTATGCCAAAAAATAAAAATTTTTGGCAATCTTACAAAAAGACTGCCAAAATATGCGTTCTGAATACCTTTGCGGTATTTAACGGGTTTTGCATAAGAAATTTTTTTTAAATATCCGCATAGACTAAATAATATATAGCAAAATTTTATAAAGGAGAAACGGTTTGCCTTAAAAACGCTTGACGGTGCGGTAAGCCTATCGATGTTTTATGTGCGGAATTGCCGGTATGTTCGACAAGGAAAGCTCTCCGGCAGGGGGGCTTGCGACTTTTTACGAAATGCAAAATACTCTGCGTCGGCGCGGACCGGACCAAAAAGGCTTGTACATAGACGAGCCGGCGGTGCTTATACATACGCGGCTCAGCGTCGTCGATATCGAGAACGGCAAGCAGCCGATGCAGCTTGTGATGGGCGGCGAAGAGTATTGTATAGTATACAACGGCGAGCTATACAATACTCTTGAATTAAAAAAGGAGCTTGAAAGCGCGGGACATATCTTTTTTTCTCATTCCGATACGGAGGTGCTGCTGCATTCTTATGCGGAATGGAAGGACAAATGCGTTGACAAGCTGAACGGCATTTTTGCCTTTGCCGTATGGGAAAAGCACAACAAACGCCTGTTTGTAGCGCGTGACCGCATAGGCGTAAAGCCGTTCTTTTATTATGAAAAAAACGGAAAATTTATCTTTGCTTCGGAAATAAAAGCCTTGCTTGCCCACCCCCATGTCGATGCGGTAATCGACGCGGAATCGATAGCGGAAATAATGTATATCGGACCCGGACGGACGCCGGGCTGCGGCGTCTTTCGCGGCATACAAGAATTAAAACCGGCGCACTGCGGATATTTTGACGGCGCAAACGGTCTGTCGGCACGCCGTTATTGGCGTCCGCTCGACAAGGAGCATACCGACTCTTTTGCTCAAACCGTCGAAAAGGTTCGTTTTCTCGTCGTCGATTCGATAGAACGGCAGCTGGTGTCCGACGTTCCCGTCTGCACTTTTTTGTCCGGGGGGTTGGATTCGGGAATAATTTCTTCGGTCGCAAACGCTTATTTTGCAAAACAAGGAAAAAATTTAAAGACCTTTTCTGTCGATTATAAGGACAACGAAAAATATTTCCGTTCAAATAAATTTCAGCCGGACAACGACCGCGAATACATAGATTGCATGACGGAATATCTCGGCGCGGAAAACCGCCGCGTTTTACTCGACACCGACGAGCTGACGGACGCGCTCTTTGACGCCGTTGACGCACGCGACCTGCCGGGTATGGCGGACGTTGATTCTTCTCTGCTGTTGTTTTGCAAGGAAATCAAAAAACACGCTACCGTCGCATTGTCGGGAGAATGCGCCGATGAAATCTTCGGCGGCTATCCGTGGTACCGCGACAGAGAAATCAGAATGCGGAGCGGTTTTCCGTGGGCGCAGTCCACCGCTTACCGTTCGGGCTTTTTGCATGACGGCTTCGCTTTAAAAAACGACGCGTACGAATACGTCAATTCAAGATATACCGCGTCAATAGGCGGCGCGTCCGTTATGCCGAATGCCGACGCGGACGAAAGGCGCATGAAAGAAATGATACATATAAATCTCGAATGGTTTATGCAAACGCTTTTGGACCGCAAAGACCGCATGAGTATGTATGGCGGACTCGAAGTGCGCGTGCCTTTTTGCGACTACCGCATAGCCGAATATCTCTACACCGTGCCTTGGGAAATGAAGGATTACGGCGGACGCGAAAAGGGACTTTTGCGCGAAGCGGCAAAGGGCTTATTGCCCGAAAAGGTTCTTTGGCGCAAAAAAAGTCCTTACCCAAAGACGCACAATCCCGCCTATCTCGCCGCCGTATCAAAAAGACTGACCCGTGTCATCAACGACAAAAATCAGCCCTTGCTCGGTATCGTCAAAAAAGACGCTCTCGAAAGCCTATTAAAGAACGCCGACACCGTTCCTTGGTACGGTCAGCTCATGACCGCTCCGCAAACGATAGCGTATTTTCTCCAAATAAATTATTGGCTTACAAAGCACAAGGAGCGGCTTGCGTTTTAAACAAAAGCCGCCGCTCAAAAAAAACGCCGCTCGAATGAGATAAATTTTATCGCATTTTTTGCGGCGTCGCTTTAAAAATTGAGTCTTTCGGGTATCTCGATTATCAATTCGTCTACGGCTTCGGGCAGGGCGATTTTAGAAGCTTTTCGCTTTTCGGCGGTCATTTTGCCGAGAGCGTTTTTGAGAGCCTTGTCCGCGTCGGCAAAAACAAGTCCGCCGCTCAGTATATCGTCAAAATGCGATATCGGGTGTATGGCTATCTTGTCCTTTATCTCGTCCGGGATATCGTCCGTATCGGGTATGTTGTCCTTCGGAATCAAAAACACGTCTATTCCGGCACGGAAGCCGGACATGATTTTTTCCTTTATACCGCCTACCGCCGTGATGTTGCCGCGCAGAGAAAGCTCGCCCGTCATGGCAATGTTGTTTTTTACGGGCTTTTTTGTAAGAACGGAGTATATCGCCGAAGCAAAACCGGCTCCTGCCGAAGGACCTTCTTTCGGCACGGACGTTTCGGGAAGATGTATGTGATAGTCGAGGTCTTTAAAGGAGCTTTCGCCTATTCCATGCTCGGACGCTATCGAATGAACGTAGGTCAGTGCCACCTTGATAGACTCCTTGATAATGTCTTGAAGATTGCCCGTCGTTATGATTTCGCCCTTGCCCTTGACGGTGTTGATTTCTATCGGCAAAATATCGCCGCCCGCGGAAGTCCACGCAAGCCCCGTTACCATACCTATCTCGTCTTTTTCTCTCTTTTTTTGCTTGATTACCGTTTTATTCCCGAGAAAATCCGCAAGATTTGCCTTTGTCACGGCGGTGATACCGCCGCTTATGTTGAAGTTGTATGCGGTTTTTCTCATTATTTTGGATATCTGTCGTTCAAGCTCTCTCACTCCGGCTTCGGAAGTGTATTTGTTGATTATCTCATACAGCGCGTCGTCGTCTAATGTCACGTCGTCCGCAGACAATCCGTTGTTTTTTGCGGCTTTTGCGATGAGATGATTTCTGGCTATATGGAATTTTTCGCCGAACGTATAGCTCGGCATTTGGATTATTTCCATTCTGTCCAAAAGCGGTTCGGGTATACTATCCTCGTTGTTTGCCGTCGTCAAAAACATGACGTTAGACAGGTCGTAAGGTATTTCGAGATAATTGTCGCGGAAGGAATTGTTTTGCTCCGGGTCAAGGACTTCGAGAAGCGCGCTCGACGGGTCGCCGTGATTGCTCTTTGTCAGCTTGTCTATCTCGTCAAGCAAAAAAACGGGATTTGCCGTGCCGGCCTGCTTGATGCCCGTCAATATTCTGCCCGGCATAGCCGCGACGTAGGTCTTGCGGTGTCCGCGTATCTCCGCTTCGTCGGAAATGCCGCCAAGACTCATGCGGACAAATTCTCTGCCCGTAGCGTTGGCTATCGAATGGGCTATCGATGTCTTGCCGACGCCCGGAGGTCCTATAAAACACAGTATCGGAGATTTGAAGGACTTTGTGAGATTGTGAACGGCGATGTATTCGAGTATTCTCTCCTTGACCTTTTTTAATCCGTAATGCTCGTCGTCCAAAACCTGCTTTGCATAATTCAAATCGCGTATCTCGTCCGA
This sequence comes from Clostridiales bacterium, assembly GCA_031289755.1. Classification (GTDB taxonomy): domain Bacteria; phylum Bacillota; class Clostridia; order Christensenellales; family JAISNN01; genus JAISNN01. The sequence goes on from JAITOU010000045.1 coordinate 48,739, forward strand.
ACAATTTTTCCAAGGCAGCTCGGTCGCAAATTCGGTGTATTCCGTCACGACGGCAAACTCCGGCGACATCGCCGATATTTTTTTGAGCCGCGAAACCTCTTTTAAAAGCTTGTTCTTTACTTCTTCATCGGCATTCAAGGCGGCGATTTTCTTTTGAAAATCCTTATCGGGGGCCTCTTCGAGTTCTTCGGAAATGACCTTCATCTGCTCTCTCAGAATATGCTCCTTTTGGGATTTGTCGAGAGCGTGTTTGACCTTGATATTTATCTTTTTTTCCGTCTTTAAGACCTCTAATTCGTACACGAGAGCGTCGGTCAAGAGCATAAATCTTTTGACCGTATCGGTTTCTTCGAGTATCGGATAGGTGTCCTTTATCGTCAAATGCGGAGCTATTTTGTCTATCAGCACGTTGTTGTCGCTTTCGTACTTCAAGGCGGCTATCGCTTCGCTCTGAATGTTGCGGTCGTAGGCGGCAAAATCGTCGAGAATATCAAACAGATTTTTTCGGTATGCTTCAGCTTGCAGGGGGTCGCTGTCGATAGGCTCGACGTATTCATAAAACGCGCTCAAATATTTGTCGTTTTCATAATCGTACTTAGCTATTATTCTGATTCTTCTTATGCCCTCGACGAGTATTCTCATGGATTTGTTCGGCATTGACGCGACGGACAATATCTTTGCTAAGGTAGCCGTTCCGCGCACGTCTGCGGCTTCGGGATTCATGTTCATGTCGTCCTTTTGAGTAGAAAAAATCAAAAGACCGTCGCTGTCCGAAGCGCGGCGAACCGCCTCGACGGATTTTTCTCTGCCTATATCAAATTGTCCCGAATTGTTCGGGAAAAGAATAGCTCCCCTTAAAGGTATCAAAGGTAGTATGTTTAGCATAGTATTCCACCTCACATCGTTTATTTGCTTATTTGACCCGTCCGCGCCCTTGACAAAATAAAGCGCGGCTATTAAAGTATCCCTTAAATGCCCTAAAAAAATACAACGGACAAAACGAAAACGGACGGCATTTTATGTATCTCTTTTGACGCCGTTTTATTTTATCCGTTGTTAATTTTTTCGGCGTTTATATTTATTCTGCCGCTATTGCCGCTATTGCCGCTTGTATGATTGTGGCGTACAATATCGCGACTATTACTCCGATAATCAAAGCGATGATATTCAGAACCTTTGCCGAATAGATATATTTCTTGGCTTTTGCCGGTTCATAATCCTTTTCGACTCCGGCAATGACCGAAAACACTATCGACAACAAGCCGAGTATTCCGCCGACGTTGCAGCATAAGAGAGTTATTATCGACCATGCCAGCATTCCCGACGTATTGATATATTCTTTTTTGGGAGCGGCGGGCGCGGGCGCGGGAGCAGGCGCAGGAATAAAGGTTCTCTGCGGCTGCGGAGCGACGGGCGGCGGAGCATCGGGAGTACCGATATCCTGATAATTTTGCTCGGCATTGTATTCCGGCGTTTGCAAAGGCGCAATAAATCCGACGGCGGGAGCAAAGGCTTCCTCGTTTAATGCGCCGCATCTTGTACAAAATTTGACTTCATGCGATAACTCGATACCGCAATTTTTGCATTGTGACATTTTAAAACCTCCCGAAGATATATTTTTATCAAAGCTTATATCAATGTCAATATAACCGTTCTAATATAATTCCCTTAAAATCACGGAGCAAGCAGCGTAAATGGATATATAGGAATATTTCTCAGTATTCCGAATAATATAAAAGCCGCCATGACCGCAAAATAAACGCCTAACGGGATTTTGAGCTGCGGAATAACGTATTTGCCCGTCACGATTTTTAAATATGCCGACACAAAATAGTATGCGATGAAGGGCAAGCATATCGTAAACAACGCATTGTAAGAAAAGGCGGCGGCAAAATCGCAACGCAGAATAGCCGACAAAGCCCTGCCCGAACCGCAACCGGGAGAATACAGTCCCGTCAAGTCGTTAAAGATACAGATGAACGGATTGCCCTTGAAGTACAGGTACGACAAGCCGCCGACGACGACGACAGGCACGGCTATTCCGAAGAATATCCGAAACCACGTTTTTCGCGAAAGTGCGTCAAAAAATTTCTGCGAATCCGCACGAGCTTCCATAGCCAAATCCTTAGCGTTTATTTTCTCTTTCCGTGACGGTTTTTAATATATTCTCTTTGGCTTTTATATATTCCGCGCCCGATTTACTTTCGGCATAAGCGGCGTTAGCGGCGGCAATTTTCAAAAAAATGTCCGTGTCGGTTGTGACATAAACCTTTCCGATATCCATTACCGAAACGCGCCTTTCGATATCCGCGCGAAGCTTGACGTTCTCGCTGTGAAAATATATCGCCTCACATCTCAATGCAATGACCGCAACGTCGCCCGATACGAAAGCTTCGGCTTTTTTTACCTTGGGATTTTGAAGAGCTGCGGCTTGCAATTCGTCCTTTAAAGCGTATTTATAAGGGTCTGCGTCGGCTGCCGCAACGCCGCAGGTAATATCGCCGCAAAAGCAAGTAAAGCACACGAGAGAAAGACAAAATATGACAAATAATCTTTTCATAACCGCTCCGAAGTATTACGGATAAATCCGTTTTTTGTAATAGACCTGTATCATAAATTAGACGGTGGCAGATTTTCGGGTTAGACAAGACGCATTTGACGATGTGCGGCATTGCCGTATTAGGATAATGCAACAATGTATAAGCCTAAAAGACGAAATAGATGTCGCCGTCTAAGTTAGGATACAGGTCTAATAGTATGCGGAATATTTGTCTTTGTATTCTCATTATTGATTATCATGAACGAATTGTCAAGCATTTTTATGCGATTTTTGTCTTTTTTGTGTATGATGAGCCGTTATTCGGACTTGGGACGAACGCTCTTTTTTACGGTTTTTATCGCCTTTAAATCGGCCTGCACTACGGTTTTCGCGGCGGTTTTTTTCACGGCGGCAGATTTTTCCGTTGACGAAGCTTCTACGGCGGTTTCTTTAATAGCCGCAGGCTTTGCTTTCGCCGTTTTCGCGGCCGCTTCTTTAACTACCGCGGGCTTTGCTTTTGCCGCAGGCTTTGCGGCGGCTTCTTTAACGGCGGACGGCTTTTCCTTTACCGTTTTTGCGGCGGCTTTTTTTACGGCGGACGGCTTTTCCTTTGCCGAGACTTTAACGGCGGTTTTTCTTTTAAAGTCCTTTACGGGAGCTTCCGGTCTGTATTTTTCCAGATTTTTGCCGTCGCTCCAAAGCTTTTCAAGACAATAAAACAATCTCATGTCGTCAAGCAGGATATGCACTATCACGCTGCCGTAATCATACACTACCCATCTGCCGTCTCTCACCCCTTCCTTGCGGATAGGCAGCGTTCCCGACGCTTCGAGCTTGGCTTCGACATATTCGGCGAGAGCTCTGACATTCGTCATAGACGTACCGCCGACTACGACAAAATAATCGGCTAAAACCGTCAGATGCGCCACGTCGAGAATGCTGATGTCGGCGGCCTTTTTGTCGTCCAAGTGCCTGCAAATTTCGTTCTTTAATTGTTCCGGTGTAAAATTTTCATTCTTCATTATATGTTTTTCAACTCCTTAATTCAAGCCTTATCCGATTCGGCGCAATAGCGGCTATGCGCTTCTTCCGTCAAATAATATATCTTTATTCCCTTTGCTTTAAGATAGGCATAATTGCGTTCAAGACACGCTTTAAATGCACCGTCCATATCGGTCTTAGCCTTTTCGCGGATAGCGTCTACTCCGTCGTAAGCTCTTGCGCTTTCTATCTTGTCGGCAAGATAGACGAGCTTTGCGAGCATGGTCATATCGGCTTTTGCCGTAGTATGATAGCGCACCGCGTCCAAAATCTCCGCGTCGTCTATGCCGAGAACCTTTTGTGCCGTTTCCGCGCCCGTGAATTGATGTAAAACCGACGTTCTCAGAGTATTGCACGGCGCATAGTATTCCGTATTTGACAGTCTTTTGTAGTATTCTACGTCTAACCTGCCGTTTGAAAGCTCTTTTATAAAGTCTGCGGAAATTTTTAATATATCCGTTTTCTCGTCCAAGCTCCCCGTCCGCTCAAAAATCATCTCTTTTGACGCGTCGTGCAGCAATGCCGTCAAAAAAACCTTCGTTCCGTCCAAGCCGGCTTTCTCATTGCATTTAACGGCCGCCAAGACGGTGCGCTTGATATGGGCAAAAAGCTCTTCTCCCGAAACGCTCCTTACAAAATCCACATATTTGCCGAAGCCGCCGTACATCTCGCCGTAACGTCCCGAAAGAACTCCTTTGAGCGCACTATGCGGCAGACAGCCGCTCAAATCCCCGTCCGTTTCGCCGAGCGCGACGAGCGTCCTGACGTACGTCGAAGAAATATCCGCTTCCGTCAGCTCGGATATGTATATGCGCGCTCCGAATTTTTTTGTCAATTCGGACGCCGCTTTGTCCGTAGCATTATAATCGGGACGCCTTATGACGATAAGCGATGCGAGAGAAAGTATCACTTCGGGCTTCTTCCATGTATCGAAGGCCTCCAAGCCGTCGCCGCCCACGATGTAAAATAATTGGCCGTCGGGATATTCCGCCGCAATGTCAGATAAAATCTCATAGGTGTAATTGTTCTTTTTTGAATTGTATTCCAGCATGGAAATTTCGATTTTCGGAATACCCGCGAGAGCGTCCTCCAACATACTTTTTCTGACAAAAAAATTGTCGGAGTCAAGCCGCTTATGGGGCGGATTATAAGACGGAATGACAATCAGCTTGTCCAAACCGTATTCTTCGGGTATCTTTAAACATATCTGCACATGGCGGATATGAACAGGATTGAACGCTCCGCCGAAAACACCTATCCTCATATAGATATTATACCAAAAAAACCGACAAAATCAACACAATTAACGGCAAAAAAACTTATTTGTTTTTGTTATAAAAATATATACGCGGTAAATAATCCGAATATCGCTAATATCAATCGCAAATAATTAGAACAGACGGAAAACTATGGCAAAGCTGATAGATTTTATATCGATAAGAATAGTCCTTTTTATAGTAATCTCGCTTTTGTTGTTTTCTTCGACGGGGGGCTTTGTTCTCGCGCTGTCCGCAGCCGCCGTGATAGTCATAGCCGGTTCGGTCTTTTACGGACGTTTTGTCGCGCCGAAAATCAAAAGACAAGCTCTGAATGCCGACAAACTGAACAAATACTTTTTAGCACGCGGCAACGAGTCGGCGGCGGAATATATCGCCGCACTTATCGATGAAAAATACAAGGCGCAAAAAATCGGCGATTTTATCCTGCTCGATACGGACACTGCGGAACGCGCCGTCATATACCCCGTCTTTAAATATTCCAAAATCTCAAAAGACGAATTTTTGAGAATGTACCGCAACGCCGCGTCGCAAGGAACAAAAAAGATATACATCGTATCAAAGAGCTTAGACAGAGAAATACATCTCGTCGCCAACGACCTTGAAGCTGCGGTGATATTCATCAAAATCCCCGTCTTGTATAAGTATTTAAAAAACAAGAACGCGCTTCCGACCCTTCCCGACAAGGTCAAAAAACCGCCGAAAAAGCTATCCTTTATACTCGCGGCGGAAAGTATCTTTGCGCGCAAAAACACAAAGCGGTTTCTGTTTACCGCCGCCATTCTCCTGCTCATGTCCGCAGTCACGCCCTTAAAGGCTTACTATTATACAATGTCCGCGATTGCGTTTTGTCTTGCAATTCCTTGCTTTTTTGTGTCCGATAATGTAAGTTATTCCAAAAACGGAATATTTGCGTATAAAAAGACAAAATAATGTAAATATTACTTATTGCCGCGCAAAAAATTTTGCGTTCGGCATAAAGAAAACCGCAGATTGTCGGCGGTATAATAAGGAGAAAGAGTGGCACACAGAGTAGAGATATGCGGAGTCAATACGGGTAATTTGCCCAAAATCAATTCCGCCGAAAGCTTGGAGCTTATCAAAAAGATACAGAACGGCGACAACGAAGCCAGAGAATATTTTATAATATGCAATATCCGGCTCGTACTCAGCCTTGTACAGCGGTTCGGCTCAAAAAACGGCAGCGACGACTTGTTTCAGGTCGGCTGCGTCGGACTTATCAAGGCATTGAATAATTTTGACACTTCTCTGAACGTCAGATTTTCGACATACGCCGTACCGATGATTATCGGAGAAATCAGACGGTTTATTCGGGATTCTTCGGCTCTCAAAATCAGCCGCAATATGAGAGATATCGCCTACAAAGCCATGCAGGCGCGTGAAAAATTGGAGCTTAGAGGCGGCGAAGAACCGACGCTCATGGAGATAGCTTCGGAAATCGACATTCCTTTGAGCGAAATATCCTGCGCGCTCGACGCCATATGCGACCCCGTTTCTCTGTATGAATCGGTTTTTAGCGACGGCGACAGCTCGATAATGCTCATGGAACAGATAAGCGATACAAAAAACACCGACGAAAAATGGATAGAAGAAGCCGCGCTCAAAGAAGCTATGAAGAAGCTCCCCGACCGCGAACGCGAAATAATCTATCTGCGTTATTTCATCGGAAAAACTCAGATAGAAATATCCGAAGCAATAAAAATCTCGCAAGCTCAGGTCTCCCGATTGGAAAAAAACGCGCTTGCAAGAATAAGAGAAAATTTCAATTAAGGCGTCATGCCTTAGTAAACGTCCAAGCAAAGCGTCCTTAAAGCCGGCGCGGGCAAAACCTGCGCCGGCATTTTTTTGACGTTTCGGCGGTCAAAGATAATATCGGCAAGCACGGAAGTATCTAAAACACAATCGGGAGCGGAAGCGTTTGACGCGGAGCTTTCCGAAACAGCCGTCCTTCCGTTTAAAGTTTTGACACGGTAAAGCCGCCCGTTCGTCACAGAAAAACCGTCGTCAACGCCTACCGTAAACTCTCCGTCCTTCCATTTTATCATTTTTAAAGCTTCACCGCTATTGATAACGCGTATCATTGCCGCAGGCTTACTTAACTCCGCGCCAGTAAAACGCGCATAAAGAGCGGCATCCTTGAAGCAATATTCTTCGCTCATGCCGCCGCCGTCATGATAAATATACCCCACGGGCGCGCCGCTTTTGTCGGCGATAATTACCGCGCCGCCGCCGTCCGACGACAATTCGTCGGCTTTTTTTTGAAAATCCGCAAGCTCTCTGACAATATAAGAATCGAAGCCGAGCGTATAAGACGAATAAATATCGTAAATGATTTTAAAGTCGTCCGCACCGCTTGCGCGCTTTGCGCTCATGCCCTGCGGCAGCTTGTCGGCAAAGACCGAAAAATTCCTTTTTCTCAAATAATTATAATTTGTAAAGCCGAAAGCCGAGCTGTAATAACTATGCTTAAAGGGATATAAGGCTATAAAGGGGCTTTCCTTGTATTTCAAAAAAATCTCATTCATGACCTTGCCAAAAAATTTTTGACCGCGATATTCGGGCAGCGTCGCGGCGGCGACCAAAAAAGGCAGCGTGATATCGCCGCCGTACAGCCTTAGCTTTTTATCAAAAATATAGGCGGCGGATATTATGCGACCGTCTTGGCGGCAGCAAAAAATTTTCGCGTCTTTGATTTTTTCGGAAAAAAAATAATCGATATATTTTTCGCCGTCTTCGGGAAATCCCAAACGGTATATATTTTTAAGCTCTTCGTAATCCATACAACAATTCCGCAAATTCGTATCCGTCCGACGGCGACGGTATTATCGGCTTACCCAATATCGTTTCAAGCTCGGCAAGGGTCATGCCGTCCAAAAAAACATCGCAGTTTTCGCGCATCATGACCTTTGGAATCAGCACATAGTCGGAGTCCGCGTCCGGCTTAAACTGAGCCGCGATATCCGTACCCGTTATCAGTCCGGCAACCGTGACGTTTTCGCCGAAAAAGTTGTTGACGATGCGCGTCACTTTTAGCCGCAAATTGTCCGCTTTGCTCTCAAAAAACTCCGCCAATTCCGTCATCGTCCGATAAAAGGAATAGCCCGTGATAAGCTCGGCTTTGACAATGTCTTTACACAAGGCACTTACCGGCGGCTCGCCGCCGTCCCCGAACGGCTCGTAAGCCTTAGCGTCGCCGACAAAGCGCGACACCGCACCGACACCGTTTTCTATCTGACAAAAATCCTCATAGTATTCTATCGGCGGCACGGGCTTTCCGGATTTTATGTACATCTCGTCGCTGCACCAGACAAACGCCGTACCCGATTCTTTTTGGGCTTTCTCTGCAAATTTTTCCGCAAAATCTATCGTTGCGCCGACGCATTGCACCGACAAGGGTTCGAGCGCGGACAAGCCTTCGCGGTATTTTGTAAGCCCTACGGGAACGACTGCTACGCTCAAAACCGACGGATACATTGCGTAGAGATTTTCCGCCGTTTCCCGCAATACTTTACCGTCGTTTACGCCTTCGACAAGGACTATTTGCGTGTGAAAGGATATTCCTGCATCCGCAAGTTCCTTTAAAATGTCAAAAAGCTTTCCGGCAAACCTGTTGCAAAGCATCTTACATCTGACAGCCTTGTCGTAGGCGTGTACCGAAACGTAAAGCGGAGAAAGTTTGAGCCTTTTGATACGCTCGATATCGGCTCTCGAAAGGTTTGTCAGGGTTATGTAGTTTCCGCTTATAACCGACAGTCTGTAATCGTCGTCTTTGACGTAGAGCGTTTCGCGCATACCCTTCTTCATTTGGTCTACAAAGCAAAAAATACATTTATTGCGGCACACATCGGGTTCTATGCCGCCGTCGTCCAATTCGACGCCCATAGACTGCCCTTCTTTTTTGATTATGCGCTTTGTAATACTCTCGTTTTCGCGCAAAGCCGTAATACTAAACGAGTCTTTGGCGTCAAAAAAAATGTAATCCAAATAATCGGTATATTCAAAACCGTCAAAAGCCGTTATGTCGTCGCCCTTTAAAAAACCGTATTTTTTAAGGATGCTTTCTTTTTCAAACCCGATTATCTTAGGCATAATTTATTCCGTAACAAAATCGACGGAGTGCGACCTTTCGACGACGCTCGCGACGTATTGCTTGACCGGCAGATGAACGGGGTGCGTCTGATATTCTTTTAGCTTATCGATATTTGCAAATTGGCAAACTAACGCTATATCGAAGCTCCTTTCCGCACCCAAAATATCCGACCCGGCTTTTACACTCAAAAGCGCGGGGATTTTGCCCTGCATAGAATAAAAATTTTCCGTCATTTTTTTTCTTATTTCGGCGGTGTTTTCCTTTAATTTGTACAATACGACATGAGTAAGCATATTTACACTCTCCGTTTTAAATTTCAATTATTTTGCGTTTAAAAAATCCGTATATATTTTTTTAAATTTCATAATAGACTTCGGTATCGGCAAGATAAGAGCATTCGTTTTCCGACGTCGCTTCTCTCAAAATCTCGCCGTGACCGCCTTCCGGCGGCAGATGTATGAGTATGATTTTGGAACGGCTTTCGCTTGTCAGCCGCGCTATTTTTTTGACGGATATATGCGGCGCGCCTGCGGCGTCCTTTTCCAAAACGCACGCGTCGGCAAGGACGTATGAGCAGCCGCTTATGAGCTTTTTTATGTTGCCGTTCTCCGTCGTATCCGCCGTATACGCAACGACCTTACCGTCTTCTTCCGCCCTTACGGCATAGGTTTCGACGGGGTGAGTCATTGCAAAAAACGTCAGCTTCAAAGAATTGATTTGTACGGTCATGCCGTCCTTTATTATCCTTAAATCGTATGCTCCCGTATTGCGTATCACGGCAAAGACATCGGCGGGAGTTTCGGGCAAATAAACCGTTAGCTTTTTGCGGAGAGTTTTGTCGCAAGCGCATTTATAGACCAAAGGCAGTATGTCGCACATATGGTCGTAATGGAGATGAGATAATATTATCGCGTCGATTTTGTTTAATGCAACCTGTCCGGCGATAGCCGCCGCCGCTCCGCTCCCCGTATCGAGAATGACCGCCGCGTCCTTTCCTTCCAAAAGAAATGACGAAGTGCCGCCGTTCGGCGTTGGATATTTACCGTATTTGCAAAGAACCTTAATACGCATTGTCTTATATCCTTATAAACTATCTTTGTCGTCGGCTTTTTGTGCCGCGTCGGGTTTTTCCATGTCGATTTTTTCGGGTCCGGCTCTTTTGTCACGGTATGCCGTACCGCCTATTTTGCCGTTTGCTCCGATACGGATAAGCGGTGAGAGATATCGCGATAGCAACAGTCCGAGCGGCACGGAGAAGACGGTCTGCAATAAGCCTATCAGTATGTGGGCTATTCCCCCCGCGATGTGAAAATCGTTTAAAAACAGCTCATAGACAAAATACCCCGCCTGCATAAAAAGCGATGCCGCCCAAAAAGCCGCCGCCTGTCCTAAAACAGGCTTAGCGGAAGCAAACAACTTTTTTTTGCCGCTTTGCCTTAACAAAAGACAGACGATGAGCGCCATGAGTGCCTTGATTATAAAGGTCGCCGGAGCGTATATCGCCGCCCCCGGCACAATAAGGTCGGCTATTGCCGAGCCTATTCCGGCGGCAAAAACCGCGTACCACATAGGCAATATAAGAGCCGCCAAAAATATCAAACTGTCTCCGACATGAACATAGCCGCCGCCCGGCACTGGAATGCTCAACATGGTCATTCCGGCAATCAGCGCGGTCAGTATACCCGTGTAAGCGATTTTTAATGTTAATTCTTTATCGATACCTTTTTTTGACACAGAGATAGCCGCTCCTTAAAAAGAGAATTTATTATATGATAAATAATATTTATTTTATTGTCAACCGAAAAATATTACAAGTTTGACAATTTTGCTTCTTTATTTTAAAACTCAACGGTTTTATTCGGGAAAGCTCCCCGTCGCCACAAAGTCAACGCCGCTTCCGAGTACATTTTTTACTATAACGTCTCCCGTTATTATCGGAGCGGTCAATACAAGCCCTTTCAATACGGCGAGCGCGTCAAAAATCTTATTTTTGTCTATACCGCCGTTTGTTTTGACGGGAACGACACCGTGACCGATTTTTACGAGAGAAGTGATTACGCGCTTGGGCGCGGTCATCTCGACAACCGCATATTCCGCTCCGTTCGGGCATTTATTCCCGTCTACCGAAATTCTTCCGTCTATATCTTCCACATTCATAACGCAGCCCGTCGGGCATACTATACAGGTGATTTTAGCCATTATTATTTACGCTCCCTGACAAATACTTCGGTGTCCTTGTTTAAGCCTTTGCCGTCAAGCCGTATCTTTTCCGTTTCGCCGGGCGTCAATATTCTACGGTTTTTTTTGTATATCGTTTCTCCGTCCGACAAAACGCATACCTCGCAATCCTTATATACGTCCTTTACCTTAAAATACAAATCTACGCCGCTCTTTGACGGTGTGTTGATATAGTTGGGTATGACGTATTTTATACCGTCGCCCGCGCGGATATTGATTCTATCCGCTCTTTGCGCTCTTTGAGCGTCCGTCATATCTGCGTATAATGCCGCGCTTGCTCCGGCAATATGCCCTTCTTCGCTGACGTTATCGACGAGATTATGTACGTGCAGGACGTTGCCTGCCGCAAAGATACCGTCTACGCTCGTCATGCGCCCTTCGTCCACATACGCGCTGTTTGTGGCGGGATTTATCCTTATATCGTTGTCGGCTATAAGGTCTAATTCGGGAATAAGCCCGACCGACAACAAAAGCGTGTCGCATTCCAAAAACCTTTCGGTTTCCTTTATCGGTTTGAGATTTTTGTCCGTTTCGGCGTAATATACGCCTTCCAAGCGGTCTTTGCCGACCACCTTGGTAATAGTACGGTTGCAAAGGAGCGGTATTCCGAAGTCGTCTAAGCATTGTACAATATTGCGTTTCAGTCCCGACGAATAAGGCATAAGCTCTAAAACAGCCAAAACCGCCGCACCCTCTAACGTCAGTCTGCGCGCCATTATCAGTCCTATATCGCCCGAACCTAATATGACGGCTCTTTTGCCGACGGCAAGTCCCTTAGTATTGATGAGTTTTTGAGCCGTTCCCGCCGTATAGATACCCGACGGACGCGTTCCCGCAAGCATGATAGACCCTGCCGTTCTCTCACGGCAGCCCATGGCGAGTATTACGGCTTTTGCCTGTATGCGGAATACCCCGTCGGATGCGTTGACCGCCGTAATGATTTTGTCGTCGGTAATAGACAAAACCGTCGTTTCGGACTTGACGGTAATGCTTGAAGCCATGACCGTATCGGCAAAGCGTTTTGCGTATTCCGGTCCCGTCAGCTCTTCGCCAAAATAATGAATGCCGAAGCCGTTGTGAATACATTGATTTAAAACGCCGCCGAGCCGCTCGTCACGCTCGAAGATTACGACGCTTTTGTTGAGCTTGACCGCCGACAAAGCCGCCGCCATTCCGGCGGGGCCGCCGCCTATTACCGCTATATCGGTATACATAATCATCTCCCGAATTGCGTGCCGAGCCTTATAAACGGCGGCGCGCAATTATTTATCTATTAGGACAAGTCTATGACTATCTTAGACCCTTTTCTGTTCTTCAATATTTCAGATTCTTCGATATTAAGCTCGCGTGCAAGTATCTCTATGACCTTAGGAGTACAAAAGCCGCCCTGACATCTTCCCATTCCGGCTCTGACGCGGCGTTTGACCGCGTCTACCGTCGTAGCCGTTAAGGGCGAATGGATAGCCTTGATTATCTCGCCTTCGCTGACCGTTTCGCAGCGGCATACGATGTGTCCGTAGCGTGGATTTTGTCTTATCCTTTCGTTGATTTTCTCTACGGAATCCTGCCGCCTTACCGCGGCTATTCCGCTCGCTTCTTCTTCCTTGTAATTTACATATTTTTTGCGTGAGCCGAGTGCGGTGATTTCGGACGCAAGCTCTCCGACGTATTCGGCGATGGCGGGAGCCGCCGTCAGACCCGGCGAACATATTCCGGCTATCGTTATATAGTTTTCGGCTTTTTTGGATTTTTCTATGATAAAATCCAAGCCGGCTACGGTGCGTACTCCGGCAAAGGTCTTTATCACGCTCGCAAAATTTGCTTTCTCATATATGCGCCCTACCGAATCCCTTATATTTTTAAGTCCTTCCGCCGTGACCGCATAATCGTCCGGCACTGTGACCGGCGTCGAGGTCGGACCGTACAAGACGTTTCCTTCCGCCGTAGGCGCGACGAGTATTCCCTTGCCCCTGCTATCGGGAAGCGGAAACAAAACGGTGTTGATATTTTTGCTTTCGCGTTTGTCGAGCAAAAAATATTCGCCGAGTGCATAGTCCTGCCGTATTTCTTCGGCGTTTGCCGCTTGATTGATTTTGCAGGCGGCATAGCCTGCCGCGTTTATAAGGCTTTTTGCAAAAAAGACTCTTCCGTCCGCAGCCGTCACCGTATATACGCCCGAATCGCGTGATATGCGGTCTGCTTCGGCATTCAAAAAGATGTCCGCGCCGTTGATGACCGCGTTGTCGGCATAAGCTATGACGAGCTTGTAAGGCGTCACCACTCCGGCATCGGGCGCATAGAGCGCGTATTCGGCGTCGCGTGAGACGTTCGGTTCGCGCTCCGCAATCTGATTTCGGCTCAAAATCTCCGTGTAAACGCCGTTGATTTTTCCGCGTTCGTGCAAGGCCTGTATGTCGGCGAGCGAATCGGCTCCGCCTATGACCATAGACCCCGTTTTTTTGTACAGCACACCAAGCTCCGCGCAAAGCTCGGGAAAAATCCGGCTGCCGCGCACATTGAAGCGCGCTTTAAAAGTACCCGGCTTACAATCGTAGCCGGCGTGTACAATGCCGCTGTTGCGTGAGCTGCACGCCGTGCCGACGTCGTTTTCTTTTTCGAGCAGCGCGCATGAAACATCGTAATGCGATAATTCATAAAGTACGGCAGTGCCTATGACACCGCCGCCTATAACCAAGAAGTCGTATATCATTTTATAATTCGTTCTGTCCGTTCAAAAAACTGAGTTTAAATGTAAAGGAGTGTTCTTTAAAATGCAATAATTTATAAGGCTTTTTTAGCATTGCCATAGCCGGAACGTCGCCGCCGACGCCGCGCTGTCCGCCGTCGATATAGACGTGCAGCTCCGGCAATCTCGTCAATTCGTTAGCGTGCTTGGCGTTTTCGAGCATTTCAAGCGAATAAGGATGAACGGACGTCCCGAAGGCTTTTCCGCCGCAAGCGTCGGCTCTTATCAAGAAGCCGCCTTTCTTTGCCGCGCCGCCGATTTCGAGCCACCTGACGTCGGTATGGTTTCCGTTTTCCTGCGGATGAAGATAATCGTGTATAAAATCTTCGGCTTCGCCCTTGTATACGCCCAAAAGCGCGGAGGACTTCCTGTCGACGTAGTTTTCGTGCGGACCTCTGCCGTAAAACCTCACTCCGTCTATGCCTTCCGCCGCCGCAAAATGAAAGCCGTATCTTATAAGGTTGATAAAGGACTTGACATTCATGCTTATCTCTATGCTTCCGTCGCCCGATATTTTGTAGCGCGTTTTTAGATAAATAAGATTTGGCATAGCCCAATCTATATCTATGACTGCCGCGCCGCTCTCGCTTGACACGGCGATATTTTTTGGCTTTAAGACCTTCATAGCCCTTTTGTAGCGGTCAAAGCCCAAAAGCTTAGAAAGTATCGGCACTTGCAAAATAGAATCGTTGTCTATCGGAGCTCTCCAAAAATTAGGCTTGAAGGGTGCGGATAAAAGCTCTTTGCCGTCCTTTGTGTATGAGACGACGGCTCCGCTCGCTTTCTCCAACGAAAGTGAAAAAGCCTTGCTTCCGACAAACAAATAACCGTCCGTGTCAAGCAAATCCGCCGAATAGCCCAAGCCGTCCGAAGAACGCGGCGTGGCAAACAGGCTTTCCCTTAAAATAAACTGACCGTAAGCCGCGACGTGTCCTTTCGGCGCGTACGCGCTCTTTTCCTTTGTCAATATCTCGACGTTCAAATACGTTTCTTTTTTGAAAAGCTCCGTATCAAAAGGCACTTGTACCTTGATTTCTTCTCCGGGTAACGCGTGCGGTAAGCTTATAGATACCGTTTCGTCCAAAACACCTTCGGTGTATCTTGACAGACGCAGCGAAAACTTATTCAAGTCGGTAAAGAGAAAATTGTTTTTGAGAAAGACGTAACCGCCGCCGTAGGATATTCTCACTCTCGCATATTGAGCCTTGACCTCGTACAGCGCGGGATTCGGCGAACGGTCGGCTCTGACTATTCCGTTAAAAGCAAAAATCCCGTCGTTAGGCTTGTCAAAAAAGTCGCCGCCGTAGCAATATTCTTTATTGCCAAGACGGTCCGTCCGCGCTATCGCTTGGTCGGCAAAATCCCAGATAAAGCCGCCCGCAAGCCTGTCGTATTTTTCAAATTCTCTCTGATAATCGGCAAAATTGCCGAGACTGTTGCCCATGGCGTGAGCGTATTCGCATTGTATAAAGGGCTTGTCGCGGTATTTTTTTGCGGTAAAGAAATAGCCCAGCATAAGATTCCATAGCGCACGGCTGTGAGTTATAGGCTTGTTCTCGCCGATTTTCGGCATCTTGGCGAGCGGCGCGTACATCTCGGACAAAACGTCCGAAACCTCCATCGTATTGTCCGGCTCATAATGTATCGGACGTGTCGAGTCGATTTTTAAAATCGTTTCCTTCATGCGCTTAAAGACGCTGCCGACACCCGACTCGTTGCCGAGCGACCAAAATATCACGCAAGCGTGATTTTTGAAGCTGTTGACCATATTTGATGCGCGGTAAGCGCAATGCTTGTACCACAGGTCGCTGTTATGCGGAATAAGGCTTGCAAGACCGTGCGTTTCGAGATTGCATTCGCTCATTACAAGTATTCCGTATTCGTCGCAAAGCTCGTAGAAGTGACGGGCATTAGGATAGTGAGCCGTCCTTATCGCCGTGACGTTATTGGCAAGCAAAAGCTTGATATCGCTTTCGGTTATGTCCTTGGGTACGCTGTGACCGTATTCAGGATGAAATTCGTGTCTGTTGACGCCGCATATTTTGAGCGGCTTGCCGTTAAGCAAGATATACGGACCTTTGCCGTTTTTTAACGGCGCGATTTCTATGCTTCTAAATCCGTATTTTTGCTTCCTGATGTCCTTTATCGAACCGTTCTCGGATAGAGTAAAGGTTATATCGTAGAGATAAGGGCTTTCATGACTCCAAAGCTCTATGCCGTCGAGCATTATTCCCGAATCCGCTAAGGTCAGCGTCTGTCCGTCGGCTATACCGCTTGCGGAATAAGTTTTTTTGTAGAGCGGCGTTCCGTCCGCTCCCGTTATCGATACGTCTAATGCTCCGCCGCCGTAATTTTCTCTCAACGCTCTTATCTCTGCGTCAAATTTTAAAACGGCAGACTTGTAATTGTTTGTCAGCGTGCTTCTGACATATACGTCCTTTATCTCGGTCTTTGGCTTGTAAACAAGCTTGACGCTGCGAAAGATACCGGCGAGCCGCCACATATCCTGGTCTTCGAGATAGCTTGCCGCAGTAAACTGATAGACACGGACAGCAAGCCGATTTTTGCCGGAAACGACGTATTTTGTTATATCAAATTCCGTTTCGGAAAAGGTGTCAGCCGAAAACCCTACAAATTCTCCGTTGACATAAATCTCCCCCGCACTGTTGATACCGCCAAAATTGATAAAGATATTTTGTTTGCCGTCCGCCTGCGCGTCAAAGTCTTTGACGTACAAGCCGACGGGATTTTTTTCGCCGTAGACAAAGGGTATTTTAAATTTTTTCTTGGACTCCAAAGCGTAAGGATATCTTGTGTTTGTGTATATAGGTGTGCCGAAGCCCTTTATCTGCCATTCGGACGGGACGTCGGTTTCGACGAAATTTTTTAAGGAATTATCCTTTTTGTAAAAGTTTTTGGGAGCGTCGCAGACGCTTTGACAATACATAAATTTCCACTTGCCGTCAAGCGCGACAACGCCGCTGCCCGAAGCCGCATACGCAGGATATCCCGCGCCGCTTCTTTTTTCGGTATTTATATCGAAGACCTCGATATCATTCCAAACCGGTTTCATCTTTTATTCTCCTTATCCTTGCTTGCCGCTCAAAAAACAATCGGCTGATTTGACTTGTATATTATTATATCATACATTCAGGTAAGATTTCAATGATTTTTTTACGGTTTTAAGCAACTGATTAACTTACACAAAAAAACGCCGTCGGTTTGATGCGGCGACGTTTGGTTTATTAGTGACTAAATCTTACGGTATTTTTGCAAAGGCGGCGCGGACGGCTTCGTATGCCGGTTTCGGGACTTGATTTTTGTCGACTAAGCCCCAACGTGTTTCTATCGGGCAATCATCGAAGCCGCAGATATAGCAGCGTTCCGAATCGCTCCAACAATATACAAATTCACCGATGACATACGGATTTGAAGCCAAACGCGGTATCATATATGAATAAAAATCGGCTTGTCCTTGCGGCGTATGCGGATAATCTTTTAACACGATATTGGCGGGTAATTCACGGTACAAATGTCCGCTCATCATATCGCTGAATATATATCCGGCAGGGTCCGAGCCGCCGCTTTTTTTGATATTATTTTGAAAATTTGAAGGTAATTTCTTTACAAACTCATCTATATCGGCTCTTGCTTCCGCTTCCGAATTGTAACCGTATTCTCTCAGAACGTCCAAGCGTTCTTCATCGGTTTTCGGCATTCCGCCGCTGATATATCCAAATTCGCACATGATTACAGGCAAGCCCGTCAAGCTCCACAAAAACGCCGGAATAAGGTCAAAGATTGCTATACTGTTCATAATCGACAGTCCGCCGTCAAAGCAGCCTGCATAAATATCAACGCCGATATAATCGCAGTATTTGTGATAGGCTTTCATCGCGCTGTGGTGGTCGGCTTGCGGACCTGCGGAATTGTATCCGACTATGACATCGCCCTTAAACGGCGCAATCGCCTCTAATTGGATACCCATAAATCTCACAGCCTGTGCCGAAGTCGTCAACGGATACATAAACCTGTCCACACCTAATTCGTTGGTGATTTGCAAGCCACTGATGATTCCCGACAAATCCTTTATCAAAAATTCGGCTACCGCCTTGATTTTGACTTCGTTCTCGACCAAGCGTGGGTCGATTCCGTAATCCAAAAAGTCTTCGGGGTAAGGCGTAACGGCAAAAATACTTATTCCGTTATCGACAAATGCCTGCATTCTAACTTTCCAATCGGTATAACTCTGTCTGACGTTGCCGTCTATATCAAAAGGATAAGGTATATCGGCTCTGTCCCATTCTATCCCCGCGCCTTTTATCAAGCCGTAATCGTCGCTCGGATGACAAATACCCTTGATAAAACCGTCCGTCTTAGCTAACGCGGCGGTTACCGACGCATTTGTCTTTGCCTTAAACGGATATGTGATAAGCGCGCCGGGTACATATCTGAGCGTAGGCCAAACCTGCGACTGAACCATCGGGTCAAGTGTGTTTACAAAACTGACCAAAACGATTGCTCCGCCCCCAAAGAGCGTTGTGATTATCAATAAGGTTATCAACAACGATTTCAAAACCCGATGCTTCTTTTTTGTTTTGACTTTTTCTTCTTTTTTGTCCTTCGCCATAAAACTCAATCCTCAACTGATTTATTATTCGGGTTCGGCTTTCGCCCCCTTATATAATTATAATAAATTTATGCTGCGGAAGTCAATAGATACGGTAAAATTGATAGCTAAAACTTTTATTTTTCAAAAAAACGCCGTCGTTTTTTTTCGACGGCGTTTAATTGTGTGTTTTATAGCAAAATTTTCAATGTGTTTTATTATTCGCTAAATAAATCTGAATATTGTTCTATTAATGCGCTGATTTCTGCCCAAGTTATTAAGCCTTTACCTATTGCAACTTTTAAGTATTGTCCGTTAAAGGCTGCAAATATCTCTTCCGAAACCGGTATGATATCTACAAATTCCGCATAAGTAAACAATCCATATTCAAGAATATCCGCTGCAAAAGCATCTTGGTCATATTGCATTATATCCCCGTCCACATCGAATATATTAGTTAATATTTCAGTTTGTGCCGGTACTGAAAGAATGCCGTTTACATAAAAGCTTAAATGTCCGTAGGTAACGGGACTCCACGCGGTTGTGTACTCCGTTTCAATTACAACATTTACAAGCTGTACCTGCGTCCACGTTAAATCGCCGTTCAAATCGGTTGTTTGCTTGCTAAACCAATGTCCGATGTACTGCGCGGCGTCTTCGTCAATGTAAACATAGCGATTAAGGTCAAAATCCCAAAAACCGTGTTCCCAAATAACCTTTACGTCCGTGCCGTCGGAGAAGTACAAATGAATAATCTCGTATGTATCTATTTCGGTCGCGTGTATAAAAACTATCGGCGCGGCGTCAAATGTTCCCGTGAAAAAATTCCAAACAAGCAACATTTCATTACCGGTTAATTCTTCAACGGCTACTTGACTGCCGTCGGCAAGGGTTATGAGCGTTCCCGTTGCGACACAAGAAGATGTCTTCTCCGAATAAACCGCAGTTATAGTTATGTTTGCCATCTCGGTTGTGACTAAGCGTGAGAGCGTTATCGGATTAGTCGTAGTTTGATAGTAAATACCGTTCGATGTATATGACCAATATTGGAATCTGGAATTATTTGATGAAAATGTTATTGCTTGTTCATATAAAACATATGTCAAAGTAGGCGCGTTAACGACGTCCGATGCTGCAACCATTTCGGTATAAGAATATGCGATTTGCGCCCACTGTGCATAAAGCGTTACCGTTGCACCTTGATTAGAAGCAAGATTGATTACATTATTTTCATTGACAAAGGTTAAATTGTTTGTGTATGTAAGCCCAATCCCATTAATGGTATAATAATAAGCATACTCGCTTTTTGAATAATAAGTGCCGCTTCCGTTGGCATTAGTATTCCAGCCGATAAATCTATAACCGGTTAAAGAATAGCCGTTTGCAGTTAAGGCTTGCGCGACGCCGTAAGTATGCGACGAATTTGATGTAGAACCGGTAATTGACTCGCTTGCTCCGCCCGGCTTATTGTTGTTGTAAACAACGTTATATGTATTAACCGTCCATTTGGCATAAAGAGTCGTTGACTCGGGTATATTCCAACTTCTCGCACTGTTCATGCTTGCGGTATAGTATTGCGTACCCGTTCCGTTGGTACCCGTATAATACCCCCCGAAAGTATATCCTGTGCGTGTCGGCGCGGTTGCCGTCGGCATTGCGATATCATATATCACAAGCACGCTACTTGTTCCGCCTGTTCCGCCTTGCTTATTTAGCATAGCGACATAATCCCTTGTAGTCCACTTTGCATAAAGAATTGTCGTCCCGACTATATTCCAATTATTTGCGTTTTCCATGCTTGCCGTATAATACTGAGTTCCAGTTCCGTTCGTTCCCGTATAATACCCTCCGAACATATATCCCGTGCGTATCGGCATAAATGCCGCAGGCATCGGAGAACCGTATGTCGCTTCAACATAGTTTGTCACGCTTTCTCCGCCTTGTGTATTTAAGATAACCGTATATTGATTAGCTTCCCAATATGCGTAAAGCGTTATCGCGTCTTCCGTATCCCAATTATTCGCACTCGCCATTTCGGACGTATAATACTCATCGCCGACGCCGTCCGCTTCCGTAAAATATCCCTTAAAAGTATAACCCGTCCGCAAAGGCGCGGTTGCCGCCGGCATTGCCGAACCGTAAACGGGCTTAATACTGTCCGTTCCGCCTGTTCCGTCCTGCTTATCCAAGAGAATCGGTTGTTTATACGTCACAACGGCGTTATTTGTATTGCTCCAAAGCATGTTCCAAGTCGCCGGTATTTCATCGTCATAAATGTCTATGTAGATATTCTTTGCGGCACTCCATCCCGAAAAAACATTCCTTCCCATTGTCGTAACGCTCGAAGGTATGTACAAAGACGGTAACTGCGTACAACCAACAAAAACCGAATCGCCTATGGCGGTAACGGTAGACGGCAATCTGTTGTTGTATACCGAACCCGTGAATCTGACCGATGTTAAGTATGCGCAATTTTGAAACATACCCGCCGGTATCGATGTCAGCGTATTTGGAAGATATACTTGTTGAAGCGTTGACATGAGAAAGACGCTGTTCGACGCAATTCCAGGACTTTGAATAAATGTCACGTCATCGCTGAACCAAAACGCTTGTATTTTTGAATTGGCAAAGCCCGCAGTCTTTACATTAATCGTATGAACCGAATTCGTCCCGACCGCTAATGAATGCAATGTGCAAAATCGAAAAGCGTTCGCTTCTATACTCAAAATCGGCAAATATCCTTCGTCCCCGTTATAATAATCAAGCTGAAACTCCGTCGTCGGGTCGTTAACCGGATTACCCGTCGTACCAAAACTCGTAAGCTGATAACCTATTGCCGTACCGTTCGATATACCGTTTTCCCATACCGTAGAACAAACCATCCCCGTGTGTTCGTATACGACTTCGCCGTCGCAAAATTCAAGCCAACTATCCCAATTAGCCGTCTGCGCTTCCGCTTGTGCCGTATATATCATAGGACTTGAAAACATAAACGCATACCCTTCAACGGTCGTTACCGTTTCGGGAAGTACAACCGTTTCCAATCCTTCACAAAACGCGAAAGCATATTCCTCTACTATCTCTACGTCGGTCAGATTGACGACCTTTAATTTGTCGCAGCCCATAAAAGCGTTATATCCTATCGTATCGATAGACTCGGGTATAAAGACTTCTTCAAGCTCCGAAAAAAACGCAAATGCGTTTGGCGCAATCTCCGTTACCGGCAACCCGTTATACTCATCAGGTATCATTGCGTACTGAATCGAAAAATCCGTTGCGACTACGCTGTATTCGGTAGCACTCCTTAACATAAACATATACGGCGACGTATCGTCCGTTTCATCAAAAGTAGAAGCAAAAACAACGTTCGGAGTAATCGAAGAAAGCATCATAACCACAAACATTGCAATCACAGCAATTACGCCGATAACCGGCGTTTTGTACCTGTTTTTCATTTTTTGCATCATAAAAATACCTCTTTGTTATTAAATTTGTATTTATTCAAAATACATTACATTTACCATACTCCCTTGTATTAACTTTTGTCAAATTAATTTATCACTATTTACAAAATTGTTTTTTATATACGTTGTTTTTTTGTATTTTTTTGTCGTTTGTTGTATTTTAAGTAATATTTTCTGAAAACCCCTAAAAATCTATTCAACACCACGATGTTCTAACTCTCCGACCCAAAAGCTATACGGTATACCTACTTGCTGACCGTCAATCAGTAGTTGATTCAATAAATATTGTCTTTCTATTTCTAAATGAGAGATTCCATTTTTATTCCCATATCCTAATGCTTCATGAAAGTCATAAACGTATACACTCAATTCAATAGTATGCGTAAGCTCATGAATATACACACTTGTAATATATTGTAAATTTGGATCTTCTAAATCCAATATGCTTTCAATCGAAATAGAATTTATAGGAAGCCCACTAAAAATTTCTTCCATATTTATTGCGGCATATTTGATATGTGCACTACCTGATTCACGGTGTAACTGACGACTATAATCGTTCATACAAAATGTAGTTATTATACTCTCATAGTTTTCTATCATACCGCTTATTTCAGGTATATCGTTTGCCATGATAAAATATGTGCTTGTATAATCACTATTAAACTCTTGTGTAAAGCTTTCGTTTCCCACCGCGACGGTCGTAAAATATGTATCGACTTCAAAGCTTACCAAGCCGTAAAACCAATCGTTTAAATATCTCGATAGCTGCACCGAAATAAGCTCGCAGATTTGCCGTTCTATTCCCGACATCGTATAGTCAACGCTTATGCCTTGTATGACGGCATGAATTTCCGTGACATATACCATGAGAATTTTGTACGTCGCTTCCTTTTCCGCCGTC
>JAITOU010000046.1 GCA_031289755.1 Clostridiales bacterium
TTTTTGTGCAAAAAGAAGTCGTTAAAGGCTATGGCTATCAGCATGGAGCGGAGAGCGTTTGTGCCTTTCCACACGTCGAGAAAGTAGGTACGGGAACGGCGGTCGGGGTTTTTGACGACGCGCATGGCGAGCTGACCGTTCTCGAAGAGATTGACTTTAAAGCGTCTCATTTTGCCTTGCTTGTGGTAGAAGCTTTCTTTCGGAAATTTGATTCCGCCAAAAAGTCTGCGTTTGACAATGAGAGTTTTGTCTTCGGGAATGTTGATTTGAGCCGTTCTCTTTTTGAAGACAAGCGTGCCGATGACCGCTTTGTTGTTGTCGCCGTCGCACAGTACATAGCCGTAAGGGGTCTCCTGAGCAGAGCATACGACATTACCCGGCGCGTCGCAAACGGCAACGCCGGAAGATTTTCTTTTTGTAAGCTTGGAGACCGTAAATCTCATCATTACCATAGGAAGCCCTCATAAAATACTATACGGTTATCTAAAAAATTCTTTATGAAACCGTTCCTAATAATAGTACCATACTATGGTTATTATGTCAAGCATGACTTAAAATTAATTGAAAAACTCTTGAAAAATTTTTACAAAATAATCTCCGCATATATCGGAGTAGGGAATAGGCATTGAGATTATTATTTTATAAAACATTTAAAAAACTGTTGACAGAATAGGTATTTAATGATATTATATATATAAACAGATTACATACGCGGATTTTTATATACCGCGTCTTAGTCAACGGAGAAGATAAAATGGCGTTTTCCAGCGATATACTGAGAGGTCATACGGAGACGGTTATTCTCAAAATCCTGCTCGAAAAAGACAGCTACGGATATGAGATAACCAAGCGAATTTTGGATGATTCGGAAGGACTTATTGATATAAAGGACGCTACGATTTATACGGCTTTTAGGCGTATGGAGCTTGACGCCCTTATATTGACGTATTGGGGCGACGGTATAGGCGGAGCAAGACGCCGCTATTACAGCATTACCGACAAGGGCAAAAATCTATACAAAGACAAGCTTGACGAATGGCTCGACATAGACAGAATATTAAACAGGCTGATAAGAAAACAAAAATAAACTGTTAGAAGGTTGTTTCATGAGAGAAGAATTTCAAAAGTATCTTGACAAAAAGTTTAACAATTACCGCAAATCTAAGGCGCTGAATGACTTTAAAGAAGAAATTCTCTGCGACCTTACCGAGCGTTACGCCGAATTTAAAGAGCAGGGCTTTTCGGACTCGGAGAGCTACGACAAAAGCATAGCTTCTCTCGGCGATTATACCGACGCTCTGCGTACGCTCGACGCGCATACCCCGAGAAAGACTAAGGTGACCTTTTCTAAGCTGATGTTGAGCGTGTCCGCTTTGTATTTTACACTTCTTTTGATTGCGTATGCGGCGGCGTCTTTTTTGAGCGAGCAGTGGAAGAGTACCTGGCTCATACTTATGGTGGGAGTTTTGGTCTACGCCGTCGTCATGTTTGTCTTGGGCTACAAAAACGCCTTTGCAAATCAAAAAAGCGGTCGTATGCGCTTTAACGCGCTCATGATTTTTTTCGCCGTCTTTATTCTCTCTTATTTTACCGTTTCCTTTGTCACGGGGCTGTGGGCTAAGACGTGGCTGCTGCCGATAAGCATTTTTGCCCTTTGGTTCACCGTTGACGTAATGCTCGCCAAGAGCAAGCGCAAGGGCAAAAGGCTTGCCGTCCGTACGGACTTTATGATAATGATTTGGGCTGTCACCGCTTATCTCGTAGTCTCTACGCTCATCGGCGGCAATATTTGGAGTTACTCTTGGCTGATTATCCTTCTCGGAATAGCCGTCATGTTCACCTCTCACGTAGTATATTATATCAAAAAATACAGCGCGGAAATAAAAAGCGGCAAGGACGGGAATATAAATACCGGAAACGGACAAAATTGAACCGTGAACGGTTATAAATCAATATTTAACACTGTAAGCCGTTTGATTTGAGAAATCAAGCGGCTTTATCACTTAAAAAAATTAACGGCAAAATCACTTTACTATTTTTGAATAATATGTTATTCTTATTGACGTACCTTTCGCAACGTTCTGACCGCAACTCCTGCGGCGATACTTTGCGGACGGCAAATAGTGCGGTTTTTATCAAAAACCGCGCGTCCAAAAAATAAGGAGGAAAATTAATGGACGAAATCATCAAAGACACGGCAGCTCCGGTCGAAGCCGAAGAAGCCGCAGTAACAAACGTAGACGTCGTAGCCGTTGAAAGCGCAAGCGTCGAAGAGGTCAAAGAAGAGAACATCGTAGTAGACGAGATAGTCGTCGAAGCCGTCAAGGAAGAGAACATCGTAGTAGACGAGATAGTCGTCGAAGCCGTCAAAAAAGATAACAAAAAGACGGAAGTTATCGTCAAATTTGCAAGACATGACGGCGATACCGGTTCGGCGGAGGTTCAGATAGCGTTATTGACGCAGAGAATCGCCAAGCTGAACGAACATCTTGCCGTTCACAAAAAAGACAACCACAGCAGACGCGGCTTGCTCAAAATGGTAGGGGCGAGAAGAAGCCTTTTGAATTATTTAAAGGCGACCGATATCGAACGTTACAGAGCCATTATCTCGGAATTGAAGCTGAGAAAATAGAAAATTTTTGCGGACTGCCGGTATATATCGGGCAGTCCGCTTCATGAATTTTATCAAAATACAACCGTCTAAAAATGGCGGAGCTTTGCCGGGGTAGTTGGCAAAAGCACGGAGGAACACAAGGAATGATTGAAAGAAAAATATTTGAAACAACAATCGGCGGCAGGATAGTTACCGTCGAAACGGGCGCATATTGCGGACAGTCCAACGGTTCGTGCCTTATAAGGTGCGGAGAGACCGTCGTTCTCACAAATGTGACGATGAGCGAAAAGCCGCGTGACGGAGTGGATTTTCTCCCTTTGTCGGTGGATTTTGAAGAAAAAATGTATGCCGTCGGCAAAATCCCGGGCGGCTTTAAAAAGAGAGAGGGGAGAGCCAGCGACAAGGCTATTCTCATATCCAGACTTATAGACAGACCTATAAGACCGCTCTTTCCGCACGGCTTCTATCAGGATATATCGCTTGTCGCGACCGCGCTCAGCGTGGACACAAATATCGTCCCGGAAGTTTTCGGCATGATAGGCAGCTCTATCGCGCTGACAATATCCGATATCCCTTTTAACGGACCTACCGGCTCGGTAACGGTCGGATATGTAGACGGCAAATACATTATCAATCCCGATAATGCGCAGAGAGAAAAAAGCCGCCTTAGCCTTTCGCTGTCCGGCACAAAGGAAGCTATCATGATGGTCGAAGCGGGCGCGAACGAAGTGAGCGAAGAAGAAATGCTCGGCGCGATACTGTTCGGACACGAAGAAATCAAAA
Organism: Clostridiales bacterium; assembly: GCA_031289755.1. Lineage (GTDB taxonomy): Bacteria > Bacillota > Clostridia > Christensenellales > JAISNN01 > JAISNN01. The sequence continues at coordinate 3,398 of JAITOU010000046.1, forward strand.
AGATAGTAGAGTTTATCGAATCCATTCAAAAGTCGATAGGCAAGCCTAAGAAAGACATCAAATTTTATGAAGTCCCCGCCGAAATCGAAAAGCAGGTCGCAGAATTTGCAGGCAAAGATTTAGACGAAGTTTATAACGAATACGACAGAACGCTCAGACAGCAAAAGGAAGCCGCATTAGAAGAAAAGGTCACCGCATACTTTACCGAAAAAGCTCCCGAAAGCGTCAAGGACGCAGGCGAAGCTCTCTACAATCTCCAAAAGAGAAAGGTCAGAGAAAAAATCGCTCACAACGGCATACGCCCCGACGGCAGAAAGACGACCGAAATCAGACAGATATGGTGTGAACACGGAATACTTCCGCGCGTACACGGCAGCGGCGTCTTTACAAGGGGACAGACCCAAGTCTTGACGACGGCGACTCTCGGTACGATAAGCGAAGTCCAAAAGCTCGAAGGAATAGACGACGACGTCTTTAAGAGATATATGCACCACTACAATATGCCTCCTTACAGCACGGGCGAAGCCAAACAGCTCAGAAGTCCGGGCAGAAGAGAAATCGGTCACGGTGCTTTGGCGGAACGCGCGTTAGAGCCGGTCTTGCCGGGAGAAGACGTTTTTCCGTATGCGATAAGGACCGTGTCGGAGGTTTTAAGTTCCAACGGTTCGACATCACAGGCGAGCGTGTGCGGCTCGACGCTTGCGCTTATGGACGCGGGCGTGCCTATCAAAGCCCCTGTTGCCGGTATAGCTATGGGACTCATCAAGCAGGACGGCAAGGTAGCCATTCTCTCCGATATACAGGGTCTCGAAGACTTCTTCGGAGATATGGATTTTAAAGTCGCCGGAACAAAGGACGGAATAACCGCTATCCAAATGGATATTAAAATCAGCGGCATTGACGAAGACGTACTCCGCACGGCTCTTGCGCAGGCAAAGGTCGGCAGGCTCTATATATTGAATAAAATGCTCGAAGTGCTTCCCGAAGTCAAACCGAGCCTTAGCAAATACGCGCCGAAAATCATATCCTTTAATATCGACCCCGACAAAATCAGAGAGGTCATCGGCAGCGGCGGCAAGGTCATCAACAAGATTATCGAAGATACGGGAGTCAAAATCGACATCAACGACGAAGGACTTGTATTTATCGCAAGCAGCGACGAAGAAATGTGCTTAAAGGCTCAAAAAATCGTCCTTTCGATAGCCAAAGACCCCGAAATCGGCGACGCCTTTGAAGGACGTGTAGTCAGAATACTCCAATTCGGAGCATTTGTAGAGCTTGCGCCGGGCAAGGACGGCATGATTCACATCTCTAAGCTCGCAAAAGAAAGGGTAGAGAAGGTCGAGGACGTCATCAACATAGGCGATATCGTGCGCGTCAAGGTCATCAACATCGACGATAAAGGCAGAATAGACCTAAGACTTGCCGACATCATTTCTAAGAAATAAAGAAAACAGATTATAAAAGCTATCGGGACTGTCTTAAAGAAAAAGACAGTCCCGATTTTTTTGTTTTTTTTAAACATCAAAAGAAAAAATAAAAAAGCGTCGGCGTAGCGACGCAAAATATCGCATGGAGTAGGGTAGTGTTTTTGCGGTGTTTTAAATGTAAACGGAGATTATTTCAATAAAAAAGTAAACACAAAAAAACCGAAAAATCGTTAGAACTTATTTTTCGGCTTTGACTCCTTGTGCTTGACAAAGCAAAAATATTTTATTTATTCAAGCGGTGGTTGTTGTGCGCTTGCTTCCGCGTCTTCCTTAGCCGCTTTTTCATAAGCGTCGAGAATGAGCGCGCAGATATGCTCGCGGACGTCGGTCTTTATCGGATGCGCGATATCTTTGTATTCGCCCGAAGGACCTTTTCTGCTCGGCATTGCTATAAAGTTGCCGTTCGAGCCTTCGATGATTTTGATATCGTGGATAGCAAAGCTGTCGTCGATAATCATAGAAGCAACGGCTTTGAGTTTAGCGTCGCCTTTTTTTACTATTCGGATACGAATATCGGTAATATTCATTTGTAGCCCGCCTTTTTGCCTATTCTCCCATTTCAGAGAGAGTGTTTATGTTTTTTGTTTATTATAATATATTTTTTTACGAATTACAAGAGTTTTTTGAAAAAAATTAATAAAATGTTAATATTTAATAATGCGCGATTGGTGAAAAATTTTAAATATTGTAAAAATATACTTGCAAAAGGCGCGAAATTTGTATAAAAATGTAGAAACGATTTTGTAAAAAAAGTGTTGTAAATTTAAAGTAACGGTCTGAATAAAATATTATATGGCAAAAAACAACATGGAAAAGCGGATACATTTTATAGGCGTCGGCGGTGTCAGTATGAGCGCGCTTGCAACCGAGTCGCTCACACACGGTATTGTGAGCGGTTCGGATATTCATTATAATCCGCTCATGGACAAGCTAAGGCGCAAAGGTGCTTTTGTCTACGAAGGGAGCGACGCGGCGGCGGTCATAGCCGCCGACCTTGTGGTGTACAATTCGGCGATAAAAGACGACGACGCCGAGCTTATGAGCGCAATCAGCCACAATGTGCCGCTCATGACGCGCAGCGAGTATCTCGGCAGGGTCGCAAAAACCTGCAAGGCGTGTATAGCCGTCGGCGGCATTCACGGCAAATCCACGACTACGGCTCTTATCGCGTCCGCGCTCAAAGAAGCGGAATGCAAATTCACCGCCCATATAGGTGCGGAAGCCGTTGATTTGGACGGCAATTATTATTCAGACGGCAGGGATTTTTTTGTGACGGAAGCGTGCGAGTACAAGGGCAATTTTCTGTCGCTGTCGCCCGACATAGAAATCATTTTGAATGTGGAGATGGACCATCCCGATTATTACGAGAACGAAGAAAGGGTTTATGCCGCTTTCTCTCAATTTGCAAAAAAAATAAAAAAAGGCGGAGTATTGATAATAAACGCCGACGAAAAATATTCGGGGCTGTATAAGGACTTAAAGGATATAAGCGTCGTCACCTTCGGCATCGGAAAGGGTATATATTCCGCTCATAATATCAGGCAAGCGGAAGGGAAATATATCTTTGACCTACATATCGGCGGCGCATTTTCGCGTGAAGTCAAAAGCAATCTGTACGGCAAACACAATATATATAATATTCTCGCCTGTATAGCCGCTTCCGATTGTTCGGGGGCGGGAATAGACGCGGCGTGCCGTGCGGCGCAAAGCTTCGGCGGTGTCAAACGGCGTTTAGAGCTTATCGGGAATATCGGAGCTTGCAGCGTCATAAGCGATTATGCTCATCATCCGAGCGAGATACGGGCGGCAATAGCTTCGGCACGCGGTATCTTTAAGGGCAAAATCATGGCGTGCTTCCAGCCGCATACTTATTCGCGGACGGCAAAGCTCTTCGACGATTTTAGGCAGTGTTTCGGCGGTGCGGATTTTGCCGTCATAGTCAAGGAATATCCGGCAAGAGAAGCTCCTTGTATGGGCAAGAATGCATACGAGCTTTTTGCCGCAGTCGAACGCCCAGAATCCGATTATGCGGAAAGCTTAGACGTTTTAAACGGTATCATCAAAAACAAAGCGCCGCAATACGGCTGTATTTTGCTGCTCGGAGCGGGGGATATAGGACTTTTTAAGGATATAGTAGACGCCCCGTCGTTTTGACGCAGACGGTCAAATGGCGCACGGCGGTTTGTCGCCGCTTTTCGTGCCGAAAGGCGTAATTTTATTTACGGCGCGTCCAAATAGAGTTTTTTTCATTTTTTTTCCGTAATCACTTGACAAGAGATATTTTATTATATATAATTATTTACACTATGAACAAATTGTTGAAAAATGTTTATTATGCATTTACGTTCTTTTTTGGCTGGTTTTATTTTAGCCGCTATTTTGTATGCAGATAAACATATATTGACATCAAGTAAACAAGTTTTATGAAGAGTTGCCGATATGTGGCGGCTCTTTTTTAATTTGCAATGCGCGGCACGGTAAGGTCTGTACCGATGCGGATAATTATCAAGCATAGTTAAACCGCAAAAGTATATTTGCTTGCCGTCCGCGAGCGTTATGTACCGAGAATGGATTAGCGGAGGAAGATATGGAACTTAAAGAAAAGGCTTTTAAAAGCGTAAGCCGTAAGTCGCATCCCGAAGATACGGTTATAGACATCGGCGGCGTCAAGGTAGGCGGCGATAATTTTACAATTATAGCCGGACCTTGCTCGGTCGAGTCGGAAGAGCAGATAATAGGTATCGCCGAAAGCGTCAAAAAGTCGGGAGCGGTCATGCTCAGGGGCGGAGCTTTTAAGCCGCGTTCGTCGCCGTATGCCTTTCAGGGGCTTAAAGCGCTCGGTATGGATTATCTTATGGAAGCCAAGCGCATAACGGGCTTGCCGATAGTGACGGAGATAATGAATATCCTTCATCTCAGTCTTTTTGACGGCGTAGACATCATACAGGTCGGTGCGCGCAATATGCAAAATTTTGAGCTTTTAAAGGAGCTTGGCAAGACCGACAAGCCTATACTTTTAAAAAGGGGCTTGGCAAACACCGTGCAAGAGCTTTTGATGAGTGCCGAATATATAATGTCGGAGGGCAATACAAAGGTCATACTGTGCGAAAGGGGAATAAGAACCTTTGAAGGCGTCACCCGAAATACCCTTGACCTTTCCTGCATACCGATTATCAAGCAGGCGACGCATTTGCCCGTCATAGTAGACCCGAGCCATGCGACAGGGATAGCCGGACTCGTCGCGCCTATGTCCTACGCGGCTATGGCGGCAGGCGCGGACGGTTTGATTATCGAAGTACACAACGACCCGCCTAACGCGCTTTGCGACGGCGACCAATCCATCTTGCCGGAAGAGTTTGACGTAGTGACCCGTAAGATAAAAAAAATGGCTTCGCTCTTTGACAAAAGGGTTTAGAAATGCCGCAAAAAAGAGATAAAGGTTTTTATGGAAAAGATAAGAGTTAATGCCGGAGCGGGCTACGACGTATTGATAGCCCCCGAACTGTTAAGGGAATGCGGACGGCTTGTAAAAGAAATATTGCCCGGTGCAAAAAAGCTTGCGGTCGTCTGCGACGACACGGTGGACGGATTATATTCCGAAAGGGTAATGCGTTCGCTCGAAGGAGCGGGACTTCATGCGGTAAAGTATGTTTTTCCGCACGGCGAAGCTCACAAAAACAGCGTTTCGTATGTTAAATTATTGGAATTTTTGAGCGCGGAAAGATTGTCGAGAACCGACGCGGCGATAGCCTTGGGCGGCGGCGTGACGGGCGACTTGACGGGCTTTGCCGCCGCTACCTATCTAAGGGGAATAAGCTTTTTTCAAGCTCCGACGACCTTGCTTGCAGCGGTGGATTCGTCGGTCGGGGGCAAGACGGGCATCAATTTGCCGCAAGGCAAAAACCTTGCGGGCTGCTTTCATCAGCCGTCGGCGGTTATATGCGATACGGATACCTTAAAGACCCTGCCGCCCGATGTTATGGCGGACGGAATGGGAGAGGTCGTCAAGCACGCGGTCTTGGACGGCGGAGAGCTATTAGCCGAGCTAAACCGAAGCGGTGAGAGAAATTGGGAAAAAATCATCGCGCTCAACGTTAGGATAAAGAGCGCGATAGTCGAACGGGACGAGAGAGAAGAGAATATCAGAAAATTTCTCAATCTCGGACATACGGTCGGACACGCGATAGAAAAGCTTTCGGGCTACTCGGTAAGTCACGGCAAATGCGTCGCCGCAGGCGTTGCATATATAGCGGAGCTGTCGCTCAAAAAGGGCTTCCTAAATGCCGCCGCTTACGGCGGAATAATCAATCTGCTCAAACAAGAAGGCTTTAAAACGGCTTGTCCTTACAACGCGAAGGAGCTGTCAAAGATCATTTTGAGCGATAAAAAAATCGGCTCGGGAAGACTGACCTTTGTGATGATGAGAGATATAGGCGATTGCTTTTTGCACGGTATAGAAACGGATAAAATCGAAGAATTTTTGCGGACTTAACGCAAAGGGGAGTACGGTCATGACCGTTACGCTAAAAAGACAATATTTACATGGAGAAATAGACGTCATTACGTCTAAGTCGGCGGCACACCGAATAATGATATGCGCCGCCGCCGCATCGCGTTCCGTCAAAATCTTCGGCTTGAATAATTCGGCGGACGTGGACGCGACGCGGCGTTGTCTGACCGCGCTCGGCGCACGCTTTAAGGATACCGCAGACGGCGGCTGCATAACCGAGCCTATCGCGTTGTCCGAAACAAAAAATAACGGCGAAAGCGTGATTTTGAATTGCGGAGAGAGCGGCTCGACTCTCAGGTTTTTGCTTCCCTTTGTAAGCGCGCTCGGCGTTACCGCCGAATTTCATACGGAAGGACGTCTGTCCGAAAGACCGACCGACGAGCTTATCCGCTTGTTGACTTTGCACGGCGCGGATATATCCAAAGACGGCGCGGTCATCAAGTCAAGGGGCGCATTGCGCGCCGGAGAATACACGGTGTCGGGCAAGGTCAGCTCTCAATTCACCTCGGGACTTTTGATGGCTCTGCCCCTTGTCAAGGGCAAAAGCGCGATTATCCAAGACGGCGCAATGGCTTCTAAGGGCTACATAGATATCACTCTCGGCGTATTAAAAAAATTCGGAGCTGACATAACGTCCGACGGCGGCGTTTATCATATAGACGGCGGCAAGGTCTATTGCGCGCCGGAGAGTATAACGGTAGAAGGCGATTGGTCTAACGCGGCTTTTTTTGTCGTCGCCGGAGCGGCGGCAGGGGATATAACCATTAACGGACTCGACACGGAGTCAAAGCAGCCCGACAAAGAAATCCTGACTCTCATCAGGCGTATGGGCGGCGACATAAGCGTCGTTGACGGACGGGTAAGGGTCGGGAAATCGCGGCTTAAAGGAATAGAAATAGACGCCGAGAACATACCCGATATCGTTCCCGTATTGAGCGTGGCGGCAGGAACGGCGCGGGGAAGAACGGTCATTTACAATGCCGGACGTCTGCGGCTCAAAGAAAGCGACCGCTTAGAAACCGTCGCGGCAATGCTCAACAAATGCGGCGGACGCGCCGCAATCGACGGCGACAAGCTGATAATAGACGGCGTAGATTCTTATCGCGGCGCGGTCGTAGACAGCTTTAACGACCACAGAATAGCCATGTCGGCGGCGGTCTTGTCGCTGAGTGCGCAAACGCCCGTGACAATCACAAACGCCGAAGCCGTCAACAAATCTTATCCCGATTTTTTTGAAAAATTTAAGGGATTATACGGGCAAGATTAAAGTAGAGAAGAGAACGGCGAGTAAAATAAAAAAGAGCGGAATATTTTTTAAAAACAATACGGAGGACATCATGTCTTATATAAACGGAAAAAAATTTATAGTGGATATTTTCGGCGAATCTCATTCGGGCGCGATAGGGGTAGTCATCAACGGCATACCGCCCGGCGTGCCTGTCGATATCGGCGACATCAATGCTTTCTTGGCGCGCCGCCGTCCGAACGGGGGCGTACATTCGACGACGCGCCGTGAAAGCGATACGGCAGAGATGTTATCGGGATGCTTAAACGGCGTTGCCACAGGCGCGCCCTTGGCGGTCATCATAAGGAACGCCGACGTAAGGTCTGCGGATTATGAAAACATAAAAAGAGCCTTCCGTCCTTCTCATTCCGATTATGCGGCGTATGTAAAATACGGCGGCTATAACGATTACAGGGGCGGCGGACAGTTTTCGGGCAGACTCACCGCTCCGCTCTGCATAGCCGGCAGTATAGCATTAAAGCTTTTGAAGGAGCGCGGCATAAAGGTGACCGCTTATATATCTTCGGTCGGGCAAGTCAAGGCTAAGTCGTATGCCGATTATGCGGACATAGAAAAGCTGCTTACGGAGCAAAAAATCGAAGAAATAAAATCATCTCTTTATCCTTTGCTTGACAAATCCGCCGAAGAAGCTATAATAGAAGAGATAGCTTCGGCGGCGAGAGAAGGCGATTCGGTCGGCGGCGTGATAGAATGCGCGGTTACGGGGCTTTTACCCGGAATAGGCGAGCCGCTCTACGACAGTCTCGAAGGGCTTATCGCCAAAACGGTTTTTGCCGTTCCGTCAGTCAAGGGTGTGGAGTTCGGCGACGGCTTCGGGATTACGTCCAAGCGCGGAAGCGAAGCCAACGACCCGATGTATTATGACGGCGAAAGGGTACGGACGTACAAAAACAGCAACGGCGGTATAACCGGCGGTATCTCCAACGGTATGCCGTTGACCTTCCGTGCGGCATTTAAGCCCGTGTCGTCGATATCAAAGGAGCAAGACACGGTAGACGCGGACAAGAAGAAAAATGTCAAAATCATTATAGACGGACGGCACGATGCCTGTATTCTTCCGAGAGCAGTACCCGTCGTCGAAGCGGCGGCGGCTTGCGTATTGTTAGACTTGATATTATAGCAAAAAAAATAAAAATTCAAAATAAATACCAAAAATAAAATGCGGTTAAGGGAGCGGATTATGAGTATAGATGATTTGAGAAACAGAATCAACGCTTTGGACGAAAATATTGCTTCGGATTATGCGGAGCGCATAAGACTCGTCAAAGAAATAGGCGGACTTAAAAAAGCCGGCGGAATGGACATTTTGAATATCGAGAGAGAAAACCAGATAGTCGAAAGACTTACGGCAGGCAAGGACGCAAAAACCTCCGCCTATATACGCGAGCTGTATGCGGCGGTCTTTGAAACGAGCCGCAAAATACAGTACGAGTACAGAACGCTTTCGATTTTTGACGAGTTAGACAAGATGATTTCTTCTGATTTGCCTGCTTTTCCAAAAAAATTAAAGACGGCTTGTCAGGGCGCAAAGGGCGCGTTTTCTTATATCGCCGCCAACAAGATTTTTAAAGACCCCGACGTCACTTTTTATAATACCTTCGAGGAGGTCTTTAAGGCGGTGGACAGCGGACAATGCGAAACGGGCGTTTTGCCTATCGAAAACAGCACGGCAGGCTCGGTAAACGAGATATACGACCTTATGAGAAAATACAAGCTTTACATAATCAGAAGCGCAAAGATAAAGGTCGAACACAATCTCATCGCCGCCAAGGGCGTCAAGCTCGGCGACATCAAGGAAGTCTATTCCAACGAGCAGGCGATAGCCCAATGCGGAAATTTTATAAAAGAAAACGGTATCAAGGCAATCTTTACCGAAAACACGGCGAAGTCCGTCCTTTATGTCAAGGAATCCGGCAAAAGAGATATCGCGGCAATCGCTTCCAAGTCTTGCGCGCCGCTTTACGGCATGGATATTGTCAGAGCCAATATACAAAACAACGACAATAATTACACGAGATTTATATGCGTGACCAAGAAGCTTTGCGTATTTAGCGGAGCGGACAAGGTGAGCATTATGGTATCGCTTCCGCATACAAACGGCAGCCTGCTCAATTTTCTCAAAAAATTTGCGTCGTTTAATATGACAAAATTAGAAAGCCGTCCCGTGCCGGAAACGGACTTTGAATTTATGTTCTATTTTGATTTTGAAGCCAATCTCAAAAACACGGGGCTTTTGGGGCTTTTAAAGGAGCTTTCCAACAGCGCATACAACATAACCTTTATCGGCAATTACGGAGAAATATCCGATTTGCCCGACGATAAGACAATAAATGACTTATTTTGAAACGAGAATTTTGGTTCTTTTAACGTCTGTTTGCGTTAATTTTTCCTTGTGTATAATTAAATACACGTCGTCAAAATTGCCTTGACGGACGCTAAAATCACCTAAAATTCCATTAAAACAACTAAGTACGATAAAAAACTACGGAGAAAAAAATGCGTTTGTGTCTGATAGGAGCTTCATTGAAGCACAGCTATTCGCCGGCTATACACGGACTTATAGCGGCGGACGCGTATGAATACGGATTAAAGGAATTAAAGCCGGAGCAGCTCGGAGCTTTTGTACAAAGCGCCGAGTACGACGGCTTTAATGTCACTATACCTTACAAAAAAGACGTGATGAAATATCTGTCCGCGCTCGACAAAAGCGCGGAGCTTTGCGGTGCGGTCAATACAGTCGTACGGCGCGGAGAGCGGCTCATAGGCTTCAATACCGATTTTGACGGTTTTAAATATCTACTCAAAGACAACGGTATCGCGGTGCGTGACAAACGGGCGGTCATACTCGGCACGGGCGGAACGTCCGCGACGGTTATAGCGGTTTTGACCGCACTCGGCGCACGGAGCATAACGACGGTATCGCGGAGCGGAAACGTCGATTACGGTAACTATGCCGCGCATTGCGCCGACGCGGACATACTCGTCAACACCTCTCCCGTCGGTATGTATCCAAAAAACGGCGAGTGCCTTGTCGATTTGGCTTGCTTTGAGAATCTGTCCGCCGTAGTGGACGTCATATACAATCCGCTCATTACAAGGCTCGGCTTCGCGGCAATCATGCGCGGAATCAAGTATTGCAACGGCTTGGCTATGCTCGTCGCGCAGGCAAAGTATGCGAGCGACATATTTCTCGGACAAAGCGGCGACGACGGCGTGATAGAGCGTGCAAAAAACGCGATAGAAAAAGAAACGAGAAACATAGTACTCGTAGGTATGCCCGGTTCGGGCAAGACCTCGATAGGACGTCTTGTTGCAGAGAAGCTCGGCAGAGAATTTGTCGATACCGACGCCGAAGTGGAAAGGCAAGAGGGGATAAGGATATCGGAGATATTTGAAAAAAACGGCGAAGAATATTTTCGCGCAAAGGAAAGCTCGGCTGCCGAAAACGCCGGCAAAAAAAACGGCGCGGTCATATCCACCGGCGGCGGAATACTCCTTGACAGAGAAAATTTTTATCGGCTAAAACAAAACGGACTGATAATATACGTCAAGCGCGGACTCAATCTCCTTGCGTCGTCCGGCAGACCGCTTTCTCTTAAATGCAAGCCGGAAGAATTATTTGCGGCGCGGCGGCATTTGTACGAAGAATACTCCGACGTTTGTATCGAAAACGACGGCAGCCTAAAAGCCGCCGCCGAAAAAATATATTCCGCGATAAACAAATAAAATGATAGCGTTGCCCTACGGTAGAATAATTTCTCTTTTTATGTTTATTTCTTGTATTTTTCGCTTATTTATGTTACAATAGGACAATAATAAACGGAGAGAATAATTTTTTAATAATATTGGTAGGAGCGGTGTACGGTTATGAAATCTGTCAGTGAATTTTTTAAAGTCAAAAAAAGCAATTTTATAATGTTTTCTTTTGCTTTTTTGTTTGTGGTTTTGTTCTTTTCTATGCTTGTCAATTATATGACGTCGGGCTTACCGGAGTTGAGAGTCTTCGTCATCGTAATCAAGTCTGTTCTTGCGGCATTGGTGGCGGGGATAGTCGTCTTTTATCAGTGGGCGAGAATGAGCAGCTATATACACGATAAGTCCTTTATCGTTTTGTTGGATATGTTTGCGGCGGTCGACCTGATGCTCATTTTTTACAACAACAACGTCGACGTCTTTAATATCATTATTACTCTCTATCTCGTCGTCGGTCTGTCGGCTATCATTTGGATAATCTTCGGTCTGTTAAAAAAGAAAAAAGAGAAATACAATCTGTATTCTTATATGAGCGAATTTTATTCCTTTATGAACGAAATCAAAGTCACGCTCGTCATAATGGCGGCGGTCATTTTGACGCAGAGTATCATCGCGGCATTTTCAAGATTTGAAAATTCAAGCCTTGTCCCCGCATATATGTTTTTTGCGACGGCAACGCTCGTGCTTCAACTGACCCAGATAATGATTGTCGAAAAAAACTTATTTTTCAAAATAGCCGCCGTCGTCATGTTTTTGAGCGGACTTGTCTACGGATTTTCGTTAGTTCCGTTCTTTGGTATCACGTTTAGCAGTACGGCATTCGTCGTTACGGCTATTGTCTTCGGGCTGTCGGTCATAATACTCGGCGGCGGCAATCTCTACAAGAGCGGCAAGGCAAACAAAGACCCGAAAGCAAAAATCTTTATCAAAGATACCGTCTTGGCTTTGGCGGGCTTTGTCATGGCTATACTTTTTATCAACGGCATTACCGAAATTCCCCAAAACGTCATAAATATCCTTTATGCCGTTTCGTTAGTCCTGGCGTTAGCCCTTCTCGTCTATATGCTGCTGACCTACAAATACGAAAAAATCATCACAGACCCGTCTTATGTGGAGAGCTTAAAGCAAAAGAAAGCTAAAAAATCCAAAAAATCCGAAGCCGTCACGGCGGCTCAGCCTGCGGACGTTTCGCCGGCTGACGACAAGCAAAGCATAGCTATTCAAGGCGCGGAGAAGGTAGGGAACGAAGCGGAAACGGAAGAATCCGCCGCCGCAACCGAAGCCGTAGACGAGCTTACCGCAAACGACGCTCTGACTGCGGACGCGGACGGCGAAAACGCCGTGACCGACGCCGAAACCGAAATCGCAACCGAAGAATAAATTTATTTTATAACGGAATAGGAAAAGAATGAAATCTATAAAAAATTATGCAAACGTTTTATTTGCCTTTATACCCGTGGCTCTCATGTATTTTTGCGCCTTGCTTTTTGTCGGCGCAAATGCCGTGTCGGTCACGTTGTTTGCTTATGCCGCATCGGCTATACTTATAGCCAATACGGTCATATACTCTTATCTCGGAAGCTCACACCGACAAAACCGCATACTGTACGTCTTTTTAAATCTTTTTACGGTAAGCGTCATAAAACACATATTTATAGTCGCGGCGGCAGGCACGGGCGCGTGGTTTTTTTACGGAAACGCCGACTTGGCGGCGGCGATAGTATTTTTTGCTTATTATGCCGCAGGCTTTGCGGCAACCTTTGTCAAAAAAGAAAAAGGAACGGACTATACAAGCTATTTAAAGGAAGCCGCTTTGTATATGATATATCTCGCTTTTGTCGGTCACTATGTCTGGGCAATAGCGGCGGCGGCGTTTATCTTCTTTTATGCGGCAAGTATCGGCGCAAAAAAAAGCCTGATAACCTCCGCAGTGATTTTTGTATTGACGACGGCATTGTACGTTGTGTTTTCTACCGCTTCGTACAACATTTATCCCGATAGCTTAAAGTCTCTTAAATTGACGTTCTTTATTCTCTTTCTCGCCGTTCTGATTGCGTGGTTTGTGCATTCGCTCTTGGTTTATAAGGATTTTACGTCCGGCGACAGCCTTGCAAAAAAAACAAATCTCAAATACCTTATAGTGTCGGCTTCGCCTTTTTTGCTGTTATGGTATTACATATTCAGCGACATCACGGGCATAAGCACGGGAACGGACAGCAGCGTTTATTTCTTTATGAAAATCCGAACCGATGCACCGCCCGTCTTGTTAGCTCTAATCACCGGAGCATTGACGCTTTCGCTTATAGCCTTTACTCTCTATATCACGGTCATTGCCTATATCGACAAGAAAGCCGATACGGTATCCGACGATAAAAAGACGCAAGCCGAGCCGGAAGAACCGTCCGACGGCTTTGTGCCTTTCGACATATCGGCGGCATTACCCGACGCATTCAAAAACGAAGGTATACCTATTTCCGTGCCTTACGACATAAATTTCTTAAAAGAAAAAATAGCCCGTCAGCCCGTCTCGAACGATAACGAAGACGAGGAAAGCAAAAAAATAGACGATATACTCAACAAAATCAACAGAGACGTCAATAAATAACATTAAAGACGATATTGCATGACAAATAAGTAATTCTGACAATTAAAATGCGAACGTGATTGGTATTTCACGTCCGTATTTTTATAAAAGGCACTGTCTTAAAACAATGCGAATTTTTATGTAAATTATGTACAAAGCCCGAAAGTTCATAAAAAATTATTGACAAATAATAATATTTAATGTATAATACAAGTATTGCAAATTGCATTACAGTGCAAAGTCAAAAAGGTATCGGGGGAGAGAATACGCTTAGGCGTTTTAAAATTGCCGGTTTCATTAAGCTCTTAGGGAGTTAAAAAAAAGCAAGATTAAAGCCGTTTGAAACATTGTTTCGGACGGCTTTAATCTTTCTGCTTAAAATTTATCTCCTTTGCGCGGTGTTTCTATCGTCAACACCGTGCAAATCAAATAAAATTTTAAGGCGGCGTCTTTTTTGCCGCAAACCGCCTTCTTGCCTTGATAATAGCACAAGGCTATTACCTGCGCCAACAAGCCGCTTTACGCCTAAAAAATACTTGCTTAAAATTTATCTCCTTTGCGCGGTGTTTCCTTGACTAAATTGTCATAATAAGCTAAAATAGTTTTATATAAATATTACTTGGGCGCAAGCCTTAATTTATCTAAAAAACGAGAGGTATTTAATTTATGAAAGAGACGGAGCTTTTGTATGAAGGCAAGGCAAAAAAAGTGTGGAAGACCGACAATGACGACGTACTCATAGTCGATTATAAGGACGACGCGACGGCATTTAACGGCTTAAAAAAGGGAACGATAGCCGGCAAGGGAGTCATAAACAACAAGGTTTCCAATCATATGTTTAAGCTGTTAGAGAAGCAAGGCATACCGACGCACTACGTCGAACAGCTATCCGACCGCAAGACGGCGGTCAAAAAGGTTTCGATTGTGCCGATAGAGGTCATCGTCCGAAACATCGCCGCCGGAAGCCTGTCAAAGCGGCTCGGGCTTGCCGAAGGCTATAAGCTCAAAAAAACCGTTCTCGAATATTGCTACAAGGACGACGCGCTCGGCGACCCTATGATAAACGAATATCATATAAGAGCAATCGGACTTGCGACCGATGCGGAAGTGGCAAGGATAGCCGCTTATTCCTTTAAAATCAACGATTTTATGACGGAATATCTGCGCGATGCGGGAATAGAGCTGATAGATTTTAAACTCGAATTTGGAAGATATAAGGGCGAAATAATACTTGCAGACGAGATTTCTCCCGATACCTGCCGTTTTTGGGATACCAAAACGGGCGAGAAGCTCGACAAAGACCGTTTTCGCAGAGATTTGGGCGGAGTAGAGGACGCTTACCGCGAGATATTGCGCCGCTTAATGGGCGAATAACAGCTTGCTTTGCAACGGACAAATACATTAACCGTAGCTTAAATCAAATTTGCGCCGTATCAAAAAACGGCGTGCGGAGCAGATATGCAAAATTATGATGTTTATGAAAATCCTTTGATAACGCGTTATGCGAGCCGCGCTATGTCGTCGGTTTTTTCGGAAAGAAACAGGATAGGGCTTTTTAGAAAGCTTTGGATTGCGCTTGCGGAGAGCGAAAAAGAACTCGGATTGAAGATTACCGACGAACAGATAGCGCAGCTCAAAAAATTTGCCGATGATATAAACTTTGAAAGAGCGGCGGAGCTTGAAAAGGAAGTCCGCCACGACGTCATGGCCCATGTAAGGGCATACGGCGAGCAAGCCCCCGACGCGATGCGGATAATACATCTCGGCGCGACAAGCTGCTATGTCACCGACAATGCCGACATCATCATATACCGCGACGCGCTCAAACTCATCGGCAAAAAGGTACTCAACGTCATAAACAATCTCAAAAATTTTGCTCTCAAATACAAGGCTTTGCCGACACTCGGCTTTACTCATCTCCAATCGGCTCAACTGACTACGGTGGGGAAGCGCGCTTCGCTCTGGCTGTACGACCTTTATCTCGATTATATAGACGTCGAGAATGCCTTAAAGGATTTCCGTTTAAGGGGAGTCAAGGGAACGACCGGTACGCAGGCATCCTTTCTCGCTCTCTTTGACGGCGACGACGCTAAGGTCAAGAAGCTCGAAAAAACCGTCGCGTCAAAAATGGGCTTCGATAAGGTCTTTTCGGTGACGGGGCAGACGTACACGCGAAAATTCGATTACAAAATTCTCGCCCTGCTGTCGCAAATCGCTCAGAGCGCGTCAAAATTTAGCAACGATATGCGCCTTCTTCAACACATGAAGGAGCTTGAAGAGCCGTTTGAAAAGTCGCAGATAGGCAGCTCGGCTATGGCTTACAAGCGCAATCCTATGAGAAGCGAACGCATAACCTCTCTCTCGCGCTTTGTCATGTCCTTGCCGTCAAACGGCGCATTTACCGCCGGAACGCAATGGTTGGAGCGCACTCTCGACGACAGCGCAAACAGGCGCATAGTTATCGGACAGGCCTTTTTGGCGCTCGACGGAATATTGGAGATTTTTCTCAACATCACCGAGAATATTTGCGTATACGAAAAAATCATAAAGAAGCATATCGATGCGGAGCTGCCTTTTATGGCGACGGAAGAGATATTGATGGCTTGCGTCAAGGCGGGCGGCGACAGGCAGGAGCTGCATGAAAAAATAAGAGTTTTGTCTATGGAAAGCGCAAGGAGAGTCAAGCAGGACGGCGGGGAAAACGACCTTGTCGAAAGGATAAAAAAAGAAAAGCTCTTCGCTTCGGTTCATGCCGACCTTGACGGTATTTTGGACGCGGCACGCTTTACCGGCAGGGCTGCAAAGCAAACGGAAGAGCTTATAAAGGACGAGATAGAGCCGCTTTTAAAGGCACACGGAAGCGAGCTTGACTTAAAGGGCAACGTAAACGTTTAAAGCCCTTTGCGCCGCCAAATAAAGAATTTCATACGGCAACAAGTCAATGCTTTATATTCTTAAAGGATTTCATGTATTATATTATGTAAATTTAGTATAAAAAATCGGGAGATACAAAAAATGCTGGATATAAAATTGTTAAGAGAAAATCCGGAAGCGGTAAAAGAAAATATAAGGAAAAAATTTCAGGACTTTAAGCTTCCTTTGGTAGACGAAGTGCTGGCTTTGGACACAAAGCTCAAAAAGAGTATAAAGGAAACAGACGACCTTAGGGCGTCGCGCAATACTCTTTCCAAAGAAATAGGCGCGCTCATGTCCGTCGGCAAAAAAGACGAAGCCGAAAAGGTCAAAGCGCGTGTCACCGCCAACGCCGAAAAGCTCGCGCAGTTGGAAACCGAAAAGGAAGAATACGAGAAACGCATAAGACAAATTATGCTGACCTTGCCGAATATCATCGACCCGTCCGTGCCTGTCGGCAAGGACGATTCGGCGAATGTCGAACGCGAAAGATTCGGCGAACCCGTCGTTCCAGATTTTGAAATACCTTATCATACCGACCTTATGGAAGGCCTTGATGGCATTGACCTCGAAAGCGCAAGACGCGTCGCAGGTAACGGCTTTTATTATCTTACGGGTGATATTGCACGGCTTCATTCGGCGATATTGTCGTATGCGAGAGATTTTATGATTGAGCGCGGCTTTACCTATTGTATACCGCCTTATCTCATACGTTCCGAAGTCGTGGACGGCGTAATGTCATTCGCCGAAATGGACGCGATGATGTACAAGATAGAAGGCGAAGATTTGTTTTTAATCGGCACGAGCGAGCATTCTATGATAGGACGCTTTATCGACACAATTATCCCCGAAGAAAAGCTTCCTTACGCTCTGACGTCGTATTCGCCTTGCTTCCGAAAGGAAAAAGGCGCGCACGGCATGGAAGAACGCGGCGTATACCGCATACATCAGTTTGAAAAACAAGAGATGATAGTCGTATGCCGTCCGGAGGACAGCGCGCTTTGGTTTGACAGGCTGTGGAAGAACACCGTTGATTTTTTTCGCACGCTCGACATTCCCGTCAGGACGCTCGAATGCTGTTCGGGGGATTTGGCGGACTTAAAGGTCAAGTCGCTCGACGTCGAAGCATGGTCGCCGAGACAGCGTAAATATTTTGAAGTCGGCTCTTGCTCAAATCTCGGCGACGCTCAGGCGCGCCGCTTAAAAATCCGCGTCAACGGAAAGAACGGAAAATATTTTGCGCACACCCTAAACAACACCGTAGTAGCGCCGCCGCGTATGCTGATAGCCTTTTTGGAAAACAATTTAAAGGCGGACGGCAGCGTGAGCATTCCGTTAAGCCTTAGGGCGTATATGGGCGGAAAGACCGCGATAGTCAAGCAAAAGTAATCGGCTTTTAATAGATATGCGGCGATGTGCGCGTATCGATTCGGGGGGAGTAATATGATAACGATAGTGGACTACAACGCCGGCAATCTTACTTCTGTGAGAAGGGCTCTCGATTATTTGGGAATACAATGCCGCGTTTCGGGAGAAGCGGCGGATATAATCTCCGCCGAAAGAATAATCTTTCCCGGCGTCGGCAACGCTCAGTCGGCTATGGAAAATTTGAACAAAACGGGAATAGCCGCCGCGCTCAAAACGGCGGTTGCGAGCGGCACGCCTTTTTTGGGGATATGTCTGGGAATGCAGATAATGATGTCTCACTCCGACGAAGGCGACGTCAAATGCTTAGATTTTTTTGACGGAAACGTGGTCTTGTTAAAGCCGAGTGACCGCCGTTTAAAGATTCCGCATATGGGCTGGGACAGCTTAAAATACAAGAAAAAACACAAGCTTTTTGACGGTATAGACCCTAAATCGGAATTTTATTTTGTACATTCCTATTACGCCAATCCCACCGATTTTAAAGACGTCATAGCCCTGTCCGAACACGGAATAGATTTTGCGGCGGTAATAGGCAAAGGCAATATGTTTGCCTGTCAGTTTCACCCCGAAAAAAGCGGTGAAGCGGGCTTGAAGATTTTGAAAAACTTTTCGGTATGGAACGGGGAAGTGGCTTTATAAAATAGAGCTATAATATTAAAAAAATTTCAAAACAAAATTTTTTCCGCTAATGTAAGGAATTGAAATTATGTTGAGCAAAAGACTTATAGCGTGTCTTGATATACGCAACGGAAATCTCGCCAAAAGCATAAAATTTGTCAATACAAAGGAAATAGGCGACGCCGTAGAAGCGGCAGGCAGATATTATGCCGACGGCGCGGACGAATTGGTTTTTTATGATATCAACGCTTCCTTTGAGAACCGCGATATACTTATAGATACGGTCAATAAGGTGGCAAATCAGGTATTTATTCCTTTTTCGGTGGGGGGCGGGCTAAGGACGCTCGACGATTGCATAGGCGTCATACTCGCCGGAGCGGAGAAGATACATTTAAATTCCAACGCGGTCAAAAATCCCACGCTCATATCGGAGGTCGCAAGGCGGTTCGGCGTGCAGTGCATGATACTGTCGACGGACGTTTTGAGAATGGAGAAGTCGGCAAGGATAAAGTCGGGCTTTGAGATAGTTATCAACGGCGGACGCACGCGCACGGGCTTAGATGCCTTAGAATGGATAAAAAAGGGCGTGGATTTGGGCGCGGGCGAGGTCGTCTTAAACGCCATAGACGCCGACGGGACTCTAAACGGCTACGATATAGAATTGACAAGGCTCATCGCCGACAGCATAAACGTTCCCGTCGTGGCGAGCGGCGGCGCAGGCAGTCCGGAGCATATAAAGGAAGTTCTGACCGACGGCGGCGCGGACGCAGCGCTCGTTTCTTCGATAATACACTATAAAAATTATACACTCGGAGAAATCAAAGATTATTTAAATAAGGCAGGGGTAAAGGTAAGGCTATAAAAAAGGGGATAGCTACCCCCACGATTTCTTTTTGTTTAATCTTTTAAAAACTTAATCAAAAAATATTGACTTTAATTATTTTTAAATTATAATAACATAGTTTTAGCGTTCGAAAATGCTATTGAGATCGGGTGGCTAAATGCGCTCGGATACCAAAGCCAAGAGTTTATCTCTCGGCTTTTTTACTTTTTTATTTTATCTCGAACTTATATTTTGAAAAACAATTTTATATATTCTAATTTTTTTTGGATATCGGTCAATTCATCGACGCATTTTTGATTGCTGTAAAGATTGACCGTGCTTCTGCATAACAAATAATCGACTGTGACATTAAAAAAATCCGCAAGCTTTATTAAGGCATAGCTATCGGGATTTGTTTTTCCCGTTTCATAATTTGACAGCGTTTTTTGGTCGATACCTGTTTTGTCCGCGACATCGATTTGTCTAAGGTCTTTGTCTTCACGCAATGCTTTTATTCTGTTTTCCATGATGTAAACCTCGTTAAGTAGTTTGTGTAATTTTACTAAATATTTAGTAAAAACTATTGACATACTTATAATTTGGTGATATCATGAATTTATACTAATATATTAGTACAGATTGTGACGAATAGTGATAACGTTACTCATTGTCTGAAAAGAGTATTAAAATAAAGGTGATATTTCATGAGTTATAAATTTTCCCAATATAATATTCATATTGATATAGATGATAATCAAATTCTGATTTACAACTTATTAACCACGTCTATGATTAAATTAGAAAAAGAAAGATTTAAAGATTTGGAAATAGCGGATTTATCTAAATTTGATGACGGCGAAAAACAAAACTTGTTAAAAATGGGGATAATTCTATTTGAACATATAAATGAATTTCAATTTGTCAAGCAAAGCAGAGAGAAATTTTTTACGAAAAAAGAAAATAAAGAATTTAAGTGTACTATTTTAACAACGACGGATTGTAATGCAAGATGTTATTATTGTTATGAACAAGGTACGGAAAAAATTACAATGAATATGGACACTGCCCAAAAAACAATAGATTATATTAAAAAACATAGAAAAGGAAAGCCTGTACATTTAAAATGGTTCGGGGGAGAACCTTTATGCAACGCAGAGATTATAGATTTTATTTCAGCCGAAATAAAAGCGGCAGATATTGATTTTCAATCTTCATTAATAACAAACGGATATTTGTTCAATGAAGAATTAATAAAAAAAGCAATAGATGTATGGCAATTAACGCATGTACAAATAACCTTAGACGGAATAGACGAAGAATACAACAATGTTAAAAACTATAAAAAAAATAACGGTGAATCATCGTTTAAAAAAGTTATTTCTAATATTGCTATTTTGTTAGCTAATAATATAAAAGTAGTAATAAGAATCAACTTTAATGCGAGTGAGATATCTGACGCCTTTAAAGCTATTGATTATCTCTACAATAAATTTGGAAATATCCCAAATTTAATCGTTTATTGCTCCAACATATCAGGCAGTGATATTGTATATCCGTTAGACTATCCGTCTGATAAAAATCCTTTTTTGAAATTGTATGAAAAATTAATTTTGTGCGGCTATATTAATTCTTTGAATGAAATGGGATTGAATCCCAAAATACTGAATTGCAGTATTTACAATAAAGATGCGGTGGTAATCAATGCGAACGGAAATTTGCATAAATGTCAGCATGCAATAATAATGGACAATAATGACGCTTTTGGCTCTTTGGGTCAAGAAAAAATCAAAAAAAATAAAATTGTATTTTGGGAAAATTTAGAATATCCATATTACGATTGTGAAAAATGTAAATGCTTGCCGGTTTGTCAGGGCGGTTGCAAATACCATACTACATATGATTACAAAGATTTGATTTGTTTGCCTATAAAAAATTGCTTGCACCAAGTATTGCGTATTTTTTATGAAAAAATTTATACAAGGAGGTGATAGATATGGAAATAATTCAGCTTGTTACATTTGACGATATATTGAGTCAAAACGAACGTGAAGAATCATGTAACTGCAATATGGATGACGGGGACTGAAAAGTTGAGTTTGAAATATTGTCACAATCAAAAAAATTAAGGAAAAGACTTTTTGATAAAAGGTCTTTTCCTTTATCTTAAAAATCACATATATCTGCAAAGCAAGCAAGCCGTTATAAAGCCTACTACATTAGCCAGGAGTGCGGCGGGGATAGCGTAACGGAGCTTGATTATTTTGCTTTCGGCGAAGTAGACGGCGGCGATATAAAAGGCGGTGTCGGAGCTGCCGACTACTACGCTGGCGGCGCGTGCGATGTAGCTGTCGGGGGAGTGAGCCTTGTAGATATCTTCGAGCAGCAGCAGACTGCCGTTTCCGCTGAACGGGCGGAGAATGATTAGCTCCGTAAGCTCCGGCGGTATGCCGATTAAGGACAGGGGTTTTTCTAATATGCGCGTGACAAAAGCCCCGAGACCGCTTATCCTAAAAAGGTTGACCATTATAAATATAGCGGCTAAGTATGGAAAGACCGAATACACGAGTTTGAGCGCGTCCTTTATCCCTTCGATGAAGCTGTCGTATATCTTTATCCTTTTTATCGCGGCATATACAAAGAGCGCGATGATGAGAAAGGGAAGTATAAAGTTTGCCATGAGCTTTCCTTGACCGCCGGTTAAGACGCTTTATTTTGCGGCTCTTTATTTTGAGCCGATAGGATTTTATACGCAATTTATCAAAATCAAAACGCTGTTGCTTTAAGTTTTTTTTTTGACGCGGTATCCTTGTATGTGCTTTGTCAAAATCAGGACGCTTTTGTCTTTCGTTTCCTTTTTAGGTACGATATTATTTTTACAAAGGCAAAGCCCGAGAGCGCGCTTACTACCGACGTTATGATATTCGGTATCAATATATCGGCGGGCGCGGCGCTGCCCGCCGCCGCTCTCAGAGCTATTACCGTAGCCGGAATGAGTTGGAGCGAAGTAGCGTTCAGGACAAAAAACATTATCATGTTCGGCGTTGCCGTATCCTTATCTAAGTCGCGGTTCATCGTATTGATAGCCTTGATGCCGAGCGGCGTCGCCGCGCTGCCCATGCCGAGCAGGTTTGCGGTCATGTTCATCGTGATGTAGGCTTTGGCTTTTTTGTTTTCGTCCTTGTACAAAAAGCTAACAATAGGCTCGAAGAGCGAAGTGATTTTTTTGTCAAGCTCGGTTTTTTCAACAAGCTTTAAGACCGCCAACCATACCGAATATATCGCAATCATTTTTAGCGACAGGTCGAGCGCGCTTTTGCCGCCGTCTATCATTATGCTCAGCACGCTGTCGGGGGCGACAACGGTCAATATTCCCAAAGAAATGACGATAATCAAAAAAAACAACGCGTTCATATTTTAAGAAATGATAAAGCGTTGTTTTTTATAACGGAGCATTTTGGCGTATTTTGTATTTTTTTAAAAATCGGCGGTAAAACAAAGTAAAAGAGTCCCGTCGATTGTCAAATCGGGAGACTCTTTTACCAATAAATTAGGGAGAATTTATGAAAATGTCGGTTTGTCGGGCGTTTCATACCGCCCATTCGAGCAAACAAATTTGTTGACGAAAAACACTTTAATGCGTTTTCCGTGATTTTATTATATGTTTTGTTTGTTAATTTTGTATGAAAAGAGTGTTAATTTTATATGAATTTTTAAAAAATCCGCATAACCGACCGCAAATAAAAGTTCAAGAGAAATTAATATTCATTTAACGGCAATTTAATAAAAACATTTTATACTAAGAGCATAGAAAATAAGTCGAAATGAACGGCGAAAACAAAAAACGGCGTCATTTCAATCAAATTTCAATCTTTATTTGATACAATGCAAATATCGGGATTGAAATGCGTAAACATAAGGACTAATAAGGGCAGGGGGCAGCGGATAATATGAATACGTTCGTAATTATATTACTCATGATAGCGTCGCATCAGACGCCGTCCGTTGCCGTTGCAAAAAACATCGCGACCTATCTCGAAAGCGGCTCCGCCGTCGAACGGTCGGCGGTGACGGATACCGCGTCCAAAGGTTTTTTTGACTTTTGCGATGCCGTAGATATCTGCGGATACTTAAAAGAGTATATGTATGACAGATACGGAGAGACTCTCGAAAACGGCGTGCTTGTGACGACCTACTGCGACAAGTCCGAATGGTGGGCAAGCTATTATTCCTGCCTTCACAAAAAATGATTATAAGCACGGGCGGCATAAAAAGACGCTCAATCTTATTTTCATAAATCTCCTTTAATTTATTGGTAAAAGAGCCTTGCGTAAAGACAAACGGAAGGCTCTTTTATTTTCTCCGGTTATAGAATGTGTTTTAACGCCTTAGAGCCGATAGTTTTTTTGAGAGAAAAGCGGATTTTGTTTTTGCGAAAAAATGCGGAAAACACTGTAAAAATATTATTTTTCTTTGTAAAAATCTTTGAAATTTTTGCCGATTATGATATAATATACAGGTTGTAGAAAATTTAACGAAAGACGGCGTAAATTATCGCCGCAGTTTGTAAGATAATGTTATGTTCGGAGGAAGTTATGGCAAAAATCAAATTGACAAAAGCACCGTTTAAAGGTACGGAATCACAGGAGCGCGAATTGCGAGCGGCTCTCGTCGAGATAAAAAAACGCAAGGGCGCGGTTATGCCCGCCTTGCAAAAGGCTCAGGAAATCTACGGTTATTTGCCTATCGAGGTTCAGACGATATTAGCCGGAGTTTTGGAAGTCCCCGTCGAAGAGGTTTTCGGCGTGGCGACCTTTTATTCTCAATTCACCTTAAATCCGCGCGGGGAATACAACGTGAGCGTTTGCATGGGTACGGCTTGTTATGTCAAGGGCGCGGGCGAGGTTCTCGATTCTATCAAGGTTCAGCTCGGAATAGAGCCGGACGAATGCTCGGCAGACGGCAGATTTTCGCTCAATGCGACGAGATGCATAGGCTGCTGCGGTCTTGCTCCCGTCATGACGATAAACGACAACGTGTACGGCAAGGTTTCCGTCAACGACTTAGAAAAGATTTTGAATAATTATTAATGAGAGAGCTTTCGCTTAATATACTCGACATCGCCGAAAATTCCATATCGGCAGGGGCGTCGTTGATAGATATATCACTTATTTTAAGGGATAAAAGACTTTCGGTCAATATCCGCGACAACGGACGCGGAATGAGCCGCGAATTTCTAAAAACCGTCACAGACCCCTTTACTACGTCGAGAACGACCCGAAAGGTCGGCGTCGGTATACCGTTCTTTAAAATGGCGGCGGAGATGACCGGCGGCAGCTTCGATATCGAGTCTACGGTGGGAGAAGGGACATTGACCTCGGCTGTATTTATTACGGACAGCGTGGATTTTATTCCGCTGGGGGATATAGGCGAGACGGTAGGAACGCTCATCATGCACGCGCCGTTGATAAGCTTCTCTTTAAAAATCGACGTCAACGGAAAAATTTACGAGTTTGACACTATGGAGATAAAGGACGTTTTGGGAGAGGACGTGCCGATAGACAATCCCGAAGTAATAGATTTTATCAAAAATACAATAAATGAGAATTTTTATAATATTAACGGAGGAAGCATTCTATGAAATCAATAGAGGAATTAAAGGCTATCAAGGCGAAGGTTCAAGCGGAGCTGAATACACGCGACGCAGTAGGCGACGCCGATACGCGTATAGTCGTCGGAATGGCGACGTGCGGAATAGCCGCCGGAGCAAGACCGGTACTCAACGCTTTTTTGGAAGAAGTCAAGAACAGGCATTTGAGCGGAGTAAAGGTCACGCAGACGGGTTGTCTCGGAATGTGCCGACTCGAACCTATGGTAGAGGTCTATGTACCCGGCAAGGATAAGGTCACCTATATCAAGATTACCCCCGACGCCGTCAAAAAAATCATCGCCGAGCATATCGTCAACGGCAATGTCGTAAGCGAATACGTCATCAGAAACAATAATTAGCGTTTTTTATGACGCTTTATTTAAAAAATATAAATACGGTATTTAAGTAGATATACATAGATATTGACAAATCGGTTGCCTAAAAATGGAGGAATTTATATATTATGATAAGAAATCACGTACTGATATGCGGCGGCACCGGCTGTACTTCGGGTAAAAGCAGAAACATTTACGAAAGGTTTAACACTCTTATCGCCGAAAACAATCTGACGGGAGAGGTTCAGTCGGTCATGACCGGCTGTTTCGGACTTTGCGCGCTCGGACCGGTCGTTGTGGTCTATCCTGAGGGCGCATTTTATAGTCAGGTAAAAGAAGCCGACGTCGACGAAATAGTATCCGAGCATATCATCAAGGGCAGAATAGTCAAAAGACTGCTCTATCAAGAAACGGTAAAAGAAGGTGAGGACGGCGTTTCTTCTCTCAGCGAAACCAGCTTCTATAAGAAGCAAATGCGTCTTGCGCTCAGAAATTGCGGCGTCATCAATCCCGAAAACATCGAAGAATACATAGCCTACGACGGTTATGCCGCGCTCGCAAAGGCGCTGACCGAAATGACCCCCCAACAGGTCGTCGACACCTTAAAGGCGTCGGGATTGAGAGGCAGGGGCGGAGCCGGCTTCCCGACAGGCAATAAATGGCAGTTTGCAAAGGACGTTCCGGGAGATACTAAATATGTTTGCTGTAATGCCGACGAGGGCGACCCGGGAGCATTTAT
Source organism: Clostridiales bacterium (assembly GCA_031289755.1). Taxonomy (GTDB): domain Bacteria; phylum Bacillota; class Clostridia; order Christensenellales; family JAISNN01; genus JAISNN01. Next base: position 29,544 of record JAITOU010000046.1, read on the forward strand.
GGACAGGTCGGTATTAGAAGGCGACCCACACGCCGTATTGGAAGCTATGGCTATCGCGGGATACGCTATCGGCTCGGACCAAGGCTATATATATGTCAGAGCGGAATATCCTATCGCCGTAGCGCGTTTGGAGGTCGCTATCAAGCAGGCTAAGGAATACGGACTGCTCGGCGACAATATTTTTGGAACGGGCTTTAATTTTGACGTGGAGATAAGACTCGGAGCGGGTGCGTTTGTCTGCGGCGAAGAGACGGCTCTCATGACCTCTATCGAGGGCAACAGGGGAGAACCGCGTCCGCGTCCGCCTTTTCCGGCGGTCAAGGGGCTTTTTGCAAAGCCGACTATCTTAAACAACGTCGAAACCTACGCCAACGTACCGCAGATTATTCTCAAAGGCTCGGAATGGTTCAGCGCGATAGGCACTGAAAAATCCAAAGGCACAAAGGTCTTTGCTCTCGGCGGAAAAATCCAAAATACCGGTCTTGTCGAAGTCCCTATGGGAACGACGCTCAGGACTATCATCGAAGACATCGGCGGCGGAATCCCGAACGGCAAGAAGTTTAAATCGGCTCAGACGGGCGGTCCGTCCGGCGGCTGTATACCGGCAAGCCTGATAGATATCGCTATCGACTACGAAAGCCTTTTGGCAATCGGCTCGATGATGGGTTCGGGCGGTCTTATCGTCATGGACGAGGACAGCTGTATGGTCGATATAGCCAAGTTTTTTCTTGAATTTACCGTCGAAGAATCTTGCGGAAAATGTACGCCTTGCCGTATAGGCACAAAAAGACTTCTTGAACTTCTCGAAAAGGTGACAAACGGCAGCGCGACGCTTGCGACGCTCGAAGAAATGGAAAGGCTTTGTTATTATATCAAGGACAATTCGCTTTGCGGACTCGGGCAGACCGCGCCTAATCCCGTTCTCTCCACATTGAAGTATTTTAAAGACGAATATTTGGCGCACGTCACCGAAAAGCGTTGCCCGGCAGGGGTATGCAAAAAGCTGATATCCTTTAAAATCAATGAGAAATGCGTAGGCTGCACCCTTTGCGCGAGAAAATGCCCGGTGAGCGCGATAAACGGTAAGGTCAAGGAAAAGCATATGATAGATAAGGAAAAATGTATTAAATGCGGCGTTTGCGCCGAAAACTGCAAGTTTAAAGCTATCGACAGGGTATAACGGCGTTATACAGCAATGAAAAGACAGGAGAAAACCATATGAGTAATGTGATAAATTTAAAAATAAACAATACGCCCGTCAGCGTACCGGCGGGCTCGACCATATTAGAAGCCGCACGCGCCGCCGGAATAAGAATACCCACGCTCTGTTACCTAAAAGACATCAACGCCATAGGTGCGTGCCGTGTCTGCGTCGTCGAGGTAAAGGGCGCGAGAAGCCTTGTCGCTTCGTGCGTCTACCCGGTCAACGAAGGAATGGAGGTCTTTACCTCCACGCCTAAGGTCATACAGAGCCGCAAAACGACGGTGGAGCTTATGCTTTCCGACCACAACAAAAATTGCTTGTCGTGTGTCAGAAGCACAAATTGCGAATTGCAGAATATCGCCGAAGAGCTGGGCTGTAATGCGCAAAAATACATCGGAGAAACCAAATTTTATCCCGTAGACGACGCGCACGCGTCGATAGTCAGAGATAACAGCAAATGTATTTTGTGCCGCAGATGTGTAGCGGCGTGCAAAAATTATCAAACGGTATCGGTCATAGGCGCGAACGCCAGAGGTTTCGATACGCATATAGGCTGTCTGTTTGAAAAGAGCTTAAACGAAACGGCTTGCGTAGGCTGCGGTCAATGTATAGCCGTGTGTCCGACGGGCGCATTGAGAGAAAAGGACGAGATAGACAACGTAGTCAGGGCGTTAAACGACCCGACAAAAACCGTCGTAGTAGGCACTGCTCCGTCTGTGCGCGTTGCGCTCGGCGAAGAATTTGGCTTGCCTATCGGCGCGAACGTCGAGGGCAAAATGGCGGCGGCACTCAGACGGCTCGGCTTTAAGCACGTATTTGACGTCGATTTTGCGGCTGATATGACCATCATGGAAGAAGGCTACGAATTTATCGGCAGAGTCAAAAACGGCGGCGTATTGCCTATGATTACAAGCTGTTCGCCGGGCTGGGTAAAGTTTATCGAACACAATTTTCCCGAGCTTATACCGCACCTTTCATCGACAAAATCTCCGCAGCAAATCTTCGGCGCAATAGCCAAGACATATTATGCGGAGAAGCTCGGAATCAATCCTAAGGATATGTACGTCGTGACGATAATGCCTTGCACGGCAAAAAAATTCGAGAAGGGCAGGCAGCATCAGGACGCCGCAGGCGTTCCCGATATCGACGCGGTATTGACGACGAGAGAGCTTGCGAGATTTGTCAAAAGACAGGGCGTCATGTTTAACGAATTGCCCGAAGAGCCATTTGATACGCCTTTCGGCATAGGCTCGGGAGCCGGACTGATTTTCGGTTCGTCGGGCGGCGTTATGGAAGCCGCACTCAGAACGGTAGCCGAAGTATTGGACGGCAAGCCGTTAAAGAACCTTGACTTTAAGGACGTCAGGGGCATGGAAGGCATCAAGGAAGCTTCCTACAAAATAGCGGGATTGACCGTAAAGGTCGCGGTCGCGAGCGGCCTCAAAAACGCCAGAACGTTAATGGAAAAAATCAAAAAGGGCGAAGCGGATTATCATTTTATCGAGATAATGGCTTGTCCGGGCGGCTGTATAAACGGCGGCGGTCAGCCGATAAAGTCTGCGGAAGTCCGCAATTTCACCGATTACCGCGCCACAAGAATGAAGGTCATCTACGCGTCCGACAAGGCAATGACGCTCCGAAAGAGCCACGAAAATCCGGCGGTCAAGGAGATATACAAGGATTATTTCGGAGAACCGAACAGCCACAGAGCGCATCATATCCTGCATACGCAATACACAGTGCGCGACAAATATTGATTTATAAACGAAAGGAAGGACCGTCTAAAAAAAGGCGGTTTTTTTCTATAATCTTCATATTTTTTTGCACACCTAAATGATTTGCTTTTAGAGGCGTTTTATATTATAATCTAAGCGGCGATATAATTTTGCAAAGGTAAAAAAGGGTTCGGAATATGGAAATTTCTAATATTTTAAGTAAAGAATTCAATATCCGCGAAGACTATTCAAAAAACATAATCGGACTGTTAGACGAAGAGAACACAGTGCCGTTTATAGCCCGTTACCGCAAGGAAATGACGGGCGGAATAGACGACCAAATTTTGCGTGAATTTTGCGACCGTTTGGAATATTTGAAGAATCTCTTTAAAAGAAAGGAAGAGGTTCAAAAGAGTATCGAAGAGCAGGGCAAGTGGACGGAAGAAATCCGCGAAGCCTTAGAAAAAGCCGCAACGATGACCGAGGTCGAGGATATATACAGACCTTATAAGCAAAAAAGAAAGACGAGAGCAAGCATAGCTATCGAAAAAGGCTTGCAGCCGCTCGCCGACATAATACTCGCCCAAAATCTCTATAAGGGAGCTATCGAACAAATCGCCGCAGAGTATATCGATACCGACAAGGGCGTAAATACGGCAAAGGACGCGATAGACGGCGCAAGGGATATCGTCGCCGAAATCATCTCCGACAATGCCGAGCTGAGAAAAATCCTGAGAGAATATCTCTTTGAATACGGTCATATACGTTCTAAGCTGATAGACGGCGCGGATAAGGCAAAAGCACCCGTATACGATATGTATTCGGACTATGCGGAGAAGATAAGCACGATACCGAGCCACAGGATATTGGCTATCAACAGGGGAGAGAACGAAGAATGCTTAAAGGTCACTCTCGAAACCGACGAAGGGGCAATGCTGACCCGAATAGGTCTTAGATTTGTCAAGGAAGGGAGCATAACCACGCATATAGTCAAGGAAGCCGCGGCGGACAGCTATAAGCGTCTTATCTTTCCGTCTATCGAGAGAGAAAACCGAAACGGCTTGACGGAGCGCGCCAACGAACAAGCGATAAAAATGTTCGAGGTCAATCTGCGTCCGCTGCTCATGCAGCCGCCGCTCAAAGACAAAACGATACTCGGCTTTGACCCGGCATATAGGACGGGTTGCAAAATCGCCGTCATAGACAAGAACGGCAATTCTCTCGAAACTACCGTCGTATATCCTACGCCGCCCCAAAGCAAGACCGAAGAAGCTTACGAAAAGCTCAAAAAGCTTGTTGAAAAATACAATGTAGACGTCATCTCTATCGGCAACGGCACTGCGTCTAAGGAGAGCGAGATATTTGTCGCCGACCTGATAAAGAAGCTCGGTAAGCCCGTCGCATATATAATAGTCAACGAAGCCGGAGCGTCGGTGTACAGCGCATCTAAGCTCGGCGCGGAAGAATTTCCAGATTATGACGTTTCGCTTAGAAGCGCGGTATCTATTGCGCGTCGGTTGCAAGACCCTTTGGCGGAGCTTATCAAGATAGACGTCAAAGCGATAGGAGTCGGGCAATATCAGCACGATATGCCTCAAAAAAGGCTGTCGGAAGTCCTTGACGGCGTTGTGGAAGACTGCGTAAACAAGGTCGGAGTCGATGTCAATACGGCGTCCGTGAGCCTTTTAAAGTACGTGGCGGGCTTAAACGGCTCCGTTGCAAAAAACATTATCGAAAAAAGGAAGGAAAAACCCTTCAAAAACCGTGCGGAGCTTCTCGGCGTGTCCAAGCTCGGCAACAAGGCTTACGAGCAGTGCGCGGGTTTTTTGCGCATACAGGACGGCGATAATATTCTCGACAATACCGGCGTTCATCCCGAAACCTACGAAGCCGTCGGCAAGCTTTTTAAGCGTTTGAATTATTCGGACGGCGATATAAGCACGGGCAATTTCAGAGACATCAACGACAGATTGCCCGAAGCCCAAATCAAGACAATCGCCGACGAATGCGGAATGGGCATTCCGACCTTGCGCGATATAGCCGCCGAGCTAAAAAAACCGGGACGAGATATAAGAGATTCTCTGCCGCCGCCGCTTTTGCGCTCCGACCTTATGAGCATGGAGGATTTAAAGCCGGGAATGGAGCTGACGGGTACGGTTCGCAACGTCATAGATTTCGGCGCGTTTGTCGATATCGGCGTTCATCAGGACGGACTTGTGCATATCTCACAGATATCGGACAGATACATCAAGCATCCGTCCGAGGTCCTGACGGTCGGCGATACGGTAAAGGTAAAGGTCATGGAGATTGACCTTTTAAAGAAAAAAATCTCCCTGACCATGAAGAACGGCACGCCGTCAAATAAGCCGGCAAATAGACAAAACGAAAACACAAACAAACCAAAACCGCCCGAACGCAGTATCGATGAAATGCTGCAAGGTCTAAAAAACAAATTCCGATAAAAATACGGCGGTTTGTACTGATATTGCATTCAAAGAAAAAAATAATTTTAACGGTATGTTATGGATTGTAAATGCACGGTGAAATCAAATCAAGGTCAAGACATCTCACATTATACGGAGTGCAAGGACTCTCTGCCGTTCAAAAAAATCGGCATTGACGATATACAAATAATACGCGGTTTCTTAAAAGAGCAGCCCTTCGGGATATGCGATTTTACCGTAGGCGGACTCTATATGTGGACGGAATATTTTAATTACGAGTATTGTGTCGCGGGCGGCACGCTCTTTATCAAGGGCGACGACGTTTTGGCGGAAGGCAAGACAAGCTTTGCTCTGCCCGTAGGCGCAATGCCTTTTAGCGAAGCTTTGGAATTGTTGAAGCGTTATGCGGACGGCAGGAACGAAGAATTGAGCCTGAGCGAAATCCCCGAAGATTTTTTGAGCTACGTTGACGGCGCGGAGATTACCGAGCTTGCCGATTGGGGCGATTATATGTATCTTGCGGAGGATTTGGCGACGCTGACGGGGCATAGATACAACAAAAAAAGAAACAAAGTAAATATCTTCAAAAAAGAAAACGAAGATTATCTTTATAAGCCTTTAACCGAAGAAACGATACCGCAGATACTGTCTTTTTTGGACGGCTTCGAGAAAAGAAGCGATGACAAGTCATCTATGGCGGTCTATGAAATCATTCAGACGAGAAGGATTTTGGAGAGTTACGGCATATGGGATTTTGTCGGCGGCGTATTGTATGCCGGCGGTGAAATAAAAGCCTTTACCGTCGGGGAAATCATAAAGGATATTCTATATGTCCATATCGAAAAAGCCGACATCGGGTCGGACGGCGCATATCAAATGATAAATTACCTTTTTGCAGGAGATATGACCCGAAGCTACGGTGTCAAATACATCAACCGAGAAGAGGACGTGGGAGATTTGGGACTCAGACAATCCAAGCTGTCCTATCAGCCTTTGCGTATAATCAAAAAATTTAAGGCGGTCATAAAATAAACTGACGCGGCGATAACAATGAAATGCAAATAAATAAATATACGGTTTGCCGACAATAATAAAACCGTACAATATTATAAAAAGGGCGTATTTATGAATTACAGAGTTTTTACCGAAAAAAAAGAACAGTACAATGTCGAAGCCGAAACGCTGTTTAATAGTTGCAAAACGGTGTTGAAGATTGACGGCTTGAAGAGCCTTAGAGCCGTCAATATCTACGACGTTTTTGACATCGAAAAAAGCGTCTTTGAAAAAGCCTGCCGAACGGTATTCAGCGAGCCGCCCGTCGATATCCTGTACAAAGCCAAAGAGCTTAGCTTAAAGGGCAAAAAATATTTTGCTTCCGAGCCGTTGCCCGGACAATACGACCAAAGGGGCGACAGCGCGGAGCAATGCGTCCGACTGATAAATCCCGACAGCAAGGCAAAAATCAAAAGCGGTAAGCTGATAATTTTGGAAGGCGATTTGACCGCCGCCGAAGTGGAATTTATCAAGAAACAGGTCATAAACCCCATCGAAAGCCGCGAAAAGGATTTGTCGATTTTAACACTGGCGGCGGCTTACGAAGCCGAACGCAGCGTACCCGTAATGAGCGGATTTATCGATTTTAATCCGAAAAAAATAGCCGAAACAAAGGACGCAATGGGATTGGCGATGAATACCGCCGACCTCGTTTTTATACAGAGATATTTTAAGGACGTAGAGAAGAGAGACCCTTACGAAACGGAGATAAGGGTACTCGATACCTATTGGAGCGACCATTGCCGCCACACGACTTTTGAGACAGAGCTTACGGACGTAGAGTTTCCGTCGGGAAAATACGGCGATTTATTTAAAAAGACGTATGATCAGTATCTCGAAAGCCGAAAATACATTTACGGAGACAGGATAGCTTCAAAAGCCGTGACGCTTATGGATTTGGCGACCGTCTCCGGCAAGGAAATGAAAAAAAGGGGACTCTTGCCGGACTTAGAGGAGTCGGGCGAGGTCAACGCCTGCTCTGTATATGTGGACGCCGACGCGGACGGACGCCGGGAGAAGTGGATACTTCAATTTAAAAACGAAACGCACAACCACCCGACCGAGATAGAGCCTTTCGGCGGGGCGAGTACCTGTATAGGCGGAGCGATAAGAGACCCCCTGTCGGGACGTTCTTATGTATATCAATCGATGAGAGTGAGCGGCTCTGCCGACCCGACCGCACCCGTCGAAAGCACGCGAAAAGGAAAGCTTCCGCAGCGCACTATCACGACAAAGGCGGCGCACGGTTTTTCGAGCTACGGCAATCAGATAGGGCTTGCGGCGACGCATATCAGCGAGGTCTATCATCCGGGCTATGCCGCAAAAAGACTCGAAGCCGGCTTTGTCGCCGGAGCGGTAAAGGCGGAGAACGTCAGGAGAGAAGAGCCGTCGACGGGCGACAAGATAATACTGCTCGGCGGAAGAACGGGACGCGACGGCATAGGCGGCGCGACGGGCAGCAGCAAGGAACACAATTTTACTTCGGGCGAAAAGAGCGCGTCCGAAGTCCAAAAGGGCAACGCGCCCGAAGAACGCAAGATACAGCGTCTTTTTAAACGAGCCGACGTATCGCGGCTTATCAAAAAATGCAATGATTTCGGCGCGGGCGGAGTGAGCGTGGCGATAGGCGAGCTTGCCGACGGCGTTTATATCAAGCTCGACGCCGTAAAGGTCAAGTACGAAGGGCTAAACGGCACGGAGCTTGCCATTTCCGAATCGCAGGAGAGAATGGCGGTCGTAGTCGACCCGTCGGACGCGGCGAAATTTATCGAGTATGCCGCCGCCGAAAATCTCGAAGCGGCGATAGTCGCCGAGATAACGGGCGACGCACGCCTAAAAATGGAATGGAACGGCGTTTTGATAGTCGATATAAGGAGAGATTTTTTGGCGACAAACGGCGTGAGAGCGTGCGCTTCCGCAAGCATAGAAACGCCGAAAGAGACACTCTTTGAAAGGCGCGATTTAATCGGCGAAGGTGCGGCGGAAAGGTTTTTGAACAATCTCTCAAATCTAAACGTCGCGAGTCAAAAGGGACTTGTGGAAATGTTTGACAATACGATAGGCGCGTCTACGGTGCTAATGCCGTTCGGCGGCAAATATATGCAAACGCCCGTCGACGTGTCCGTCCAAAAGCTTCCGATAATAGGGGGCAAGACAAAGACGGCGAGTATAGCCGCCTACGGTTATAATCCTTACCTTACCGAGCTGTCGCCCTTTCACGGCGCGCTCTATGCCGTCGTCGAATCGGTCGCGAAGCTCGTCGCCGCCGGAGCGGGATACGAAAAGATACGGTTTACCTTTCAGGAATATTTTGAAAAATTAGGCAAGGATAAGGTCAAATGGGGCAAGCCGCTCGCCGCGCTTTTGGGAGCGTACTATGCGCAGTCGGCGTTTAAGCTTCCGTCTATCGGCGGCAAGGATTCTATGAGCGGAACTTTTCAGGACGTGGACGTACCGCCGACGCTCATCAGCTTCGCCGTCAAAGCCACCGATACCGATAGCATTATAAGTCCGGAATTTAAAAAATCCGGAGACAAAATATATCTCTTTACCGCGCCTGTCAAAGACGACGGAACGGTTGATTTTGACGCATTGACGCGTAATTTTGACAAAATCACCGCCCTTATCAAGGACGGAACGATAAACGCCGCTTTTGCGTTGCGCTACGGCGGAGCTGCGGAAGCCCTTGCAAAGATGTCGTTCGGCAACAAAATAGGCTTCGAGGTCAATGCAGCCGAGAGCCTGCTCTACAACTTTTCTTACGGCGCGATACTTGCCGAAGCAAGGAGCGATATAGATTTTGACGGAGCGGTATATCTCGGCTTTACGTCGGACAGCGGCAGAATGGAGATAAACGGCACAAGAATAGGGATAGACGAAGCGGCGGAAGCGTGGACAAAGCCGCTCGACGGAGTGTTTCCGTCAAAAAAAGATTTGGGACGCGGCGTCGTTCCCGTCAATTATTCTCTCGAAACGCCTTTGATACCGAGATACAAGACGGCTCTCCCGAAAGCCGTTATACCGGCGTTCTACGGGACAAATTGCGAGTATGACGCCGAATATGCCTTTTTGGATGCGGGGGCTTCGGTCAGCGTTCCGATATTCCGCACGCTGTCGGCGGCGGCTATCGAAGAGTCGATTGTCAATTTGGTCAAGGAGCTTTCGGACGCTCAGATATTTATGCTGCCGGGCGGATTCAGCGCGGGCGACGAGCCGGACGGAAGCGCAAAATACATCGCCAACGTCCTTAGAAACAAGCGCGTAGCCGATGCGGTAAGAGAATTTTTGGCGAAGGACGGACTTATTCTCGGAATATGCAACGGCTTTCAGGCTCTTATCAAAAGCGGACTCGTACCGTACGGCGATATTACGGAGCAGGAAGAAGCTTCGGCGACCCTTACATACAACGTCATAGGCCGCCACATTGCCAAGCTCGTTCCTGTGAGAATTGCGTCGGACAAATCGCCGTGGTTTTACGGCTTTAAGTCGGGGGATATACATTATACCGCTATGAGTCACGGCGAAGGACGTCTTGCCGCTTCGCCGCAGACTATTTCAAAATGGATAGAAAATGGACAGGTATGCGCGCAGTACGCAGATTTGAACGGAAATCCGACGCTGCTCGGCGATTATAATCCCAACGGTTCGGCTATGGCGATAGAAGCCCTTTGCAGTCCGGACGGACGTATTCTCGGCAAAATGGGGCATAACGAAAGAACGGGGAGCGGCTTGTACAAAAATATTATCGGAGACAAAAACAGAGATATCTTTAAAAACGGCGTGAGATTTTTTAAATAGACTTCTTGCGCGGTGCTTTAAAGGTCAAAAAGGGAAGGAGCATCAATGAAGGTTTTGAAACGGAGTGAAATAGACGGCAAATACAAATGGAAAACGACGGATATTTTTGAAAGCGACGCGGCTTTTTATGCCCGATTGGACGAGCTTTCAAAAAAAACCGAAATACTCGGAGCGTACAAGGGCAAATTGAATGACAAAGGTCTTTTGCTCGAAGTGCTTAGAAAGGAAGAAGGCATATCCAAGGATTTGAATCTTCTCGGTCTGTACGCCCATATGAAGAAGGACGAAGACACAAAGGAAGTCAAATACTCGGCGATGTACGACAAGGTCGTCGCTCTGTCCGTCAAGATAAGCTCAGACGGTTCTTATATTACGCCGGAGATATCGGCTTTTGACGGCGAATATCTGCAAAGCCTTATCACCGACAAGGACTTTGCCGATTTTGACTATATGCTCTCCGAGATATTGAGAAACAAAGCGCACATTTTGTCCGACAAGGAAGAAAAATTGATGGCGGAAATGCACAATTTTTCATCGAAATTCAAAGAGACCTTTACGATGTTTGACAATGCGGACATCTTGTTTGACAAAATCAAAACGCGGGACGGCGAAACGATAGAATTGACGCACGGTCTTTATGGCGTACTGCTCCAAAGCCACGACAGACGCTTGCGCAAAAAGGCTTATGAAGCTATGTTTTCGGCATATAAGAGATATATCAATACAATTGCCGCAAATTATTCGGGAAACGTCATGAAGAACGTCTTTTCGGCAAAGGTCCGAAATTATGACGGCGCACTCGACCGTGCGCTCTCCGGCGAAAACGTAGACAGTATAGTATACGAAAATCTTCTCGAAGCCGTAGACCTAAACGTCGGTTGCTTGCATAGATATGTTTCCTTGCGAAGAAAGGTGCTGGGCTATAAGACCTTGCATTTTTATGATATGTACGTTCCGATAGTCGCCGATGCGGACATAAAGCTCGAATACGTGGACGCCTTCGAGCTTGTCAAACGCGCTCTTGCCCCGATGGGGGACGAGTATGTAAAGCTTTTGGAGCAAGCGTATAAGGGCGGCTGGATAGACGTCTGCGAAAACGCAAATAAGCGAAGCGGAGCGTATTCGACCGACGCTTACGGCGTGCATCCCTATGTGCTGTTAAATTATCAGCAGACGACCCACGATGTTTTTACGATAGCGCATGAGCTTGGACACGCCCTTCATTCGTATTATTCCAACAAAAACCAGCCTTATTCAAAGGCCGGCTACGAAATCTTTGTCGCCGAAGTCGCCAGCACCGTCAACGAAGTGCTTTTGCTCGAATACCTTTTAAAAAAAGCTAAGGGCGATGAAAGAAAGTATTTGCTGTCTTATTATCTTGATATGTTCCGCACGACGCTTTTTAGGCAGTCTATGTTTGCGGAATTTGAGAGATTCGCTCACGAAATGGGCGAAAAGGATACGCCGATTAATGCCGATTCGCTTTCGGAAGGGTACAAGGCATTGAACCGTAAATACTACGGCGACGACATCGTTTATGACGAATTTATAGAATGCGAATGGGCGAGAATACCGCATTTTTACAATGCTTTTTATGTTTATAAATATGCGACGGGTATAATTTCCGCCGTCTCTATCGCCGACGCTTTGTTGAACGACAATCAAAGGGCTGTAAAAGAATACAAAAAATTCCTTTCGGCAGGCGGCAGTGCTTCGCCTGTGGATATCTTAAAGCTCGCCGGAGCTGATTTGAGAAGCAAAGAGCCGTTTGAAAAGGCAATGAAGGTTTTTTCGAGAGTGCTTGCCGAGCTTGAAAAAGAATACGGAAAGGAATAGACTTCTTGCAAAACAAAATTTGCATATCTAAGGCATAGATATGCAAATTTTGTTTTAAAAAAGCCCAATATAAGCACAGGAGAGTAACGTGTATAAGTTTTGCTAATGCAAGCATAAGTAAAACAAATAGACTTACAGTCTAAAAATAGTTGACAAACTAACGTAAGTTAGTGTATAATAGATTTGAGATTAAACGGGGCGGGAAACAAACATGAAATGTCTGGTAATCCAATCTCCAACCTATTGCTTATTTGACTTCATAGTAAATTTTGTTTATGTTTTGCTTTTTTTTACTCCCTCTGCCGATTTAATCTCTATATCGGCAATCTCTCCGGTTTTAAACCCGGAGAGAGAGCCGTATTTTTTCATAAAAGGAATAAGCTTCTTTTGCCGTAGGCGCACATTTAAACCAAATCTTGCTCTGCACGCGTCAAGCACTACAAGGAGTCTAATTAAAGAGGAAGGTTCGCGGCGATATATGTCCGTGTAAGGCAGAGTCCTTATCAAGGATAAGCCTTTTAAATTCTTTTATTCCGATTTTTTATTTCTCGCATCTCGGCATACCATTTCTTTTTACTTTTAAATGACGGCATTTTAAAAATGTTTTTTATGTTTCCTCATATAGAATCTTTTTATGAAAAGCAAAGCCGCTTAAAATATTTTAAGCGGCTTTTTTAATATACTTTTTGCAAAACTAACTTCGCGCAATCTAAGACATATCTTCTTGCGCCTGCCTTGACCTTACATAACGGTTACATAATGACAAAAAAGAACGTCAACGGCTTTTAAAGAATTTGTTTCCGTCGCATTTAAGACACGATTTTGGAGCTTGACCGTTTTCGATTATTTGCTTTGTGCCGCAGTCGGCACAAACGTATGACGTGTTTTGATTCTTCATAATATTGTTCTCCTTATTTTTTATTTTTTGCGCTTCCGTCAAACGAAAGGGCTTATGACAACGCCGCATAAATTAGCGGCGTCGCCTTAATTATATTTTGGACTTTATACGTTTTTTTATACTCCGTTCGGGGTTTTAAGTAAGGCCTCTCTTTTTTTAGCGGCGGTTTTAAAAAAGAAATTATGAGCCGCTATACGTCTAAAAAATACTTGTTTAAAATTTATCTCCTTATGCGTGAAAGTTGCCCTTGCAATTTAATCGCTCTTATGGTAAAATATTTGCAATATATATAGGTAATGCTTAAATGCGTACACTCGCGTTTAAAGCGTAAAAAAGGAAAAAATAAAATGGAACTTAAAAAAATATATGTGCCGGATATCGATGCGTCGCCGTATGCAGACAATACGGTGACGGGGAAGGGGTACAGAATAACGGTTATAACCGACAGGCTTTTTAGAGTTGAAATTGACGCGGACGGCGCGTTTTTGGATACGCCGTCGCAACGGGTCTGGAAAAGGAATTGCGGAAAGGCGGAATTTGAAGTATCGAAAAGGGGAGCGTCCGTCAAGCTGCGGACGGACAAGGCGGAATGGACTTTTGATACTCTGACAAAGACCTTCAAAATATCGCTTAAAGACGGAGAAAAGATTTATCGGGCGAACAGCCTGAGCATAAATGCCGGGAATCTCAAAGGGACGCGCCGCACGCTCGACGGAGCGGTAGGCACAGCCAAGCTCGAAAACGGAATAATGTCGAAGCGCGGTATATCGCTCTTTGACGATACGCGTTCGCTCGAACTCGGCGCGGACGGACTTTTAAAGAAAAGAACGGCGTCAAAGGACAAGGACGTCTATATATTTGCTTACGGCAACAAATACGCGGAAGCCTTAAAGGACTTTTATCGGCTTACGGGCGAAAATCCGCTTTTGCCGCGCTTCGCGCTCGGCAATTGGTGGAGTCGTTACCATGTGTACAGCGACGAGGAGTATCTTGGGCTTATGAAAAAATTCAGCTCTGACGGTATACCTTTTTCGGTTGCCACTATCGATATGGATTGGCATATTACGGACATTTCCAAGGAATACGGTAGCGTTTGGGTAGGACAAAGGGGCTGGACGGGCTATACCTGGAACAAAAATCTCTTTAAAGACCCCGAAGCTTTTTTGAAGCAATTAAAGTCGGAGGGATATAAGATAACGCTCAATCTTCATCCGGCGGACGGTTGCCGCGCTTTTGAAGATTATTACGGAGCAATCGCCGACTATACGGGCGCGGACAAGGAAAAGAAAGAGCCTGTCGTCTTTGACATGACAAATCCGACTTTTATAAACGCGTATTTTGAATGTCTGCATCATCCTTTGGAGAGAATGGGCGTTGATTTTTGGTGGATAGATTGGCAGCAAGGCAAAAAAACCGCCGTAGACAATCTCGACCCGCTTTGGCTCTTAAATCATTATCACACCTTAGACAATGCTAAGGGCGGAAGGCGTCCGCTCATTCTGTCCAGATATGCGGGACCGGGCAGTCACCGCTATCAGATAGGTTTTTCGGGCGATACCTTTGTGGGCTGGAAGATGCTCGATTTTATGCCGTATTTTACTTCCGTTTCGTCTAATATAGGCTTTACATGGTGGAGTCACGACATAGGCGGACATCATTTCGGTAAAAAGGACGGGGAACTGTATCTGCGTTGGATACAGCTCGGTGTATTTAGTCCGGTCTTGCGCCTGCATTCGTCAAATAACAGATTTTTGGACAAAGACCCCTTTAAATACCGCGCCGACATCCGCGAAGGCGCAAAGCAATATTTGAGATTGCGCCACCGTCTTATCCCATATATATACACGATGAATTATCTCAATCATACGGAAGGAATGCCGCTTTGCCGTCCCGTGTATTATCAATATACCGATAAAGGCTTTTATAAAAAGAAATACAAAAATATGTTTTTGTTCGGTACGGAATTACTCGTCGCTCCTATAACCGTTCCGGCAAAAAGAACCGCCGAAACGGGAATGAGTTATACTGACGTTTTGCTGCCGCATGGCGTATGGACTGATATCTTTACCGGCTATCAATACGAAGGCAACGGCAAAAACGTGCGTATGTACAGGAGTCCCGAACACATTCCGGTATTGGCAAAAACGGGCGCAATTCTCGTGACGGACGAGAACGCCGTCAACGATACGTCAAACCCCGAAAAGCTCCTTATACAGGTTTTTGCCGGAGCGGACAATTCGTTTACTCTGTACGAGGACGACGGCGAAAGCGAAGGGTATACAAAAGGTGCTTTTGCAAAAACGACGATGACTATATCCGGAACGCGCAAAGACTTTGATTTTGTCATTGCCGCGCCGAAAGGGGATATATCGCCGATACCGTCGGCGCGTACATATAAGGTCGTTTTGTTTAATGTCACCGCCGCTTCTTCCGTATCGGTTATTTGCGGAGACAAAAGCGGGGAAGCCAAGACATTCCGCGAAGGCAATTCGACGGTCGTACAGATAAATGCCGACGATGCGAAGGTCGGCATAACTATAAGGGTAGGCGGCGCGGAATATTATGAATTAAACAAAAAGGATTTTATTTTTTCCGTCATGGAAGCGTCCGAAACGGGAGTGGTAAAAAAAGCCTTCCTATACAAATTTTATGACAAACTCAAAAAATACAAGAAAGGCGGACTGTATAAAATACTCAAAGAGTCCGAGCGGATAATCAATATAAAGGATAATTAAAAAGAACAAGACGCTTTGAAAAAATCAAAAAGCCTTGAAAAATAATTGTTTCAAGGCTTTTTGATTGAACAAAGCGTTATATTTTTATCTCTTTTAGTATGAATTTATATATGTTGTGTTTTATTAAAATAGGTCCGAGTGACTTCCTGTCCGATAAAATGTTACTGAATTAGCTCCGTAATAATAGACTAATAACCAATCCGGCGTTATATGACATTCCATACAATTTTGATAATCTCCTTTTAGTTCGTGTTCTTTGTATTTGTCATCAAGTGAAATTTCGTTTTGTATGTTGTTCATTACTGCTTTTATTAGGTTCATATCTTTACCCTGTTTTTCTATTTGTTTGATATCTTTTTTGAATTTTGACGTTATAAATACTTTTAACATTTTATATTCATTTCCTCGAAAAATTTATCAACAGTTGTCGGGTCTTGTTTGATTTTTCCGCTTGCTATATCTTTTGCTTCTTTTAGTGCTTTTAATGTTTCTTTATTATAGCCCGGATATTTCATTTCAAAAGGTAATCCGCCGTTTAAAATGGATTGATGTAGAAAAATATTGATTGCTTCGGTCATGGTAATTCCGAAAGCTTCATATATTCTTTCTGCGTCTGCTTTTATTTCCGGGTTAACTCTTATATGGATAGTACTATTTTTATTCATAATTGTATCTCCTTTTTTATTAATATACGCATATTTTATCATATTATGTTCTCATTGTCAACACGTTATGCATATATTTGATACTTTTATGTGTCATTTTATTTAATTAATTTTCGCAATGCTTGTCTTTTGTCATTATTTCTAAGTTAGAATGCTTTACGAGTTTAAAGATAAATAAGTGTTTTAAGTTTTGATGTAATTATTATGGCTATGCAAAATTTGCGTAAAAATAGGGGATATTTCTATGCAAAACAGACGTTCAAATTTAGCAAAAACACCTTAAAATATTGCTATTTTAAGGTGTTTTGTACCGTTTTTGGTGGGAACAACAGGGCTCGAACCTGTGACCCTCTGCTTGTAAGGCAGATGCTCTCCCAACTGAGCTATGCTCCCGTGTATTATATTCCGAGCGGATTAATATAATACTTAAAGGGTGTATGCGGCTTGACCTTGACGGTAAAGCGCAATACAAAAAAAAATGGTGACCCTAGGGAGGCTCGAACTCCCGTTACCGCCGTGAAAGGGCGATGTCTTGACCACTTGACCATAGGGCCGTGTATGGTAGCGGCGGTCAGATTTGAACCAACGACCTGTCGGGTATGAACCGACTGCTCTAACCAGCTAAGCTACGCCGCCAAAACAAAATGGTTGCGGGGATGGGATTTGAACCTCATGACCTCCGGGTTATGAGCCCGACGAGCTACCCCTGCTCTACCCCGCGACGTTTAGCCTTACTATTTTATATTATTAACGCCTAAATGTCAAACGATTTTAGGCAAAAAAATACTTGTTTAAAATTTATCGTAAATTCTCAATGTAGCTTCCACCCAAAAGTCCACCG
This sequence comes from Clostridiales bacterium, assembly GCA_031289755.1. Taxonomy (GTDB): domain Bacteria; phylum Bacillota; class Clostridia; order Christensenellales; family JAISNN01; genus JAISNN01. Next base: position 46,733 of record JAITOU010000046.1, read on the forward strand.
TGGAACTTACTTTGATAATGTACGGCGGTTACTTGCCGTGCAAAAGGGGAGTGTATTTTTTGAATTTTGCTTGACAGGCAATTGCGGCTGTGATATAATGAAACCACAAAACATAGTATTCATATATGTGATACGAATATTGCGGTAAAAAGTGTCGATTATTACAGAGAGGTGAAAAAATGAGATTTGCCGACAAGATATTTTTTCAGAACAAGGGAAAAAAGCTTACGCCGTTTAACCGCAATTACTTTTTTTTCGGTACGGTGCTGGTGATTTTGGTCAATATCGGGCTTTTTGCCGCTCTCGGTTTGGGAGAGAATTGGAGCTATCGGCTTTACAGCCCGGAAATAGCTTGGGAGGACTTTGTTCCGCTCAACCTGCTTGCCGCGCTCACGTCTTCCTTCGGGCATCTGGATTGGAGTCATGTGCTTATGAACGCCTTCGCTTTTTTGGGGTGCGGTCTTTATCTCGAACGGCGCATAGGCACGCTTAAACTGCTGACCTTGACACTCTTTTTTGCTTTCTTTTCGGCAGGAATGCTGGCGGTTGTGTATAACCAAGCCGACGGCGGCGTGGGCTATTCCGGTGTAAACTATGCCTTTATCGGCTATATCGTTCTGGATTACTTGATATCGCTGCCGACAGAAAGGGGCAAATTTCAAGTCTTATACGGCGGTGCTGCCGTGCTGTGTTTGGTTCTCGGCTCATTTGTCGACAGCGCGGCGGCGAGCATTGCCGCTTACCCCGTCAATCTCATGTACAATGTAGCCCATTACAGCGGCTTGTTTGCAGGGGTAGCCACATGGCTGTTTGAAAAGGTTATAAAACGACTTGCCTGACGCACGGACAGGCGCACATCAAAGACATTTATTCAGATTTTTTAAGGAGAGATTTTTATGGAAAGAAATGCCGAATATTATGCACAAGGGCTTGCAAGGCTGATTCAGATTCCCACCGTCGTCACCGAGCCGCCGGAGATATTCGAGCGGTATCACGAAAGGCTCAAAGAAGTGTTTCCCCATGTGTTTGACACGGTGGAAATCACAAAAGCCGGCGCGAGCGACGCGGAAGGCGATATTTTTCTCCAAATGGCAAAACGTATCGGCGGCATCAGCGACCCGCGTTTTCAGTCCGCCAACCCCAAGGGCGGCAACGCTCTGATTCTCAAATGGAAGGGCAAGTCCGGCGAAAAGCCGATTGCGCTCATGGGACATCAGGACGTTGCGCCCGTAGAAGAAAAAAATTGGACATACCCGCCCTTTGAAGGCAGAATTGTAGACGGCAAGCTCTACGGCAGGGGCGCAATCGACTGCAAAAACACGGCGTATTTGAGCCTGCAAGCAATCGAAGAACTCATCGAAGAAGGCTTTGTGCCGGAGCATGACGTGTACTTTTTGTCATCGGACAACGAAGAAATGGCGGGGCAGGGAACGCCGTCGAGTATCAAGATACTCAAAGAGCGCGGCGTGCATTTTTCGATTATTATCGATGAAGGCGGCGCGATTTCCACCGATTTGTTTGCCGCGCTCAAAAAGCCCGTCGCCGCCGTGGCGGTGATGGAAAAAGGCTCGTCAGTCTTTCGTTTCAGCGCAAAATCACACGGCGGACACACATCTATGCCGCCAAAAAACACTCCGTGGGAGCGGCTTGCGCGCCTTATTGTGGACGTTCATAGCCACCGCTATTTCAAACCCAAGGTGACGCCGGAAGTCGTCGCCATGCTGGAAGGGTTGAGCGATGCAATGGGCGGTCCCGCCAAATTTTTGCTCAAACACGCCAAATGGTTTAAGCCGCTGATTCAAGTCGCCGCACCGAAAATCAACCCTACGGTCAACGCAATGCTTTCAACGGTCATCACCTTTACAATGTGCGAAGGCTCTACGCTGCCCAATGTCATTCCGAACGAAGCCTTTATCATCGCCAATCTGCGGCACTCGACCCACTCGAACGTCGCCTATGCTCAAAAAATCTTTGCGCGTCTGTCAAAAAAATACGATGTCGACGTCGAGCTGGTCTTCGGTTATGACGCCACCGTGCCGGTGACGGTGGACAATCCCGGCTATCGATACGTCGCACAAACAATCAAGGAAGTGCTGCCGGACACCGCTATTGTGCCGTTCATTCAAACCGGCGGAACGGATAGCCGCCATACCCCCGAAATCGCCGACGCGGCTCTGCGCTTCACGCCGTTCCGCATTTCGGCAAACCAAATGGGGCGTATGCACGGCGACGACGAAAACATCGACGTTGCAACCTTGCCCGAAGGTGTGACATTTTTTAAGCAGCTGATACGGAATTATAAAGGAGTATAAAATGAGTGAAATCAAAAACGAAGCACATATAAAAAATCCTCTCGTCCGCGCAGTACGCGAGCAATTTGAGCATCGCGCACTTTGGCTTTATTTTTTGTGCGACGAAGCAAAGCGCAAAGGACTTGACCCCGACAGCTTTGCTCCTGCCGCAATCAGCCGCTGCGGTCGGTTTAACGGAGCAAATCTTGTGAAACAGGCTCAAACCACAAGCTTAAAGGGGTTAAGGCGCAAGCTCTTTTCGACGCCTGCGCGCTGGATGTTCGAGATAAAGGTGCGCAACAGTACGGATGACCGTTTGGAGCTGGATTTTCATTATTGTCCGCTTGTAAAGGCTTGGCAAAAGCAGGGTTGCAGCGCGGAAGAGATAGGGCGTCTTTGCGATTTTGCAATGTGCGGCGACGGCGGCATAGCCGAGCAATTCGGCTGCACGTTAGAATTGCCGCAAACCATTGCGCACGGTGATGACATTTGCGCCGTACGCTTTGTGCGCAAAAAAGAGCGGGAAAAAGAGTAAAATAATACTCTGTAAAGCACGGCTTTACAGAGTAATAATGTAAAAAGAAAATAATACGGGTTTTTATTCGTTTAAAAGCTCGTAGAGAGAAGCATAAATTTGGGGAGCTTTGTCTACCCAATTTTTGTATATCCATTTTGCGTCGTGACGGTTTTGGACGACAAACCGCAAATCCATAATGGTATTTACGGAGTCGTTGATTTTTAAAATGAGCGTGTACGT
>JAITOU010000011.1 GCA_031289755.1 Clostridiales bacterium
TTTTTGTGCAAAAAGAAGTCGTTAAAGGCTATGGCTATCAGCATGGAGCGGAGAGCGTTTGTGCCTTTCCACACGTCGAGAAAGTAGGTACGGGAACGGCGGTCGGGGTTTTTGACGACTTGGGAGCAAGCCCAAAGTCTTACGCATCATAGCTTTGCATATCGTTAGACGACGGGCTTTTTTGTTTCGGTTTTGATAAAACGGACTCTTAAAGTTTGCCGTTCATGTAACGGAATGGCGTGAGATAGGGAGGCGGTGTAAATGAACGTTTCAATCCGTAAGCTAACGATTGATGACGCGCCGAAATGGCTTGAATTGCAAGGAGCTAACATGGCAGATAAAGAAAATAAAATCAGAATACGCAACAGCACCCACTATTTTCTTGTTTTTTTCAAAGGAAAACGGCGGCGACGGCGTGGATGTTTTGGTCGCGGCAGAGAATGTATGGCTTACGTAAAAATCCATGTGTTTCCTTTACGATACGGCAAAGAGCAACGTTTCCGAGCACCTATCTTTGTGTGACCGTCTTACACGCTCCGTCGTTTCATTACATGAGACGACCATTCTTTAATAATCTCATTAGATTCTTCATCTTGCCCAACATCATCAGTACCTTGCTCAGTGTCATTAGACACCTTCAACGATTCTTCACCGTCCGTTTCTGTTCCACCCTTAACCGTTTCCGCTTCACTCGCAACCGCTTCCGTTTCGTTTTCTTTGCTTTTAGCCATTTTTTGCTACACTCCTTTGATATAAAAGTACAAAACATCAAATAAAAAATATTTTGCCATAGAAATTGTACCAAAACAAGGGATTTTTTGAAATTAGCTATTGACTTTTTGTTTTGTTGTGATATAATTAATATGATAATTGTAATTAGTAGTATTTTAGGGCTTTTTGTCTTATATTTGCAATTAACATCATTTTGAGTAAGTAAATTATACAAGAGGAAGCATCAAATTATGGACAACAACTCGTATCAGCCGGTGCCGTATATCAAGGCTTGCGAAAGGACGGATTCGTCCGAAGCCTTGAATTTTAATGACGCAAAGCATATTACCTTGACTTTGCCGGCATTTCCGCAACCACAGTTTCAGCAGTCTGTGCCATATCCTGCGGCTCCATACGGTCAGCCTTATCCGACAGCTCCATACGGTCAGCCTTATCCGATAGCTCCGTTTGGTCAGCCGTTTGCGCCTGCCCCATACGGACAGCCGTTTCCGTCTGCTCCATACGGACAGCCGTTTGCGCCTGCCCCATATGGACAGCCGTTTCCGATAGCCCCATATGGACAGCCGTTTCCGATTGCCCCATACGGACAGCCTTTTCCGCCTATGCCATACGGACAGCCGTTTGCGCCTGCTCCGTACGGACAGCCGTTTCCGCCTATGCCGTTCAATCCGTATTTTAACAGATTCGGAGCATTGCCTTACGGACGCAGACCTATTCCTTACGGTGCGTTGCTTCCGGGCGGCGGAGTGCCGCCTGCCGATTATCAGGTCGCCGTTGTTTCCGGCGAGCTTCAAGAAGGGGAAGCGGCAGCCCCTAAAAGCAAGAAAAATGGGTTTGTTACGTTCTTAAAGACTGTTTTTGCACTGTTGTTCTTCGGAGCGGTAGCCGCGTTCTTATATTATATGGGAGCGGAGCTTTACGGCTACGCAATCGTAGCGGCGGCGGCGGTTCTCGTCTTTACGGCTTTTGCGGACAGGAGCAAGGGATATAAGTTTTTGTCATTGATTGTCGCGCTCGGTTTTTGCGGAGCAGCATTGTATTTTGCAAGACCCGATATCACCGTGCCGATTTTGGACAGCTTAAAGGATGCCCTTGACAAGATAATCGCGGCGTTTCACAGCGTTTTCGGTTGAGTTTAAAGAGAGTTTTTCGGCGTATTTTTGCGCTGTAAAATAAATTTAATTAAGGAGGAGTTTTTGATGGGTGAAATTATCACTTTTTTACAAGACGGCTACAATTGGTTTATAGGGCTGCTTCCGAGTGGTCTTATCGGCAACATCATACAGTGGGTTACTAGCGTCGTTGCTTTGATAGTGTTCCTGATACCTTCTATAATTGCCGTCAAGAATAGGCACCGCCAAGTGTTTTGGATAATACTTTTAAACATTTTGCTTGGTTGGACGCTTATCGGCTGGATTATCGCGCTTATTTGGGCATTGAATAGCAGAAGAAGATAAAGAGCAAAACAATACTTATTAAAAAAAACAAAAGAAACGGTGGACGCCGTTTTTTTTATATAAAAAATACCTTTATAGAATGCCGCAATAGGATAAATCGCAAAGCGTATGTAATAAATTTAATTTAATATCTGTAAAACAATTGACAAATAGCAAATTTTATTATAAACTATAACGGAAATCAATAAAGACACAAAAGAGTTATTTATGAACAAAGTGACAAACACTACAATAATAAACGAAAAATACGAATGGAAATGCGATATAATATCAGCTATACGGGGGGGGGGTACACCTATTATATAGCCGTTTTTTGTGCTACATTAAAACAGCCAATAATATATAAAAAACAAAAACAATTCCGTTTTTTACTCTTGTGAGAGGACGGAATTGTTTTTTTGTTGTAAAAATTTTTTACATATGGAGTGGAGTTAAGGTGTAAAAGCCCACTAAAAAAGTAAGGCTCATGCTATATGGCGGAAACTATGTCAAAAATTATTACGCATACAAAGAAAATTTGACGGTTAATAAAACAAATAATACATTTAAGCTATAAAGGAGAAAAAGTATGGAAACAGATTTAGATAAGACAAAAGAGATTGTAACGGAGATAATGCGTCAAAATGAAATTGCAATATATTATAAAGACAAAACTCTCTATTTGAAACGTGACCAATATAGGAAACTCTTAGAGATTTGTCTGCCTAACCGATTAAATGATGCTCTAGATCGAATGTCATGGAGTTCGACATGTGAAGGAAAAATTCTCATAGAAAATGATGGGTCAGGAGATGGACGTGTACGCTATGATGATATAGTAAAGCTCATTAAAATTTATGTAAGCGAAAGCGATTTAACCGACGTGAAAAATAGAGCAAACCAGAAATTAAATGATAAAGGAAAAAACGAAGGAAGGTGGAATTTGTTTGAAAATAAAACAGATAACAAAACAAATCCGCAGATAAAAAATGCTGAGCCGACAATCGAACCGGAAAAAGTTGCGACATATAAGGCTGAATATGAAGAGAGGAAAGAGGCTGTGGAAAAAGGCGAAAAGAAGCAAAGTGAAGCTGCGAAAGCAGCAAAAAGAGCAAATGTGTTTAAAAAAGAGCTAGAAGATGTGACTAATAGTTTCGAGAAATATACAGATGCTGAAAATGACACAATAAAAAAATTAGAGGACGATATAACTTCCCAAAAAACTAATATTGCGTATTATATACAAACGATAAAGAGTAACAAAACAATGATCGAACAGCAAAACAAAACGATAGAGGGTAACAAAGAATTGATAAATGAAAAAGAAGCCAAAAATAAAAAACTAGAAAAAGAATTAACATATGAAAAAGCAAACAGCGTTAAAATAAAAGAAACATTTGACAAAGAAAAAAATGCATTTGAAGTTGCTCAACAAAAACTACAAAAAGAATTTGATACAGTAAATGAAGCAGGTGTGAAAGGTGTGGAGCCGGCAATATTAATTGCACATCTTACATTTGTTCAAAGCAAATTAAATATTGCGCAAAGCGCAATAGCAGGAAAAACGAAAGAAGCATGGGATGCCAATATAATATCCAATGCAATTAACTGTTCGCTCACAAGAATAAACTCTTCTTTGAGTCAATATGGAGTGAAAAATAATGGAAAATGAGAAATGGTACATAGGAATTGATTTTGGAACAAGCTATACTTATGTAGAAGGATATTCGGACAGCATAGAAAACGAAACACACCGAAAATGTTTAGCCTCAGAGTTATATGTTGAGAGCTACTTAGCAAACGAATTTAATCCATATCACGGTATTCCTACGATTTTAGGAATAAATACAGAGAGTCAATATGTTATTGGTAAACAGGCAAAGGATTTGCCGGAAAACAATCGGTTAGAAGGCATGAAAAACATTTTACGTGAAGAAATTCCACATCCACAACTGTATAAGCTTCTTACTGACCATGAACATTGTAAAATTCCTGAAATGTTTAAAAACGAAAAGAGCATATTTTATTATTGTGAAAAATTTTTTGAAAAGTTAATGAAGCAAATATTCTGTAAGACGAAATCAGATGAAGATAACAGAATCGAACTTTCAAAAGTTGATACAATAGTAATTGGGTTGCCGGGCGACAAAAGTCAAAGTTATATAGACATAGTAAAGCCTGCATTAAAAAATGTGTGTAAAATGATAGATAAAACGATAAATATTGATATTTATGTTGTCGAAGAGCCAATATTGGCAGGTTATGCAATGATTCAAGAAATTCAAGATGACGAAAAATTGTTTTGGGAAAATATGGAAGATGAAACGAGTGAAGGAGATAAAGCGACCAAAAAATATCTCGTTGCAGATGTGGGCGGCGGAACGATTGATTTTTCTTTTATGGAGAAAGAAGCTAATAATGAGATTAAAATAATGCGAGATACGCAAGATTTGCCGATTGTATGTGGAGGTGCCGGACCTGCAGGGCAAGATTTTTCAACAATTCTTATAGATAAATTTATTAGCAAAAATTGGAACAATCAAATCGACGACTACTTGAAAGAAGTAGAAATCGTAAAAGAGAATCTATCTGACGAAAACAAAGTATTGGTCGAAACAGAGATTGAATGCCGACATCATGCTATTGACGACAATCATTGGGTCTTCTATGACAAGGCAAATTATGAAAAATACAACGATACAGGCAAAAAAGAACTTCAAGATAATGAATATATTATATACAGGGATGAAGATGATAGTGAGAACTTATCTGTTGACAAACAGTTAAATTTGATTAATACAAAAGTGATAGCCTTTATTGAAGAATTTGGACTGAAAGAGCAAGCAATGGAGATTCTCTTTGTTGGCGGAGCTACAAATATGCCGGAAATTTGTGAAACGATTAAGAGTACCGTTATGCAATACTGTAATGTAATTAACTCAGACAAGCCCAATATTTTTCAGTTAAAGAAAAAAAATATAAACAAAGCTAACGCCATTGCGGTAGGAGCTTGTTTATTTGCGAAGAACCCACTTGTGTCAACAATTTCATCATGGTATTTAAAGTATAACAAAGAAAACATACAGATAACAACAGGAGCCGAAAAATATGATGAAGACGGGAAATTTATTACGCATTATGATACACGACTTGCTCCAACCGGCGGTCGTCTATATTTTGGTCTAGCGCAGCGTAAAGGATGGACGAGGAATACAGACAATACAATACAAACGAACAAAAAAGGAAAATATACTCCCTTATTAAAAAGCTACCCAAACCAAGGTGGTTTTTGGTTTGCAATGAATGACCAAGACGAATATTTTATTCAGCTTATTATATATGCCAATGCGGATTTTGATATTCGTATGAGTACAAGACGGCCTTTGAAAGGGATTGAGTTAAGCGACGATGAGAGCTTATATATACGCAAAAATGACAAAATTGTGAAAAATCCAAAAAAAGGATACATATCGTAAGATGACAAAATGAGTTAGGACATAAATACTAATGATTGATTTTAATAAAAAATGTGATTTTCTTTGTACAGTCCACCGCAAAAATCTCGAACAAGCTTTTTGTGAGCAACTATCAATATGCTACTGTCACATTGCATATATTCAATGTGATATTCATCAACGATAATAGATACTTTCGGCATGAAACAACGGACATCCGTTGTTTTCTTTTTAACTCGTGGTTGCTCGGCTGTGGTAAAAAAAGGTTACTTTAAAAGTTGTCAAAAATGCTTATTTGTATTATAATATAATTTGTCGAAAAAACAAAAGGTTAATCGAAAAGCCACCTTATATTTATCATTTATGGTTTATAATGGAGATGCAGCAATAAATACACGAACAGTTGAGTAAGTTTGCGATGCCATTTGCACTCCAAGACACACGCTGCGAAGTCTTATAAAAGGATTTGAATTGACAAAAAAATATGTGATGAAGGTGAAAAGCGTAGTAATCAAACATACAATAACGAAGCTGCCGGATGCGGCTAAAACAATCTTAGGCTTAAAAACAGCACCATTAAATTTGGTAAAATATCATAATTAGGAGTGAAAATATGGCGGACATTAGAACACGAAAAGAGCGCGAGACACTGTGGGCAAATTCAATTAGACAAAGAGGGCGCAAGCCGTACCGCTTTGAGAGAGAAGCTTGGCTTGAATTTATGGTCGTTGAGGACGTCCGTGATAAGTACCTTGAAAAAATGTCCTTGGCAAAGGATTCGGTCGCCGCTAAGGAGACCAAGGTGGCGTATCTCGAAGAGAAGATTCGCTTGACCTCATCTTCAAAAGAGAAGTTTCAGTATGCTCAGGAAATAGCAGACCTAAAAGACGACCTTGAAATGCTCAGGGGAGAGGTTAGCGATTTTGAGTATACATACAACCTGCTCAAAGAGCTATGCTCCGTCGCAAAGCGGCTCATCAACAAAGAGCGTTTTTGGGACGTTGTAATGGCTCTCCCTGAACACAAGCTTCAAAGGTTAGCGAGAGAAGAGGACGGGCTTGAATATATTCGCGAGCTTGTAGAGAAGATTTGCAAGGAGCTTCAAGAAGTAGAGTTAAGAAATGCCGAGCGGAGAGAAATCTACCGCAAGCAAAAAAAGCACATGAAAAATGTGCATGACGAGGCGAATAAATTAATCGGAAACATGCAGCAGGATGACCTCGCAAAGATAATTCGTGAAGCGGAAGCCTGCGCAACAGAAATAGCCGAAGACACAGCAGCCGAAGACACACGCAAGCCAAACAAAGCATAAACGACCGGAAACAATTCAAAAAATAAAATTATAGGAGATACAATCATGGCAAAAAAAAGCAGTCTTGAACAGGTAGCAGAGGGGTTAGCTCTCATCAAAGAAAGCCGCGAGGAGCTGGAAGCCTTAGCTACTCAATACAACGAATGGATTGACGAAGCCGCCCGTCTTGGCGAGGATGCGTATTCCGACCAGCTCATCGACGACAAGGTCGAGCTTGAAGCATTCGTCGACGATTTGAAGTTTTTAGAGCTTCAAGTACGCACGGGTGCAATCACGGCAAAAACCTTTAACAATCTCAAAAATATGCCTGCGGCTATCGCGGCTTGCCGGGGATTACTGAAATCCGGTCCTAACTTCATCAAACTCGGTAAAGACATAGCGACCTTTAAGACCGGACTTAACACGGCAAAAGCGTCCTTGTCAGGCTTACGCGTCGAGCTTTCTAAGGAAAAGAAGCTCACGGTAGACGAGCGCATTGCCGGCAAGAAAAAAGAAGATTCTCAAAAAGTAAAAGCCGAAAAGGAAGCCCGTGAGCTTAGACTCATGAAGCCCGGTGCAGGAAAGAGCTCATCGGTAGCTATGCCTGCCGAGTCGGCAGCCGCAGACAGCGTTGACATCGACGCAATCATCGATGCCGAGAACGGAAAGAAAAAACCGTAAATAACAAAGTGCTTGAAAGGGAGATAAAGCTATGCCGTCTAACATTTTAGATACATTTAAGGAATACATAGGGCTCTTTAACGACTCCGTTGCGGACGGTGATTCCGCTACGGCTATCCGTATCGGCAAAAAAATCGTGGAGATATCGAATGAGCAGACAGCCCGTCCTGAGATAAACGATACCTTCAAGCAATTCTACAAGGCAAATACCGCAAAGGTGCGTGAGTACCTTGCTGATATGAACGCCAATACCACAGGCAAGCGTTCGGGCAGTGCGGACACTAAGCCCATATCTGCCAAGCCCAAGTGGTTTAGCACGGACGTACCGAAGCTGACCTTACGCAATGTTGCCGGCTTAGAGATTGTAAAGAACGAGTTCATGGTCAACATACTTGCTCCGCTCTCCGCAAAATATGCGCCTATTTACCGTAAGTATCGCGGCGCACAGGTGGGGACACAGATACTTCTATACGGACCTCCCGGCACAGGCAAAACCTTTTTGGTCAAGTGCCTTGCCGGCTCGCTCGGCTGCCATATCGCCGTCGTCCAAACCAAGGATATATTAGCAAATCTTGTCGGCGATGCCGAAAAGAACATGGGCGAGGTTTTTGAAGAAGCGAAGCAATACGACAAGTGTATAATCTTTATCGACGAAATAGACGCATTAGCAGCAAGCCGCGATGATGATGAGTCGCGCCACACAAAGGGTGTATTGACCACAATGCTGACAATGATGGACGGCTTTGCAGGCGGAGCAAAGAACGGTAAACACCGTATCATTATTGCGGCCACCAACAGACCTTGGGCACTTGATAGCGCGCTCAAAAGGGGCGGCAGATTTGAGACGCAAATCTATGTGCCGCTGCCGGACTTCGATGCAAGATATCAGCTTGTCAAGCTTGCACTTGGCAAAGACGAAAGCGTCAATGGCAGAGTAGATATTCCGCTTGCCGACGATGTTACGGTCAATTGGCTTGCCGAAAGGCTTGACGGAATGGCGGGCGCGGACATAAACGCCGTGTGCAAGCAAATTGTCAACCGCCCGTTGCGGCGCGAGATAGAAGCCTTACGTGATACGGGCAAAGTCGTAAGCGAGTATGTTACCCATGCCGATTGCGAGGCGGTTATCTGCAACTATATAAATGGAATAACGGACGAAATGCTGCTTCGATTTGACGCATACGCGGCATCGCTTGGCTATGACGAATATATCAAGCTAATCAAAGAAAAGACCAAGCACGACATAGGCGAAGGCAAAGCCGTACCTGATTATTTGCGCAGGCTTACAACAAAAAACGATGAAGTTTCCAAAGGGGGCTTATTCGATTTGCTTGACGGGTTAAAAACCTTACAAAAGGAAATAGACGAAAAGAATAAGTTATAGAAAATTATGAAAGATTATAAAGCACAGATAGCCGATTATTATGCCAACGCAAAATTTTTGGTACAGCAAAATAAGCCCGATGACGCTCGGGCTTATGTCCTTGCTTTTGTAAATTCCGCCCGAGAGATTTATCATTCTCAAACCGGCATTGTTTCAAAAGCACAAACACGAGGTTTTTTGTTGCATTGGGTCGCTATTGCGGCAATTTTGCGTGAAAATGGCGTTACCGACGAAGTGTTAGACGCTTTTTCGCTCTTGACTGAGCGAACACAACAGCCTAAGGTCAATCCTGCGGCGTCAAAGAGCGGTACAAAACCCGAACAACAGCAGTCTCAAAAACCGCTTGCACCGCCAAAAAACGGCGATGTAGACCTTGACGGTTTGGTCGGAAATAGTGGCGGTTCGCAGGGCTGGTGCGCCGACTTGTTTGAAAAGTATAAGGCATCGGTTGTAAGTATCAGAGTGTCATCGTCCGATAGTGCCGCGAGCGGAACTGGCTTTATTATATCCGATAATGGCTTTTTGCTGACCAACGACCATGTCGTCTACGACGTGCAAAACGGCGGTTATTACCCAAAAATCACAATGTCCTTTGCCGACGGCAAAAAGGCATATGAGTTGGATGTTATCGCATCCGACAAACGGTGGGATGTTGCGCTTTGCGCATTTAAAGCGGCGGAAGTCCCCGCGTTCGCGCCCATTCCGCGTATAAAGGACTATATGCGTTTAAAACAGGGTGCAGACATTCTTGTTATCGGCAACGGCTTTTCTATGGGGCTTGCGCCGTTTACCGGCACGGTAAAATTTACTCGGGACGTCTCCGGAAATCTTGTGTACACTGCTCCGTCTAATCCCGGAGACTCCGGCGGACCCGTTTGCAACCGAATCGGCGAGTGCATAGGCATAAACAAATCGATAATTAAGACTGTGGCAATCGGCGGCGGTAAGCCCGTAGACGCAAACGGCATGACGAACGCGACACCGATGGACGAGATAGACAAGCTGCTCGGCAAGTGGACGGCAGCGCACAATATTACGATATAAATACGATAAAAAAGGGAGTACAAAAATGTTTGGAAGAGACAAAAAAAAAGAAAAAGTAACGGAAGTCGTGCATGGCGACAAAAGTGTTAGCACTACGCGCAACATTGCTTTGGTGAATTATATCACAACAACCAACTACACACTCGCATTTGAAGAGTTAGTGAATAATATCCAAGCATACAACGTCGCAAACGGGTTGAACGAAGCTAAGAAAGAAGAATTAAAAACATTTCTCGATGAAAAATTCAAGGAATATTCTAAAAACTCCAATAAAAATGAGCACGAAATATACTACAAAATAATATCCGAAATAATGGAAAAAGCATATCAAGCGCAAAGTGAGAATATGACAAACGTTATTGACGCCGCAAAAAAAGCCATTCTGGATAATCAAAACGATTTGGCAGCGCAAATAAAAGTTCGTGTAGAAGCACAGCAAAAAGCCGAGAGCGAAAGAGACGAGGCGATTAAAGCCGCCGGCGGCGGCAACGGCAACGATTTGGTCCGCGTCAAACCTGTTCTTCTGCCGTATAAAAAAGACATATACGACCAAGAGCGAGCTACATACACCTTCGGACGGCATCCGACATTATCAGACGGAAGTGATAAAAAGGCTCCGATAAGGTGGATAAAAATAGATGAGAAAGACGGAGCGGGACTCTTTGTAACGGAGCAAATACTCGATTGCAGAAAATATAACGAAACAACCGAAGCATGGAAGGCTTTGCAAAGAATCAATAATAAGTTTTACAAAAACGAAGCGTTGCAAGGCAAGTTTTGGACGGAGTCGGACCTGTGCAAGTGGTTAAATGATGAATTTCTTTCAAAAGCGTTTACGCCAGCCGAGCAGCTTAGTATCAAGGAAGAGCAAACAATAGGGAGCAAGGTATTTTTGCTAAGCGTAGACGAAGTAAAGAAAGCGTTTAAGACGGACAAAGAAAGTACATATTTAAGCGGCGGAAAGTATTATTACAATCAAAGAGTAGGAGTTGAAAAGTGGGCATATAGTCCGTTAGCACAAGCAATGGGAACGGAATATGCAAAGCAAGAAAGAGACGGATGTGTCTTGTACTATTATAAAAAAGGAAAGTATGTGTCCGACTCAAATAACGGCAAATGGTTGGACGGTTCTGATAAAGCGATATTAAATAGTACAATAAGCAAAGGCAAGGTAGTAGCGGTAGACGAATTTGAAGGAAAGTCTTGGTATTGGCTGCGGACGCCGGGTGAGTCGGAGGGCTGCGCTGCTGACGTGAGTAACTATGGCTTTGTCTTCTCCGGTGGCAGCCGTGTCAACAGTGTCGGCGCTGGCGTTCGTCCGGCTTTATGGTTAAATCTGTAATCTGGAATCTTTAAATCTACCGCCGCAGGCGGCAATCTAAAACCGAAGCATCACAAAGCTATCGGGGGATAAGGGGAAGCCTAACCCGCGAAGCGGGGCGAAAATGTAAAAAAAAAACGGCGTAGGGTATTATGCTTTAAAAATGGAGTACAAAACGATGAAAAAAGCAGAATCGACTGTAAATTTTGTGAGCGGCGGCAGCACCAACAACAAAAACAAAGTAAAAGGCTTTATAAATAATATCACAAACAACTATGGCTTGAGTCAAGAAGCCGTCGAGAGAATGTTTGATGATTTATTGGAAAATCTTGAAATTTCGCAAAAAACAGAAGCGGAAGAAATGTTCTCACTATATTTTGACGATGAAAGAAAGACCAACGGACACCGCAATTATGAAAAGATTAACCGAATCGTCAACAAGCTAAATACGGCAACAATTTCCCAAAATTCGCTGTGGAAAATTCTTGCGGAGATAGCGTTGTATAAATTTAACAATGACGCACAAGAATTGTTAAAATTCCCTTATGATTCTCTTGATAGTATCACAAAACGATTGGTTTTTAAGCTAATAGTAAATGATTTGTACACATGTAACGGCTTGGAAGAAGTGGCGGCACTTGCCTCATTGAAGACGGAAATCGAACAACAAAGATTACATAACAGTACCACCAAAGCAAGGAAAGTTTTTATAGCGTATTCGACCAAAGATTCCACCGTCAAAAATGTGGCAGAGGCAGTGATAAGCAAATTTAAAAAAGATAAGACATGGTGTACGGGATATAACAATATTTTAGAGGACGCTATTCTATACAAGACATCGTTAGCGGAAGCAATTGAAAACAGTGATGTATTTGTGCTTTGCGTGAGCAATGCGTCCGGAAGAAGTCTCGATGTTATGTATGAGTGCGCCGTCGCAATCAAACAGAAAAAAACGATTTTGCCGTATTTGATAGAAATCACTGAATCAGAAGTTGAAAGCAGTTTTGGGTTATATTACGGCACGCTCATCAAAAATATGAAAGGAGAAAACGAAGCACTTAAACTCGTAGACAGCAAAACGTCCTTTGAAACTATCAAAAAACATTTGAAGTCATGCCAATATTCGCTGACAATAGATGAATTATTCTTAAAAATTAATAAGGCTATTAATAGTGCGAATGATAAGCCCAAGTCTGCCGGCGACTGGCAAAAGATAGTGGAAGAAAAGGAGAAAGAAATCGCAATATTGGAAGATAGCCGGACCAATAGTGAAACAAAATTGACGGAAGTCAATGACAAGCTTGCGAATGAAATAAAGCAGCATGAACAAACGAAAAAAGAGTTGAGAGCGGCGGAAGAAAAGCTGAGTGACAACGCTGATAAAATCGAGAAATTAGAGAAACAATTAGCCGACGGCGTTAGCGATAACAAAAGGCTCAATTCTCAGATAAAAATATATCAAGACAAAATAAAGGAAGCCGAGACACAGATAACCGGATATAAAGCCGAAATAGAGAAAGCCAAGACGGCGACTGCACAAAAAGCGGCGGAAAAGCCGCAAGAAGCCGCAGCTGCGGTGACAGAAAAACCGTACACAGATATAGGCTACGTATCGAGCGGAGAAAAGCTCCTAAAAAAGCTACCTGATAAAAAAGATATATACGGCTATGAGCGAGAAGTATACACCTTCGGACACTACCCGACAGAAAAAGACGCGATAAGATGGCTAAAAGTGGACGAAAAAAACGGAGCAGGGCTTTTTGTAACGGAGCGGATACTTGATTGCAGACAATATCATCATACAACCGATTATTGGAAAGAGTTTGCCCAAAAGGACAAAAAGTTTTACAAAGATAAAGAGATGCGCCGTGAATTTTGGAAGGGGTCAGACCTGTGTGA
>JAITOU010000030.1 GCA_031289755.1 Clostridiales bacterium
TTTTTGTAATAGTCGCTCGTATATTCTTGTTTGCGATTATATTTTTGACGGTTTTCCTTGATAAAGGCGGTGATTTCTTCGCGGAGAGAGACGGGGATGCGATGAAAAAAATGCCCCAAACAAGCCTTGCCGTCTGCGGTAATGGTAAAAAGCTTTTTGTTATTAGGGGGATTGCAAAGCAAGCCCGCTTCGGTAAGCTCCTTGATAGAGCTTTTGCATAAAAAATATTCAAGCCAATCGTTGCCGGTCGAGCATATCTCCAACAGAGTGTCTTCCGTAGCCGGAAATTCCGTCTGCTCGACGGTAAACAAAACAATCAGCTTACTTACCGCTATATCGTACATGATTTTAACCCTGCATATTTGTCATAAGTTTTTTGTTTTACTACGGCGAAGTGTTTATGCGCCGTGATTTTGCTAACGGCGTTTTTGCGCTAAAAGGACTTATCCTAACCGTTATCTATAATGACAGACCGATAATTCAAAGGATTTATGCTCATATCCTTGATGACTTCGGGAACGTCGTCAAATTTTATTCTGTGGCTAATCAGCGGTTGGAGTTTTAGAATTTTGTTCGCGAGAAGGTTTACGGCGGAGGATATTTCGTTATAGCCGTTATTGATTCCCGTGAAGGTGAGCTGCTTTTTTAAAATAGGCGTGATGTTGACGTCTATTTTGTCGGCAAAAATATTAAAGCCCATGAGCGCGACGCGTCCTTTTTTGCCGGAGAGTGACAGAGCCGAATAAAAGGGGAGTCTGGCACGCGATTCAAAGACGACGTTCTCAGCCATTTTGCCGCCGGTTATCTCTAAGACACGGTTGATACAATCGGTATTTGTCGGGTCGATTGCGTAATATATTCCGTTGGATTGACAAATATCCAATAATTCTTTGTTTGTGTCTACGATGATAGGTATACCGTGATAGTACATCACGAGCTGAGCAAAGATATTACAAAGAGAATTACCGCCGAGTATCGCGACGTATTCGTTTTTGGTTATTCCGAGTACTTCGACGGTTTTGAGCGCCAAAGCGATATGCTCGACAAATACGGCGTCCTCGTCCTCGATACCTTCCGGCATCGGTATGACGTTTTCGACGGGCAAGACGACAAAGTCGCGCAAAAAACCGTCGCGGTGAACACCCATTATCTCTATATCCGAAAACAACCGTGACTTTTCTTGTTCGGAATGAGTGTGGGCGTTTTTGACTGCGTTATTGATGTACGGCGATATGATTACTTTTTCGCCCTTTTTAAATTCGTCCGATATCGACTCGCTTATGACGCCCATTGCAGCACGGACGGGGATAATAGGATATTCACCGAAACCGGTGTACAGCGCGCTGTCCGTAGACGTGAGCGCGGCTTTTGTTATCCTGACCTTGACCTGACCCTCTTTGAGCATAGCCGCTTCTCTCTCGATAGGGCTGAAAATGCTTTTTGAGGTAATTTGCCATCCTTTCATTAAAATAATCTCCCAAGCGCATTGACGCGCTTTGTCATGAAAATTCATTGACAATGGCAAGTATATCATATTTTTAATAAAATGTAAAGGCAATTATCGATACCGCAAAGCGCGCCGCTTTCGCCTTTAATTAAACGGGATTTTGACCGACCGACGGAAAGCGTTTGACAATGCCGTTCTTTTTTGTTAAAATATCAATAATCATTAAAAAAACAGTCCCCAAAACCGAATAAAAAACATGGAGAGTTGGCCGAGCGGTTGAAGGCACCAGTCTTGAAAACTGGCTTAGTGAAAGCTAACTGGGGTTCAAATCCCTAACTCTCCGCCACATGCTACACGGCGTAACTTATATTGTTGCGCCGTTATTAATAAAAGGAGAACAAAAAATATATGAGAAATCTTACGATGCACAGAGAAAAAACTATTATTGCGTGCGCCGCAAAAATAAGAATCTTCATCGAAGACGTAGACGGTAAATTAATTCTTGACGGCGTAAAATGCAAGCAAATCGGAAGCCTAAAAAACGGCAAGACCGACACCTACGCTATTACAAGCGAAAGAGTAAAGCTCTTTGTAGTTTTTAGCCATGTCGCTCCGCAAAAATATCATGCCGTCTGCTTGTTGGAAGCCGACGTACGAAATCAAAATGTCGAGTTATTCACAGCTCCTATGGCAGACGCCTTTGCCGGCAATCCGTTTTATATTTTTACAAAATAAAGTAAAGCGCGCTTGTTTTATTTCTAAATTTATGTTAGGGTGGTGTTATGGGAGATACAAAAATACAATCGAGAGAATACAAAATCGAATTGCAAGACCTTCACGCAAAATTTGTCGAAGGCATAACTTTTTGTTTTCTTGACGGTGATACCGTTTATTTCAACAAGGAAAATATTAAAGAAATCGCCCTTATTTATGATGACAAATTGAGTGTGTCATATAAAGAATTTGTAATTTTAAGGCAAATAATCGGCGGGCAAATTAGAATTAAAGTACCCAAATTAACGATTGCCGAGATACACGGCAAAGTGCGGATTGACGGCTATGCGGTAAAATGGCTAAATGAGCAAAACGCCGATAAAACAAAGGAGATTATAGAGAAAAGGTTTTCAGGCTTTTGCGATATTGAATATATTGACGTTGAGCATTATATTGACGGCGAAGTTGAAAAAACTCTTGTTGCCTATAATGAAACGCGGCAATATGCAAAAGGTTTTGGATATGAAGATTTTGGTAAGGCGTGGTATATAACGAAATGTTCTTTTGGCGAGATTAACAAAGACGGCGACCTTATAATTCAATTTGGGGTGCCGACGCCGAATAATTTCACAAAGAAACAAATGGACGATGGAAAATATGAAAACACAATATAACTTTGAGAATATAAAAAATTTCGTTGCAAGATATTTTAACAACGAAATTTCTATTAATGAGTCAAGCGATATGGCGTATAAAGAAATGAAAGCGATAGGCGATAGGCGATAGTAATGACGATAGCACCGAAGCACCCAAAACGCCGAAACAAGCATTAGAACAAATCAATTGGATATTAGACGGAATAGCTTTTTGGAGCGGTTATAATGAGAAACGCAGAATATATTTAGCGCGGCTGAAAAAAGTCGGAGCGATTTGGAAAAATTGCATTCGCAATACATTGAGCTTTGCAAATAATAAGCACAAAAAGAGAGAAAGATTATGTCAAAAGCGAACACATCAAAAGCAAACAAGTCGGAAGATAACAGGTCAAAATCAAAGATTAAGATTTTGGTTGCGTGTATTTTGGCGTTGGTGCTGATTTTGAGTGCAGGGCTTGTAACATGGTCGGTATTGAACAAAAATCATACGGTCGTATTTTATGTCGCGACGAACGGAGACGACGGCAATTCCGGCAGGAAAAATTCTCCGCTCAGGACTTTGGCGGCGGCTAACGCCAAGATAGAAGACGGCGCAAAGTATGAGATAATCTTTCGCGGCGGCGAGTATAGCTTCGCCGAAACTGCGGATATGCAGGGCGTGAATAATGTCGTATATACAAGCTACGGCGATGAGAGCGTGGTTTTTTCGGGCGGCGAGACGTATACGGGTTTTGAACGAATCGGTGCGGATATGTATAGAATCGATATCGGAACGGGGCATAGCTTCCGCCAAATTTATGTGGACGGAACAAAAGGCATTCGCGCCAGAGAACCGAACGTCGGCGAATACAAGATGATAACGCAGGAGCGTGTTGACGTCGTAAATACCATGCTGTCGCACGTCGCGTATTATCCGATTGACACAAGCGGCATTGCCGATTTTAAAGAATACCAAACGGAAGTCGTATTCCTGACCGCTTGGAGCAACAAAAGATTTCGCATAAAATCTATCGAACCGGGCAAAGCCTTTATCGGGACACCGGAAATCGAACCTATTCAAGGTATGCAATCGGACATTGTCGGTCTGACGGACGGCGGACATAGATATTGGCTGGAAAATTCGCGTGGCTTTATCGATGCTGCGAACGAATGGTTTTATGACACGGACGACGGCTTTTTGTATTACAAGTCGGAAGGCGGACAAGTCCCCGGCAGCGTCGTCATTCCCGTGACCGATAAGCTTATCAATATGGATTATTGCAGCAATATTACCATATCGGGGATTACCTTTGCTTACACAAATTGGGACAGACCGAACAAATACGGGCATGTGGATACCGCGCAAAATATGCTTTATACAAAGGATTATGCCGCAACCGTAACGGATTATGACGACGAGTTTAGAGGTCAATATAGAGATTTCGTAACCGGTGCGGTGGAGTTTTCTTATACGGATAACATTGTCATATCGGATTGCGTATTTACAAATCTCGGTGGTATCGGCATTCGCGCCGTTGTCGGCGGCAGCGGAATTACGTTGCAAGGCAACGAGTTTTACAATATCGCCGCATCGGCTATCCAAATCGGCGAAAATATTTGGAATGCCGACAATACGGCAAAGTATCACAAAAATATCCTTATCGATAACAATTATATCGATAACATTTCCACCGAATACGCCAGCGGTCCGGGCATTTGCGTCTTCTTCTTTGACGGTTTGGTCATTTCGCACAACACGCTTACAAATCTGCCGTATATCGGGATAAGCGTGGGGCTGGGGGCAACGGAAAATCTGGCTATCGACGAAGCGAACGGCTACCGAATACAGCGGAACTGCCGTATCGAATACAACTATATCGAGAATGTGATGAGTACGCTGCACGACGGGGGATTGATTTATGTCAGTAACCCGTTCGGCGGTGAGAATTATATACGCGGAAACTATATCGTCGGCAATTTTGTGACGCGAAAGGAAGACATAGCAAGCGGCGTTCAAGTCGCAAGGGCAAGGGGTATCGGGATTTATCACGACGGCTGCAACGGCGGTACGG
Source organism: Clostridiales bacterium (assembly GCA_031289755.1). Lineage (GTDB taxonomy): Bacteria > Bacillota > Clostridia > Christensenellales > JAISNN01 > JAISNN01. Next base: position 4,869 of record JAITOU010000030.1, read on the forward strand.
CAACGAATTTTATTGACGAAAACAATTACATCAAGGATTCCGAACAGCCGTTTTATTTCCAAAAACTCGAAGAACACGGACAGGTCGCAAAAAATATTACCGTCCGAAATAATTATCTCGATGCGGTATCTATGAATACCGTTCTGCCGACCATAAGGTGGCTTACCGGCTTTGACGCACGGAACATTCGCATCGAAGGCTTGTTTTTTATCCTTGTCTACCAAAACCGAATCCAACGGGGCGACCTTTATGCAGGTATAGACCCCAAGCATTATTGGGCAGACGCTGACGGAACGGTCTATATCAACCCCGATGTGCATTGGGAAACCGAAGAATCGCGTCTTGCGATTTTGGCAACCGGCAATACCATTATAGCCGCCGCAGGGGCAAAAAAAGGGTAAAAACAGGCATAAATTGTTTTTTTAGTATTGACATAAATAAAGCTTTTGTGATATTATAGTTACAGTGCATTTTGTGACTGCATCTTTTGGTACTGATAAATGAGTAGGAAATTTATGAAATTATCATTTAAACGCATATGCGTAATGCTGCTAACGGCAATAATGTTTACAAGCTTTTTCGGGCTATCCTTATTTTCGGTCAAGGGGCTAAATAAGCCATATTTGAGAGCGGAGGCGTTCGATGCTTTTTCGGAAGATGTAACCGACATTATCCGCGGGTATGATGCCGGCGCACCCGAACGCTATCAATTCGATATAAAAAGCGACCTTTACATACAAAACGATACCTATATGATTCCGACCGACATTTTTACTCAAAAGACCGGTTCGGAGATTTTGTTTAATGCCGACGAGATGACGCTTACCGGTAATCTTCGCACGCTTGAAATGCGTGTAAACGACGATATGATTTTTGCGGATAACGGTGACATTGTCGTTTTAGAGCGTCGTATCCTTAGAATAAACGGCGGCGTGTATTTGCCGCTTATCGACATATCAGAAACGCTCGGTTATTCGGTTACAAGCACCGAGACTTCCGTTACGCTCTCTGATTTGTTCCAAACAAAAAGACTGATTGTAAAATCCGCCCAAAAGGACATAGACACACAGGGGGCGGTAGCCGTTGCCGAAGGTTACGACGACCTTCATATATTCCAATACGATACCGAAAAGCAAGCGGTAGAAGCTTGCGAATATTATGAAGCATTGTCATACGTCGTATGGGCGGAGCCGGACTTGATATATACTACACAGGATTTGGAAGAAGTCCCGATGACAACAAATGCCGTTCCGTCGGGATATTTGTCTTGGGGTGCGGCTAATATGAACGTTCCCGATTATGCCGATTTTTTATCGAGATTTGTAGGTCAGGCAAATCTGCGCGAAGTCGTTATTGCCGTACTCGATACGGGCATCGACAGCGACCACGAATTGTTTGACGGACGCATTGCAGACGGGGGCAAAAACTTTTCGAGTCAAACGGGAACAAGCTTCCAGGACGTCAGAGGACACGGTACTCACGTTTCGGGTATAATTGTAAATTTAAGTTATGCGAACGTTAAGGTTTTGCCGATAAAGGTCATGAACGACAACGGTGAAGGAACGTCTACGTCAATCATACAAGGCGTAAACTATGTAATCAATTTGAAAGAGCAAGGCGTAAATATTTATGCCATGAATATGAGCTTTGGCGGCACAGGAAGCTCGGCTGTGTATTCAAGCACGATTGACAATGCGGAGGCAAGCGGTATCTCTTCTATTGTTGCGGCAGGGAATAATGACATAGATGCCGAAAGCTTCGCGCCTGCGAACGTTCCAGCCGTAATCACGGTGGCGGCGAGCGATTCAAATAACAGCCGCGCCGACTTTTCAAATTGGGGTTCTACCGTCGATATAGCCGCACCCGGAGTAGATATACAAAGTGCGAAAGTAGGCGGCGGATACATTAATTACAGCGGAACGTCTATGGCTGCCCCCCACGTCGCCGCCGCAGTAGCGTTGATATATTCAAACCCTAACAGAAATTTGACGCCGGAAGAACTCAAAACTCTGCTTTACGATGCGGTAACCGTACTTGGTTCATCTACGGGTAATCGATATTTCGGACGCGGGCTTGTCAATTTATCCGCAATTATAGATGAATCCTTGTCCGATGTGGTATTCAGCAAAACGACCGCCGAATTTTCTTCGCTTTTTAATCTGAGTTTAAGCTGTGTGGGGGCGACCGAAATTCGGTATACGCTTGACGGGACAGAGCCGGATATAAACAGCGCCGAGTATACGGCGCAAATTCCGATTTCTGTAAGGACTACGGTAAAAGCCATTGCCTATCTTATCGAAAACGGAAGCGTCACACAAACAAGCAACGTCGGAACAATGACATATTATCCGGTCAATTCGGTCGTACTCGTTACCTTTGATTATAACGGCGGTTCGGGAAACGAAGCAAAACGTTCTGTGGACAAAAATACTGCCATCGGCACGCTGCCGACGCCTAACGTTCGGTGGGGAAGTACCTTTATAGGTTGGTACACCGAACAATTCGGCGGCACGAAAATAGAGGCAAGCGAAATAATAACAAACGACAAAACCTTTTATGCTCAATATACTACATTGGCGAATTGTTATGTTACTATTCATACTGATGTCGGTTCACAGATAATACGAAGCATTAAATCCGGCTCTGCGCTGGGGGGATTACTAACAACTCCTACAAAGGCGGGATATACCTTCTTGGGTTGGTTCACGGCGCAATCGGGCGGCACGGAAGTAACGGCAAATACGATAATCTATTTGTCACTTGATATTTGGGCGCAGTGGCAGGACGTCAATATTTATTGGACCGTGACCTTCAACTATAACGGCGGCAACGGCGCGGAAGCCGAGCGTTATGTCGATAAGGGTACGTCGATTAGAACATTGCCTATTCCTTATGAAAGAGCGAATTATGCCTTTGCCGGCTGGTTCACCGCACAATTGGGCGGCACGGCTATAACGGCAAGCACGATAATTAATGCGAACACAACTTACTATGCACATTGGACGGAAAAGTATTTGGTGACCTTCGACTATAACGGCGGTTCGGGGAGCGAAGTATCCCGTTGGGTAAACGGTAATACCGCCGTCGGGATATTACCGACGCCGAACGCACGCGACGGTTATGCCTTTGACGGTTGGTTCACCGCACAATCGGGCGGCACGGCTATAACGGTAAGCACGGTAATTAATGCAAGCACAACATACTATGCGCATTGGACGGAAAAGTATTTGGTGACCTTTAATTATAACGGCGGGTCGGGGAGTGACACCGCTCGCTGGGTCAACAAGAATACCGCCGTCGGGATATTACCGACGCCGGACGCACGCATCGGCTATGCCTTTGACGGTTGGTTCACCGCACAATCGGGCGGTACGGCTATAACGGAAAACACAGTAATTAATGCAAGCACAACATACTATGCACATTGGACGGAAAAGTATTTGGTGACCTTCGATTATAACGGCGGTTCGGGAAGCGAAGCATTTCGTTGGGTAAACGATAATACTGCCGTCGGGGAATTGCCGACGCCGAACGTACGCGACGGGTATGTCTTTAACGGCTGGTTCACCGCGCAATCGGGCGGTACGGCTATAACGGGAAGCACGGTAATTAATGCAACCGCAACATACTATGCGCATTGGACGGAAAACATTCGGTATTTGGTGACCTTCGATTATAACGGCGGTTCGGGGAGCGAAGCATTTCGTTGGGTAAACGATAATACTGCCGTCGGGGGATTGCCGACGCCGAACGCACGCGACGGGTACACCTTTAACGGCTGGTTCACCGCGCAATCGGGCGGCACGGCTATAACGGCATATACGGTAATTAAAGCAACCGCAACATACTATGCGCATTGGACGGAGAACATTCGGTATTTGGTGACCTTCGACTATAACGGCGGCTCGGGGAGCGAAGCATTTCGTTGGGTAAACGATAATGCTGCCGTCGGGGGATTGCCGACACCGAACGCACGCGACGGATACACCTTTAACGGCTGGTTCACCGCGCAATCGGGCGGCACGGCTATAACGGTAAGCACGGTAATTAAAGCAACCGCAACATACTATGCACATTGGATGGAAAACATTCGGTATTTGGTGACCTTCGACTACAACGGCAGTTCGGGAAGCGAAGCATTTCGTTGGGTAAACGATAATACTGCCGTCGGGGGATTGCCGACGCCGAACGCACGCGATGAGTATACTTTTAACGGCTGGTTTACCGAACAATCGGGCGGCGCGGCTATAACGGTAAGCACGGTAATTAAAGCCAACGCAACATACTATGCGCATTGGGCGGAGAAGATTCGGTATTTGGTGACCTTTGACTATAACGGCGGTTCGGGAAGCGAGCTTACCCGTTCGGTAAACGATAATACTGCCGTCGGGGGATTACCGACAACAGGCGTACGCGACGGTTATGTCTTTAACGGCTGGTGGACATCGATGTCGGGCGGAACGCAAGTGACGACAGCAACAATCATTACTGCAAAAGTAACCTTTTATGGGCATTGGACGGCTTTGTCGTATACGATTACGTTTGATTCCAGCGGCGGCAGTACGGTGCTGCCGATAACGGCGGAGTACGGTGCAACTATAATGCCGCCACTTATCCCCGAAAAGCCGGACTTTATCTTTGGCGGATGGTATACCGATAACGGAACATTTGACAATCTGTATAATTTTACTACTATGCCCCTTAACGGAATCAACTTGTATGCAAGGTGGGTCGGCACTTTTACCGTTACGCCATCGGTCGGCGACGGCTATTCGGTAGAGTTTGACGGCGACGCGGTGACGACGGTTTTTGAAGGGGAAATCATAAGATTCAAAATCGCAATAGCGAGCGAATACAGCGGAGCGAATATGGTCGTCAAAAACGGCTCGACTATCATTAAAGCACATACGGACGGTTGGTATATTATCGATTCGATTGACTCCGATGTAAATATCACCGTAACGGGGGTTGTCAAGCCTAATACGTCTGACAATTTGCCGCCTGACGACGGTTTGCCGTCTGGCGACGGTTTGCCGTCGACCGATACTTTGTTATTGGCCGCATCGGCGGTAGGCGGTATTTTTATCGTCAGCGGAAGTGTCTTTGTATTTATAAGAAGAAAAAAATGGTAAGCTTCGATAGTGAATTTGACGGTTTTGAATTTTTAAAAACAAAAAAACGGCGAGCATTTTGCTTTGCCGTTTTGTGTTGTCCGTATATTTATTAGATTAATCCTATAACCCTATACGTCGACATATTTAAGCGTCTTTTGCCAAAAATCCGCTAAAATTTGCTCGGCGTTTAGGTTATAGGATTAATCTATTTATCTACACCTTCTCGATTAGCGGATGCAGGAAATACACGAGTAATGCCAGGACGATGACGCCGGCTATCAGGGTCAGCATTTTTGCTATTGCTATTTTGCGGTTTTTTTCTTCGTGCAGCGTCGGGATTATGTCGGTTGCGGCTATATAGATAAAGAAGCCCGCTACAATGGCAAATATCGGCGCAAACCAACCGTCGCCAAGCTCTCCCAAAGCCTTACCGATACCAAAGAAAATCAGCGCGCCGGCAAGCGAAGCCAAGCTACTGACGACATTGAGCCAAATGGCTTTTTTCTTGCTCATGCCGCTTGCGCGCATTATCGCAATGTCGCCGACCTCCTGCGGAATCTCATGCGCCATAATCGCCAAGGTTATAATCAAGCCCGAGATAGGGGAGATAAGAAATCCTGCGGCTATTGCGATGCCGTCCATAAAATTGTGCAGGCTGTCTCCGATTGTAATCATCAAGCCCATGCTGCTATGTTCTTTTTCGCTATGCACACACTCTTCGCAAGGTGCAATGCGTGCGTGTGAATGAAAGCGTGAAAGCAATGTTTCCAATACAAAAAAAATCAAAATTCCCAATACCGCAAACCCCATGATAAAGAAAACGCTTTCTTCACCGAAGACCTGCGTTTCTTCGCCGATTTCTACGGCCTCGTGAAGCAGGTCAAAGAATGCCGCCGCAAGCAATGTTCCCGCCGCAAACGCCGTAGCAAACGACGTGATAATACTTTCTTTTTTGTTATTTATCAGCGCCAAGCCGAGCAGCAAAGACAACAAGCCGCCGCCGAGTCCGGCACATATAACGTAGAACCAATCCATAATTTTAATATCCTTTTAATTGCAATTTATTCGCAATTCGTATATAATCATAACATGGAACAAAAGCGTTTGTCAACTAATTGCGAACAATTCGCAACTATAAAAAATACAAAGCCCCGTCTGGCGGTTTACAATATCCTGTTAAACGCCCAAACGCCGCTGTCCGCAAAAGAGATTTTTGCACAATTAAACGGCGAAAGTGACATTTGGCTATCGTCGGTCTACCGTGCGCTCGATATTTTTGAAAAAAACAACCTTGTGTCAAAGTCCGTTCTGCCGAACGGCAAGGCTATTTATGAGCTTACGACGGGCGAACACAACCATTATGCTATTTGTACGGAATGCAACGGCAAAACAAAAATTGACGCTTGTCCCGTTTCGTATTGCGAATTAAAAGGATTTACACCGACAAGCCACAAGCTCGAAATCTACGGAGTATGCGAAAACTGCCGCCAAAAAAAGCAATGAAACATCGGATAGAGAACAAACGTATATAAATGCTCGGTTCAAACCGACAAAAAACAAAAATCTTGTCGGTTGCAACCGACAAAAAACGATAATCTTGTCGGTTGCAACCGACAAGAAACAAAAATATTGCGCTAACTTACCCTTTATAAAAGGCGACGGTGTACGGCTTTGATGTTTCTATTTATTTTACGGCGGTGCTATATAATTTGAAGTTTTTGCCGATAAGGTTTGCGAGTGCAAATTTTGTAAGCAATCCGTTCGGATATTTGTTTTTTGTTATACCGTTTCGCTTGATTATTTTCGGGCGTTATTGTATAATATTTTTCAAATTGCCATATGAGAGAGCGTTACGCTTTGCCGATTGCAGGCGGTTGGACGGAGGAATTTTTAAATGATGGTAAACAACAGAAAAATTACTATTTTGGGAGCCGGCAACGTCGGCGCGACTATCGCTTATACGCTCACTATCGACGGACTTTGTTCGGAAATCGTGCTTATCGACGTTGTAAAGGACAAGGCGATGGGCGAAGCGATGGATATCAGCCAAGGCTTGGCGTTTAACCGTTGGATAAATATTCATGCCGGAGATTATTGCGACGCAAAGGATTCGGATATAGTAATAGTTTCGATGGGTATCGCAAGGCGCGACGGTCAGAGCCGTATCGAGCTTGCCCAGACAAACGTGGACATCTTAAAGAGCGTTATACCGCAGATTGTCGAATACGCGCCGAAGGCGGTCTATATCGTCGTCAGCAATCCTGTCGATATCTTGACGTACAGTATTATCAAATCGTCGGGCATACGCGAGTCAAAGATTATAGGGTCGGGGACTTTACTCGATTCGAGCCGTTTGCGTTCTATCATCGCCAAGCAGGTCAATCTTACTTCGCGTAATATTCACGCTTATGTGCTGGGCGAACACGGCGACTCTTCGGTCATACCTTGGTCTATCGTCAGCGTATCGGGAATGCCTATTATAGATTATTGCCGTCAGACAAAGGTCACGGACGCATTTGAAAGCGAAGAAAATCTTGCCGGACTCGAAGGCGAGGTCCGAAATGCCGGAGCAAAGGTCATCAAATATAAGAGAGCGACGTATTATGCGATAGCAATGACGGTCAAATACCTTTGCGAAGCGGTTTTGCGCAATACGAGATGTATCCTGACGGTTTCGACTATGATGCACGGCGAATACGGTTTGGAAGGGGTGGCGTTCAGCGTTCCGACAATAATCGATTCTTACGGCGCGGGACAAAAGCTCATTCTTCCGATAAATAAGGCGGAGAAAAAAGCTTTGGAAGCAAGCGCGAATTTTCTCAAGAGTAATATCGACAGTATAAAGTTTTAGAATAGATTAATCAAGAAAGGGGTGTCAAAAAAAGACGCCCCTTTTTTTTAAGCGTAAAGCATTCCCGTTCAATATTCTTTTTTTAATCCGAGAATATAATCCGACGACACGTCGAGAGCTTCGCACAGCTTGGCAAATACCGCTATGCTCGGCATTTTTTTTGTCGTTTTGTACTGCGTAATCATTTCGGGGCTTACACCGACTTTTTTTGCAAGCTCCACCGTCGTCATTCCGCTGTTGTTGATTTCTTCCGTCAGTCTTTTTTTTATATCCATTGCATCCACCTTATTAAAATTCTAACCATAAGTTAGAAAAATAGTATTGACACTAACCATTAGTTAGTGTATAATAGAGAAAATGGGATATATTGACAAAAAAAGCATTTAAAAAATGCCGCTTAAAGCAGATAAGATTTTAAGCAAGTATTTTTCGGACGGAAAGCGTCTTGTTCTACGTCAAAAGAATGTAGTTTTAAATTTTATCTACTTTGCGCAGAATATAATAAAAAAAAAGGAGGAATTACCAATGTTAAAATTGATTTGAAAAGATTGAGTAAATTTAAACAAAAATAGTTTTACTCGGAATTAAAATCCGAATTAAACTTAGCGGATTTAAAATCCGAAAAGAAATTAGGAGGGAAAAACAATGAGCAAATCAATTAACAGCCTTTTGAGTAAAATCAAAATTAGCTCCAAGAAAAAATGGTTTAAAATAACGGCGATAAGCGTGCTTGCGGTTATGATTCTTACGATAGGTCTTATAATTCTTTTGAGCACGGACATAGACGAATTAAATGCTACGGCAATGGAAGCTGATGTCACTTACTCGCCGAGCGAACTATATTCTTACAATACCGAAAATCAACAAGCGTTAGCTCTTGAATATGAAAATTCAGGATTTAACATGACAGGAACGGAAGGATATACCGTTGAGTACAAAAAAGTAACGGCAAAAACTTCCTATGAAGATATCGCAAATTTTGGATTGAACGACGATATCTTTTGGCCGGGAGCTATGGTAAAAATAGGTGTTGCCGGAACATCAAAGCAGGACAACATCGCTCCGATTAATCTAAAAAGAGCGCCTATGACGCTGTCAATGAACGTAGAAGGCGCGACAGGAATTACATATGCACCACAGACGGTTCAAAATCCGAGTCTGTCTTCCGTACGTTCGGCAATCAGTGCAATGGTGCAACAGACACACATAGATGGGGCTCAATTACCTTACAAAATAGCTACGCAATTGACCGAAGTAAGGTCAGAATCGGAGCTTGCACTTGCGTTGAACGTCGGTGTTTCGGCTTTGCCGATAAATATTAAAAACAATTTGACGTTAAATATGACGGCAAAAATGACCAACGCCGTTCTTTTGTTGCAGCAAATTTACTACACAATAGACATGGACGCGCCCGGACTTCCGTCCGATTTGTTTGACCCGTCGGTTAAGGCAAAGATGTTTGAAAGCGCATTTACAAGCGGAAGCGAGATTCCGGCGTATGTCGCGTCGGTTACCTACGGACGTATGGCGGTAATACAAATAAGCTCTACAATGAGCTTTTCAAAACTGCAAAATGTTTTGAATGTCGATTACAAGGGCTTAATCGCAAGCTCGAATGACAGCTTGGATTTGATGCTGAATTCTAAGGATGAAACCACTTCAATCAACTGTTTTATCTACGGCGGAAGCATATCTGGCAATCAAAGCGCGCTCAATCAAACGAGTATTCAAGAAATATTAACTGCCCTTAACAGCGAATACGACCCGCTAAAAAACATCGGCGTTCCGATTAGCTACAAATTCAGATACTTAGACGGAACTATGGCAAAGGTCAGCGCGGTCAACGAATATGTAATACAAGAGTTAAAGCCTATCGAAGTGAGCGATATAATCATCGAATCAGACGACACATTAGACTTTCTTTATGAAGACTCCTTGTCGATTACCGTAAAAACTTATGACGATTATAAAAATTTTGATATAAATATAGCGGTAACCGATGCGGCAGGGCGCGCCGTGAGCTATGTATACAAGCACGGAAGCACTAATCAAAGCGCATACATCAATATCGCAAGCGTAGCTTATGTCAACAGAGCGGGAGTTTATGTCTTTGAATTTAAACCGAATACGGATAATATTTCAAAGGGTTTTGCCTTAATTGAAATATCTATCGGAGCAAAAACGGCACAAAAGATTTTTACAATTACCAAAGGCGAAGTGAACTTCGATATTATTACTTCCGACAGGAATATAAATCTGTATCCCGGCGAATCGGTTCAATTTTATGCGCAAATCTATACCGCCGGACACGAAAGTGATACGGTCACATATATGCTTGAGAATCAAAGCGATTCCCAATATGTATCGATTACAAGCGACGGCAAGCTGACCGTAAAAGATTTAAAAAATATAGCCTACGGCGAATACAAGGGGAAAGAAATTTATATCATTGCAAAAACCGGCTTGCCTGGCAATTTTTCCGAAAGCAATCGGCAAAGTGTCAAGCTGACGGACTATATTTTGATATATACAGCCGAACAATTAAAAGATATAAATAAGGATTTAACCGCAAGTTATGCCCTTATGAGCGATATTAATTTATACGAATTCACAAATTGGGAACCGCTCGGTTATTCGGCTGGTGCGTATTTGCAATTTACAGGAGTCTTTGACGGTAACAACAAAGAAGTCAAAAACTTGACATCCGTATACACCTTAAAAGGAAAGAGTAACGTGGCATACGGAGGACTTTTCTCGATTATAGGAATCGGCGGAATTGTCAAAAATCTCAAATTGACAAACGTCAACCTAAATATGAAGCAATCCGGTGCCGATATCATTTGTGTCGGCGCGCTTGCCGGAACGTTAAACGGCGGACGTGTGGAAAACTGCTTTGTTTCAGGAAACGTAACTTATAATCAAGGCAATATAGGCGGAAAGTCGCATATTGGCGGCTTACTCGGCGAAACGGCCGGAAACAACAATGTCATAATAAATTGTGAGAACACGGCAAGTGTATTTTCCGCGAGAGGTAGCGCAAAAGCTGGCGGCATAGTGGGCGTCGGAATAAATGTTAAAATTTCCGGTTGCACGAACAGCGGAACGATTTATTCCATCGGAATGGTGGCATTTGGAAACGCATCATCCGGCGGTATCGTAGGCGAATCAAAGGGCGGAGTTATTGCGTCATCGTCAGATAATAGCAATACAGGGGTAGTAACCCCCGGCGGCGGCTGGGATATTGACAGGAAATCCGGACAAATTATAGGCAGAGAATAAAACATATTTTAAACATCAAACTTCGGCGGAGATTTATATCTCCGCCGTTTTTTGTTATACGGCTTCGATAGAAGACCGAATAAATTCTTTGTAAGCGACTACGAATTTTACCTAAGCATTGCAAAAGCCGTAAAAAAATGCTATAATAATAACATAAATCAAGGGCGGTTTATCCGCATAATTCTACGGGAAATAACAATGAGTATTATAGAAGTCAACGATTTAAAAAAATCCTACGGCGAAATCAAAGCGGTGGACGGAATAAGCTTCTTTGCGGACGAAGGGAAGCTTTTTGCTTTTTTAGGTCCGAACGGCGCGGGCAAATCGACGACGATAGATATTTTGTGTACGCTTTTAAAGCCCGACGGCGGCGCGGTCAAAATCGACGGACATTTCTTAGGCAAGGACGACGACGCGATAAGGGCGGAGATAGGCGTAGTCTTTCAGGACAACAATCTTGACGGACTCTTGACCGTCCGAGAAAATCTCTATGCAAGGGGAAGTCTTTACGGACTTAAATCAACGGCGTTAAAGACGGCGGCGGACAGAGCCGCAGATACCGCCGGAGTGACGGATTTTATAGACAGACGGTACGGCAAGCTTTCGGGCGGTCAAAGACGCCGCGCCGATATAGCGCGTGCGCTCGTCAATACCCCCAAGATACTTTTTCTCGACGAGCCGACGACGGGGCTTGACCCGCAGACGCGCAGGAGTATTTGGAGTACGGTCAAGCAATTGCAGTCGGAACGCAACCTTACGGTTTTTTTGACGACGCATTATATGGAAGAAGCCGCCGCCGCCGATAAGGTCACCGTTATCGACAACGGACGGATAGCCGCCGAAGGTACTCCGTCGGAATTAAAGAAACGATATACCAGCGACAAGCTCAAAATTCTCGTATCGGATTCGGCAAGGCTAAAAGAAGCTTTAACAAAAGACGGTTATGTCTATTCGGAGCGCGGAAACGAATTTGAGATATCTATAAAAAACACGGTGTCGGCGATACCTTTTCTGTACAAATACCGAGATGTCATTTTGAATGCGGAGCTGTCAACCGGTTCGATGGACGACGCCTTTATAGGTATTACCGGAAAGGATATCAGGGAATAGGAGAGTATTATGTTTGCTATTGCCAAGAGAAATATAAAATTGTATTTCCGCGATAAGACGGCGGTTTTCTTTTCGATGTTGGGTGTAATCATTATCATTGTGCTTTACGCGCTCTTTCTCGGCGATATCTTGGAGCAGGGAATTACGGAAAGTATGCAGGCAAGCGGAATGCAGGATACTGACGGCGTGAGATACCTGACCGATTCTTTTCTTGTCGCCGGTATAATAGCCGTAGCAAATATGACTACGTCGCTCGGCGGCATAGGCGTCTTGATAAACGACCGAAAAAAAGCCTACAAGGATTTTGCTTCGTCGCCCCTAAAAAGGTTGGAGCTTGCCGGCGGATATATATTGAGTACCGTATGCGTGGGGCTTATTTTGAGCTTGGCGGTACTCCTTGCCGGAGAGCTTTACATAGTGTCATTCGGGGGCAAGCTCTTGTCCTTTACTGCCTTATTAAAGGTGATAGGCATAATAATCATCAGCACGCTCATGAGCGGTTCGATAGTCTTTTTTGTAGCGACCTTTATAAAGACAAACGGTGCGTTTGTCGGCGTCAACGCTCTTGCGAGCGCGGTACTCGGCTTCATTACCGGCGTTTATTTTCCGATGGGTTTGATGCCGTCCGCGATAAAAAACGTCGCCAACGTCTTTCCGCTGACCCACGCCGCGTCGCTCCTTAGGCAAGCCTTTATGGATAAGCCTTTTGGTGAGATATTTGCCGGTGCGCCCGCGGAAGTGCTTTCGCAGACAAAACGCTTTTATGACGTGACGATTGCATTCGGAGATACGGCTTTAAGCCCTGTCGCAAATATCGCAGTTATCATAGGTACTGCCGCGCTGTTTTTTGCTCTCGGATTGATACGGGTATATAAAAAGAAATAAAGCCGCGCAGCGCAAGTTAAGGGCGCGTTTTGCCGAATGCGGCTGTCGTCAAAATAGTTATTTACGCTGTTGACAAAATATTTACAATGATATATAATAATATCACGGTTTCCGGAACCGTCCCTTAAATGGGCGAGCCTTGTGTAAGCAAGGATTGTATAAGCGTTTAAAAGGAAAATATGGTTTACGGTATTCTACCGAAAACCATATTAGCGGAAACCTATTTTTGAATTTTGCAATGACTGTTTCTAAGCGACAAAAATTGAAACGGTCATTTTTATAAAATACCGCCGAAAGGACTACGGGGGGATAAAATGGACAATATCGCCGCTCATTTACAAAAAGAAACGGGGCTGTCAATGATAAGGATAGAGAGTATTCTCGCCGACACAAAAAAAGAATACCGTACCTATTCTATCCCTAAGAGTACGGGCGGACGCCGCTCGGTATCCGAGCCGTCAGCCGACTTAAAGGCTCTCCAAAGGGCTGTGTTGCCGTACATCAAAAAACCCGAAGTCAACAAAGCCGCGTCCGCATACGAAAGCGGTTCGTCGGTCAAAAAAAACGCCGAAAGACATATCAAAGGCAAGCATATCCTGCATATGGATATAAAGGATTTTTTTCCTTCGGTCGGGCGCGATATGTTTTTTGACACATATTCGGGGGAGCTTTCCGTAGGAGATGCGGAGCTTTTGTGGAAGATAGTTTCTTTGGACGGCGGCTTGCCGATAGGTGCGGCTACGTCGCCCTTTATAGCCAATCGAATCATGGCAAAGACGGACAAAAAACTCGGCAGGCTTTCGCTTTCCGTTTTTTTGAAATATACGCGGTATGCCGACGATATGATTTTTTCTTCGCGCATAAGGCTCAGGCAGTCGCTTGCGGACAAAATCGGAGCGATTATCGAAAATGCCGGATTTGAAGTCAACGGCAAAAAGACATATTTTATGTCCGCACGGAAACAGGTCACGGGCATAATCATCACCGACAATAACGAGCTTTCGGTCGGCACGTCCTACAAAAAACAGCTCAAAAAGGATATCTACAACCTTTTGGTAAAAAATTCGGGAAAGCGCGGCGCGGTGCGCGGAAAATACGCCCATTTGCAATTTATCGAACCGGAATATGCCGATACAGTCAAGAAAAAATATATTAGATACGACAAAATCGGTTTTTTTAAATAAAAATTGTTTTTAATTCAAGGATTATTCTAAAATAAAATCAAAGCGGTTTCCCGTGCGGAAGCCGTTTTTTTGTCGTTGTTCGTTGTACGGGGCAGGCAACGCCGTCCAAAAAATACTTGCTTCAAATTTTACCCGATTTGCGCTGTGTTGCCGTAACTTACATATTTAAAGAAACATACAATAAAGTATATTATTGCTATGCTTAGGAAATGCCGACGACCTTACGAGTCATCGTTTCCTTTACGGGTGCTTCGATGAATATTGTTACCGTTACGGATAAGAGTATAATGGACGAAATATACGACTATCAGAGTATGCTAAACGAAGGGGATATCTTGATAGCCGGTTTCGGCACTACCGACGATTTTAACTATATATCCGAATTTGCCGGCAAAACCGAAAATTTAAAAAAGTTTGTAAAATTTTCCAAAGACAAAAGGATAATTTTTATCGCGGCTACGGTTTCGAGATTGCTTGGAAAATATTACAATACCGCTATCGTCATACACAAGGGCAACATACTCGGTGTGTCCGACCAGACGCACAAGACGCGTTCGGAGCTGACGCTCGGCAACAATCTCAAACTCTACGAGACAGACGAGGGCAATATCGGAATCCTTATAGGCGAAGACATCTTTTTTCCCGAATGCGCTATGGCATTGGCACTTGGCGGTGCGGACAGAATAATCTATCTCTCTGCCTCGGAATACGGCAAGGACGCCGATATTATGCTCAAAGCTTCGGCGATTTTTTGCGGAATGAGCATTGTAGCCGTGTTCGCGGATTTTACCATAGAATACACAAACAGGGGTGCGAGAAATATCATCGAATCGGAGGATTTGCTGATTTTTGAAAGCACGGTCAAAAAGAACGATTTGTATATAAAAAACAGACGGCAAATAGTCTACGAAAATATCGTCGTCACAAGGCAGGTAGGGGAATAGTACGGGCAAACAAATGAAATATATGTGATTTTGGCTTTGAGTATCGTTGTCAATTATATAATCATATCAAAACCACCTTAATAAGGTTTTATTAAGACGGATTGCCCGACGGCAATCCGTTTGACTTTTATGTCGTTTTTTTGTATAATAGCGTCATGTTTAACATAGTATTGTATGAGCCGGAGATACCCCAGAATACCGGCAATATCGTCAGAACGGCGGTAGCGACGGGCAGTACCGTTCATTTGATAAAGCCGCTCGGCTTCGATATTTCGGACAAACATTTAAAGCGCGCCGGACTCGATTATTGGAAGGACGCCAAAATTTTTATGTATGAAAATTTCGGCGATTTTTCCGCCAAAAATCCCGGCAGATATTTTTTTGCTTCGACAAAAGCCGGTAAGAGATACGACCTTGAAGAATACAGAAAGGGCGATTACATAATATTCGGTCCGGAGTCAAGGGGCTTGAACGAAGTGCTTTTAAAGGACAACTACGCCCGAGCCGTGCGCATTCCGATGACCCCCGACAACCGTTCGCTCAATCTCAGCAACAGCGTCGCGGTCATAATCTACGAAGCTCTCAGACAGTACGGCTTCGACGGCTTGATAGATAAAGGACATTTGACAGGGGAGTAATTTGCGGTGCGGACAGATTTCGTTTATGCAAATAAGCCGTCCGCAATTCAAGAAAAAAACATCGGCAGGGAGATTTGAAAAATGGATAAAGATAAGCTTTCTTTGTACTACATAAGGCTCAAAGACAAGACGCTAAATATATCGCTGCGCCCCGTTGTGGCGGCGGCTATGTCTAAGGGCGTCAAGGTACATAAGGTCGTATACGGCGAGCCTAAGTCCAAGCTGACGGCTTCGGAGCTTTTTACCGACAAGTCGGCAAAAAAGCCCGTGCTGATATATATACACGGCGGCGGTTGGGTACAAGGCTCTAATACTATAAGAAATCCTTACTGTTCGCGTATAGCCGATTTGGGCTTTTATGTCCTGAATATCAATTATGAATTAGCGCCGGACGCGCCGCACCCCGCGCAAGTCAGGAATATTTTTCGCGCCGTAAGCTATGTGTTTGAAAAAAAAGATGAATACAATCTCGATACGGACAGTATTTTTTTCGGCGGCGATTCGGCGGGCGCGCATCTCGCGGCTTTGGCGGCGGGCGTCACCGTCAATCAAAGGCTCTATGACGGCTTTGAGATAGACTTCGCTCAAAAAGACGTCTTTAAGGTCAAAGGGCTTATCATGATTTGCGGCGTATTTGAATTTGTCAGCTGCCGCCATTCCGACTTTCCGAATATGTTTCTCTATCTCAAAGCCTATTCAGGCTACGACGTGAGAGAATTAGAGAACGAGAACGGCTTTTTGGAAAGGCAGGACATAAAGGATATGTGTCCCGTGACGTTAGTCAATCCCGAATATCCGCCTTGCATAGTCCTGTCGGGCGAGAAAGACCCTTTGAGATTTTCGTCCGACGTCTTTTGCGACACCCTTCAAAATAACGGCGTAAAGACTGCGGCGTTTAGGGGAACGGGGCGTTATTCTCTGCATTGCTTTCCGCTCTACGACGGCAACGAAAACGGCAAAAAAGCCATGAAAGAGGTCTACGCTTTTTTGCATGAAATATTAGGCGAAAACTACGGTCTAAACAAAATCGGCGCAGCCCCCGTCGACAGCAACGAAATCGGCGGCAGCGTTCTCAAACAATCGAGCGGCACATACGACGGCAATGAATCCGCCGAACAAACGGAAAAGGACGGCGGCATACTTAATCAACCGAGCGGCGCAAGCGGCGGAGAAAATACCGCCGAACGGACGAAAAAAGCCGACGCAAACAAAGCGGAGCTTAATCGACGGTCTCGTATAGATACGAAAGCGCAGAGTGAAGAACAAGCGGAGATAGCCGCCGATATTTATGAGTAAGGAATGTTGAAAAACTTCTTTCTCAAATAAGCTTTTAAAAAACGGAGAGTTTTAAAATCGAGATTTTAATACAGTTTAATAAAACAATCCGTTTTAAAAAAATCATTTAAAAAAGCTAAAAAGAGCATTAGCACAAATACTGCTATATGCAGTAAACTGCTACTGCTGTTTTTTTGCCGACGCCCAAAATAAGCTTTGCTAAATTCCATTTGAATCTGCCGGGAGAATGCGGAGTATTATTCAAAAAACAAAAAACAATCTTTTTAATGCGTATAAATATCCGAATGTCGTACAGTATAAAATAAAAGAGTAAAAAGGGGCATTATGTCAAAATAAACAAATATTAGCTTACGTTAGTTAGTTTTTTTTCGGAAATGTATTGACAAAAAATATTCTGTGTAATATAATAGACACGAAAAAAGCAAACAGACAAAAAATATTATCAAGAAAAGCATAGGGGGGTAAACGCAAAGACCGATTTTGTTTCGGAAATAAAATGCAGACGGGTAATTCGGAGATTGTTCCTTCTGTATTTTTTATTTTTTTTGCGTTTTATACTTGGAAATAATCCGGACATACGGGGGATATTATTATCTCTTAGTGTTCGGATTTTTTTTATGCTTTTTTATATTCGGAATCAAAAAAAAGGAGGGAAGGCAACATATGGATACCATAATGTTGGTCAAAGCAAAAGCGACGTTTTTTCGCGTATTGAAAGTAGCGTCGTATTTGTTGAGTTTTCCGTTGCTTCTTTACGTCATTTACGGTGACGCAAAGACGCTTAGCGGATACGGCGTCACAGCCGCTTCGGGAATGAGTGCGTTTAAGCTAATCGCACTGTGTTTTTTGGGTGTGGCGGCGTTGCAGGTCGTCATCGGGTTTGTTCTCCGAAAAAAAGATTTTTTTGTGAGAGCATTGACGGCGGCGGTCGCGGCTTCCGCCGTAGTAGTTATACCCGTTCTCGGTATAGAAATCGGAATCAAAAAGGATTTTGATTTGTTGAGAACGCAATATGCCGAAGACGGCGGCTATGACTTCGAGCGTTACGAAAAACAGCTCACCGATTATATCGGACTTGCGGCAAGCCACGACAAAGCCCTAAACGGATTTATGGGAAAATATAATCTGTCGGGGACGAACGGAACGACAAAAGGCGGCAATCTCGACAGAACGCCTACGGCGGCGGCAAGCGACCCTAAGGGAATTTTTTTAAAGGGCTACGCCGATTACGGACATTACATATTCGGCGAAGCGGTCGGCGGTACTTACAGCATGAACGGGCTTTATGCCGACGGCTTTATCTTCGGATACAATCAGGCGCAGTATATTTTGAATACTTATCATAATATACGCAATACTTATGCGGCTATGGGACTTGACGCGGACGCGGCTCTCGAAAGCGCGCTTACGGCATTGGAGCTTGACGGCTCTGCGTGGAAGGAATACCAAAAAACCGAAGAATATCTCCGCGCCAACGGCGACGCTCCGGCTGTCGGCGAAGGCGAACAAAAAATCCTGATAGGCGACCGCGAATACGACGTTTACAGAATGTTTGCAGGACACTATTATCTGACTCCCGACGAAGTAAAGGAAATGCTCAATACTCTTACCGGCTACATTGCCGGCGCGCCCGTGACGGGCGATATCGTGGCGATAATAGAAGGGCTGAACGGTCTTATCGGACTCAATCTTTCCGATGAGATTTTGGATATCCTGCGCAATTACCGCGACTTAGACTATGACGCGTTTATGGAGATTTTGGACAATCTCGCTATCGACATAGGCGGACAGACGCTCAACGAAGCGTTAATCCTACAATATATAAGCGACTATTCTTTTTATCAGTCGCCGACCTCTTATCCAAAAATTTTCTTTATCAAAAACGGCGCGCTGCGCGACTATGCTTACGCCAAATATCTCGGTACAAAGCACGGCGCGTTTGTCGGCTCGGTGCTGATAGGCGACGGAGTGGGGGCGGTTACGCTCGACAACACCAAAGGCAATGCGCCGATGAGTGAAAAAGAACTCGATAAGCTTTTTGCACGCATAGAAGCCGAACAGGCTTATATGTCCGAATATTATCCTTGGTTAGCGGTGAGAAGCGGTCTTATCAAATTTGGGGGGCTTGTGCCTGCCGGAATGATATTGGCATACTTCTTTGCCGCCGCCGAGAAAAAGAATTTTTACCGCCTTATAGCCAAAGGAGGCAAAGCATGAAAAAAACATCGGTATTAAAAATCATAGCTTATTTACTCGGCTTTCCGGTCATAGCCGCTTATGCGGTGTATAAGAGCGTGCCGGCGTTCACTCTCAATTCTACTTACAAGCCGTTTGTCTTTGCGGGACTCTTCCTGCTCATATTGGTGGCTATACTGTATTTCACGGCGTCGCTCGTCACAGGCTCGCTCGTCCAAAAGAAAAAGACGGCTCAAACGGCGCGCCGCTGTACCGCGGTTATGGTGACGCTGAGCGTCGTGCTGACCGCCGGAGTTTGGTTCGCGATAGACAAGGTTGTGCCGCCGATACTTAGCAATGCGACGCAAAACATTTTGGGATATGACGATTTTAAGGAAGATTACGACGAAAAGGCAAGGGTACATTCCGAGCTTTTGGCGGGATTTATCGATATGAATATCGCTAACGGCAGGCTTTCGCCGGAGAATGCCGACTTGTACAGACTGCAAGGCTACGGCAATAAGGACGTCAAAAATCTCATAGAGCAATCCTATAACAGTCTTAACAACGACGGGTATAATAGCTTTAACGGTATGCTCTTGTCCTTAGCGGACGGCAGCCGTCTGACGATACCCGTACTGATACATCTTTTGTTTGACGAAAGAGACGACCCGTCTACGGCATTTCCGGGCTACACGGGAGAGGGCAGGGGCGACGCGGACAAGGACGCGCCTATCAAATGGTCGATTCTCGACATACAGGAAGGCACGATGACCTTTTCGCTTGACCTGTCGGCTTTTAATGCCGGAAATTATGACGGACTGATAAAATGGCTGCTGCCTGCACTCTTCGGAGAGGACGGCATGGTAGAAGAACTTTTAAAGGCAGTCGAAGCCGCCGTGGCGGACGAAGACCTGTTGGGCTCGCCTATATATGTCGATATAGATTATTCCGCCGATACGGTGACCGTTTCGCTTACGCCGTCAAGCGCGTCAAGGGGAGTATACGATTTTAAAAATATGTCGTTTTTGAACAGCAATCATCTCCTTGTCGCAGTGATTTCTCTGTTTCCTATAAGGAATGCTTTCTATATCTTCGGAGCTTTCCTGACGCTTTCGACGCTCGTCGTCGGAATGCTTAGACAAAAACAATACGCTAACAAAAAAGGGGGCGCAAAATCATGAAAAAGCTCTATAAAGTCATTATAACCGCCGTACTTATAGCCGTATTTGCGTCGGTTTCCGCCGCCATCTTACTCGGCTATAAGCCCGATATCAAGCCGAAAGAACCGACGGAAGGAACGGCAAAAATAAGACCTACCGACGTACTCGATATGATATTAAAGGGCGTTCAGCTTGCGGCGTTGCCGGAGGACGGCTACAATTTCAACGTCGATTCGCAAGCGTCGTTTACGGTATCGGACAATAACGGCATCGAGCAGACGATAGGCATTAAGGTAAATATGTCCTTTGACTTAGACCCGTCTATGAGTACCGCCGGCAATATGTATATCATAGAATTGACAAAGAAGGAAGGAGAGACGGAGACGGCTCTGCTTAGTCTGTATTATAAGGACAATCTCTACGAAACTCCTTACCTATATGTGGCGGCAGGCGAACAAAAACACGCCGTCAAGTTTACTTCGGTCAAAAGGCTTGCCCAAACGGGTGCGCCCGGCTTGTTTTCGCCGACGGCTGCCGCGCTGTCCGCAGGCAAGAATATATGGACGACGGACAGCGTTCTCGGCTTGCTTCAACTCGGAGAATACCAAAAAGTCGTCAATCTGATAATAAACAACTTTGTTTTAAACGGAGCTAATTCCATAGTCAAAAATCCTTATATCAAGGACGACAAGCGCGCGGCGGGCTTCGAGATAGACATGGACAACGTAAAGGCGTTGCTGGATATCGCGGCGGAATTAATCGGCGGCGTAGACGGCGTAGCAAGCACGATTGACGCCGTACTCGACGCTTTTGGCGTCAAGCTAAGCTTTTCTCAGATAAAGGATATCGTCAACAATATCCCCGAAATGGAGATGAAGGTCAGCGCGGCGTTTGACGGCGCGGGAGCTTTGACGTCTTTAAAGGCGGGCGTAAAATTCCTTAAAGACACAGGCATAGCCATAGACGCCGCCGACGGAAGCAATCTCGCGGACTTTGTCATACCGGGCGGCAAGACGGTACTCTTCGAGCTTTCTAAGTTTGAAATAAAGGCGGGCGCGCCGCTCTTTACCGACTTTCCGTCTGGCTTCGACGCCAACTCTTATTCAAAACACAATCTGATAAATTTTGAGATGTCGGGCGTCGCTCAAATAGAGTCGTTCAGAGAAATCGACAAGGACGGCAATTATATATGGGAGACGAGACCGGGATATGATTATACCGTAGAAGCGGACCTTGACCCGTTCGCGCTTTTGAACGGCGTTGACAAAGCCCACTTAGAGGACAGCATCATGGCTATGGGCAAATTCCGCATTTTCGTTTGGGAAATGGGAACGACCGCGACCAAGCTCGAATTGGTTTTTGACCCGTCGAGCAGCGGTACGGATTCGATTCTGGTTCAATTTCAGCTATTAAGCTTCGCGGCTCTTGCAGGTACGCAAAAGCTTTCGTTTGACGTTTCCGACCTTATAGATTATATAAGCGGCGAACCGCAGGCGGCAGGCACGGCAAGAACGGCGGACACAGGCACGGTGAATGCAAACGCCTTAGACGTAGGCGGAGCAATCGGCAATATAGAGAATATTTTGAATCTTTTAGGCTTTGAATACGAAAAGCTTGACGACGGCATAGCGTTATCCTTGTTTCCGCGTTATTTGGACGCGCTCGCAAGCTTTCAGAACGAATTGATGTCCGATTGGGGAGAGCGCCTCTATGTCACGCTCGGCGGCTTCTCCTACGGCACGATGTCGCCGAATGCGGACATTTACACGCACATCGCCACTTCGTCGAATATGTTTTTCCATTCGATGACGCAGGAAGGCGTGCCGGATGCGAATAAGGTGATAACAAATTACAAATACGGTCAAAAATTCCAGGACGGATATTCCACCGTCGACATGATGATAACTTACAGATACGATAACAATTCCAAATTAAGCACGTTAAAAAAATCTATGAAGGTTATCGGAACAAGGGGCTTTGACAGCTACAAGACGGGCTTGCAAGAAGTGACGCTCTTCCTTATAATACCGCCGGGTTCGGGCCAGACGGGAGTATACGACGCGTTTGCAGACGGAAATCTGCCTTACGGTATCGTCAAATACACCTATACGGTTATGATAGCGGCTCCCGAAACGGGCGCGGTTTACAGCTTCGTTTCGGACAATATCAAAGCCGGAAGCAAGGTCTTTGACAAGGAAGTCAAAAAAGACGGAATGACCATGCAGGCCTCCGACAGATTCTTTGTTAAATCCTTTGCGCTCTATACAAAAGACCCGTCGGCAGGCGGCGTATTGTCAAACGGCATAGACGCGTCGGGCAAGGCTATATCGGCTGGTAAATATTATATAGAAGTCGTTTTGAGCGACGGCAATACCTTTGCTCAGGACATCTATGTCAATGAGATTTATATACCTAACCTTTCCGAAAAGCTCGTCAGGGGCAGACCGTCCACCGACATTTACGGTTATACGAAGTATTACGATACGGTGCAAGGTGCGGTCGTGACGCAGGAAATCATACCGAGCCTTATCAACACGAGCGCAAGCTATCTTCTCTTTCTCAACATCGGCAACGGAATTATTGCGGGTAACGGTTTTCAGACGACGGATTTGCAAAAGCCGAACGTGGGATTGAAATATACCTATTCGTATGCGTCCGGCGGAAATGTCGTGACGACGACGGCTACCTACGACGGATTGCGCGTCAAAATATACGACGATTTACTCGAAGTGCAAGCGGACAGTATAGCTTCTTCGTATAAAGCGCATGAAGGCGGTTATGTAGGCACGGGAAATTGGATACACCGCGCTACGGCAAGCGGACAATTATATACCGCCAACCTGACCTACGGCAGCGGATTAAAATTTATAAACGGCGCATACCAAATATGGGACGTGTACGGAAACGTCATAGCCGACAAGGTGAGAATAGTCGTCTTGACGGGCGTAAACGGCACGGACGTTACGGAACAATATTATGACGCCGACACGGGAAAATTTAGAGTCAGAACCGACGGACAAGGCAATCCTATATTGATAGGGGCGCAGTCGGCAAGCTTGCGGCTGGAAATTTATGCAAGCTACGGCAGTATGCCGGAGGTAAGGATGTCGGGTTCGTTTGTTTTTTACGCGAGCATAGCGAATATTGCGTCTACTGCGTCTACAATGTATGCATACGGACAAATATACGCTTTGATTTTCCAAATAGCTCCTTATACGCCGGGCAACACCTACGGCGCGACGCAATTTATCCGTTATGATTATATCGCGGAGCAGTATTACGTCATGCTGAACGCAAAGAAATATTATATAGACGCTTCGCTTTTTGCGGAGAACACAACAACGGCTATTGCCGACGCGTTCGATATGTACGGCGGCTTTAATATCAGCCATACCGATAACCGCAAGTATTATCTCACCTTTGAATTTGTTTACGAAGGCACGCCGGTATACTTCAAGACCGCCGTCTTTACAATCAACGGCACGGACGCATATCGCACGCGTACATCGCAAAACGCCGCGTTCGCACCGTCTTTTAGCTATGTGATGAGCTTTGAAGAGAGCAGTACCACTTACGCCACTTTCTATTTGAAGTACGATGCGGTCGGCGGAGCGGTTTACGCGACGTTCTTGGACAAGGATTATACGGGTGATTTCAAGATTTACAACGCCGCCGACACTCTCTTAAATACCGCCGACATCATAAGCTCGGACGGCAAAGCCGTGGGCGCAAAGGCATTCTATACCGTAGAATTTAGCTACAAAGTAACGATAGGCGGAGTAGAGAAGGAAGTAGTATTTAAAGCGGTTTGGCAGATATATTGATAAACCGCATTGTACGGCAAGGTCTTTTTGCCGCCGAGTAGGCTGTAATAGCTTTAAGGACTGTCTTTTAAGGGCAGTCCTTTTGCTTTTATTGACAATTTTGGGGGAATACGCCGTTATTTTTTTGTGTGTTTTGTAAAAAAATCGTCGTATATTATTTGACTATTTTAAATAATACGTTTATAATGTTTATACATAATATTCTGAAATTATGCGCTTTGTTTTATGTATGCGTGTTTTTTCGGTTTTTTCTTGATAAAAACGCTTAGGAATGCTCACACATAAGGAGATAAATTTTATACAAGTATTTTTCAGACGGAAATCGGCTTGTTGCCGCAGATAATAGCCATACTATTATCAAGACAATAGGCGTTTTACGGCAAAAAAGACGCAGTTTAAAATTTTATCTCATTTTGCGCGACGTTGACCTTACTTATCCGGAGGCTGTTTAAAGTGTCTAAAACAAAATCAAAGGTACAGTTGATTATATTGGGAGTAGCTATAATAATTTTAGCTCTTCTTTGCGTTGTGAAGGATGTCCGAATCGGGGATTATGATTATATGGGCTTTGCCAACGTCATCAAGCTCGGACTTGATTTGAAGGGCGGCGTTTATGCCGTATTTGCCGTCGACGAGTCGGACGACATGACCGGCGAAGAAATCGAAAAAGCCGTCAACGGTACGGTGGACAGCTTTCAGCGAATCCTTTTCAATAAGGGTTACACCGAAGCGAACGTCGTCAAGCAAGGTGCGACGGGCGATTGGTATATAAGAGTAGAAGTTCCCGATGTAGACGACCCGTCTGCGGTCTTTGATTTGATAGGCAATCCGGCTTATCTCGAATTTAAAAAGGACGACACCTCCGAGCCTTACATCACGGGCAAGCACGTCGTAGACGCCTATGTCGCATATCAAGACAGCTCTCCGGTAGTAGTATTAAAGCTCAATGCCGAAGGTACGACGCTCTTTCAACAAGCTACGACCGACAATTTAAATTCTTCTATCGGTATATATGTAAACGGCACAAAAATAGCCGACCCGACGGTAAACAGCGTCATATCGGACGGCAACGCAATAATATCCGGCGTAGGGACTTACGAGCAATGTAACGCTCTCGCGCTCCAAATACAAGGCGGTTCTTTCAGCGTCGATTTGAGCATCGTCGAAAACCGCGTCATAAGCCCGACACTCGGTATCAACGCTATCAAGACAAGTCTTTTGGCGGGTATCATCGGTCTTATTATCATCATGCTCTTTATGATATTTATGTACAGACTGCTCGGCGCGGCGGCGTCTATCGCGCTGGCGGCTTATATAGTCATTACTATCATAGTGCTTGCGAGCGTGCCTTGGGTACAGCTCACACTGTCGGGTATCGGCGGTATCATACTCGGTATAGGTATGGCGGTGGACGCAAATATCGTCATCTTCGAGAGAATAAAGGACGAATATTCTAAGGGCAAGCCTTTGCAGGCGGCTATAACGGTAGGCTTTAAACGCGCCGGAATAGCGGTCTTTGACTCTAACCTTACTACTATTATCGGTGCGGTCGCTTTGCTTGCATTCGGACCCGCGTCGTTACAGAGCTTTGCTATCACGCTCATTATAAGCATAGTGCTTTCCTTCCTTACCGCGCTCTTCTTGACAAGACGCATTGTCAAGCTCTTGCTTGTTTTGGACAAAAAACCGCTCCGTTACAATTTAAAAACAAAAACCGACGTGCCGAAAGGACCGCAAGCCGTTTTGGAAAAATTCAAAAAGGTCAAAATCACCGAGAAGTACAGAAGGTGGTTATTGATACCGGCGGCTGTATTGCTCATATCCTTTATAGTTTTCGCGGCTACGGCTTTGGTCGGCAAGAGCGCGGCTAAGGGTATGAATCTCGGTATAGACTTTACGGGCGGTACGATATTGACTGTCGATTTAAGCACTATCGACGGTACGCTCAATATCGACAACGACGACATATACAATCAAGAGGTCGACAGGATAACCGCCATTATCGAGGACAAAGGCTTTAACGTCAGTCTTGTGCAGAGAGTTGACGGCAACGTCATTCAGGTAAGATACCAAAACGACACAAAGGACGCCAACGACGCCATTATCACCGAATTGTCCACCTATTACACAAGTGTAAACGCGAAATTTGACGCGACAGACATCAGCTCTTATTATATAAGCGCGTCATCGTCGGCGCAGCTGCTTTTAAAGGCACTTCTCGCCGTTGCCGTCGCTCTTATCGCGACTCTCATCTATATAGCATTCAGATTTAAATTGCGCTACGGTCTTGCCGCCGTTCTGACGCTTATCCACGACGTCATTCTCTTGATAGCGGCGACAATCATATTCAGAGTATCGGTCAACGCTTCCTTTATCGCGGCGATAGTTACCATCATCGGTTACGCTATCAACAACGTCATCATCATCTTTGACCGCATAAGAGAAAACATTTCCTTACTCGAAAACAAAACCAAATTTGACACATCCGAAATCGCCGACAGGTCTATAGGCGAGACCGTGACAAGGTCGATTTTTACCACCTTTACGACGCTCATAACGATAGTGCTTTTGGCAATAATGGGCGAGAGCAGTATGAGAGAATTTGCTCTGCCGATTATCATCGGTCTGCTCATCGGACTTTATTCTTCACTCTTTGTCGCGCCGTCACTGTGGTCGCTCTTTGTCAGAGACGGAATGAGAAGAGCCGCCGAGAAAAAAGGTCGTTTGCATTCGGGTGCAGACGAGTTGTCAGTCGGCAAAAAGGGGCTTACCCCCGTGCTTGCTACCGCTTCCGATACGGAGTCGTATCCTGAGGAGACCGAGCTTGAAAAACCTATTATCAGGACGGTTCAGGCAAAGCCGGTCAACAAAAACGCACCGTTAAAGACCTTTAAAAAGAAGAAATAAAACGCAAATTACCTATACGAAGCCTTCGCACAGAAGGCTTTTTATCTATCGCGCATACGCACTGTGCCGAAGTATTTGAGAAGCATATATGAACGTAAGATATATAAAGAGAAAAACAAACGACCCGGTTTTGATAAAAGAGCTTGCAAGAAGCGTCGGCTGTTCCGAAAGGCTTGCCGACCTGCTGTTGGCGAGAAATATCAATACCGCCGGTGAAGCCGCCGGATTTTTGAAGCCCCGTGCGGCGGATTTTAACGACCCGTATCTGATGCCCGACATGAAGGCGGCGGTCAAAAGGATAGAGGCGGCTATCAAGGACGGCGAAAGAATAGTCGTTTACGGAGATTATGATTGCGACGGCGTTTGCGCCGCGGCGATTTTGTACAGTTATCTCAGAGAAAGGACGGAAGCCTACTACTATATCCCTGCGCGCAAGGACGGCTACGGACTGAGCGCGGATGCTCTCGACAGGATAGCCGAGAACGTCTTTCCCGACCTGCTTATCACCGTCGATTGCGGCATAACCTCGTCCGCCGAAACGGATTATTGCAAGGAATTAGGTATAGATATCATCATTACCGACCATCATACGCCGCAGGAGATTTTGCCCGACGCGCCTATTTTAAATCCTAAGACTTGCGGATATCCTTGCGAGCTTTGCGGCGCAGGCGTCGCCTTTAAGCTCGTCGAAGCTCTTGCGGGGACGGAAACGGCTTTAAAATATATCGACCTTGCGGCAATCGCGACGGTAGGCGATATCGTTCCGCTCACGGGCGAAAACCGCGCCATAGTCGCGTTGGGCTTAAAGGAATTGAGCGGCAACGTCAAGAGAAAGGGTTTGAAACGGTTGTTTACAAGCCTGAAACTCGAAAGGGTCACCGCGTCGGACATCTCCTTTATGATAGCTCCGCGCTTAAACGCGGCAGGCAGAATGGGCTTGGCGGACAGAGCCTTAGAGCTGCTTGTTTCCGACGATGCTTTTGATATCGATTGTCTGATAAAGGAGCTTAACAGCGACAACGCCGAACGCCAATCGGTATTGAACGATATAACCGCCGACGTCTACTCGAAGCTCAAAGATTATCCTTTCAGGGACAAACGCAGTATAATAATCGCCGACTCAAAGTGGGACGGCGGAATACTCGGCATAGCTTGTTCTAAGCTTGCCGGAGAATTTAACCGTCCGGTCGTGCTTTTCAGCGAAAACGGCGACGGTATCGTCAAAGGCTCGGCGCGGAGTATTCCCGGCGTCAACATTTATGATATAATGGCTAAATCGGAATACTTGTACAAAGCCTTCGGCGGACACGCGCAAGCCGCCGGAGTCAGCATGGAAAGCCGCAATCTCGAAGAATTTATCAAGAATACCGAAGCGGCTCTCTCCGAATACCCCGAAAATCTCTTTTTCCCGTCGGTCGTGTACGACGCGGAGATTGCCGTCAAGCCGGACATGAAAGAGATAAAGGAGATATGCGCTCTCGAACCGTTCGGGGAAGGCAACCCCAAGCCGCTCTTTCTCTTGACCGCCGCACAAATGCGTTTTGTCCGCATAAAGGACACCGCCCACATAAAGGAACGCGACGGGTCTTTTGAAACCGTAGGTTTTAATATGGCGGAGCAGACGGGGATATTAAATTCTCCGGCAAAAAAACGTCTCTTGCTCAACATCGATAATTGCGCGTATAACAATACGGAATATTTAAAGGGCGTCGTTCAAGGCTGTTGCGCCGAACCGCCGGAGCAAGCCTTTGACAAAGCCGCTCTGTTAGAAGCCTATCTGACCTGCGGTGCGGACAAGCGTCCTTATCCGGCGGACGGAGCGGATATAAAGACCTTCGGCAAGGACAAGCTCGAAAGCATTATCAAGGATACGGACAAGCTTTACGGCACTGCCTTTGTCGCCTACGACGACGGGGCGGCGGCGGAATTTTATAAGCTTTTTAACGGCTCATGCGATAAGTTTCTGTCCTTTTCTTTCGGAACGCCCGAATCGAAAAATCCTTATAACAGGCTGATACTGTCGCCGAAACGCGGAATTTTTGATTACTATGACAGAATAATATTTCTCGACAAGCCGCTATTTGATATTATAGACAGACCTTCGGCAAAAACTGTCATGGTAAACGGTGCGGAAAACCCTTTGGACGGCGTGTTAAAGGCTTCCGGTATAACCGACGCCGTGATAAGAAAAGCCTACATATTTATCCGTTACTTTATCAAAGAGAACGGAACGGCAAGCGACCTGAACGAGATGTATTTAAAGTCCGTCAAGGACAAGTCGCTCTCTTACTTGGATTTTTTAATAAGCTTTTCGGTCTTTGCGGAGCTGGGCTTGATACGCCTTAGCACGGGCTTTAAGCCGGAGCTTACCGAAGCCAAGACAAATCTCGACAACTCGTTGATATTTCAAATGTGCAAAAACCTATAAGGTACAGTCCGACCGAAGCTAAGACAAAGCTCTGAAACTTCAAAGGTAAAAAACCCGTAACTATAAGGCATTATGGAACAAAAAAATAAATTGAAAATAAATTCGCGCCTATCGAACTCCTTTAACCGCCGCAGACAGTTTCTCTTGTCCGACGGTAAGAAGCGCGGCTTTAAAGACAAATTAAATCCGTCCGTATATATTGTAGCCGGTTTTTTGATTATAATGCTCATCGGGTCGTTTTTGCTCAGCTTGCCTGTGGCAAATTATTTCGGAGTATGGACGCCCTATCAAGACGCTTTCTTTACATCGGCAAGCTCGATTTGCGTTACGGGTTTTACCGTACTCGACACGGGAGCGTATTACAATCATTTCGGACAAATAGTCATACTCGCTCTCGTCCAGATAGGCGGTTTGGGCTTTATGACCGCCGCGTCTATGATTTTTCTCTTGATAGGCAAGCGTATCAGCCTAAAAGAACGGCTGCTCATTCAGGAGTCGGTCTCCTACGACAAGCTGTCGGGGATAATCAAGGTCATAAAAAACATCATCATCTTTACCTTCGTCACCGAAGCGGCGGGAGCGGTCTTGTTTTCCTTTGCCTTTATACCGCAGTTCGGCGTCGGCGAAGGGATATACAAAAGCGTTTTTCAGAGCATAAGCGCGTTCTGCAATTCCGGCTTCGACGTACTTAGCGGCAGCTTGACGGGATATACGAGCTTCGGGTATTTTGCCGAAAACTCTTATGTGCTTCTCGTCAATACCGCGCTCATCGTACTCGGCGGCTTGGGCTTTGCAGTCATAGGCGACATTACCGGCTTCAAAAAAACAAAAAGGCTTTCGGTAAATTCCAAAATCATTCTGATATCCACAGCCGCCATTACCTTTCTGGCGTCGTTAGTCTTTTTTGCTCTCGAATACAACAACGCTTATTCGGGAATGAACGTCTTTGACAAAATGGTCAATTCGGTTTTTCATACGGTATCGAGCCGCACTGCCGGCTTTGCCGCCGTCGATTCGTCGTCCTATACGCAAGGCTCGGGCTTCTTGACCTATGTACTGATGTTTGTCGGAGCGGGACCCGCGTCGTGTGCGGGCG
This sequence comes from Clostridiales bacterium, assembly GCA_031289755.1. GTDB lineage: Bacteria > Bacillota > Clostridia > Christensenellales > JAISNN01 > JAISNN01. Next base: position 35,763 of record JAITOU010000030.1, read on the forward strand.
GTATCAAGATAACGACAATCGTCGTCTTGTTTTGCGTCGTCAGGGCAAATATCAAAAACCGCGAAGAAGTCACCTTCGGCAAAAACACCGTCAGCGACTATTCGGTCAAAAAGGCGGTAATGATGCTCATCTTTGCGCTCACGTCTATAATTGTCTTTACCATGCTCATAACCGTCATAGAAAACGAAGCTTTTTCTCTCGGAGAAATCCTATCGGAGGTCTTGAACGGCTTTACTACGACGGGCTATCCGGGCGGAATATCGTCTAAACTTACGGTATTGTCAAAGCTTATCATCACGCTTACAATGTTTGCGGGGCGAACGGGTCCGCTCATACTCAGCTTCGCTCTGTCAAAGGGCAAAAAAACCGCGCTCAATATCAAGTATTCCGAAGTCAATATTATCGTGTAGACAAGCAAAGCGCGTAATACAATGCCGTGTTACCGTATAAAAGAGCAAAGCGCGCAATACAATGCGTATATCGTATAAAACCGCAATGCGCATAATACAAAATCGTTTAGGATAAGGAAAATTATGGGAAGAAAAAAAACATTGACAAAAAACAGCCAATATATTGTCATCGGGCTTGGACGTTTCGGACAGGCGGTGGCGCGTACGCTTTATCAAATGGGTAAGGACGTACTCGCCGTCGATACGGACAGAGAGCTTATCAACGATGCGGAGAGTTATTCTACTCACGCCGTCGCCGCCGATGCAAGCGAAGAAAACGTACTCGTTTCTCTCGGCGTCAAAAACTTCGACGTCGCGGTAATCGGTATAGGGTCGGTTCATGCCAGCGTTCTCGCCACTCTGATATGCAAGGAGCAGGGAGTAGGCTATGTCATAGCAAAGGCAATCAACGCCAAGCACAAAACCATTCTCGAAAAGGTAGGCGCGGATAAGGTGATAATACCCGAGGACGAAATGGGCGTAAAGATTGCCAATATGCTGACAAATTCTAAGCTCAGCGATATCATGGAGCTTACCGACGATTATCTCATAGTCGAGAGCGAGATACCCGACGAGTGGATAGGCAAAAATTTGATAGAATTAAATCTCCGCAAAAAGGTCGGCGTCAACGTCATGCTCATCAAGCGCAGCGGAGAGGTGATTATCAACCCGCCTGCCGAAATAAAGCTGTTGAAAGGCGATATGCTCATAGTCGGCGGAGCTAACGACGATATAAAGAGTTTCAGCGATTTGATAAAATAAACTTCCCGCAAAACTAAATTTGAGCAATATATGCCTTAAATATGAGAAGTCGGTTTTGCAAGAATAATAATACGGAGGAATTTAGTATGTTTGAAGAAGAAAACGAACTGCCGCAAGGGAGCGGTGAGCCGCAGGACTCGGCTGTCAACGAACCGCAAAATGACGCGGCAGAAAGCGAACCGAACACGGCGGCGAATGAGAACACGGCTGTGAACGAACCGCAAAATGACACGTCGGCGAGCCAACCGCAGCGGGCTTCGCAAAAGACGTCCTTTGCCGCGAAGCTCAAAGCCGTGTCCGATAAGCTCACAAAGCTGCCGGAGACCTTTAAGGGCTTGGCAAAGAAGCAAAAACAGATAGTATTAGCAATTACCGCCGGAATACTTATCTTGATAATCGGTCTGTCCGTCGGCATATCGCTCATACTCAAAAACGCCGGTATCGTCAGCTCGGACGGTTGGGATAAGGCAATAGGTTCGACCGTCGCGGAATTTGACAAGGACAGCTGGAATCTGTACGTCAAAACGACAAATAAGATAATAGAAATTTCCGACGGCGTATCGGACGAAACGACAGAAATTCAAGAATTCTATCTTGACGGAAATAAAATAAAAATGATATTACCCGACGGAACGACAACAAAAGAAAGGTATTACTCTTTGGAAAATGAAAAAGTATACGTCTACGAATACGAAGGGACTTCATATGTAAGACGCGAAGTAAAGAAGCTTTATGACGCTGAATTGGACGATTATATAGAATACGAAGGCGTCGAATGTTTTGAAAAACTCAAATCAATTATTAAAAGGTATAGCAAGGTATCCGCATTGCCGGCTTTTAAAGGCATACGCGGCGGATTTGAGTACAAAGACGGTAAGTATCAAATAAATGACCGCTCTATCGAAGAGATTAAACAAATTTTTGAAAATTCGGATAGCAGCACAGAATTGATAGATTTTACAATTTCATTTAAAAATGCTAAGGTGACGGATTTTTCTATTACATTTAAACAAACCGACGGCAATGATATTACGGAAACTTCATACTCTGCCGCCTATCAATTCGGCGATATACAAGTCAAGCTTCCTGCCGATTATGTCAACGGCTAATAATTAAAATACACTCAACGCTCAATAAAACACCGTGCAACTTGAAATTTTATCGGATTGCGCGGTGTTTTTTTTGACATTTTTTTGCCGAAAACTATTGAAATGTAAGCTGTTGTGTGATATAGTAAATATTATGAAAAAGAAATTACATTTAATCATTGAAACGAGCATAATTATATCGGCGTTTGCTATATTTGCGATTTTATGGGTCGATGCTTTTAAGGATATAGAACGGTTTTGGGATATGTACATAGAAACGCGAGAGCCGATTTATTTGGAAACGGTTAGCAATATATATCGGCAGCTTTTCTTGGAATGTTTGATTTTGTATATATCAGCGTATGTCTTTGATTTTGTTTATAAAATATTCTTTAAATTCGAGCGTAAAAAGATAAAAGCGAATTTTATTTTTTTAGCTGGAATAAGCTTGATAGCGGCAGGTGAAATAATATACTTCATATTATGGTCAAATGCCACTCTTATGTCACAAGATGACGCAATGTTAAAATACATTTCTATATCTGGTTTCGGTTGGTTTTATGTCTTGGTTTGTATACTGATATTAAATAGCATTGCATTGATAAACAATGCGACTATAAACAAAAAAACAACCAAAAAATTCTTTTGGTTGAACGATGTGCAAGATGAACTTAATAACGAAGCTAAAAGCAAAAATAAAGATAAAAATGAAAACGAAGATAAAAACCAAATAAAATTGCTTTAAGCCGTGTGTAATTACTTAACGGTCTTCCCCCGCAAAAAATTTCATTCATTTTAAAAAAACCGCGTTAAAATCCTTGACAAGGTTTTTTTTTGTGATATAATAAAAGTGCAAAGGTCAAAGAAAGTCAAAGTCAAAATATTTTTGGAGCGGCTAAGATGTCAAATATAAGCGACTCGATAGAAAAATTTATCCTGAACGTCATCGGCGAGAGCAGGGAAGCCATTATAAACAGAAACGATTTGGCAAATCATTTTGACTGTGCGTCGAGCCAGATAAATTATGTCTTGAGTACTCGTTTTACTCTCGACAAGGGATATTCTACCGAGAGCAGGCGCGGCGGCGGCGGTTACATCAGACTGTTCAGAATGAGCGGCGGCGATTCGTATTTTAAAAATATTTTGGACGACATAAAGCAGCACCCGGTTTCTAATAATAAATGTGTGGATATAATAGAAAGGCTGATGCTTGACGGCGTTATTTCTGTAAAGGAAAGCGCAATGCTCGTATCTATATTGAGCGACAGAGCCTTAAAGAATGCCGAAAACAAGGACGAAGTAAGAAGCGGAATGTTGACCGAAATGCTGATTGACGTTTGGAAAAATATTTAGAGAAGAAATAATGTACCGTATATAGGTGACGGCTTAGACGAGCCGAAAAAGGAGATATGGATATGAAAAAATTTACGTCAAACTACAACCGCATAATGAAAATCGCCGAAGAAAAAGCCAAGATAACAGGCGGCGTTATAGGCACGGAGCATATCTTGTACGGACTGCTCAAACTCGAAGAGTGCGCCGCGTCGGAGATATTAAAAAAAGCCGGCATGACGCTTCCGTCCGTCGAAAGAGTTTTCCCGCAAGAGAACGAAGCGCAAAAAACTTTGAGCGTCGTTTATTCGCCGCGCGTCAAGAGAATGATAGACAAGACAATCACAATGTTTGCCGATTCGGGGGATTTTATCGGTACGGAGCATTTGCTTTTTAACCTGCTCCAAGACACCGAAAGCGTCGCATTCAGAATAATCAAAAATGCCAATATCGATACCGTTTCGCTGACCTACATGACCTTTCACTATATTCTGAATAATTCGGACGGAGATAATCCGATAGACGACGATATCGAATTTGACGATATCTTTCCGATTATGCAAAGCAAAACGCAGAGCGCAAAGAACGAAAACTTCACGTTTTTTTATACCAACGAAGAAAAGGTCAAGAGCGATAAGCTTCCGGACATCAATAGCGTGGCAAAAAAATACGACAAGAGCGACAAGAACGACAGCGATTATGCGTCCTTAGGCGTCGATTTGACCGACAAGGCGCGCGACGGCAAGCTCGACCCGGTGATAGGGCGCACAAAGGAGATAGAGCGCGTCATACAGATATTGTCCAGACGGACAAAAAACAATCCCGTCCTGATAGGCGAGCCGGGCGTAGGCAAGTCGGCGATAGCCGAAGGGCTTGCCCAAATGATAGTCGCCGGTAATATTCCCGAAACGCTAAAAAACAAGAAGATATTTTCTTTGGACATATCGAGCGTGGTCGCCGGAACAAAATATCGCGGCGAATTTGAAGAGCGTCTAAAAAAAGCCGTCAACGCGCTCATGAAGAGCGGCAATACCATCGTTTTTATCGACGAAATCCACACGATAGTCGGCGCGGGAGCGTCGGAAGGCTCGGTGGACGCCGCCAATATTCTCAAACCTATGCTTGCACGCGGAGAATTACAGACGATAGGCGCGACGACGATAAGCGAATACAGAAAGCATATCGAAAAGGATTCGGCTTTTGAACGCCGTTTCCAGCCGATAATGGTAGACCCGCCGAGCGTAGAGGACACCGTGACGATTTTGAAGGGGCTTAGAGATAAGTACGAAGCTCATCACAAGGTGCAGATAACCGACGAAGCCGTGACGGCTGCCGCCGTCATGTCCGACCGCTATATTACCGACAGATTTTTGCCCGACAAGGCGATAGATTTGATAGACGAGGCGGCGAGCCGTATGCGTATCAAAAGCTATTCAAAGCCCGAAGAATTAAAAAAGCTCGAAGACCGACTCGACGTCATCAACGCCACTTTAAGCTCCGCAGTCAAGAAGCAGGAATTTGAAAAGGCGGGAGAATTGAAGGAAGAAAGACGCATTCTTGTCGTAGACATCAAGGCGCGCACCGACGTGTGGAGAGAAGCTCTTGCACAGGTAAAGCTTGCGATAGGCGAGAACGAGATAGCCGATATAGTTTCGTCGTGGACTTCTATTCCGGTCAAAAAGCTTGTCGAAGACGAAGTGCAAAAGCTTTTGAGACTTGAAGAAATCATCAAAAAGAGAATCATAGGTCAGGACGAAGCCGTCGAATCGCTTGCGAGAGCCATAAGGCGCGCACGCGCCGGTATCAAAGACCCCAAGAGACCGATAGGCTCATTCATATTTTTAGGGCCGACCGGAGTAGGCAAGACCGAGCTGTCAAAGGCGGTCGCGGAAGCCATGTTCGGCGAGGAAAATTTGCTTATCAGAATAGATATGTCGGAATACATGGAAAAATTTAACGTCAGCAAGATAATCGGTTCCGCGCCGGGCTACATCGGCTACGACGAAGGCGGTCAGCTCACCGAAAAGATAAGGCGCAAGCCCTATTCGGTCATATTGTTTGACGAGATAGAAAAGGCGCATCCGGACGTCTTTAATATCCTGCTCCAAATCTTGGAGGACGGTCTGCTCACCGATTCGCACGGCAGGACGGTCAGCTTTAAAAACACTATCATCATTATGACCTCAAACGTCGGTGCGAGCGAAATCAAAAACGCTTTGGGCTTTAATCTCGGCGGCGAGAGCGCGTACGAAGACATGAAGAACAAGCAAATGGACGCTCTCAAAACGACCTTTAAGCCGGAATTTATCAACCGCGTAGACGATATAATAATTTTTAGAAAGCTGACGAAGGACGACATCAAAAACATAGCCGCTATCATGATAGAGAGCATATCCAAACGGCTCAAAGACCGCAACATCGTCATATCCATAACGGAGTGCGCGATTGACCACCTTGTCGAAAAGGGCTACGACACGGAATACGGCGCGAGAAATCTTAGGCGCACGATACAAAAGATGATAGAGGACAAGCTGTCGGAGGACATTCTCAACGGCAATTACAAATTCGGCGACAACGTGTTAATAGACTATAAGGACGACATTTTGAGCTTTAAAAAGACCGAACCGGCAAATGCCTGACGTATTTTTTTTGCACAAGCCTTACGGCATACATATTGAGTTAAACAAGCGATTGTAAAATAACGGTATAGGGTGCGAATCCGGCATAAAACGAGATAAACATACCTAATCCCGTAATCACGGTATAGCGTTTGCAGGGGCGACCCTATGCGGTCGCCCGTTCATTATAAAATAAAAAAACGGAGGAAAAAACTTGAGTACCGAAATTATTTGCAAAAATTACATAGCCGGCGAAAAGCTGAGAGAAATCATCACAAAAAAAGTCGAGAAGCTCGGCAAGTATTTTGACGAAGGCTTTAACGCAAAGATAAACCTGAGCGAAAACGCCTCCAAAAAATTTACTATGGAAATAACGCTAAAAGCCGGTAATTCCTTTATCAGAGCGGAGACGACGGGCGGCAGCCAATACGACAATATCGACGTCATCATGCCAAAAATAGAAAAGCAGATTGTCAAATTTCGCGGCAAGCGCGAACCTAAGACCGGCAAAACTGAATTTCTTTTCCTTAGCGGCTATGACTTCGAGACGGCGGGCTTGCCTAAGATAACCAAGAAAAAAGCCGTTGAACTCGAACCTATGACGCCGGACGAGGCGATAGAGAGAATAGAGCTTATAGGTCATGATTTCTTTGCTTTTTTGCATTCCGAAACGGAACGCATCAATATCCTGTACAAGAGAAAGGACGGAGATTACGGTCTGATTGATTTGAAAGCGTAAACGCCGCTTTGAGTCCGTAACGAATATTTTTGTGTTAAACCGCAGACTTTGTCTGCGGTTTTTTTTTGTTTGGCGCAACGGCTTGACGTATCTTTTACTTTGCATTGCACAACATAATATGTAGTAAACTGACGGATTTACAAATTCTATTGTCGTGTTATTATTCCTTGTATACTGTACAATATTATATGTACCGATTAATACTTTTTTACAAAGTTAAATGTGTCAGTTTTATTTTGCGTGTACGGAGATTAGAGATGTTTGAAGAATTTTTGGCTCGGCGTTTATCGGAATTGCGGTTGGCAAAGGGCGTTTCTGCACGCAAAATGAGCAAGGCTTTGGGGCAAAACCCAAACCACATCAACCGTATCGAGAACAGAACGGCTATGCCGTCCATGTATTCCTTCTTTTATATTTGCGACTATCTCGGAGTATCTCCGAAAGAATTTTTTGATACCGAAACGGATAATCCCACGCTTGTAAACGAATTTGTCACCGTCCTAAAACAATTAGACGAAGCAAGTATCAAAAATCTGCTTGCCGTCGCCCAAAATATGATAAATAAATAGTCATAAGCTTCGCTCGCGTAACAAAATAAGCCGTATCAAAATCGCATTTATGCAAGTAAAAAGTGAGCATATATATAATGAAAACAAGGCTAAAAAATTTGTCTTTAAAGGCAATCAATTCGGAATTTGCCGCACTCGGTTCGCTTATCGCGGCGTTGCTGTACAATATTTGGCTGCTGTTGATAGAAGACCCGTTTATCTTTGGCATAACTCATTTTGTACGCAACGACGAATACGTCAATCATCATATGCTGCTCATATGGGCTTTACTCATCGGGCTTGCGGTCTTTTTGAATATGAACCGTATGTACAAGAGAACCGATATCAACGTGTTTTTTATGAAGCTTTCAAAGGCTTTGCTCGGATTGGGGCTGATATGCCTTGTCGTCACGTCGGTTTTTATTGTCAAATCGCTTGACGACCTTCATGCGGCGACGGCAATATTATTCGGAATATTTACCTTTGCGTCGGTCACTGCCGCCGTAGTCGGCAAAGCTCTCAAAAATCCGCGCTATATATTTTCGCTTATCGTATACGTCTTTCTTGTCTATAATAACATTATCATTCTCCTGTCGCTCGGTCAGATGGCGATATGGGAAGCGCTGCCTATATTAGAGTCCTTAGTTATGCTTTTTATATGGAATTTCACGGATTTTTTTGGACGGAAGGATAAGACGTCGGACGGACCGTCGCTCAAAAGGATTTTGTCGGGCGGAGTAGTCGGTATAATCCTGCTGACGGGAGCCGTGATAATAGAATACGTCTGTTCCTTTAACAGCGTAGGTTTTTTTGACGCCGCAGTCAATCTCGGCAGGATAGGCAAGTACGGCACTTGGGATTTTGAACTTATCCGCCGAGCGGTGACGGGCGCGGCTGTGATATACAATATTTACAGGCTCTATGTAAGAGCAAGGCTCAACGACAAGCTGGTATTAAGGGTTGTAACGGACGTCTTGCTTTTGGCAAGCACGGCGGTATTGGCGGCGGCGTGCTACTATGCTTACCGCATAATGAACGGCTTGCCCGACGGCGGATATACGCTCTTGTCCGAGGTCTTCGACGCGGCGGCATACGTCTTATTCTTTGCCGGAATAATCAAGCTTGCCCTAAAAAATACCGGTTATGCCGCAGTTTGTTTTGCGTATCTGATAACCGCCGTACTGTATATAATAAATATCGTCGTTATAAAGGACTTTTCGCTTTTGGAAAATATTCCGATTCTTTCGATGATAATCTTTATGTTCTTTACAAACTATACGGATTTTTTTAAAAACCGCAACGCCGCAGACACTCTTGAATTTCACAAAGAAAAATCCTTATCGCCCCAAATAACTGCCGCAAGCCGATAAACGTGCTATTTTAAAGCAAAAGGGAAATGAACGAATGACAGAAAAAAAGAATCTTATACTGCGGATAGGAACGTTCGCCGCACCGATAATCGTCGCCGTAATTTTATCGGTAATGTTTTTGCCGATAGGGTCGTGGTTCAAAGCCGCAACGCCGAAATTCGGAGAGAATATCGCAAAGTCGGCGGCTGTTGACGCAGGCTCGGACGGCGTGAAGTACAAGGCGGGCAAAAATTTATTTACGGGTGCGCCCTATCTCAGCTTTGCGGCGACGGACGGCTCGGTCTATATCGAATTGGATTTTGCCGCCGAAAGGTCTTTTGATACCATTGTATTGAGCGAACCTACCGATAACGTAGGTCTGTTTAGGATATACAAGACGGAAGGGAATGCGGAAGTCCTGATATACGAGTCGGACAAGATAGGCAAATATTGTCTGTGCTATATAGAATATTCGCTTTCGTCCAAAATCAGGATAGAAATCACCGAAAGCAACGGCGCGGTCAACTTGAAATCCGTTGAGATATATACCGCAGCAAGACGGATTGACTCGCCGTCACCTTTGCGCGTCGTGCAATATCTCGATTTTTCAAAAACCGACATAACCGTTCTCGAAGGTCTGCCGACGAATGATTTTTCGGGATATTACGACGTAGTGACGGACGTTGTGATAACGGGAGCGGTAGCCCTTTATTATGCCGCACCGCAGAAAGGCGAAAAGAATTGGTTCAATACCTGTACGCTGACCTTTTACGGCGAAGCCGGAGGTTCTCCCGGCTCGCAGCGTGATACGGCAAAGGGCAATTCGGCAAGTGAAATGCGCTTCGAGGCTAATCTCGACGCCCTCAAACGCATTATCGGGGATAGAAACGTCAGGATATGGGTGAGAACGGATATCAAGCAAAAGGATTTTGACGGAATAGACAGCAATAAGTACACGGCGGAATTTATACACAGAACTCGGTCGGACGTCGATGTCAAATTGACGTATCTTGTCGCTTATTACGGCGTATACGGAATGAATTTTTATTGGGATACGCCGGAGAATGCCTATCAATGGGGAGCGTACGGCAGATTTGTAAAGGAATGCTCTAATCAGGTAAAGGTCTTCGTTACAGTTTCGGCTTGCAATATGAAGCTAAATAAGAAAGCTATCCAAAAAGCAGAAATGATAGATATTATCGGCTACGACACCACCGACAAAAACGGCTATACGGGAACGGCTTACGAGAGCGGAGCAAAGGCGATAAGAAACGCCGTGAAGTCGCTCGGCATTCCCAAAGAAAAGATGATTTTGAGTATTTCTTCGACGGGAACGGCGACGGACGGCAGCGGAACTACGGTCGATTACGGGAGTGCCGCGCTCGGCAAATGGTCAAATCTTCTCTATGATTACCAATACGCCGACGGCGACGGCAATATCTTAAAGTCGTCGGTATATTTTAGCGGCTATGCCGTCACGAGAGACAAAACGCTTTTGGCGATAGATACCGGTCTTTGCGGCGTGTCGTTGTCCGACGCTCTCGCCGACGCGCCTTATAGCTACGAATATTCGCTGCATAGGGCGATAGGGGAAGTGAAAAATTACCGTTAAATAGCGGACTGCCGCCAAGCGGTACGCCGCGTAAAACTTTCTGCATTCCAAAACAAAACGCGCTCTTGTGACACGGCAATGTCATAAGGGCGCGTTTTTTATTTCGGATAGATATATCCGCCGGATTTGTTCCGCAACCCAAAAACGATTGACGGTGCAGGGGCGGATTATATATCCGGTCTTAGCGCGGCAGGCTTTTACCGACAAGTAATTCCTTCCGAAACCGCTCCGTTTTTGAGATTGAATTGCAAGACCTGTTTCTCTCCGTTTTCGGTGTAGCTTACCGTGTAGATATTGCTTTTGAAGGTCACGTCTTGTATCGTGATGTCCGTATCGGAAAGCATATATTTTAGGCAAGCCTTTTGCTCGTCGCCGTAACGGCTAAGGTCGTCGGAGGTAAAGAGTACGCCGCCTGTCAGCTTGATGAGCTTGGCGAGAAGCTTGCGTTTAGAGAATGAGAGCCGGATATTGTAGTCGCGGAGCAAAAAGACGTCGGGGTCGTTTAAGAAGACGCGCTTATTGAGATGACGTCTGTTGATACCGTTGTGTATAGCGTTGCGTGTGTTGACGTCCTCTCTGTCCGTCACCATGCCGTACAGAGCCTGACTCCAACTCAGACCCATGTCCGCGCCTATGCGCATATATTCGACTTGATTGACGCAGGGGAGCATAGGAACGCCGCAGCCGAGAATTTTTTTGCCGCCGACGCAGGAGCGGATAAATTCCATAGCGTCGTACATACATTCGGCGCGTGTCTTGTTTTCGACGGGTACTGCGCCTGCCGCGTAGAGAAAGTCGAGCTTTACAAGGTCGTAGCCCCATTGATTTAAAACGACGTCAAAGACGCCTTTTATGTGCGCACGCGCTTCCTTATTATAAGGGTTTATTCCGCAAAAACCGCCCCAATTGTGACCGATGACACGGTTTGAGCCGTCAGGATTTTTGATGAACCAATCGGGATGTTCTTTTAGAACCTTTGAATTTAACTGGGCGGCAAAGGGGGCGAGCCATATTCCGGCGTTTAAGCCCTTTTTGTGAACGGCGTCGGCGATGACCTTCATTCCGTTAGGGAATTTTTTTGGGTCGATACTCAGCCAATCGCCGACGGCGGTCTGATATCCGTCGTCTATCTGAAAGGTGTTTATTTCGGGTGCGGCGGCGGCGATAGCGTCTAAGTCGCGCAGGATTATTTCTTCTTTGATATTTGAATAATAATTGTACCACGAAGTGTAGCCTTTTAGATAGTCGCCCGTTCTCGGCTTCGCGCCGATTTTGCCGAAGTAGGCGTCAAAAACGCCGTCGTAGCTTCCGTTAGCCGTAAAGAGCGAAAAGACGTGGTAGCTTCCGTCTATTACTATTCCTTCCAAATCCTTTTCGACGGTCAGCGTTCCGACGTTCATGTCGGCATAGATGACGGTGTAGCCCGTGCGCTCGTTGAGAGAGCCTACGAGCGTGTAATCGCCGCCGTTCCTTATATATGTATATGAGATACTGTGAAAATACCCCGTGCGCTTCGTGTCGTATTTTGCAAAGCCGTAGTCGCCGGCGTGGACATAAATCGGACCGATAGGGGTAGGGGCTTGGCGTTTCAGCAGGCTTGCTCCGCCCATTCCCATGAGTCTTTGCCAGAATTGAAATTTGCTCATATCCTTGCCGACGATGCCGATGTCGCGCATTTTGTCGGAAACGGAATATTCCTTTGTGTCCGTCCACGACTGAAAGCCGTTGCCGAAGAACAAGGCGTTTTCTTTGAAATCATATTTTTCGGTGAGAGAAATTTCTTTTACCGTTATAGGTGTCTTTGTGTCGATACGCAGGTCAAAGACGCCGTTTTTAAATTCTTGCTTAACGGTCAGGTCGTCGGTTGACGTTGCGGCGGTTTTTTCGACGCCGCCGGCGAGATATTTGATAGACAAAATAGGGTTTTCAAACATTAAAAAAAGCTCCTTAGCAGATAATTATACATTGTTTAAAATTAATTATACATTATTTTAACATATCTTTGTAGGTGAAGTCAAATGCAATTTTTGTCGCTTTATTTTTTGCCGCAATTTTGGGAATGAGGACGGCATAATCGGACAATTTTAAAAAAACTTTTCAAAAACCCTTGACAAATGATACTATGTATTGTATAGTATTAGCGAAACGGAGTGAATATGGACGCTCAAATGAAAAAAGGTTTATTGGACGCGTGTGTGCTTGCCGTTTTGTCACGGGAAGAGTCTTACGGTTATAAGCTGATAGCCGACTTAAAGGATATAATCGAAATATCCGAGTCAACCTTATACCCGATACTCAAAAGACTCGAAGCGAACGGCTGTCTGACGACCGTAAGCCGTGAATACTGTGGCAGAATGAGAAAGTATTATGCGATAACCAAAGGCGGACGGCACAAATTAATCGATTACAAATTGGATTGGGTTCAGATGAAAGAGATATACGGCAAAATATTCGGTATAGGGGATTGATATGAAAAAATCGAATATGAAAAAATCAAAATTTGAGAAAAAGCTTTTTAAACAGCTCGGTTCTCTGCCAAAAGCGGAGAAGATAAAAATAATAGAGTATTACAACGAATTATATCTCGACCAAAAAGAACTCGGACGAAGCGACGATGAGATTATAGCCGAGTGGGGCAGTCCGTCCGATATAGCTTTAAAGGTCTTGAATGAAGATGCGGAGATTAAGCTATCCGAAAACGCCTTAAAGGACGGAGCGGAGCTTATCCTTGCCGACGGGATTTCGGACGGCGGAGCGGATAGCAAGCCCGATACGGACGGAGCGGAAACGCCTTCCGCAAAAGCCGGCGACGGCGATAAACGGTACAAAGAAATATATGAACGGTTCAAAAAAAAATTAGGCATAGGCAGTGAAGGAGCGGAAAAAATGGCAAACGGCAATCAAGAAAAGCAACACGGCAATCAAGAAAAGCAACGCGGAAATATCCTAAAAAGCAAAGCCTTTTGGATAATATATTTTGCGTTATTTTATGTTACTATTCCCCTGACAATCGCGCTTCTGGCAGTTGTAATCTGTATCGCAGCGGCAGTTTTGGCGGTGTTTATAGCGATTTTTGCAACGGACGCGGGATTGATATTCGGCGGAGCCGGCGGCATAGTCATCGGAATTATAACGATGTTTTTTAACTTTAACGACGGACTTTTGACGCTCGGCGCAAGTCTAATCGCATTAGGTGTCGGCTTGCTCGGTCTGCATATCTTCGGCGCAGTAGGACGGCTTTTTAAAAAGAGAAAAATCGAAAAGAAACAATAATTTTATCTGTCGGAAAATATCATCATCAAGGAGGAAACAAATTTATGGCAAATTCAAAAAAACGCTCGGGGGCGTTGCTAAAAACGTCATTGATAATCATTTTGGTCGGTGCGGTCGTCTTTGGAGTGGGAGCGGCTTTGACCTCGTGTTCTTACAAAGAATCGGATTTTACCGCACAGCAGTTTACGGAAGCTACTTCTCCGATAGACGCATTTTTAATCGACGTCACGACGAGAAATATCGATATCAAATACGCGGACGAATTTAAAGTCGATTATTACAATTACGGCAAAAGCACGGTCGCCGTATCTTTTGACGGCGGCAATTTGAGCGTCAAGGAAACGGTGGAAAAGTCACCTTTCTCTTGGTTTAATTGGGATTGGAATTGGCTCAAAAAAATCGATAATGAAAAAGCCACCGTATACATCTACTTGCCCGACGCGGTAGCAAACGGGAGCAAGATAGTCACCGTCACCGGTAATACGTCGATATCGGACATCAACTTTGTTAAAGGCGCGGATATCGTAACTACTACGGGTAACGTCACATTCAAAAATGTCGCTGTCACCGAAACGCTTAATATCGAATCGACTACGGGAAATATAACGCTCGACGGATTGACCGCGAAGACTCTCAAATCGGTGTCTACGACCGGAATTTTTTACGGCAAGAATATCACCGCCGATACCGTCGCTATAAAAATAACGACAGGGAATATAAGCGCGGACACGCTAACCGCCGATACCGTAACTTTTGAAACGATGACCGGAAGAATATCCTTTGAAAAATTGACGGCACGGATAACCGAAGCCGAAACGACGACGGGAAGTATCAACGGCAAATTTACGGGAGCGCAAAGCGAATATGACATTACCGTATCTAAAAGCACCGGTTCGAGCAACGTATCAAATCAGACCGCCGGACAGGGCAAAAGTATAAGCGTAAAGGTGACTACCGGCAAAATCACTTTGAATTTCGCTTAAAGTGCGCAAGCGAAGCGGCTTTAATTATAAAAAGTATTGAGATTTTCGGGCTTTGCTTTCCGTATTAAAAAAAACGGAAGCGAAGCCCTAAAATATTTATCAGATTTTGTAAACATTTTTTTTGATTGACATAGAATAAAGAAAGCGGTTTTTTATGGGTAAAATTATTGCGTATAAGACGACGGGATATTCCGAAAGGACTTCCGCCGTTATAACAAATTACAAATGGACGGACAACGGTTACGCGCCTGCCGTCAAGATTTTTTTGTCCTACGACGACAAAAGCTTGAAGGTGCATTTTGAAGTAAGCGAACGCAAGAGCGAGCCGAGATATCGCCTTGACGGATTACCCGTTTTTAAGGATAGTGCCGTAGAAGTCTTTTTAAAGCCCTTTAATGACGATGTTCGGTATTTGAATTGCGAATTTAACTCGGTTTGCGCCGCCGTTTTGGGGTTTGGCGGCAAAAAAGAAAACAGAGAGTCCTTGATAGAAAGGTACAAAAAGGACTTGAATGCGGCGGCGTTTTGCGACTCGGATAAGTGGAGTATTTTTTTTGAGATACCCTACCGTGTAATAGGGGAGATATACGGACGCGAATTTTTGCCGCACAATGAAACCGTCACGGCAAACTTCTTTAAGTGCGGCGACGAGACGGAATATCCGCATTTCGGAATGCTCTTCGATGTGATAAGTCTTTATCCCGAATTTCATTTACCGCAGTATTTCGGCAGATTGATTTTTGAGTGACACGGCGTTTACCTGTGTCAAAAGTTTTTTGCAAACATTAAATTCGCTTATTTATTTGACAAGCGGCGTTTTTTGTATTATCATATATCCGTAAAACCGTGTGCGGAAATAGTTCAACGGTAGAGCGTTGCCTTCCCAAGGCAAAAGTTGCGGGTCCGAATCCCGTTTTCCGCTCCATAATTTAAGTTTACCTTAATTCACAGTAATAATCGGGATATGGCACATGAAAAAATTCATATACATTTTAAAAATTTTGTCCGTTATATTATTAGGCTACTGCCTGATAAGTATTGCACTTTATTTTGTGCTTAACCATTTAGCGGCGATTGCAGACCCCGTCTGGGAAATAGGGCGAAAGAACGCGCTCACGGACTCGGCAAGATTTTTTCTTTATTCCTTTTTTGCTTCGCTTGCCCCCGCCGTTGCTTCTATAATTCTTCTTTTATCCAAAAACAAGCTTCTTGCAAAATCAAACGGGCAAAAAGCAAATTAGTTAAAATCAAAAGCAGAGATAAAATCATTCATTTTAATAATATGCAAAAAACCGTCCGAAAGGGCGGTTTTTCTTTGTTATCGGCGATTCTTGAATAATATTCCATATTGCACTCCTGTTTTAGCGTTTAAACTAAACTGCACTTTATTTTAAACGAAAAATATTATCTGTATATTTGCGTTTAAACTAAACTATGCTTTATTTTACACGCAAATTGCCTGCCTGTCAAGTAAAATCGACAAATCCGGCGACCGATTTGCGATTTAAAGAAATTCGGTAAAATAATCAAACAAGATACGATAGGGGCTTGTTTTATCTTCTGTTTTATGCTAATATTATAGGCGGATTATGTAAAAAAAGGAAGGTACAAATGGATAAGCTGCAAGCAAAGCAAAAAATTATAAGCGAAAGAAATGTACTTATAGACAATATCAAGGGCTTGGTCGTCATTATATTTCTGTTTTCACAGGTTTTTATACAATCGGTAACGACGCATTTTCTCCCGAGATGGTTTCCGCATACGGGGCGTAACGGCGGCGGTATAGACTTTTTGAATTTTTCACTTATCGACTTAGGTCCCGTCGCGTTTTTCTTTGTAATAGGCTTGGTCGTCTTCGGTTCTTTATCCAAAAAAATCGAGATGAACGGCAAAAGCGCATACAGACAATATTTTATCAGAAATTTGGCAATCGTCGGTTTGTTCGCTTTATTTACCTTTGTCTCGGACAAAATCGGCAACGTACATTATACATGGAATACGCTCATGAGCGTAGGTCTAACCGGCTTGCTGCTTCTGCCTTTTTTAAATTGGAAAATCAGAAACAATACCTGGCTAAGGCTGGCTTGCGCGCTCGTTATATTTGTAGTTTATTACTTCTTTAACAAGGGCTTTATACCTATCTTTGACGATAAGGGCGCGTATGTAATCGGCTTTGTCAATAAGACGCCTTTTAATCTGCTGTACGCCGAAGAAGGCGGTATCTCGGCTTGCGTCGGATATCTCGGAGTGGTTTTGCTCGCTTCGGTTTTTAGCGATTTTATGCGCAAAGGCTTGCTCCACTATTCGATAGCGACGGTAGCGGCGATTGCTTTTGCCGTCGTCGTTCGCCTTGCCTGCGGAGTGGCTTTTTACCGTCGGTACAATATTACCTATATCGTGTCGGCTTTTGCCGCCGTAAACGCCTTCTACTTCGTATTTTTTGTCATCAACAAATTTTTGTTAAAGAACCGCCCGATACCCGTCTTGATTACGCTCGGACGCAATCTCATGCTCTTTATCATGCTGGCACTGATTTTGTCCGCGCCGTTCAATTTGTTTCGCGGTGCGGAATTTTTATCGACAATCAAAGGGCCGTTGATTATGTTTGTTTTGTATCTTGCGTTTTTTGTAATTTTGACCGTACCGCTCGCAAAACGCAAGGTGTTATTTAAGCTCTGAAATTTCGGTAAAAAACGTATATAAAGGATGATTGGTACAATAAAAGAATGCTAACCGACAACATTGACAAAATCCATACTACCGATATGGGCGTTATGCGAATAAAGCGAAACCTTTGTTTGACAACAGGCGACGTTGTTTCGTGGTGCAAAAATGCGATAGCGAACGCCGATTTGACAGTCCGTCAAGGCAAAAATTGGTATGTATATACGGACGGCTTTGTCATAACCGTCAACGCAAGGAGCTTCACGGTCATTACGGCTCACAAAATCAAAGGCAATGTCCGCGTCATGACAGACAACGATTATGAGTGTTTAAAGGAGTTTTTGTATCAAGCGATTTTTATCCCGAAAGGAATTGAGCCGCCAAAAAGAGAGATAATATTTGAAAAAGAAATTTATATTTATATCGACGGCTTCGGCAAACAAGCGGGGGATTTGGGTGTAGTCGCCGAGCAAAACGGTCAAACCGTCGGGGCGGCTTGGACGCGGATTATTCCGGCTTACGGACATATAGACGACCGAACGCCGGAGCTTGCCATATCTCTTCTGCCGGAATTTCGGGGCTTAGGTATCGGCACAAGGCTTATGAAAAGGCTTTTTGATGTGCTGAAAGAAAACGGCTATAAGCAGACCTCGCTGTCCGTGCAAAAAAATAATCCGGCAACGCGGTTTTATGAGCGGTTAGGCTATGAGCTTGTAACCGAGAGCCTTGACCGTGCAAACGGCGAGGATTATTTGATGATAAAAAAGCTTTGAGAGAATAGCGAGTAAATTTTATAAAATTTTGAACGGGTCTTTTAATAGAAAAGATTTTTTACAAAAAATGTTATTTTTTATTTACAAAAGCCAAGCTTGTATAGTATAATTTAATATATAAAGCTTTTAATTTAATATATATAGATTTTATGTACCTTAACGTCGGATAGGAAAAACGGTCTATGAAATTTTTGCGCAGCCTGAAAGAAGTATTTTTGTCTTCGCTGCCGCTTTTGGCGGTCATGGTTGTCGTGTGCGTTTTTGTAGACCCGATGAGCGGTTCGGAGCTGTTAAAGATTTCTATCGGTTATATTATGGTCATCTTTGGGCAGACGCTCTTTCTTATCGGATTAGAATCGAGCATTATCCCGATAGGCAAGCTGGTCGGCGGTTCGCTTGTAAAATTAAAAAAGACCGTGCTGATAGTCCTTTTCGGCTTTGTTTTCGGCTTGTTGGCGACGGTCGCAGAGCCGGCTCTCGCCGTTCTCGGCGTACAGGTCAATTCGATAAACGGAGCTATCGACAAGACGTTATTTGTCTGGCTTCTCGGTATCGGCGTGGGCGTCGCGGTGGCGGCGGCAATGTACCGCGTCATCAAAAATATAAATATAAAGATTATTTTCGCGGCTTTTTATATCGTTACCTTTATAATAGTTTTCTTTACGCCGACACAGTTTAGGGCGTTGGCATTCGACGGAAGCGGAGCGACGACGGGCGACGTGTCCGTCCCCTTTATTCTCGCTCTCGGTCTCGGCGTTTCGGCGACGATGAGCAAGTCCAAAACCAACGACGAAAGCTTCGGTATTATCGGCATAGCGTCGGTCGGGCCGATAATCGCGCTGTTTATTTACGGTATGTTTTTGGGAAATGCAGAGCCTGTCAATCTTCATCTTTACGACGCGGGAGCGGGTGCGGTTTTTTCGGAGATATTTTTCGGGAATTTTAAAGACGTCGCGCTTGCCATAGTGCCTGTCTTTGCGATATTTTTTATCTTTCAGTTTGCCTTTATAAAGCTTCCCAAAAAGCATCTTTTGAGAATACTTCTCGCCGGAGTAGTCGTCTATATCGGCTTGCACATATTCCTGACAGGCGTGGACTTCGGCTTTGCGCTTGCGGCAAAGAGAATAGGAGACGCCTTTACGGAGAACGCCGCGCACGGTTGGATGAAATGGCTGCTTTTGCCGGTAGGCTTTATACTCGGCTTTGCCATCACGCTAAGCGAGCCTGCGGTCACGGTTCTCGGCGAACAGGTGGAAGCCATTACAAACGGCTATATCAAAAAAACCGTCATACGCCTGACGCTTGCCGTCGGCATAGGCTTCGCAGCTTTTTTGTCCTTGCTCAAAATACTTACCAATGCCGATATATTATTATTTTTACTGCCGCTGTATGCGATATCGCTGATTTTGATGATTTTTACGCCGAAGCTCTTTGTCGGGCTGGCGTTCGACTCCGGCGGCGTGACGGGCGGCGCGATAACCTCCGCATTTTTAACTCCGCTGACGCTCGCTGTGACAAGCAACGCGCTGAACGATGCCGGAAGCGGCGATATATTGACCTCCGGCTTCGGGGTGATAGCCTTTATCTCGGTAATGCCGCTCATAGCCGTGCAGCTGCTCGGCATAATATATGCCGCCAAGCTCAAAAAGGCTAAGGCACTCGAAGAACAAACGGAAATATTCGGGCATACCGTCGGCGAAAATACCGCCGCCGCGCCGCCCGTCCAAAACGGCGGTCTTGCGGCAGACGAAGGCATTGCAAAAGAAAGCACTCTCGCTGACGATTTGGATAAATTGGACGGCTTGTATTGACAAACGGTTAAAAATATTTGTTCGGGCTTAAAAGGGGATAACATGAACGGCGAAATATCTTTTTTGTACGTCATAGGCGAAAGAAAACAAAAGGAAAATCTCATATCGGCATTGGCGGCAAACGGCGCGACGGTTTTTAGCGTCATTTACGGCAGGGGCTTTGTCAAAAGCAACGAGATTTTAAAGGCATTCGGTCTTGTCAGCGAAGAGGATAAGGTGGTTATTACTTGCCTTATCAAAAAAATCGATTGCGATAAGGCCTTTGCCGTGCTTAACGAAGACTTCAAATTTGACCGCCCGAATACCGGCATAGCCTTTACCGTTCCTGTGGAAAATTTGAAGTATTGACGTACCGTTCTAACTATTATAATCAAAAATTTTGAAAAGCCGTGTATATAAGCGCGGCAAAAAGACGGGTGATTATGGAATCGGAAAACATAAAAGCATTATTTATTGTCGTAAACGCCGGATTTAGCACCGAAGCGGTGGAAATAGCGCGTCAATGCGGCGCGAAAGGCGCGACGATTATCAACGCGAGAGGCACTGCCGGAGTTAATTATAAGCTCTCCGGCATAAATTACGAGCCGGAAAAGGAAATGATACTCAGCCTTGTTTCCGAAAGCGTAGCGGAAAAAATCATGAACGCCGTCCGCGACAAGACGGGGATATCCACTCCGGCTCACGGCATTTGTTTTAGTATGCCCGTCGAGAAGATGACCTTACTCAACAAAACGCCCGAAGAATAAAACAATAACGCGGAATAAAAATCATAACGTAAACACCGCGACTTTTATGCGCGGTGTTTCCGTATATAATTTTGATTTACGGGGGAGCATAAGATGACCTTGCAGCAGTTAAAATATTTTATAGAGATTGTCAATTGCGGTTCTATCAACGAAGCGGCAAAGCGGTTGTATATTTCACAGCCGAGCTTGTCCGCCGCCGTCAAGGGACTCGAAACGGAGATCGGTTCGGAGCTTTTTTTGCGTACCGCCAAGGGTATCGGCTTGACCGCCGACGGTACGGAGTTTTTGGGCTATGCACGTCAGGTCGCGGAGCAGGCGGAGCTTTTGGAGCAACGCTATTTGTCCAAGCAGCCGTCGCGCCGCCTTTGCTCGATTTCGACGCAGCACTATGCTTTTTCCGTCAACGCTTTTGTCAATATGGTCAAAAAAAACGGAGCGGCGGAGTACGAATTTACCCTGCGCGAAACGCGTACCTACGAGATTTTGGAGGACGTAAAAAATCAAAGGAGCGAGATAGGCATTATCTATATGTCGTCCTTTAACAGCAAGGTACTCGGCAAGCTGCTCAAAGAAAACCGCTTGGATTTTCATCCGCTTTTTACCGCTAAGCCGCACGTCTTTGTCGGCTCCGGCAATCCCTTTGCCGCAAAGGCGTTTGTCACCTTAGAGGATTTGGAAGATTATCCGTGCCTGACCTTCGAGCAAGGGGAATACAATTCCTTTTATTTTTCGGAAGAGATACTCCCCACGGTATATCACAAAAAAAATATCCGCGTCAGCGACAGAGCGACCTTGTTTAATCTATTGATAGGCTTGAACGGCTACACGATATCGACGGGTATAGTCAGCGCGGACTTAAACGGCGAAAACATCGTCGCCGTTCCGCTCAAAATAGACGACACTATTCAGGTCGGCTGGATTTCGAGCAATGCCGCCGGTCTTAGCCAGATCGCAAAAGCCTATCTTGACGAGCTAAAAGCCGTCGTCAGGGAATACGGCGCGGAGTTAGATGAGATATAGTCAAATCCTATAACTTCACATAAATTCTTAGTGTTACCCTATATCGTTTTTTTTGTAGTATAATAGACTTATTGCAAAACTAAATTTGTATAGATAAGGTATAGATTTTTGTGTCCGCCGGACTTTGCAAAACAGGCGCATAGCCAACGCTATGTAACTGTTTTGCAAAGCGCGGGAGACGCAAGAAGATATGCCTTAGATATGCGAAGTTAGTTTTGCAATAAGTCTGATATATTCACAGTAAAAACAAAGAGGTAACAATATGAGCAAAAAATTTGAACTTGTAGGCAGCTTGCTTCGTCCCGAAGAGCTGCTGAGCTATAAAAAGCAAATAGAGAAGGACGACAAAGCCGTTTATCCTTTTTATGCCGATTACAAGGGCTACGAAGAATGCGAGGCGGCGGCGACCCAAGCGGTAGTCAAAAAGCAAATAGAACACGGTGTCGGTACAGTCACCGACGGCGAGTATTCTAAGTCCTTGTGGCATTTGGATTTTGTATGGGGTTTAAAGGGCGTCGAGAGATACATAGCCAAACACGGCTATTTCTTCCGCGACAAGGACTCTGCCGAAAGTTATGAGACGCGCAAGGATATCGGACTAAAAATCGTCGGCGAATTGAGCGGCAAAAATCACCATTTTATCAGGGTTTTCAAAAGGCTCAAAGCCTTAACTCCCGGCAAACAAAGCAAGCTTTGTATTCCGTCGCCGTCGCATATTTTTGGCGAGCTGTCGTGGTCGGACAACATAGGATTAAAGGGCGTGTATGCGACGCCTAAGCAATTGAAGGAAGGACTTATCAGGGCGTACAAAGAATTTGTCACCGAATACGCGGCGGCAGGCGGGGAGATTATCCAATTCGACGATTGCTTGTGGGAAATTTTTGCCGACGACAATCCAAATTCGCCGTACACGGGCGAGAACATCAACCAAGAAACGGTCAAGGCTTTGGCGGCGGAATTTATCGATATCAACAACGCCTTGATAGATTTCGGACACGGCTTAGGGCTAAAAGTCTGGACGCATAATTGCCGCGGAAATTACGATTCGCGCAATATGGGCGGCGGCTCGTATGTCAAGATTGCAAACTTGTTTTTGAAACAACTCAAATACGACCGCTTCTTTCTCGAATGGGACGACGACCGCGCAGGCTCTCTTGCCGCGCTCGAAGTCTTTAAGGACAAGCCCGGCACGGAGATTGTTCTCGGTCTGCTGTCGAGTAAGACAAATACCTTAGACGACGAAGCGCGTGTATTCGGGCTTTTGGACGAAGCTTCAAAGATTATCGGGAAGGAGCGTCTGTCCTTGTCGCATCAATGCGGCTTTGCTTCCTGCGACGGCGGCAACGAGCTTACGGAGTCCGAGCAATGGGCAAAGATTGAGCAAGGACAAAGAATCGCCCTGAAATATTGGGGCGTGTAGGCCCATTGCACGGTCTTAAACGCGGTCTTGCATTGTGTTTAAAACAAAAACCGTTGCTTTACCGTTGATATTATCATCATAAACGGCAAAAAATCCAAATAGGTAAATACATAAATAAAAGCGGTAGGGGAAGCCCTGCCGCTATTTTTTTGTAGGAGCTATGCCGAAACGCATCTTAAAAAATTTTAAGCCGACACCGAACAAATCGGATTGCGCGGCGTCGGCTTAAAGCTATTTTGCATAATCAAAAAGATAAGAAGGTCGATATTTATTACGGCAGGATATCCTGCGCGTGTTTTTTTGAGTTTGATAATTCCTGTTCAAAATCCGTCAATTCGTTTAGGTCTACGCCAAAGAAAAAAGCAAGCGTCAAAAGAGCCGGAAGCGTAGGCGCGGACACGCCGCTTTCCCAATCCGAAATAACGCTTTGCACATAGCCCGTCTCGATAGCGAGCTGTTTTTGCGTCAGTTTATTTTCCGTCCGCAATTCTCTTAATTTTTCTTTGAATGCCATATATATAAATAGTTTAACCCAATATCGGAAAATCGATTGACAATATCGGAAATCCGATATATAATTGTACAATCAAAAATAATAATACAATTTGGCTTATTTCACAAGAATACTGAATTTATGACAATAAAAAAATCGACATTTACGAAATAGGCAATAATATTGATGGAAACTTATGGTAAATAATGCGTTTATTGAAAGAATAAACAATCTGAATCGTAATAGTTTTAACGCTCTAACCGGAGCGTTGACAAGTTTTGATATGTCGCCTGATATAGATATTTTCTTTTGGGATAACGAAGATTTGTCGATAGTAGATGAGTGTCTCAATAAGTATAATAAAGTTGTAGTCGGCTTTTCTTTTTTTACTACAAATATTTTACAGGCATATCATACATTAGTAGCAATAAGAGAAAAACACGGCAATAATGTTATTTGCGTTGCAGGCGGACCACACCCGACAGGCGAACCTAAGAGTATGCTCGATTTAGGTTTTGATTATGTTTTTGTCGGCGAGGGGGAAGAGTTAATAAACGAATTTTTCTTTTGCTTAAATGGCGGAGACGACATTAGCAAAATAAAAGGAATATATTCAAAAACATCATCCGGAGAGTACATATATCAACCTCGTGACACAATTGTTGATTTGAACAAATTTTATCCTTTCTCGGATAAATACAAAAAATTCGGACATATTGAAATAACGCGAGGTTGTCCTTTTGCGTGTAATTTTTGTCAAACGACAAGAATCTTTGGCTGTTCGGTTAGACATCGAAACGTAGATTTTATGCGAGAGCTTATTCAAATACTTAAAAAAAACAACAGACAGAAAGCATTACGCTTTATCACACCGAATGCCTTTGCATACGGTTCACCGGACGGAAGAGTGGTAGACTTAAACGCGATTCATGCTCTTTTGGATATGATAAGAGTAGAAATGCCGGGTTGTGATATTTTTTTAGGTTCGTTTCCGTCTGAGGTTAGACCAGAACACGTAACTAACGAAAGCATGGCATTGTTAGCAAGCTATGTAAAAAATAATAACATAATAATGGGCGCGCAGACGGGCAGTCAGCGACTATTAGACATATCGCATAGAGGGCATACCGTTGAAGATATTTATAGAGCGGCAGAAATATCCGTTCGTTTCAAAAAAAAGCCGAATATAGATTTTATATTCGGCTTACCGGGCGAAACATACGATGATATATTAAAAACAATACGGGTTATGCAGGACTTGATTAAAATGGGAGCGCAGATACACGCACACACTTTTATGCCGTTACCGCAAACGCCGTTTGCAGACAAGAGTAACGGGCGCGTAGATTCGGCGATAAAGACAGCGATAAAAAAATATATCAACAACGGGATTGTATACGGCGATTGGATAGAGCAAGAGAAGATATCGCAAAAGATAGCCTATTATTTAAAAACTAAGGACATTTCTGATTTGGAGTAATCTGTAGCATGGATAAATTGAGAAAATTTTGGACGGAAAGGGTAACCCCGTATAGTACACACATACTAAATCTTGCGTTAAGCATAATGTTATATTTTGTACTAAAATTTGCAGGCGTATATACTTGGATACAATTTAGTGTGCCATGTGCCACAGCTGTTATTTCGGCTATAATGAATATTTTCAAAGACGCAAAGGAAAAAGAACCTGTCAAGATAATATCTATGAGCTTTAACTATATGTTAGAAGGCGGGGCAGATGTAAGTAATATCTTAGATATTCTCATAAGTAACAAACAAAAAAAGAGAGTATTCAAAAATTCCAAGTCATTGTTTAAAGTTATTTTGGCACGGCTGCAATTAGGTAACTATGAGGATAAGCGTTTGATAGCGGAGTCAATCGGCTCGTTGTATAAAATAAATCGCAAACAAACAAAAAGTCTGATTGAAGTCTTGCGAGACGATACGCCATGCCCGCCTTGGAATGATGATATAAGGCGACGTGTGATAGAAGAATTAGATTATATTGATAGACGGGATAAGGCGTTTATAATTGAACAATTAACTATGAAAGACAGCGACACCATATATACGATAATAGCCGTAATGGAGATAATTTATTTTTCAAAGTTTTTTTCGCTCAAAGAAAAGAAAACACTCTTTGAAAAAGTTTGTAAAAAGCTAACAGACTTTGGCGAGATAGAAAAAAATGTAGATGAAAATGAATTTTTAAAAGATGTTAAAGAATTTGCTGGCAAAATACATGATATCGGAAAAAATAAAGATAACCTTAAAAAACTTCTTGTAACTGTTTTTCAATCAACGGCTAACCAATATATAAAAGTTTTTATCGCCAAAAATATTTCATGCGTTTGCACGGCAGGAAAAGTATGTGCACAAAAAAACAAATGTATATATCCTGAACGCCAAAAATATGTTTTGGACCTTTTTGCCCTGTGTTTTAATGACACAAGCAACAAGAATATACGTAGGGCTATGGCAAAAGAAGAAGTCTGTCATTGCTTGTTGTATTCGCTTGCACAAAAGCAATACCAGAGACAAATCACTGATAATATTTGGATGTTGGTAAAGGATGATGATTATATAATACCGAATACCTTTCTTGACTATGCGAGCAGGCTTTTTGAGGCGGACAAAAATCTATATCATGAAGTAATCAAATATTTTACAGACGACAACGCGATTATTGACTTAACTGTAGGGCTTGGAAATATTATCCCCAAAGAGTTAAGTCAATATTTAGACATAATAAAAACAACAGAGTTGTCGCTATATAAAAAAACGATACATTATTATCTTAAGGCTAACGAAAACAAAATATCTGAAAACAATAATAAACGATTATTTAACAGAATTGAATTACAAAAGCATGCAAAGAGAGCAGATAAAAACATAAAGGCACTTCAAGCAGACGAAGATTAAGAATCTTATACCGCCTTTGGGCGTGAAAAATGTTATATCTAATATACAAATGAAAAGAAATGTTAATAAACTTCCGCCCGACATCGACATAAAAAAATTACTCCGCATCTTGCAAAGCCTATACGGTTGTGATATAATATTACAATCAAGAAGATATAAGGGGCGGCAAGGAGACGGAAGAAAACGGGAGCGGATTTGGTCTTTACATCGAGAGCGCACGGCAAGCCGTTTTACAACAAATTGCAGCCGTATTTACTCGGCTACGATATCGAGAGAATGAAAGAAACATTTGAAGAATAACACGGCGTCTACACCTTGCGTTGACAGCCGTTTTGTGCTACAATCAATATATATTCAAAAAAGGTGGCATTTCGCATGACAGAAGCTGTTATCGAGATAAAGACGATGCCGGAGATGGACGCGCTGATAGAAACGCTAATAAAGGATATAGTGACCGTACATTATGAGCGCAGACGCACTTTGTTATATCTATACAGTCATTATCGCGGAGAAATTTCTAACGAGCTGACCGAAAAATATCTCGATGAATAGGTAATGTTCTCAAATTCAAAGAGTTTAAAATAAGGAGAGTGCAAAAATGCCGAACGATAAAACTATAACAGTCAAAGGCGTAAACGTCAGATATAATCGTTACAATCAAAACGACTATTTGTCGCTTACCGACATAGCAAAATTTAAAAATGCAGAAAACCCGAATGACGTTATAAAAAATTGGTTACGAAACCGAATGACCATTGAGTTTTTAGGCATTTGGGAAAGTTTATATAATCCTGATTTTAACCCCGTCGAATTCGACGGGTTTAGAAAAGAATCCGGCTTGAATAGCTTCGTACTTTCTCCGAGTAAATGGATTGAAAAAACGAATGCCGCCGGCATTGTTGTGACGGCAGGTAAATATGGCGGAACATACGCGCATAATGATATTGCAATGGAATTTGCAAATTGGGTTTCAGTTGAATTTCGTCTGTATATCATAAAGGAATTCCAACGCTTAAAAGCAAGCGAACAGCAAACTCTCGATTGGACGGCAAAGCGCGAGCTTGCAAAGATAAACTATCATATTCACACTGATGCGATAAAGGATAATCTCATTGTTCCCGAACTTACGCAAAAGCAAATTGCATATGTTTATGCGAACGAAGCGGATATGCTAAATGTTGCACTTTTTGGCAAGATGGCGTGGGAGTGGCGCAACGAACACTCCGACTTGAAAGGCAATATGCGCGATTATGCAAGCGTGGAGCAACTGCTTGTGCTTGCAAATTTGGAAAGCTATAACGCGATTTTAATCGAACAAAAACAGGCGCAGTCGGAACGAATCGTTCTGCTCAATAAGACGGCAAGAAAACAGCTTGAAACGCTTTTGAACGTAAACGTAAAACGCGAAAAACTGCTTGCGCTACCCACAAATAATGACAAGGATAAAAAGTAAAGGTGATATTTACTATGCTTATAAAAATAATTGCCGATAAAGAAGTCAAAGCGTATCTTGCTTTTGTGGAAGCTTGTTTTAAGGTTCTCGGGTGGGAGTACGGCGATTATGACAAAAAAGAAGATGAAAAGATACTTGCCGCCGCAAGGGACGGAAAAGGCGTAGTTTGGGGTATGTTTGACGATAATGAAAGGCTTGCCGGCACGGTCGCCGTGCGTGAGCTATCGGACGGCTCGGCGGAATTAAAACGCTTGTATGTTTTGCCGAAGGAGCAGGGCAAGGGCTACGGCGGAATGCTTTTCAAAACGGCTTACGATTGGGCGTTAAATAATGCTTACACATTGTTAAAAGCCGATACGACTACCGACAGATATGCGAGTATTCATCTTCTCGAAGGTCACGGCTTCAAGAGAACGGACGACTATAACGGCAATCCTTTTGCCGAATTATTTTATAGCTTAGACATCAAGTGAGTAAAAAATTATTAATACAAAAAGGAGAAATTCCCTATGAAAAAAAGAAAATTAATAAAAAAAATCTTTATTTCATTCTTCTTCGCGGTCTTTGTTATCGTCGCGTTTTTTGGCACAGGACTTTATTTGTCGGTGCGTCCGGCAAAAGCCGACGGCGCGGTTTATGCGACCGAATATGAAAAGGATTTGGACAGAGCCGTTCGGCTATCCGAGTCCTACTATCGGAGCTATTATATAAAAGGCTTCAATATTTTGACCTATTATCCGTATCGCGGCGTCGCGTCTTGCTGGGAATATATCGGCTTGATTTCTCTTACATACAAAATGGCTCTGCTCGATACTGCTTATCTTAAAAGAATGGACGGCATATTAGACGGATTAAAATACTACCGCACCGAGCATAACGGCGCGTTTTCGGGTTATTCGGCATGGCGCGGCGCGTTTAAAAATTCCGCCGATTACAGAGAGCTTGCCTATGACGACAATATGTGGTTGGGGCGTGATTTTGTCGGACTATACGAGCTTACTCACGACAAAAAATACCTTGATTTGGCGGTGGAAATCGCCGAATTTCTGACAAAAGACGCTTACGTCAGGCTCGACTCGTCGCTGTTTACAGACAAAGGTCTTGCCGCGCCGGACGGAGCCGTCGGGGGATTTTATTGGGCGTACGAAAAGGACGCGGTTCACGCTTGTTCGACAGGACCTGCCGCGCAATTTTTTGCCGCGCTGTACCGCGTGACCGGCAACGAAGCTTATCTCGGTATTGCTCAAAGCACGTTTCGCTTTTTGCCTTATCTTGTCAACGACGAAGGCGTATTCAGTGATTTTATGTCGTTCAACAAGGATGCCGACAACAATATTCTGTCGATAAAGGATATCGCCGGTCAGCCTTACACCTACAATAGCGGTTCGCCGATAACCGCGGCGGTCGAATTGTACGGAGCGGTCGGCGAAGCGCAATATCTTGACTATGCAAAAGCATGGGCAAGGTCGGCGGACGAATATTTTGCCGAAGCTACGGAGACAGAATCGGTCAAGCGGTATCCTACGATGGTGTGGTTCAATCTGATTTTGTTGAACGGCTACACCGCGCTTTATCGGTATGACGCCGCAAACACCGAGCCTTATATATCAAACATACAAAACGCAATAGATTACGGTTTTGACAATTCCCGATTGACGGGCTTTCTCGGCTTTAAAAGAGATTTCTTCTCGAACGATTGGTATCAAGGCTGGCCCGAAAAATATCCCTTTTCTCCGATAGCCCTGCAAATGAGCGCAAATGCGGAAATCTATGCGACGCTCGCATATATTCGGTCGCTGTAATATCAAAATGAAATATTAGGACAAGTTTATTGGAGAAATGTCGTATGGACTGCCCAAAAAACGTTTCGGTAGACGAATATATTGCCGAAGCCCTCGTCGAAAGACAAGGAATGATGCAAGCCGTCAGGAAGCTTATTTTTGAAACGGCACCGGAAGCCGAAGAGACGATAGGGCAGCGAATGCCGTCATATAAGCTTTACGGTAAGCAGCTCGCATATTTTGCTAACGGTAAAAACCATATCGGATTTTTTGTCGACTCAAAAATAATCGCCGATAATCAAGCAAAACTGAAAGGATACGTTACCTGCAATTCAGGTTTTCAACTCAGATTAGACGAATCGCTTCCGCTTGATTTAATGAGAGAATTTCTCGTGTTAAAAATAGAAATGATTAAGAATGGTACTAAAAAGAAATAAGGACCTTTTGCATTCGACGGGATTAGAAAAAGAGCGGACATAAGTTCGCTTTTTTTGTATTCCGTCACAAATATTGTGCGGGAAAGAAACGGCAAATAGCCAAAGCTATTGCAATTTGCATACTAAGTGTGGTATAATATCTTTAACGTTAAAGAGAGCAAAACATCGAACGGCACGCTTACGGTGACGTCGATACGGAAAGTTTGCAAACGGCAAAGCAAAGGACTAAGGAGAAGAAAATGGCTTTAATCAAAAAGAAAGAGCGGAGCAAAAGGAAAATTATTGTACTTTTGACGGCGGCGACATTGGTTGCCGTGTTGATATTCGGCATTGCTTTCTTTAATATTATTCAAAGCGATGGCGGCATTATTGTGCCGCTTCCGACGGGCGGCGGCGAGTATATCCCTGCCGAACCGGAAGCCGTCGGCATTCACTTAGACAACTCGACGCCCACCGATAGATTTATCCTAAAAAACGGCGTAACGGATTATAAAATCGTAATCCGCTCCGCTGCGGTCGGCTACGGAGATTATTGGATGTTGGAGACGATAGCCGCCAAAGAACTCACCAAGTTTTTTGAAGAGGCGACGGGCGTGCAGCTCGTTACGGTTAAGGACACCGTTGTGCATTATTCCGACGACGCGAAGTATATTTCTATCGGCAAAAGCTCATTCCTTACCGACTCCGGTATCGACATTGACTATTCGCAATTACCGGGAGGCGGCTTTCGTATCGTCACAAAGGGCAATTCGGTTTTTCTCACGGGCGGCGATGCGGGAGCCGGAGTAACGACCGGAGAAGAGAACGGATATATGTATGCGGTGTACGAGTTTTTGTACAAGCTTTTTGACTTAGACTTTTACTTTACCGACTCATATTCGATGAAGCATAATGTCACGGATATTCCGTTGATGAATTATGACGTTACCGAAGTACCCGATATAGAATACCGCGCGACAAATTACAGCTTTGTCGATAATCAATACACCGCCGATTGGAATTGGTATAATTATAATTTGTACCGCTACCGTCAAATTCGGAGTAATCAACTTCTTCTCGGTGTCGGCACGGGCGGAGCGATTTGGCACAATTCCTTTGCCTTTGCCGGCGTCCAAAAGATGACATATATACCCGGTTGGTTCGGCTATGTCGCCGAAGACGACCCCGTTTATTTGGCGCACCCTAAGTGGTTCGGCACCGACCAGACAAATAGCGTGTGGCCGAGCTGGTCGCATTGGGACCGCGGACCGGAGCATGGCGTGTACGACGGAACGCAGCTATGCTACAACGCGCACGGCGACGAAGCGGAGCGCGACGCCTTGCTTGCAAAATCCTTTGAGACTCTCAAAGCGTCGTTGATTTTGAACACCAAAAAAACTATCGTAACCTTTACCATACAAGACGGCGGCGGATTGTGCGACTGCGACGAGTGCCGGCACGTCAAAGAAGAATACGGCGCGGATTCCGCATCGATTCTCTTGTTTATGAACGATTTGCACAGCATAGTGGACGAGTGGTTTTTGACGGATGAAGGCAAAGATTACGCACGCGAATTGGAAATTATCTTCTTTGCCTATCACGACTCGGAAGAGCCGCCGACAAAGGGCGACATAAAATGCGCCGACGGCGTGAGTGTTTTCTTTGCGCCTATTACCGCCGACTTTACACGCTCTATAAACGACCCGATAAACGCCGTGACGAAGAGCAATATGGAAGGGTGGGCAAAGGTAAGCGATAAAATGTTTTTGTGGATATACGGCTCAAATTTTTCTAGCAGTTTTTCACCTTCCGACAATTTTGATACCATGCAGGATTGGTATAAGCTGGCGTTTGAATGCAACACGGCGTATATCTTTAACCTATCGCGAATGGGGTTGGCTCTTACTTGGGGGCAGACGAACGACCATGTGTCCGGATGGGAGATTTTTAAGGCATATCTGCAAGCAAAGCTTGCGTGGGACGTAAACGCCGACGTGGACGAGCTGACCGATAGATTTTTTGACGGCTACTTCGGAGAAGCGTCGGGGGAAATGCGTGAGTATTTTGACGACTTCCGGCGGCATTCCGATAATCTAAAAGCAACCACCGATTACGGCGGTGCAAGCTCTTGTTATCAAAGCATGGTTGTCGAAAAATTTTATCCGTTAGACGTTTTGTTGAAGTGGAACGATTATATTGACAGCGCAATAGCCGCGCTCGAACCGCTTAGGCTCACCGAACCCGACCGCTACGCTCTGCTTTACAGCCATATCGCGAACGAACGGCTGTCGGTACTTTATCTGATAATAGAGATATACGGCACAAAAGCTCCGGCGGTGATATCTGCGGAGAAGCTATTAGAATACAAGCTGACATTCAAAGAAGACGCGATAAATCTCATGTACTATGATATCTCTACCTTTAAAATTCCTGCCCTTTTGACAAAATGGGGAGTGGAGTAAGCCGTAAAGCTTAAAATGTCAATAAATAAAAATGC